>JANNAQ010000065.1:0-8080 GCA_031384515.1 Bacteroidia bacterium
CTCGTTTTCACTCGCACCAAGCACGGTGCCGATCGCGTAACAAAAGATTTGAACCGCGCAGGAGTTTCCGCAGAAGCCATTCACGGTAATAAATCTCAAAATGCCCGTCAACGTGCACTGAGCAATTTTAAATCACAGCAAACACGCGTGTTGGTAGCAACTGACATTGCTGCACGCGGTATTGATATTGATGAACTATCACATGTTATCAATTTTGAATTGCCTAACATTCCTGAAACGTATGTTCACCGCATTGGTCGCACAGGCCGCGCAGGAGCAAGTGGTATATCAATTTCTTTTTGCGATGCCGAAGAAAAAGAATTCCTGAAGGACATTCATAAACTTATAGGTAAAACCATCCCAGTAGTGGAAGGTCATTCTTACCCAATGATGCAGCACACATTTGTGAAGCAAGTGGAAAAGCAACGAAACAGTTCTCCTAGGAGACCAGGTGGTAATAGTAATAGTGGTGGTAATTCTTCCCGCCATGGAGGAAGAAGCCAGAACTCACAAAGACCCTGGTCTAGCAGACCACAAGCAGGTGGAGATAATAACTACTAATTCCTGAATGAAGGCCATTGCGAAAGTGATGGCCTTTTTTTATGCTTCTGAAAGAAGATCAAATTTTAAATAACCCAAAGGCGTGTTGCCATTCCTTATGGATCATTCCAGGAATGCACCACAGCATGCACAATGGCTCGATCGCACGGGCTGATTCAACAAAGCCATAGTCGGCTGTTTCCCAACCAAATTGTTCAAGTATATAGGTCACGTCTTTTTTTGCGTTAGCATCATTACCACAGATAAACATGGTTGGCTTACCGCCTGGAAACACAGGGTTGACCATGTATGAATTGCCAACACTATTAAAAGCCTTCACAAAGTTGGCATGCGGTACAGCTTTTTGTAATCGCTCCATCAAGGCCTCTTCAAGAGTTGTGAAATACCTTAAAACTCCATTGGATGGAGGCGCTTCCGCGATAGGATTAGTGGTATCGATAACAGTCTTATCCGTTAATAGCAACGAAATCGAGTTTATCACCTTTTCGGCAACGATACCTTTTACAGCCAAAACTACAATTTGACCAAACCTGGCAGCTTCTTCAAAACTGCCTAGCTGGGCCTTTATATTATTCTGTTTCCAATCCGTAAGCTTTTCGAGATGATTGCTGCCTACCATTACTTCATAACCATGTTTCAAAAAGCCAGCAGCTAAAATCTGCGCAACTTGCCCTGAGCCGATAATACCAATTTTCTTTTTTGACATACTGGGTTGTTCTTCTTTTGAATAAAGATAACCCGTATACAAGTCAGATCGTTCAAAAAAAATTAACTTTCTCCAATGAAGATTGGTTTACTCTCTGATACGCACAGTTACCTTGATCCAAAAGTATTCGAGTATTTCAAGGATTGCGATGAAATATGGCATGGTGGAGACATGGGCGATGCAGCGGTTGTCAATGATCTCGAAAAGTTTAAACCAGTAAGAGCCGTATTTGGCAACATTGATGATAAAGAAATTCAAGTCCGTTTTCCAGAGAACAATTGGTTCATCTGTGAAGGTTTATCCGTCTGGATAACGCACATAGGCGGAGCCCCTCCCAACTACAATCCTAGAATAAAAAAGGTTTTGAAAGACCGTGTGCCAGATATCTTTATCTGTGGTCATTCGCATATTCTTAGAATAAAAAAAGATCTAACCTATAATAACATGCTTTACATAAACCCTGGAGCAGCAGGCAACCACGGTTTTCATCAGATCAAAACCATTGTGAGGTTTGAAATAATTGGAACGGAAATGAAAAATATGGAAGTGATTGAATTGGGGAAACGAGGAGCAATTAATCAATGAGTCAATTAAAGAATAGCCAATTTGGCACAAACAAAAAAGCCAACGGTATCCCATTGGCTAATTTTCAAATTGGCTAATTGCCAAATTATTTCTTCGCGGCCTTCGCCTTAAATTCTTCTTTGATCTTCTCTATGTCTACACTCTTAGCTACAGGCTTGAAATTCTGTACCTTAAGGGAGGTTCTTCTGCGTGACGCTTTCGCTTTATCTTTGCGGTTCTTTCTCTTCAAACGGGTTACTGACATGGCTTCTGAGTTTTAAAGGGTGCAAAAATAAGCAGGTTTTCCGATTTTCAGCCACTGATAGGCAGATAATTTCAATTTAGCCATAAAATCAGTGAATCTGTGGCATTGTGTTTAAATTGCCATGTTTATCTATGGAAAAACCAAGCATCCCCAAAGGCACCCGCGACTTCGGCCCAGCACAAATGGCCAAGCGTCAGTTCATCCTTGAAAATATTAAGAAGGTATTTCAGAAATACGGCTTTCAACCACTGGAGACACCAGCTATGGAAAATCTCACAACCCTTACGGGGAAATATGGGGATGAGGGTGATCAGTTATTATTTAAGGTTTTAAACTCAGGTGATTTTCTAAAAGATGTTGATAAATCCAAACTCGAAGCTCGCAACTCGAAACTCGTAACTTCTGACATCTCTGAAAAAGGTTTGCGATACGACTTAACCGTTCCATTCGCGCGCTATGTGGTGATGAACAGAGGCGAGATTACTTTTCCATTCAAGCGTTACCAAATACAACCCGTTTGGAGAGCCGATCGCCCGCAGAAAGGAAGATATAGAGAATTTTACCAATGCGATGCCGATGTAGTGGGAACAGATTCTTTGATCTGCGAAGCAGAGATTGTGTTGATAATTAAGGAGGTATTTAAAGCATTAGGCATCACGGATTATTCAATCAAGATTAATCATAGGTCGATATTAACCGGGATCGTTGAGTATCTAGGTCTTGGAGAAAAAGCTGCTGATCTTTTTGTTGCCCTCGACAAATTAGAAAAAATTGGAAAGGTTAAAGTAAAAGAGGAACTGATATCAAAAGGCTTCAATAAAAATACAGTTGAGGCCATATATGAAATCATTAATCCCGGCAGACCATTACAGAAGATACGGGATGATCTTAATTTCTTCTCCTACCACTCAGATAAAGTTTCAAAAGGAGTAGCTGAGTTAAGTCAGATATTAGATTTTTTAGAATCGTACGGGGATAATGTAGAAGAAAAAATAGTCTTCGACAATACTCTTGCGCGTGGCCTCTCCTACTATACCGGCTCAATCTTTGAAGTGAAGATCAATAACGTAGCTATCGGCAGTGTAAGTGGTGGAGGTCGATATGATAACCTGACAGGTAATTTCGGTTTGCCAGGTGTTTCAGGTGTTGGAATTTCTTTTGGGGTAGATCGGTTATACGATGCTATGGAAGAACTTCAACTCTTCCCCAAAGAAGCCCAGATTTCCGCCACCATCATGGTTGCTCACTTCGATGAAGACACGATGCGGTATGGCTTGAAGGTTGCACATGAATTAAGGCAAAACGGGATAGCCACAGAAATTTATCCTGATCAAACCAAACTAAAAAAGCAACTAGACTACGCAAATAAGAAAATGGTTCCGTTTGTGATTGTCATCGGATCAGATGAAATAAAAGACGGGCAGTTGACTATTAAAGATATGGAGAAGGGAGAGCAGGAGAAGTTATCATTGAATGAAATCATTAAGCAGTTAAAAGAAAAAGTTAAAAGTTAATCACAACGCTAATTCTCCACGACTAAAGAACAATCAATCACGATCAACAACACTTGGAACCAACACATCATATATCCAACAAAGCATTAACCTTAAAGGAACTTGACCATGTCCTTCACGGTCATTCTAAAATTGCCTTGTCAGAGGATGCGCGGCAAAAGATCATTCGCTGCCGCGATTACCTGGATCAAAAGTTAGCCTCTTCGAATAATCCGATTTATGGAATCAACACCGGGTTTGGTTCACTTTATAACAAGAACATCCCCAAAGAAGAACTGGAAAAACTGCAGGAGAATCTTGTAAAATCACATGCTTGCGGTACCGGAGCAGAGGTGCCACGAGAGATCGTGTTATTGATGCTTTTCTTAAAAGTGCAGTCGCTTTCTTATGGTTATTCAGGTGTTCAATCGGAGACAGTCGAGCAATTGATTGAGATGTTCAATCAGCGTGTCCTACCTAGAGTGTATGAAATGGGCTCCCTTGGGGCTTCGGGCGATCTAGCTCCACTTGCGCACTTATCACTTCCATTAATTGGACTTGGTGAAGTACATTATCTGGGAAAGATTTATTCAAGTGAAGAGGTCCTTCAGCTTTTAGGGTGGAAAAGGATTCATTTCAAAGCCAAAGAAGGATTAGCCCTACTTAATGGAACACAATTCATGAGCGCATATGGAGTATGGTGTTTACTTCACTCTCAACGAATTTTAAAACTAGCTAGCATAATCGGTGCGCTTTCGCTGGATGCATTTGACGGAAGAATTGAACCGTTTGATGAACTGGTTCATTACATACGTCCTCAAAAAGGACAAATAAAAGTGGCACTTGAGTTTCGGAAACTCCTGGAAGGCAGTGCTATCATTTCGCAACCCAAAAAGCACGTTCAGGATCCGTATTCATTTCGGTGCATCCCACAAGTGCATGGAGCTAGTGACGATGCCGTTCAGTATATTTCCCAAGTTATTCTAACAGAAGTAAACGGGGTTACCGATAACCCAAACGTTTTTCCGGAAGAAGATAAAATTATTTCTGCTGGCAATTTTCACGGCCAACCGTTGGCCTTGTCTCTGGATTTTCTTTCCATTGCCTTAGCTGAATTAGGAAGCATTTCAGAACGGAGAACTTATCAACTGATATCCGGATCACGAGATCTGCCTAATTACCTTGTCGCCAATCCAGGTATCAATTCCGGTTTGATGATACCCCAATACACCGCTGCTTCCATCGTGAGTCAGAATAAGCAACTTTGCACACCGGCATCGGTAGATTCAATTGTTTCCTCCAACGGACAGGAAGACCATGTGAGCATGGGTGCGAATGCAGCAACCAAAGCATACCGGGTTGTAAATAATGTGTATTCTATTTTGGCAATTGAGCTTATAACTGCCGCGCAGGCTCTGGATTTCAGGAAGCCTTTGAAAACTTCACCAAAGCTTGAGAAATTTGTAAATACTTTCCGGCAAACTGTTCCGTTTATAGAAACAGATCGTGTATTTCACGAGGATATGGTAAAGGCGGAAAAATTTTTGAAAGAAACTATCTTAGAGGCGTGAGGAAAATCATTCTGTCTATTGTTGCTCTGTCTATTTGCCTGACCACCTTGGCTCAATCGCCTTATAAAAGTAGGCTTGGCCGATTTCAGGTAGACCAGAAAAAAGGTTGCGCACCATTCACGGTTACTATTATGGACACCAATTTGATCACAATAGGTGACTGCACCTCTGGAAAGCCTTGCGAGATGAAGTTTGAAGGCAATAGTCAACAACAAAATGTTTTCACGCACACCTACACAACACCAGGCACTTTTACACTTTCTGTCCTCTATCAAAGTATTGGGTCTGATGACATCACCATTACGGTGGACCAAAACGCCCCGCCAAATTTTGACATTTACAGCTGTGCCAATAGCAAAGCACAGGTGAAGGTAAATGACAATAGTTACGATCAATACCTTATCGATTTCACAAATGATGGCACACCTGAATATATTTTACCTTTTAGCAATTCCATTTTGGCGGGTCCGCACACGTACACCTCCACCGGTACCAAAACAATAATAGTTCGTGGTCGCGATTTGAACTCAGCTGATAACTGCTTAACAAAAACACAAACTTTTACGGCTCTAAATTCGCTGCCACCCACTACCATCAATACTCTCACAGCGGTTGATGCTTCCAACATTAAACTTGATTTCTCAACTCAGGCAAACATTCAATACCGCAGCGAAATTGGAGTTAACTCGGGTAACTCCTTTCAACTTTATCAAACTGTTTTTGGAGTCAATACGCTTGCAGTTCCTAACCTTAAAGTGGATGATAACTTCTACTGCTTTAGGCTTAGCTCGTACGATCCTTGTGCCAATACAAACGTTTATTCAAATACCATATGCAGTCAAAATTTCGATTTAGCAATTAAAAGTGCTGTGAACACATTGAATTGGACCACCTCCACCACTGGAATATCAAGCATGACCTATACGCGTAAAAAAAATAACGTAACGGACTTAACGCTAACAAGGCCAGGAGCCTCTCCTTTATCAATTGATGATACAGACGCCATTTGTAAAACGGATTATTGCTATTCCCTCACCAGTAATTACTCAAATGGCTCCAAGAGCATCTCCCTTCCAAAATGCGGAATGGCATTCAACACTAATACACCTCCAGCCATTAACAATGTGAGTTCGATAGTTAACGACCCTGGGGTAGAACTTACATGGGTACTCGATCCCAAAATTATACCCACAGGTTTTAAAGTTTCAAGATCAATCCTTTCAGGGCCTTCGGTTCTACTAAATGAAACGCCAGACAAGAAATTCAATGATCCAGCCTATGAAACGAGTTTTGGATTTTGCTACGCCATAAACTATTCAGACAATTGTGGAAACGTCAGTGCCGCTGGAATTCTTGTTTGTCCGCTGAGGCTATATGGTTCTTTGGATAATAAAAATATTACCTACCTCAATTGGAGCCGGTATCAAGGTTGGAACAAAGGGGTAAAAACCTATACGGTCGAGAAGTATGGTCTTGGGAATGTGCTCATCAAAAAATTTGATGTCGGCTCAGATACACTTTTTGTAGATGATCAACCTGATCCAAAAAATCAATTTGTTTCATACAAAATTGCAGCCTCCGCAGTGGAGGCAGGACTTACAACTTCCATATCTAATTCCCTTTCCTTTGTAAAGGAGACTCATCTCATCTCTCCTACCGCATTTACACCAAACGGTGACAAGCTAAACGACACGTTTACGGTGACAGGGGACTTTATTGTGAAAATTGAACTTAGCATTTTTGACAGATGGGGAGCTTTGATTTTCTCAACTCAAAAAAATGAACCATGGGATGGAAAAAGAAATGGGGTGACGTTGACTGAGGGGGCTTACATTTGGAAAGCAGACATGGTTAATCTAGCTGGTCAAAGTTTCAATCAATCTGGCACAGTGATGCTAATACCAAGATAGCTTGAACAGAATTTGCAGAACTGCCTAACTCATTCTGTATAAATACAACTCAAAAAAATAAAACGCAATTTATGTTCGACATGATGAAAATGATGGGCAAAGTGAAGGAGATGCAGGCCCGTATGAAGGAAGCTCAGGATAAATTAGCATTGATCAAAGCCTCTGCTGAGTCGGGTGGCGGCATGGTAAAGGCAACGGTGAACGGAAAAAAAATTCTAATTAGCTTAGATATTGATCCGATTATTTTAAAGTCGGAAGACAAAATACTAGTTCAGGATTTAATTGTGGCAGCGGTGAACAAAGCATCTGAGGAGGTTGGCGTTCTTGCTAAAGAAGAGATACGCAAGAGTACGGAAGGCATATTGCCAAATATTCCTGGGATGGACTTTAGCTCTATGTTGGGATGACACAAGTAGCCATTGTCATTCTTAACTACAATGGCGAGGAACTACTCAAAAAGTTTCTTCCTTCTGTTCTGAAATTTAGTAGTGGCTCAAAAATCATTGTTGCCGATAACAATTCCTCAGATAGCTCCGTGGATTTTCTTGATAAAGAATTTCCACAAGTTGAAGTGATTAGGATTCCTTCTAACCTTGGATACTGTGGTGGCTACAACTATGCCCTCTCACGTGTAGAAGCAAAATATTATGTGCTCTTGAATTCTGATGTTGAAGTAACTGAAAATTGGATCGACCCGGTAATCTCTGTTTTGGAAAATGATGTATCAGTTGGAGCAGCTCAACCAAAAATTCTGTCTTATGCAGATAAAACAAGCTTTGAATATGCTGGGGCTGCAGGAGGATTTATTGATACATTAGGTTATCCTTTTTGTCGAGGAAGGATTTTCAATTCACTTGAAAAAGATAATCATCAATATGACGACTGTCTACCCATATTCTGGGCAACAGGAGCATGTCTTTTTATCAGGTCCGATCTATTCAATAAAATGGGTGGATTTGATGAAGACTTTTTTGCTCACATGGAAGAGATCGATCTTTGCTGGAAACTTA
>JANNAQ010000039.1:0-41748 GCA_031384515.1 Bacteroidia bacterium
CCTGACCATTCCAGTCGATAAATCCTATTGCTAACAAGTTGCTCTCCAGCAGAGCTTGCGTCCTCTTCAGACTTACCGTGGAAAGAAAGGAAATTTCAAATCAAAAAACACCAACCATTTTTGGCACCATTACCATAAAAAATGGGAGACTTAAATCGTCTCCCATTTTTTTTGGTGCAGGAATTTTTGAAAAACTACATTACCTCAAGGGTCACCGCACTAACTTGTTTTTGCTTTACCAGATCATTGAATTTAGGCACTTTGTCGGACATTACTTTTTTCAGCGTATTTAACTGCTCATTTATTTTTTCGGCTATTTCAGCATAAACAGCTTTAACCTGTTCTGTTGGAGGGTAATCACCACCATCAACTTCGGAGCCAAGAGCAGCCAATTTGTTATTCAATCTCACCGGATAATTTAAAGGGTCCTGTCCGCTTTTGTTTTTCGTTTGATAGAGTGCCTCTTCAATTTTTTTCATATCATCTAAAATTGATTTCGCCATTTCATTCACATCTTTCATTTCGTCTTTACCTTTCATTGGTTCGGTTACACGATTGATTTGTTCGCGCACTGTTCGAATGTTTTTAACGGCCTTGTTAGTTTCTGAAAGTTTGTCACGGACAGCAATCGAAAAATCAAACTGTATCTTAATTTCTGAAACTGTACTGCTGGTTCGAGGATCTTTTAGAATTTCAAAATCAGTTTCTGTTGCCGTTCCATTTATAGTAAGACGCGCTTTATACATGCCGGGAGTGGCTTTTGGTCCCGTCAACGAACCTGACCACATGATTAGCCCATCAAAACCTTCGGCATCTGGATAACGCATATTCCAATTAAACTTATTCATGCCTGGTTTAACTTGTAACTGCTCTTCTTTTGTTTTTTTGTCAGGTTTTGTGGCAAACTTTTTTATCAATGTCCCATTGCTCTCTAATATCTCCAGAGACCCAGCAGCCTTAACAGTATCCTTCAGATAAAAGTGAATCATTACTCCATTGGGATGATTGATTCCCTCTGTTTTTGGTTGTCCTCTTCGCCCGGCCTGTCCCCCATTCATTCTGTAACTAGGCATTGGCTTAAATAGAAACACATTGCTGTTAGTGACTCCATCGTTTAATTGATGCAAGGGTGTTAAGTCATCAATCATCCAGAAGCTTCGCCCTTGAGTGGCTGCAATAAGATTATCATTCTTTATTGTTAAGTCGGTAATTGGAACGATGGGCAGATTAAGTTGAAATGGTTTCCAACTTGCACCATCATCAAATGAAAAATACATTCCAAACTCCGTTCCAGCATAAAGCAAACCAGCTCTTTTAGGATCGGCACGTACTACACGCGTGAAATGAGATGGGTCAATTCCGTCAACAATTTTTGTCCAGGTTTTACCATAGTCCTTTGTTTTGAACAGATAGGGTCTGTAATCCCCTAACTTATAACTAGTAGCAGCAACATATGCACCTCCCTTAACAAATGGATCAAATTCAACACTATTGACCATCGTCCATTCTGGCATTCCTGGAGGAGTTATCTTTTCCCAATTCTTTCCTCCGTCCTTGGTAATATGGAGTAACCCATCATCTGAGCCTGCAATAATTAGGTCTTTTTCATAGGGAGATTCCGCGACTGCAAAAAGTGTACAATAATATTCTACTGCTGTGTTGTCTTTTGTAATCGGTCCTCCGGAAGGGCCAAGTTTTGAGGGGTCATTGCGTGTAAGATCAGGACTTACTAATTCCCAACTCTGACCTTCGTTGTAACTTACATGTAGGTGTTGAGACGCTGCGTATAATTTTTTGGGATTATGTGGAGAAAAGAAAATAGGGAAGTTCCATTGAAATCTGTACTTCGCTCCTTCGGCACCATGACCCATCGGATTATCGGGCCAGGCATTAATGTTTCGTTCCTCACCAGTACGGTGATTTTTACGTGTTAAAAGTCCGTCATAACTTCCGCCATAGACTATATCATTATTATTTGGGTCAATCGCTATGTGTCCACTTTCTCCTCCAGCTGTTGGTTCCCAATCCTGATCTCCAATAGAGGAGCCATCAGTGCGATGCGCAATTCGTTGTGTACTATTGTCTTGCTGCGCTCCATAAATACGATATGGAAAATGATTATCGGTAACCACTCGGTAATGTTGTGCAGTTGGTTGGTTGCCATAGGTACTCCAATTTTCTCCTGCGTCAAATGAAACCTGGCCACCACCATCATCTGCAATGATCATCCGCAGATTATCCTCTGGAGCAATCCACAAGTCATGATGATCACCGTGTTGGGCATCATAGCTTGTAAATGTTTTGCCTCCATCTTTTGATTTGTGATAGTCCACATTCATAACGTACACCATATCTTCATCTTTAGTATCGGCATATATGCGTGAATAGTACCACGCTCTTTGCCGCAGATTACGATCTTCATTCATTTTTTTCCACGTCTTGCCGGCATCATCAGATCGATAGACACCGCCATTTTCATTTTCAATAATTGAATAGATGCGATTAGAGTTTGCAGGCGAAACGGTGACTCCCACTATTCCCCATAGTCCTTTTGGCAAACCATCGTTTTTTGAAATATTTGTCCAGGTGTCTCCACCATCTGTAGTTTTCCACAAGTAAGAACCTTCGCCACCACTTTCAAGGCTATATGGAGTTCTCCTGATCCGCCATGTAGCAGCAAAAAGTATTCTTGGGTTATTTGGATCCATGACAAGATCAACAGCCCCTGCATCAGCATTTGCAAATAGAATACGCTTCCAGTTTTTTCCACCATCTTCTGATCGATACACGCCTCGCTCTTCAGATGACTTGAACAGATCGCCCATTACTGCAGCGTACACAAGGTCTGGATTCTTAGGATGAATGCGGATGCGTGGTACATGCTTAGAATCTTTAAGGCCAACAAAAGCCCAGGTCTTGCCTGCATCTGTGGATTTCCATATTCCATGTCCATAGGAAACGTTGCCTCGAACTGTAACTTCACCCTGTCCTACATACATGACATTATTATCCCATTCACTTACAGCAATTGAACCAATTGAACTTCCGAAGAAGCCATCAGAGATATTGGACCATGTACTGCCAGCATCAGTTGTGCGCCATACACCACCGCCAGCTCCACCAAAATAATATAGATTAGGCTTGCCTGGAACACCAGTGACTGTAGAAGACCTGCCGCCTCGATATGGCCCAATGCTACGCCATTCTAATGCATTGTATAATTTCTCGTCATAGCTGATGGTTGATTTTGTTGTTGTGTTACTCGATTTCTTTTGTGCTTGGGTAACGACCCAGCATGAAATCAATAACGATAGAAGAACTATTCTTTTCATAGGTATATGTTGAAGTTTAATACGTCAAGATTAGCCTTAAAATTCACATTTTTCAGTTGTTTTTTTATAGAAGGTAACAATTGGTAAAGGATGGGAGCAACATTGAATATTCAATATTCTCGCCTATTTTAAGGGAAATTTTGTACATGAAAACAAGTAATCTGAGGCAACTCTTAAGCATACCTGTTATAGTTGCTGCGCTTGGCTACTTTGTAGATATCTATGATTTGCTTTTGTTCAGTATTGTAAGGATTCCTAGCCTTCGTTCTATGGGGGTGCCTGAAAGCGATTTACTATCGCAAGGCGAATTTTTGCTGCGCGCCCAAATGATTGGCCTTTTGATTGGGGGAATTATTTGGGGAATTATGGGAGATAAACGTGGCAGATTATCTGTGCTATTTGGTTCCATTCTTCTTTACTCGTTGGCAAATGCATTAAACGGTTTTGTCACATCTGTTGACCAGTATGCATTGCTTCGTTTTATCGCTGGGATTGGATTGGCAGGAGAACTTGGTGCAGGTATCACTCTTGTTTCTGAATCTTTACCTACCAGCTTAAGAGGATATGGAACAACCCTTGTGGCAAGTGTAGGATTGATGGGTGCAGTGTTTGCCAATTTTATAGCTAAACAATTTGATTGGCAGATTGCCTATTTTATCGGTGGTGGCTTGGGGTTGCTGTTGCTGATTGCAAGAGTTAGTGTTTTTGAATCAGGTGTTTTTCTTAAACTAAAAGAGAAGGATAAACATATTGTTCGCGGAAATTTCCTCCAACTGTTTAACAACGGGGAAAGATTTAAAAAATTTATGGGTTGTATTTTTATTGGTTTGCCTATTTGGTTTGTTATTGGAATACTGATCACATTCTCACCTGAGTTTGCCACGGCATTAAACATTGGTGAGGGCATAGCGGCAGGCGATGCCATCATGTATAGTTACATTGGCTTAGCTGTGGGTGATCTTCTGAGTGGGTTTATTAGTCAGGCGATGCGTTCGCGGAAAAAGGTTGTTCTTATGTATATCATGCTAACACTTTTCTTTTTTGTCTTGTATTTGAACATGCCGGTAAGGACTCCAACATTTTTTTACATAACCTGTTTCTTAATGGGAGTTAGCATAGGGTATTGGGCATTGTTTGTAACCATTGCTGCTGAGCAATTTGGAACAAATCTTCGCTCTACTGTAACTACCTCAGTGCCCAATATCATTAGAGGTACAGTGGTACCATTAACTTATTTATTCAAAGAACTTAGAGAGCAGATTGGCGTTTTGAATGGCGCCTTGATAGTAGGTATATTAACCGTTGTAGTTGCAATTTTTGCGCTAAGAGCCATAGACGAAACCTTTGGAAGGGATTTGAATTTTGTTGAAGAGTGATTGCTGATTATTTTTTAAGTGCGTTAAACTATAGTTTGGAAATCTGGTCTAACCCCCAAATTCAAAAGCTATGAAAAAGACAGTAATTATTATCACACTCGTATCAACCCTAGCAATGACAGCGCAAGCTCAAATGGCAACTTCTCGTGCCGATAACCGTGAACGCACTCAACGCGCAAGAATTCATGAAGGTCGTAAAGATGGCGAATTGACAAACAGAGAGGCGGCAGCTCTCAATTCGGAGCAACACAGTGTTCGCAGAATTGAACTAAGAGCGAATGCCGATGGGGAAGTTACCAGAAGAGAAAAGGTTCGAATTGAAAAGAAGCAAGACCGCGCAAGTCGTCATATTCGCAGGGCGAAAAATAATACTATTGACAAAGATTAACAGGTAATTGATGATCGCCCAACAAGTAATCCGTGTTTCACGAATTACTTCCTTTACACCTTAAGAAGTGCCTGATCCAAATCAGCAATCAAGTCTTCAACGTCTTCAACACCAATGCTCAGTCGAATTAATGAATCACTTAACCCATTTTTAATTCTCTCTTCTTTTGGAATACTGGCATGTGTCATGGATGCGGGATGATTGATCAATGACTCTACACCTCCGAGAGATTCTGCTAATGAAAATAACTCAACGCTTTCCATCATTTTTGTAGCGGTCTCTAGGCTATCATTTTTCAGTGTGAACGAAAGCATGCCACCAAAATCGCGCATTTGTTTTTTCGCAATTAGATGATTGGGATGATCAGGGAACCCTGGCCAATACACATGTCCTACCTTTGGATGATTTTTTAAAAACTCTGCGATCTTTTTTCCGTTGCTGCAATGCCGCTCCATCCGCAGATGCAGTGTCTTTATTCCTCGCAAAACCAAAAAAGAATCTTGCGGGCCTGGCACTGCTCCACATGAATTGGCAATGAAAGCGAGTTCCTGGTGAAGTTTTTCATCGTTACTTACTAAGGCTCCCATGATCACATCAGAGTGGCCACCTAAATATTTGGTAACAGAGTGCATTACTATATCTGCACCTAGATCAAGAGGATTTTGCAGATAGGGTGATGCAAATGTGTTATCGACCGCAACAATAATATTGTTTTTTTTTGCGATGTCAACACAAGCTTTGATATCGATGATACTCATGAGCGGATTAGAAGGAGTTTCAATCCACATCAATTTTGTTTTTGAATTTATGTAAGCAGAAATATTCACAGAGTTAGTCAGGTCTATAAAATGGAATTTGATTCCAAATTTTTCATAAATTTTCCTGAACATCCGATATGAACCACCATACAAATCATTGCTAGTGATAACTTCATCACCAGGGCTAAGCAATTTAATTACCGCATCAGTGGCGCCCATCCCTGAAGAAAAACAAATTCCGTACTTGCCGTTTTCTAAAGAAGCGATACTTTTTTGTAGCGCATTTCTCGTTGGATTTGCACCACGAGCATAAGCATATCCTTTGTGTTTAGCAGGGGATTCCTGCACATAGGTGGATGTCTGATAGATCGGAGTCATGATAGCTCCTGTAGATGGGTCAGGCTCAACGCCAGCATGAACTGCCTTGGTTCCGAATTTCATTATAAATAATTTTTGAAAATGGTGAGTTAAAACTAGATGGTCCTCTCGATATCAAATTTTTCTAAATAATCTGCAACGCGCCTAACGAAACTGCCTCCCAGCGCACCATCTACCACTCTGTGATCGTACGAGTGGGAAAGGAACATTTTGTGGCGTATGGCAATAGCATCTCCATACGGAGTTTCAATAACAGCAGGTTTTTTCTGAATCGCTCCGATAGCTAGAATTCCAACTTGAGGCTGCATGATGATTGGTGTGCCCATCACATTGCCAAACGTACCCACGTTGGAAATGGTATAAGTGCCACCTGCCAGGTCATCAGGCTTGAGTTTATTTTCGCGAGATCGTTTAACCAAGTCATTCACCGCTTTGGTTAAGCCACTCAAATTGTATTGATCAACATTTTTGATAACAGGGACAATAAGATTTCCTGAAGGCAAAGCTACGGCCATCCCAATATTGATATCTTTCTTTTTAATGATGCGGTCTCCATCAACCTGGATGTTGATCATCGGAAAATCTTTTATGGCACGGACAACCGCCTCCATAAAAATGGGAGTGAAAGTAAGCCCATCGCCTTCCCGATTATAATAGTCTGTCTTCACTTTGTTACGCCAGAATACGATGTTGGTAACATCGGCTTCTACAAATGAAGTAACGTGAGGAGAAGTTCGTCTCGAATCCACCATGCGTTCGGCAATCATCTTGCGCATGCGATCCATTTGAATAATTTCATCGCCTGCACTGATTGAGGCAGGAACCAATGGAGATGAATTGCCACCTCTTGGTGCGGGTGATATACTAGTGCCCAGCTTGCGGTTTTGTACGTAGCCAAGAATGTCTTTTTTTGTTACTCTTCCTTCTGCTCCTGATCCTGAAATAGTTTCTAATTCCGCAACAGCAATATTTTCTTCTTTCGCTATGTTCTTAACAAGTGGCGAAAAGAATTTTGTCGATGACTTAAAATCAGTAGCAAGTGAGTTACTTGTTCCATTTGTGGCTAAGGCAGGAACAAATATTTTTACTTCTTCTGTAATCTTGGCTGCGGGTTTTACTTCAGATAATGTGCCGGTTGGTGCTTTGGTATCAGCTCCATCAGTAGTGATGATGGCAATGGCTTTTCCAACTTTGACCACTTCGCCTTCTTTCGCTAAAATTTCTTTAAGGATGCCTCCGTGAGTTGAGGGTACTTCAGTATCAACTTTATCAGTTGCTACTTCTAAAACTGATTCGTCTGCTTCGATCTTATCGCCTGGCTTTTTGAGCCAAGTTAAAATAGTAGCCTCCATTATGCTTTCGCCCATTTTGGGCATGATGAGTTCCACTAGTGCCATAATCCTTCAGTTTCGGATGGTAAAGTTAGTATTTTTAATACTACCTGCTAACGATGGTAAAGTTTGAAATATATGGTGGAGAGCGATAAGGAATCCTCGCTAAAATTTCAAAAATTTGGTCCTACTCAGAATATTATTCCGGATCACGAATCAACGCAGATCTTTTCAAAAATTCTTATTGAATTGGGAGGCTCAGCCTAATTAAATTCAATACAGCAACAGAGGCCATCCTAATATTAATTGCCCTGTCTTTTGAAAGTTGAAGTTTCTTGGTCACGGTTTGATGCTTATCGGAATAGGCGATCCAAACTGTGCCAACTGGCTTATCAGGTGTGGCGCCTCCCGGCCCTGCAATGCCACTTGTTGCGACTCCGATATCGGTGTTAAATCTTGCACGAACCACGCTTGCCATTTCACTAATTGTGGGTTCACTAACAGCTCCATATTTTTCAAGAGTCTCTGGTTTTACACCGAGCTGCCGCATTTTTATTTCATAGGCATAGGGAATCATACTTCCCAAGAAATAGTCAGAACTTCCCGGCACGCTTGTTATCAGGTGCGATAGATATCCTCCTGTACAACTTTCAGCGACTGATAGGGTGAGTTTCTTTTCCCTCAATGTTTTTCCGATTACTACTTCAATGGGATCATCACCATAGCCGAAAATAAACTGACCAATTAGTAGTTTAAGTTTGTCTGTAAGCACACTGACCTCGCTTTCCATCTGTTCACTTGAATTGCCAAACGAGGTAAGTCTTAGTTTGACTTCTCCAAGGCTTGGTAAATAAGCTAACTTGATGTGATCGGGTAGGGCTTTTTCCCAATCAGAAATTTTTTCTGCTAAATAAGATTCACCCAACCCAATAGTCCGAATGACTTTGTGATAGATGACCGGGGTATTAAATGTCTCTTTTAGTTTGGGGATCACACTATCCGTCATCATCTTTTTCATTTCATGTGGCACACCGGGCATCGACATGAAAATTTTTCCGTTCTTGTTAAACCACATTCCTGGGGCGGTTCCATTTGGATTTGTTATCTTTTCACATGCAGTGGGGAGTGCCGCTTGTTGGCGATTGATTTCAGTTAATTCTCTTCCTCTACTTTTAAAAAACTCGGTGACTTCACGTAACGCTTCTTCATTGATTACGAGTCCACAATTAAAATATTTTGCAAGAAGTGGCTTTGTCAAATCATCACTAGTTGGGCCTAAACCTCCAGTTATTAGAATTATGTCTGCTCGATTTTCGGCTTCCGCGAATGCAGTGAGTATTTCGGACTCCACATCACCTACTGTAGTTTTGCGTATGACTTTGATTCCAACCTTATCTAATTCAATACTCATCCATTGTGAGTTGGTGTCAACAATTTGTCCATAAAGGATTTCATCACCAATGGTAAGCAGCTCGGCCAGTATTTTTTTCATCAGAAAGAGTTAACCTTCAAATCTACCTTCCATCTACTCTCCTTCCAAATCGCGATTAGCCGTATTTTTCCTAAAATAGTTCGACTCGAGTGCCGTGATAGTGATTTTATATTGAATTAAAGCATTGTCTCAAACTAAACCTGTTACATTGACGTTGTCTATTTGTATTTTTACATACCATCCATAAACACTTATCTATGCTACACACGGTTTTAATTTTAGTTCTTATTTTATCTTCAAGTGAAGTTGCATTTCCTCAATTGGGGAAGTTATTAGATAAGGCAAAAAAAGCAGTCAGCGGTAGTGCTCCATTAACTGCAGAAGAAGTAGCGTCAGGCCTAAAGGAAGCATTGACCAATGGAGTATCGAAAGGTTCTGATCTTACATCGAAGGTGGATGGTTACTTCAAGAATCCTGAAATTAAAATCCCGTTTCCACCTGATGTAAAAAAAGTAGAGACTCGCCTTCGGCAGATGGGTTTGGGTGGTGAGGTGGATAAGTTTGTGTTATCGTTGAATCGTGGGGCAGAAGATGCAGCCAAAGAAGCAAAGCCAATTTTTGTGGCTGCCATTAAACAAATGACAATTGATGATGCTTTTTACATTTTGAAAGGCGAACCTGACGCTGCAACCCAATTCTTAAAAAAGACAACTACGTCTCAACTAAAAGAGAAGTTTAAACCAGTTGTTCAAAAATCGCTTGATAAGGTAAGTGCGACCCAATATTATGGTGATCTTGTTGGGACTTACAATAAAATTCCGTTGGTGCAGAAAGTAAACCCTGACTTGAACGAATACGCTACCGATTTGGCCATACAAGGTTTGTTTATTATGATTGCCAAAGAAGAAAAGAACATCAGGCAAGATCCATTGGCAAGAACATCGGACTTGTTAAAGAGGGTTTTTGGAGGTACTAAATAGTTTCTAACTAATTTACTTATGACGCTATTTGAAAAACATCAACTGACGATCACAAAGGCTATTGAGGCTTTACATGCCCGCACTTTTTATGCAGCTTTTCCGGAAAATCCATCGCCTTCCACCTATGGAGATACAGCGGATGCTGATGGACAAGCAAAATTCAAAGCCAGGTTGGGAAAGAAATTTGAAGACTTGAAACAATTTGATGCAGAAGGCTGGGCTGGTCAAGAAGAGTCGCCTTATTTACAAGAGTTGCTAAACGTTTTATATCCAACATTTTCAACGTCAACATTAATTGACCGATCGAAGAATGCATTTCACCAATGGAGAAAAATTAATGCAAAAGATCGTGCAGGAATTTTGATGGAATCTTTGGATCGAATTAAAGGAAGATTTTTTGAAATCGCTTATGCAACCATGCACACCACGGGGCAAGGTTATATGATGGCCTTTCAGGCATCGGGGCCACATGCAGCCGATCGAGCATTGGAAGCCATTGCGGCTGGTTACGAAGAGCTGAATCGTTTCCCTGAAAAAATACTTTGGGATAAGCCTATGGGTAAATTCAATATTCAACTTAATAAAGAGTGGCGTGCTGTGCCAAAAGGGATTTCATTAGTGATTGGTTGTTCCACCTTCCCTACATGGAATTCAGTGACCGGCATTTACGGGAGCTTGATAACTGGCAATTCTGTGATTGTAAAACCTCATCCCGGAGCTATACTTCCAATTGCTATTGTTGTTGCAGAAATTCAAAAAGTATTGATAGAGAATAATCTTGACCCTCATATTTGTCAATTAGCTGTTGATACATATGATAAAATGATTACTAGGGAATTAGCAGAACATCCTAACGTGAAATTGATTGACTTTACAGGCAACTCTGCATTTGGAAACTATCTGGAGGCATTACCTGGCAAAACTGTATTCACCGAGAAGACAGGAGTGAATTCAGTCATTCTTGATTCAACTGATGATATTGATAAAATGGCGGCTAACCTTGCGTTCTCCGTTAATCTATATAGCGGACAGATGTGTACTGCTCCCCAAAATTTTTATATACCGGCTGGTGGAATTAATACACCATCAGGCAATGTTACATTCGATCAGTTTGCAGAAAAGTTTGTAGCGAATATTAATAGCCTTGTCGATAATCCAAAAGCTGGCCCATTTGTATTAGGAGCTGTCCAGAATAAAAAAACTTCTGAGCGTGTTTTGGAATCAGAAAAACTTCCTGGCAAAGTTTGGTTGAAGTCGCGGTCATTTGAAAACCCAATGTTCAAGAAGGCGAGGTTAGCTACACCGGTAGTGATTGAAGTAGATGCTTCAAATAAAGAGGTATACAGTAAAGAGATGTTTGGCCCAATCGCTTTTCTGATCAAAACTAAAAATACAGATGAGTCTATCGCCTTGGCGCAGGAGATGGCAATGCAACATGGGGCAATCTCTTGTGGTGCTTATACAACCAATCCTATAGTAAAGGAAAAAATTGCCGATGCGATGGCTTTAGCAGCAACACCAGTATCCTTTAATTTTGGTGGAGGAATTTACATGAATCAGAACGCAGCCTTCTCCGATTTTCATGTAACAGGTGGAAATCCTTCGGGCAATGCATCTTTTACCAACCCGGAGTATGTGACGAAACGTTTTACTTGGGTGGGGCACAGGGAGCCTGTGAAGATTGGGTAATTGGAATTTCGTGACCAATCGCAGTCTTCGTAAATGACATCAATCATTCAATTTTTGGTGTCGGAAAAGCATTTGAGAAATAGGGATGAGCATTAGTCCGGCAAGACCAAAAATCACAAAAGCAATTCTCAGGTTTAAGGCATGTGCCACATAGCCAATCAGTGGTGGCCCGATTAACATACCTACAATGCTGTAGGTAGCAATGATAGAAATTGTAACTCCAGCTGAATATTTTTTGGATGAGCCAGCGAGCAAAAATGTCATAGGAACGATTGCTGCAGTTCCTAGCCCTACCAGGCAAAAACCAATCATGGAAGTCCAGAAATACGGTAAGATTACGGCCACTGCTATCCCAATCATGATTAAACAGGCGCTAATCAGATAGGTCTTGGGCATCCCAAATTGTTCGATAATGCTATCCGATGCGAAACGGGAAATCGCCATGCAGATCATAAACATCAAATAGCCCAGCGTAAATAAATCTTCGCGTACTACTTCCTTAAAATACACGCCACTCCAATCGAACATGCCCCCCTCGCAGATGGCAGCAAAAAACACCAACAACCCGAGATAAACAATGTATGGATCTGGTTTAGACATGCTCAGTTTGTTTCCAGAAGTGGCTTTGTCGTTCTGCAATAAATGAGGGTGAGAGTAGATGGCTGCAGCAATTGCTATGATGGCAATAATGGAAAGGTGAATATTCATTGACACACCGAGGCCTACTAACAGTGTAGAGATGCCAATGCCCACAATGCCTCCTGTGCTCCACAGCCCGTGAAAAACGCCATTGATTCTCCGTTCAAATTTTTTCTGGAGTGTGATGGATTGTGTGTTGACCGCGATATTCATAATGCGCATGCTGAATGCGTACATGGAGATGCCACAAATTAACAGAAATGTGGAGGATGCCCAACCGATACATGCTAGCGCTATTGAAAGAAACACCAGCCCGACTGTCATGGGTTGGCGGCTATCAAAGCGCGATACAAGCCAACCAGAAAATGGTAAACCTATTAGGGAACTAATCGGCATAAATAACAATACGGTACCTAGTTCGGCATCGTTGTAGTCGAAGAATGCTTTAATCGTGGGGATGCGTGACGTCCACGTAGAAAAACAAATGCCTGAAAGAAAATAATATACGTTTAGAAAAAACCGTTGCTTATCCTTTACCTCCATGTCTAAATCAATTCGCGAATATAAGTAGCGAAGAGATTACTTACTCCAAACCGATTTTAATTTCCACAGTTTATATGTAGGTGCTTTGCCTCCTTGGGAATAGGTCTCTATTTTATATTCGCCTTTTTCAGGGAAGGCATAGTTACTGATTGTTACTTCTCCATTGTTTGCAAAGACTTCAATAATTGATTGGTCTATGAAAATATGGAGCTTAATTTTTCCATTAGCAGGTTTTAATTTGACTTCTTCAATGCTGGCAAAATCCGGATGGAAACTTACATGTCCTGAATTTCTACGATCCAGAAAAAGTACCTGGTCCTTTGTGCGGTAGCCAATGATAGTTTGCTCATCACTACTTTTAAAGACCCTAATTCCAATCTCTAGAGAATTTTCAGTATCTAAATCTATTTCGATCTCTGCTGCGCCAGTGGAGGAAATAGAATCGGTTATTATTTCCGTTCTTAATTTTGTTATTTCTTCAATTGGAGTTTGAATCAATCGAAATCCACTTTCAGTTTCTTTTAGCGAAAGTACTCTAGGTAGAGACATTGCGCTGCGCCAGGGTGATGTTGGTAGTTGGCCTCCATAGGTCCAATTGTTAACCCAACCGATCATTATCGTTCGTCCGTCTTTTTTAGGGATATTATTATATACTATCCCAGCATAAAAGTCTTTTCCATGATCTAAATACAGAGCAGATTGATTTGGATCATCAGGAGTAAAATTTGTTCCGTCAAACTGCCCAACAAAGTATTGCATGCCTACAAACTTAGGACCTTGGGGATGGCCTCCTGAAATGGATAAAACCCATTTTGTTTTTCCTTCACTTCCTATGATTGGCAATTCATATAGATCAGGACATTCCCAAATTCGGCTTGTATCAGCCAATGGGCCAAATTCTCCTAACTGTTTCCATTCCAGTAGATTTTTGGATTCATATAAACGCACCTTATATAAATCTGGAATGACAGTTGCCATCACCCATTTTTGTTGGGGCTCATACCAAAATACTTTGGGGTCTCTAAAATCTTTTCGCTGAATGTCTAGAATTGGATTTTTGGAGTATTGTTTCCAGGTGCGGCCTTTATCATTACTATATGCTAAACTTTGATGTTGCATTTTACCCTCTCCGTTTTTATGTACGTGTGAAGTATAAATAGCAATCAAACAGTCCTTCCCTTGGCACAAACCGCTCGTATTGTTTTTGTCGACTAGCGCAGTGCCTGAGAAGATCATCGTGCTGTCGCCAGTTAATGGATCTTGATATTCTTCAAGGGCCACCGGTAAATTCTCCCACTGTAATAGGTCTTTACTGATGGCATGCCCCCAACTCATGTGCCCCCAAGTATTCCCGTAAGGATTGAATTGATAGAATAAATGATACTCTCCTTCGTAGTACACCAATCCATTGGGATCATTCATCCAATTTTTCTCCGGTGTAAAGTGGTAAGCCGGACGATATTTTTCTGAATAATTAGCCATATCATTTTCTGTTGACATTTTGGATTGGCAGCTTGCAAAGCAAATCAAGATCGCTGAATAGAGTGTAATTTTTTTCATATTGAAGAAGTATGTTTAAAAAATCCACAGTTTAATAGCCATTGCGATAACAGAAACGATCATGACTCGTTTGATCCAAACATCTCCTGCCTTTACAGACCAGCGACTGGCAACCCAGCCCCCCAATGCATGGCCAATCGCAAGTATCAATCCTATTTTCCAAACGATCTTTCCCTGATAGGCAAATACGGCAACGGATATCCCTGTATAAACAATAGCTGCAAAGACTTTTACATAGTTGCTCTTTACTAAGCTTAGATTATTGACCAAGCTTAATACAGCAATTACCAAAAATCCTATACCAGCCTGAACAAATCCACCATAGACACCAATGAAGAGAAAGAAAAATACTCCGATCCATTGACTTCTTGCGCCTAGCTTCTCTTCACCTTTTGATTTGAAAGGATCGTATAAAATCAGGAATACGGAGAAGATCATTACGCCAACAAATATTTTGTTAAATACTTCATCAGCTACTTTTGATGCAAGCAAAGAGCCTATAAGACCTCCGCCTAATGATGCCAATCCAAGGTATAAGCTATACGGCCAGGGTAATTCAACGCCTTTGCTTTTGAAACCACCAACGGCAAAAATATTTTGAAATAAAATAGCAACTCGACTTGTTGCATTCGCCATGGTGATGGGCAATCCCATGAATGTGAGGATGGGAACTGAGAATAACGAACCGCCACCTCCAACCGTGTTAAGAAAGGCAGCTAAGAATCCTACTAAAATGATAAATGGATATTCGTACCAGATCATTGATTAACCCTTATCGAAATGCTACTTGACTTTTGCATTGCGAACAACTTTTGCGAACAAACCTGGTAAATAGCGTTTGAGATATATGGCCATTACTTCTTTTCTACCACCAATGTAGACTTCTTGCTTCCTCTTTTCAATGGCATCAATCATTTTCTTTGCAAAGACTGCTGGTTTCATTCCTTTGTCGTGAGTATCATCTTTTCTGTTTTGTGGCTTGCCATCGCCTAACAGTGCTGCAATGCTCAAGTTGGTGTTGATCCATCCGGGGCAGACAAGTGTTACGTGAATGCCTTTACTTTCTTTCCAAAGTTCTGCACGCAGCGAATCAAAGAAACCATGAAGCGCATGTTTAGCTGCAGCATAACCCGACCGATACGGGGTACCCAGTTTTCCCATCACGCTTGTGACGGTTACATAATGTCCGGATTTCCGTTTCAAGAAATGAGGTAAAAGATATTTTGTTAATGCTATACTTCCAAAATAGTCTACCTCCATGATCTGACGGTCAACTTCAAGAGTGGTGTCTTTGGATAGGCTTCGCTGACTGATACCACCGTTATTGATAAGAATATCAACATGTCCAAAAAATTGTATGGCAGCTTCCGTGCTTAGCTTTAGTGTATTTGATTGTGCAAGATCCAATGGTAGTACTCTAATGTTAGCATGAGCTTGGGGAATACAATTTCCTCGTACGCGGTCAAGTTCTTCTTTTCTTCTTGCTGATAAAATTAACTTAGCTCCTCTTCGTGCAAACTCATATGCCAATGCCTCACCAATTCCTGAAGATGCACCCGTGAGCCAAATCACTTTTTTTTGAAAATAGGATGACATAGTGTAGTTAATTAGCGGAATTGGAAACCTGGTGCTTGTGATTTTCTGAATATACCCAAATGGCGTAGACACCGAGAGCTGTTCCGATAGGAAATGAGAATAGTTTGAAACAGCCCACGATCAGAACAAGCGTCAGTCCCCATTTCTTTTTATTCAGCAATGCTATTCCTCCAATGATGGATGGAATAGCAAAAAGAAGAATGGTAATAGCACCAATGATTTGGACAAAAGGAACTATGTACACCAGAATCCATTGTTCGTCCACCTTAGCGTGTTCAAAAATAAAGGGCAATAAGATGGAGAACAACGCGGATAGAAAGAGCATCAAAAGGATATGCAGTGATCCTGAGACAATATACAGAATACCAAGTACGCGTTTGTGTGTTTCCATATACGAAGTTAATTAAAAGAATGAATTAGGATTTACGATCGTAGACGACAAAATCAAAAGCATGAGCGTGTCGGTCGTCTGCTCCATGGTGCACCCTTGATGTTTCCTTCCAACCCATTTTTTCGAATCCCGGAAAAAAAGTATCCCCCTCGATTATTGCGACAATCTCGGTCAGGTAAAGGCGTTGCGAGAGTGGAATTCCAATTTTATAGATTTCGGCTCCACCAATGATAAACGCCTCTTGCTCATTATTTTTCTTAGCCAATACAATTCCTTCTTCTACTGAGTGTACAATGATGCAGCCAGTTGCTTTAAAATCTTTTTGATGCGTCACCACAATATTGGTTCGATGGGGTAGGGGCCGGAATTTTTCTGGTATCGAATCATAATTTTTTCTTCCCATGATTACGTGATGGCCCTTTGTGGTCTGCATGAAATATTTCATGTCATCAGGCAAATGCCATGGCAGATCATTGTTTTTGCCGATGACCCGGTTTTTAGATAAAGCTGCTATGAGTGATATGATCATTAATGCCAATGTTCAGGGTGCAAATTAGCTAATTATATGAAGTGTTAATTTTCAAATTGGCCGATTAAACACAGAGAATCTAAATTTTATTTCCTCTTAAAAATTCCTGAATACTCATTTTCTTCTTTCCTTCAGGCTGAAGTTCTTCAACAGAGACCCAACCATCGGAAGCGCGAACGTAAAGGTAAGTTTTGTCATCTGACCGCACATCACCAGCGGTCGACTGTCGACTGTCGACTGTCGACAACAAGACTTGACACTTTAGTATCTTAAACACCTTCCCATTCAAATTTGCCCACGCTCCCGGATATGGACTTAACCCCCTCACAAAATTCCTGACCGCTTCACTCGTTTGGTTCCAGTTGATCTGACACGTTTCTTTAAAAATCTTGGGCGCATGTTTTATTTCTACATCCGATGACTGAACTATTGAAGGATAATTGCCCTTCTCAATTGCACGAACAGTTTTCAAAACCAGTTGTGCGCCTTTTTTCATCAAGCGGTCATACAGCGATCCTACATCGTCAGAGTCAAGAACAGGTTCTTTCTCCTGAAAGATGATGCTGCCCGTATCAATTTCATGTTTGAGAAAGAAAGTAGTTGCACCTGTTTCTTTTTCCCCATTGATGATAGCCCAGTTGATAGGAGCCGCCCCGCGATATTGTGGAAGGAGGGAAGCGTGAAGATTAAACGTTCCCAATTCAGGCATTGACCAAACTACTTCTGGTAGCATTCGAAACGCTACTACCACCTGCAGGTTGGCTCGGTAACTTTTTACTTCTTCTATAAATTCTGGAGATTTTAAATTGGTTGGCTGAAGGATCGGCACATTATATTTCAATGCGCAGTCTTTCACAGGAGATGGCGTCAACTTTTGTCCACGGCCTTGTGGTTTGTCTGGTGCGGTGATGACAGCAACCACATTAAATTTATTCTCAATGAGTATTTCCAAGCTTGGCACAGCAAATTCGGGTGTGCCCATAAAAATTATTCGAAGTTGGTTCATCAGACCGGTAAATCTTTAGCGACTGCAAAGATGGAGGAAATTAAAAATTAACAAGGTGTAGGGCCTGCTTTTGTTTTGGAAAGGATTGAAAGCATTATCTTCAATCTGCTACCCTAAAAATAAGTCGAGAATCCAAACTGAAACCCTGCTGTTTTTGAAGCTGGATTTCCTAATAAATCAGTTGTCCAGTTGTAACGGTAATTAAGCCTGATAACTGTTTGAGAGGTTGGCCTCCAGCTAAAGCCTGGCACAATTGAAACAAAGTCTTCACTGATATTCCCTCCAGTTTCATTGAACTTGCCTTTGTTCCAATCTACATACTCCAATCGGCATACAGCGTTTATAACAGACTTCTCAAAACCGAAAATGTTTTTTCTAATGATAGGTTGAACCATATCTAAGAATCCACCTGCCTGCTTTTTACCATATTGTTGTGTGTAGGTATCGGGCACATCTACATTTACAAAAGCCCATTCCGCAACGATATACGTTTTAGTTACAGGAACTGTAGTATTAAAATCCACCGCCCAGGTATCCACTCTTCTTCTCTTATCAAGGGTCAAGCCATCTTCCTGAAACTTGTTATAGACACCACCCATGTACGAAAGGCCCAACTCTCCGATCTTTTTATTTCGCAAAGCTACTTTTGCAGTAACCAAAGGCACACCATTAAAACTTTCTTCAAATCTATCGGGGTTTAGTTTACTTGCTGGCAGAAAAGTTTTGTTTTCTGAATTGGCGATGATCTGATCATCAAAGCCGTTGGTCAAATACACTTCATAAGCATACACCCAGTTCTTATTATATTTCTTGCCATATAATCCAAAGCCAACATTGCTCCAGGTGGCAGGAAGAAGTTGCGTAGCCGAAAAGGGGCGATCTATAAATTCCCACTTAGGCCCATCATGATTTTGATTGAAGGCTCCAATGGGATTCATTACTACTCCACCTCTTAAGTTGAGTAAGGGATGGAATTCAATATCAACAGAGGCAAATTCAATATTGATTTCTTTTGTGCCATCTTCAAATTCAATCTCAGAAAGAAATTTAATCCGTCTGGAAATACCAGATGCAATGAAGAGGGTGAGCCGTCTCATTTGAAATTGATGGCCTTCGGTAACACCATCAGTTCCTAGGTGTTGCCAATTTGCTTCCACATATCCGCCCAGTGCAACCGGCACTTTGCCGACTGATAAAAACGGACGGTTGTATATCGCGTCCATATTTAGTTGTAGACTCGAAGTATCTTTCTGAGTTCTTCTTAACAAGGTAGAGTCAATCTGCCCGCAAACAACTGTGGCTGTTAAGACAAACATAATTGTAAATGTTAAAATTCTTTTCATGACGGGCGCATGTCAATTATGATTTTGTCGTCAACGGAAGAAACCGGAAACGAACGCAGATTTCGTTCGGCCGGGCCATTGCTAACGATTCCTTTATTATTGAATTCACTGCCGTGGCTTGGGCATTGAAGATGATCACCAGAAGCCTGTAACTCTGCACCTTGGTGCGAACACTTCATCCATATAGCGCTGTATTCATTTTCTGAAAACCGGTATACATAAATGGGAAATTCCAGTTTATCATTCTGTATAATAATAAACTGTCTTGTTAGTGACTTTTCTTTTTGGATGTAAGTGAATTCGGATTTTAAAACTGTAATTCCAGTTGATTCAACTGTTCCGTTTACGTAATGCGTAGTTTGGCAACCCGACAACATAACTGGGAGAATGCCACCACCCACGCAAAGGATGCATCCCTGTTTTACAAAATCACGTCTGTTCATTTTTATAGGCTTTCTAAAAATCTGATCAGTTTATTTTTTTCTTCAATTGAGAGAGATTTAAAACTATCCCTCGTTTGAGTAGCCTCACCACCGTGAAGAAGAATTGCCTCTTCTATGCTTTTTGCCCGTCCATCATGCAACAAAAAGTATTGACCACCCTGTGAATTTTTAGATAAGCCTAAACCCCAAAGCGCAGGAGTGCGCCATTCCGATGTAGTGGCTGAGCCTTCGGTATAACCATCATCTAGTCCACTGCCCATATCGTGCAATAACAAATCGGTATACGGGTAGAACTTCTTGTCAGAAAGTGATTGCACCAATGAGCTTCCTGTTTTCATCTCTTCCCGATGACATTTGGCGCAACCAATATCTGCAAACAACTGCTTTCCATTCAAGATTGCGTTGTCTGTCTCACGGGGTACTGGTGCTTTAAGTGTTTCCAAATAGAATACAACATCTTGGATAGTTTGATTTGAGATTTCCGGATCAAACTCAACTCCCGAGTAGGTATCGTGAGGTTCATAAGTTGAAGTGATTCCAATATCCTGATTGTACGCCTGAGCCGTTTGCTGCAACAGGTCATAAGTCGCACCTTTTTTTCCAAACCTTGCTATGTATTTTCCATTTTGTTCCACGCTTCCCGTCCTTGGCCTAACATAATTTTTAAGTTCAATCCAATTTGCAACACCACTAATTCCGTCTCCATTCAAGTCATCAGGGTCAGCCCAGGCTAGAATATCCTCATCACGTACAGCATCTAAAAAGCCGAGCCCGGTATTAGCAGGTGGTGTTATTTTTGAAGAAGTCGCTCCCGAAGGAATCTGTTCTGGTGTAAAACCTGGAACGGCTCTGTGTTGCAATTGCGGTCCTCCGAAATTCAAGAATTGATTTCCGGTTTCATCGATCTGTCCAAAACGTGTAAGTGTACTAAACGGATGTCCTTTGCCATCACCTGCATGGCAGCTTCGGCACGAAGTGGCCACAAACAGCGGTCCCAATCCGTTTACAGTTGTAAAAATTTCATCGTTGAATGCAACATCGCCCCTCTGAAATTGAAGATTCTGTGCTTCATTAAGTCCGGTTAGGGGGCCATCAAGAATTGCAGAATCATCAGGCGCTATTGGTTCGAATAGCTCACACGCAGCAATGATTAAACCTATCAGCAGAAACCAAAACCTCTTCATTTTATTTTTATATAGGCAAAAATAAAAATTTAGCCTAATCTAAAAAATAAATTTAGGAAAGTAATTTTCAACACCGCTTTTTCAACTAAATAAAGGGTTTGAGGGGTTGATAGAAAAGGAAAGGTCAATTCACATTTAAAGTAAACGTCAAATCCAGATCAGTTTCACCTGTATTTGAGTCTGAAGTATCTGTTTTCAAACCAGGCTGATGTTTAAGCAACACCCTGAATGTGCCTGATAGAATAGAGGTACCTGCGGGTGTTGCCGAGGCCCATGTGGTAGTTAGCCCCAATGGTTTTCCATTTGCATCTACAGAATTGCTTGCTCCTGTGTAATTGACGGCATCCACTCTTGCATCAATGTTTCCATTTCCTGTTGGGTTGCTGAAGGTATTATTCGTCCAGGCAAAGAAGAATATGTGCTCGTCACCTTCCTCTTCCACTTCATCGGTTACATTATATTCCGGTGCTGTAACAGCAGCTAAACCATTGATCAAGTCAATTGTTAGGACGTATGTTTTATTGGGCGCAAGATTTATTGCACCATCCGCTTTAATGTCTTGCACGCCTTCACCATCGGGGTCTGTAGCAGTAACCACCACGGATGCCCCGCCACCAGTAGGAGTAAATGTCAGTGTTGCCTTGGTGATTAATTCAGGCACATCTTCCTTGGCAGGATCGGCTTCTTTACAGCCATTAAATACCAGTAAGGATGTCAGGAAGAAAGTAATAGACAGGAATTGCAGTAGAACAGTTTTTATTTTAGTTAAGTTATGTTTCATGATTGATTATTTTTTAATTAAAAAATACATTTTAAAGAGATGATAAAATTGTTTCCAATGTCATTGGCATAGTATCGGAAGCGATTGGTGTACTCTCGATAGGTAGAGTTCAATATGTTTTCGGCCGCTATACGAAAATCGTATCTGACTTTTTCCTTGTTCACAGAAAACCCGGTGGAGGCATTCCATAGATAGTATCCGGCAGGTGCTTCCATAAAATCAAAGTTGGAAGTATTGTCTGCAAATAGATCAATGCCCTGTTCGTTTGCTTCTTTGATTTCTCTAACAGTAACTACCCGTGGGGCACGATGTTGCCTGGCTATGTATTTTATCTTTGTTTCAAAGAAGAAATTTTTTAGGGCGAAGCGCCTTGGTTCTTCAAAGCGCAGAACTACCTCATACCGGTTGGACGGAATGAATACCAGAAAATCATCATTGCGTTCGTCTGTTGCCCTCAGCAACGACATCTTAGAGCTTATCTTAAATTGCGAACTAAGTCGCCATGAACCAGAAAAATCCAATCCCAGGAATGACGCATCGGTTTGTGTGTATCGAAAGTAAGGATATGTACCTCGTATGTTTTGCGTAATGCCTGTTGGCCGTAAGTAGATGTAGTTGAAAATATAATTCACGTAAGCAGTTGCTTCAAACTGAAACCGATCTACATGATATTGATACGTATTTACCCATTTTAACGCTTGCTCAATTTTGAACGGAACGTCCTTAATATTCATGACCTCGTTGGTGGAATCATTCAGAAGCAATCCATATTCAATGGCTGCAGCACTTTGGTGTGTTCCCAAACTATATAACTCAGCTACATGTGGCGGACGCCACGCGCTGCTTACGTTTATACTTAAGGATTGATTTTTAGTAAGCGGAATAGAAGCACCGATGGTAGCACTTGGATTTTTGAAGATAAGCTGGTCCTTATAGAGCGTGTTCTTGAAATCATACCCCGTTACATTGTACTTCCGGTAATCGTAACGAATGCCTACATCTATAGCCCACTTTTTAAGTTGGAAATTGGAGATGGCAAACACACCAGCAGATAGGCTTGTAAAATTGGGTATGAATGGAATGCGTTGCGTGCCCGGAATGTTCGTATTGTCTTGAAACATTCCCGTTGCGCCAAAACAGAGTGTTGCATTTTTTTTATTTGTTATTTCGTATTCCGTTTCAAGCGTATGTGTATTGAGTCGCAAATCAATTGAAGGAATCTGCGAAAGCCCACCTTTACGAATATCAAATTCTTTGCGGTTGTTATTTTGAAATCCGTATTGTAGTTGCCATTCACCTTTGCTTGTTTGAAGATGGGAGTTGAGCTTTATTAAATTATGACTTACCTCTTGCCGCGGCTCACCAATTTTATAACTAAACCCTGTGGTATACTGAGGCGGCTCACGTTCCATGGCCGCAACAAGATCGTCAAGGTTGCTAATAGCAGTTCCTTTTAGAATACCAAGTTGAGTTTGAAAGTGACTGTAGAATGCTTCAACTCCATACTTCTTGTTATGGTAGCCTGTTGCTGCGGAAAAGTCTAACTCTTTTATTCCAGTATTAGCAAGGTGATAAGTTGGTGTCTTAAAATCGCCAGCACGTTTTGCAGTTCCCTGCGCGCGCCACCCCCAGCCATCATGGTTTTTAATTCCACCCTCAAACATACCTGAGATGGTGCCAGAACGTCCATTGCTTTGCGCGATCGTATTGACAGAGCCTCCAATCTCATTCTTTTCTGGCAGGTCAGGTGGGTTTACGACAACCACGCCACCCAGCGCATCTGTTCCATATTTTATAGCGGATGCATCCTTAATCACCACCACATTGGATGCAATAAACGGATCGATTTCAGGTGCATGCTCGGCACCCCATTGCTGTCCCTCTTGTCGTATGCCATGATTTAATATAAGCACACGTTGACTATGTACACCATGTATTACTGGTTTGAAGATGCCTGGTCCTGATTGTATTGAATTCACGCCTGGAATTTCTTTTAATGTTTCACCAAGTGTTTTACCTGCCGTTTCTGCCAGTTGCTTTTCAGTAAGGTTTACAAAATTTTGTGTGCCATCTGTATGAGCAATTTTCTCGTGTATAATTACTTCGTTCATTTGTGTGATCTCGGGTACAAGTAAAAGATCAATTAATATACTTTTTGTAAGCGTTGTCTGCGTGGTTATAGTTTTATAACCAACAAACGAGCACCTGATACTATATCGACCTTCACAAATTGATTGGAATGTGAAATTGCCCTTAGAATCAGTAATAGCTCCTCGATTAAGCTCGGTAATTATAACATCAGCAGCAGCTAATACCTCTTTGGTCTCAGCATCGAATACTTTTCCACTAATCGTGATAGAACAATTGCTTTGCGCACTGGTATACGCAGGTATGAGCAACACGAATAGTGATATTCTGATAATCAACTTCAAGAAGAAAGAATTTAACTGGTTAGCTTATGAGTTTGTACAATGGTGTACAGTACTCCTGTGATCTTAGTCAGATCAAAAAAAGTGAATTAAGCTAGGAAGGGAGGTGCCCTGTCTTGAGAGAAAGAAACTAAAATGAGTTTTACTGTAACACTGAAAGCCGTTGGCTGGTTAGACAGTTGTTGCGGGCTTTCGAGTTGGTTGAAAGGGTTAGCAAGCAAATTAAATACGATATCAAGCGAACAAACTTTGCAATGCTCTCCGTGCTTTTGAACAGCTGATTGACCTTTTTGTAATTCTATGGCTGGCTCATGTACATCATGGCGATCATGAAATAGATTTACTGCAAACTGGCTAAATAGCAAATTTGCAATCAACAAGAACCGAAAGGCGATATGGAGTGCTTTACTCTTCAAGATTTTTTGAAGTACAAATATAGCATACAATAGCTTCTTCCGGATAGTTCATTTACATTAAAAAAATTGTGCTAGAGTTGATTGGATGCCAACGGAAACCGAGATTTGCCCCATGGAGGAGAAAAAGGTGTATTCGAATGGTAAGACTGGGGGAATTGTAAAAGAGCCCCAAGTTAAACCCAAGCCTGAAATAGGAATCGAAGTGCTTGCATCGATAAGCCCTCAAACACTGGAGGACTCTCATATTTATGTACACTGTTATTTTAATAATGTATATAAAGATATGCTCATTCGTATTTGGCAAACAACCTTTTTGGTGGACAAGGCTTCAGGATCAAGGGCCAGTATGGTTCATGCTGAGAATATTTCAATAGCTCCTCAGTGGACATTGATTGCAGACGGAACTACTTTTCGTTTTCTTCTGATTTTTGCTTCCCTTCCAAAGTCATGCGAGCGCTTTGATTTCATCGAAGAGATAAAGCAAGCTGGTGGCTTTTTCGTCAAAGATATCCTACGAAACAAAGAGGATGTGTATCACATCACCATTGATTAGCTATTGTATGTAAAAAGATAAAGGCAATTCCTGTTTCGAACTATTTACACCATAGAGCAATACTTTTCCTTTGTATTTAGTGAAAAATTCTATCACAGTTTGCGGATCCTTTACTCGTTGCCTGTTGATTTGAATTATTGTATAGTTTTCCGGAAGGCCAAGTTTTTTGAAAAGGCCATCCTTGATTTTCGTGACCTTTACTCCATAATCAACGGCCTCAAGATTGGCGCCAATCAAGGCATCATTATAAATTTTTCGCTTGATAATATTGGTATCGCCTGCTTTGTTCACAAGAGTAACTGTAGCCGTACCTGATTTATTCTCACGCGTATAGGTGATTGTAATCTTATCGCCAGGTGAATGGAAACTTAATTCTTCTTCAAAGGCACTTTCGCTATTGATATCAACACTATTTAGTTTTGTGATGATATCTCCCTCCCGAAGTCCAGCAGCGTAGGCTGCACCATCTCGGTCTACATCACCTAACAACACACCCTTTAGTTCTTTTCCTGTTATGTCAATATCATACTTAGCTGCATTCTGATAATCATATTCAATCGCATTGCCTCCAAAGATTGGCTTTTGCGAAACGCCATATTTGATAAGGTCATTCACTACTTTTTTGGCAATATCAACGGGCACTGCAAATGCATAACCTGTGTAAGATCCAGTCCTGGATAAAATAGCAGTATTGATTCCAATCAGCTCGCCATTCTTATTCACTAGGGCACCACCACTGTTACCAGGATTGATGGCAGCATCTGTTTGGATGAACGATTCGATGGGAAATTTATCATTTACAATATTGATCCGTCTGCCTTTGGCACTAACGATCCCTACCGTAACTGTAGAGGAAAGTGAAAACGGATTACCCACGGCCACCACCCATTCGCCAACAGCCAAAGAACTTGAACTTCCGAGTGTAATAGCAGGAAGGTTTGATTCTTTAATTTTCAATACAGCCAAATCCGTAGAGGCATCGGTGCCAATCAATTCGGCTTCGTAAGCTCTTTTATTAAATATTACTTGAATTTTCTCTGCTGATTCCACTACATGGTTATTGGTAACGATATATCCATCTTGCGAGAAAATTACTCCTGAACCCGAACTGATTTGAGTTTGTTGCCCACCTCCATTGAATAACAAATCCCAGTAAGAGTATGAGGCCCCGCTTTGTGAAATGCTATTAATGTAAACTACACTAGGAATTGTTTTTTCAGCAGCTTTGCTGAAGTCTACATTATCAATTGGGCTGGAGGCGGCAGGGGAAGTAATGTTAGGTTGGTAGACTTCCTGTGGTTCATAGTTGGTAACTTGATATTGCTGGTTATTTACTTCTCTTGACTTTTTTTCCTCTTGATAGGAAAAGAGAGCATAGGCACCGGCTAATCCAGCTATAAAACCAATAACAATTGTTTGAAGTGTTTTCATTTTATTAGAATTTCTATACGTATATACTAACCAATTTTTTTTGCCCTTACTTATTTGAGCTTTTGGCAAAGATTGTTCTCAAAAATCATCCCAAACATACAACGTGAAATTTTGTCAGTAGGTACACTAAACTTACTGAATAACAGAAATATTCGGTCTTTACCTTAATTTTGGGACTTATGGGTATCCGATCTTTATTTGCCAAGCCATTTGCTTCTTATATCGCTAAGGAGACACAAGAGTGGTCGATGAAAGCAGAAGTTTATCAGCAAAAGATTTTAGAGAGCTTATTGCAAACCGGACGTAATACACTTTTTGGGAAAGACCATGGTTTCGAGGCTATTAAATCCCATACTGATTTTAAGAAGCAAGTGCCGGTGCGTGATTACGAAATTCTCAAGCCTTATGTAGAAAAAGTATTACATGGGGAGCAAAATGTTTTATGGGCTGGCAAGCCAGAATATTTCGCCAAAACTTCCGGGACCACATCCGGCACAAAATATATTCCTATCACGAAAGAATCTGTTCCGAATCATATCAATAGTGCTCGCAATGCCTTGCTCAGTTATGTTCATGAAACTGGCAAAGGTTCTTTTTTAGATGGTGGTTTGATTTTCCTTTCTGGTAGTCCTGAGTTGGAGGAGAAGGCTGGAATAAAAACGGGTCGACTCTCAGGAATTGTAAATCATCATGTGCCTGGATATTTACGGACGAATCAAAAACCAACCTATGCCACAAACTGCATTGATGATTGGGAACAAAAATTAGATAAGATTATTGATGAGACTATTGATACGGACATGACGCTCATCTCCGGCATTCCTCCCTGGGTTCAAATGTATTTTGACCGGATACAAGCCCGGACAGGAAAGAAAATCAAAGATGTGTTTCCAAACTTCTCCATGTTTGTTTATGGAGGCGTAAATTTTGAGCCATATCGCGCCAAGCTATTTGAAACCATTGGTAAAAAAATTGATTCGATTGAAACATATCCGGCCTCCGAAGGCTTTATTGCCTATCAGGATACTCAGCATGAAGAAGGGTTATTGCTTTTACTTAATTCTGGAATATTCTTTGAGTTTATACCTGCCGAGGAATACTTCAATGAAAATCCAAGCCGTTTGAGTATTGGCGAAATTAAACTTGGAAAGAATTATGCGGTAGTCATCAATAGCAACGCTGGCCTTTGGGGTTATTCAATCGGGGATACTGTAAAGTTTGTCTCAAAAAACCCGTACCGAATACTTGTCACGGGAAGAGTCAAGCATTTTATTTCAGCATTTGGAGAGCATGTTATTGGAGAAGAGGTGGAGAACGCAATGAAACTTACCATGGCAAAGTTTCCAGAGGTTGAATTGGTTGAATTTACGGTGGCCCCTAACGTTGCCCCCAAGGAGGGAATGCCACATCATCAATGGTTAATCGAATTTGCCAACCGACCTAATGATTTAGAACAGTTTAGCGTAGAGTTGGATAATCAATTGAGAAAATTGAATGTTTATTATGACGATTTGATTACCGGAAACATTTTGCGAACCCTGAGGATCGAATCTTTAAACAAGAACTCATTTATTGATTACATGAAGTCATTAGGAAAATTAGGTGGGCAAAACAAGGTACCACGGCTTTCAAACGACAGGAAGATTGCAGACGAATTAGTAAGTCGTCTGTGATAATGAATTGTTAAATTGGCAATGGCTCAGCTCACCATCTTAATGCCCGCTTTTAATGCTGCGCTTTATATGCATGAGGCTGTAGATAGTTTACTCCAACAAACATTTCAGGATTTTGAATTGTGGATCATAGATGATGGATCTACAGATAGCACACCAAAAATCATTCGGTCCTTTTCAGATGCCAGAATCAAGAAATTTTATTTCGACCAAAATAGAGGACGGGTTCTTTTGATCAATGAATTTGTAAAAAAAGTGAGTTCTGAATTCTTCACGGTAACCGATGCGGATGACGCCTCACACCCTCAACGACTTCAGATGCAAATGAATCTATTTAATAAAGATCCTGAACTAATGATGTGCGGGTCGTCCTATTGGGCTATGGATGACAAGGGCTTTTTGTTTAGAGAGTTGCGACTACCAACAGAATACAAAGAGGTATACGAGCAAATGCATTCTCGGTGCCAATTTCTTGGCGCTACGACAATCATGCGAAGTAAGTTGATCAGCATCTTCCATGAATTCTACCGTTTGTATTTCAAAGATAACATTGCCGATGCTGATCTTGCCTCGCGAATAGTAGATCAGTTTAAGGCGGTTAATGTAAGTGAGCCTTTGTACTATTATCGGATGGTAAAAACTTCGTTGACTCGCAAGAGTGTAACCATCCGTTCACTTATTTTGTATCAGGCAGTTGCCTTTTTAAGCGCTGAGAGAAGAAGTAATGGAGAGGACAGTTTAGTGAAAAATGAACCTCAAACAGTTGATAAATTCCTTGATGAGATTTCTAAACCTTATGTTGCGGATCCTTCTTTTGTGTTCAGACATGCTGCCTTTACTCACCTTTACTGGAAAGTAATTGATGAAGCATGGAGAAACGCATTTCTTGCCTTGCGGGCTAATCCACTGAATGGTAAAAACTATTTTTTATTGGTTTACCTTGCTGCAAAAACTGTTTATTATTCCTTAAAAGACAGGTTCTGGTCTATTCATTACAAAACACATTTTGGCAAATCATTGTTACTAATTCATGGGTACTAGTAAAAAGAAGGCTATCGCGATCCTTGGATCAACAGGCTCTATTGGCAGACAAGCATTGGAAGTTATTTCAGCTCATCCGGAAGATTTTGAGGTAGAGGTGCTTACTGCCCAAAATAATGCAGAACTTTTGATTGAGCAAGCGATAAAATTCAAGCCGAATGCGGTTGTTATCGCAAATGACCTTCATTATAACAAGGTGCGCGAAGTATTAGAACCGTTGCATATTAAAACTTATGCAGGCGAAAATGCGCTAGCTTCAGTTGTTCAAATGGACACTATTGACCTTGTCCTAACTGCTCTTGTTGGCTATTCTGGATTGAAGCCTACCATCAAAGCCATTGAAGCGGGAAAGGCCATCGCACTTGCAAATAAAGAAACATTAGTGGTTGCGGGGGAACTGGTTACAAGATTGGCAAAGGAAAAAGGGGTGAATATCTATCCAGTTGACTCAGAGCACTCCGCTATTTTTCAATGCATGGTTGGCGAGTTTCATAATCCCATTGAAAAGATAATACTTACTGCTTCTGGTGGACCATTCCGAGGAAGGAAAAAAGATGATCTGAAACTAGTAACAAAGGCTCAGGCACTAAAACATCCCAACTGGAATATGGGAGCCAAAGTAACGATTGATTCAGCATCCCTAATGAACAAAGGTCTTGAAGTAATTGAGGCAAAATGGCTATTTGGATTGAAAACGGAGCAAGTGGAGGTTGTAGTTCATCCTCAATCTATCATTCACTCCCTGGTTCAGTTCGAAGACGGTTCTCTCAAGGCGCAACTTGGCCTTCCTGATATGCGTTTACCCATCCAGTTTGCGATGAGTTACCCGAAACGCTTGAAAAGCGACTTCCCGAGATTTGATTTTGCCAGTTATCCTGCGCTCACTTTCGAGAAGCCCGATATGGAAACTTTTCGTAATCTTGCGCTCGCTTTTGAGGCATTGAACCGGGGCGGCAATATGCCATGTGTGTTAAATGCTGCAAATGAGGTGGCCGTAGAGGAGTTTTTAAAGGAAAAGATAACTTTTCTGGAAATGCCGGATGTGGTGGAACAATGCTTGGCAAAAATGAATTATGTGGGCAACCCAGGTTATGACGATTATGTAATGACGGATAGAGAAACAAGAATTAAAGCTTTAGAATATATAAACTGATGGATGGATTAATCATGACGGCTCAGCTATTGCTAAGCCTTTCAATTTTGATAACAGTACACGAATGGGGACATTATATCTCTGCTCGGATTTTTAATATCAGAGTAGAGAAGTTTTATCTCTTTTTTGATTTCTTATTTCCAATGGCCAACGTGCTCAATTTTTCTCTTGTTAAATTCAAGAAGGGCGATACTGAATTTGGCATAGGTTGGTTTCCACTTGGTGGCTATGTGAAAATAGCAGGCATGGTAGACGAGAGCATGGACAAGGAGCAAATGAAAGCTCCAGCCGAGTCTTGGGAATTTCGCGCTAAGCCGGCATGGCAACGATTGATTGTAATGATGGGAGGGATCATTGTCAACGTTATTGTTGGAATTATAATTTTTATCGGCCTTACTTTTTTCATGGGCGATACGTACATTCCTAAAGACTATGTAAACTCCCATGGAGGTATTCATGCGCTTGAGTTGGCAGAACAATTGGGCCTTAAGACTGGCGACCAGATTGTGAAAATCAATGGCAATGACTACGATGATTTTCAGGACATCATTAAGCCTGATGTATTGCTTTCGCAGGATTCTTATTACACGGTTCTAAGAGATGGCCAGGAAGTAAAAATTAGTATTCCGGGAAACTTCATTGAGAATTTTAATAAGAAAGAATCTGTTTCCACTTTTATTTCTCCTCGTATGCCGGCTATTGTTGGAGGTATTTTGGATTATGGCATTGCAAAAAAAATTGGGTTAAAAGCCGATGATCAATTTGTTGAGATGGAGGGGAGCCCAGTAGCTTACATGGATCAGGTTAGCAAAATTGTTAAAAGTGGTCCACGCGATTCTATTTCATTCAAATTGAAACGCGGACAAGAGATATTGGCATTTAAAGAGAATTTCAAAGACCAGGAAGCCATTGGTTTTGCCGCTAAAGGTTGGGATAAAAAAGAGTTGTCAATTATTAAGTATGGTTTTGCTCAATCCATTGGGTTAGGAACGGAGCGAGCCTTTGGAGTAATCTTTATTCAACTAAAGGCCTTTAAAAAAATATTTAGCGGAGAGCTGTCAATGCGAAAATCATTATCAGGTCCAATTGGTATGGCGCAAGCTTTTGGAAATGTTTGGGACTGGGAACGCTTTTGGCGAATGACGGGTCTTCTTTCAATGGTACTGGCCTTTATGAACTTCTTACCTATTCCAGCATTAGATGGTGGTTATGTCATGTTTTTGCTCTATGAAATGATTAGCGGAAGAGAGCCTTCAGAGAAATTCTTCGAAACTGCATTAAAGATTGGTATGGCAATGTTACTGATCTTAATGGTATTTACTTTCTATAACGATATCGCTAAATTTTTTACTGGCGGCTAGCCAATTCATGATATAGAAAAAGCCCGACTAAATTAGTTGGGCTTTTTTTTTAAGAACAATTTGGTTGCTCCGATTGCTATTTTCCATTTCTATAATCCAAAGCGGGTTTGCGATCACCAATCATGGATTTGTATTTAAAGTCTGGCCCCACTGCTGCATCTAATTCTTTCTGTGCTTTGTCAACAATAGCTGGATTATTAAAAATATCGATGCCAGTCATCGCGATTGTTTTCGCAGCGTTGATCATAGCCTTGAATCCAATGTTTGTATTTCCAGCTGCCACTGCCTGCCAGGAATGACCGGGTGTTCCCGGCACCCAGGTAGCAATAGCTAATCCTGTAGTAGGAACTACCCAAGTTATATCACCTACATCGGTTGAGGCATAGAAAAATCCATCTGTTTTAAATGGTTTAATAGTTTGAGCGGTTGTTATTGCAGGTGGGTTGAATGTAAATGTGCTTTGTATCTTTTTGGCAAACTCAACATCATCAGGTGAATAATTTACACCCCCAACTAATTTCAAATTGTTATTCATAAGTCTGGCCAGCGTTTCATTACGAATCAAATTATACGAACCTGAAATCACTTCATATTTCATGGTGGTTTCGCTACCCATTGCTGCACCTTCTGCGCATTTTACAATCCGGTTCCAAAGTTCTTCTACCACTCGTGCATCCGGATGCCGTACCATGTACTCCATCTCAGCAAAGTCGGGGACCACATTGGCAGCCAATCCACCCTTGCTAATAATATAGTGTATCCGTGATTCTTGTGGGATGTGCTCTCTCATCATGTTTACCATATAGTTCATGGCCTCAGCGCCATCCAACGCAGAGCGTCCAGCTTGAGGAGCAGCGGCAGCATGTGCAGATCGACCATAAAACCTGAACATCCCTTGTTTAATGGCGAGACATGATTCAGGACTTGCATCGTTTCTATCCGAAGGATGCCATTGAAGCACCACGTCAACATCGTTAAACAATCCATCGCGTACCAAGTAAACTTTGGCACTTCCACCTTCTTCAGCTGGAGTGCCAAATACTTTTATTGTCCCTTGTTTTTTATTTTTAATCAGCCACTCTTTTAAGGCAACCGCGGCTGCAGTAGAGGCTGTGCCAAATAAATGATGACCACATGCATGGCCTGCACCAGCTTCAATGATTGGCTTTTTATAAGCTAGGCTATCTTGGGAAAGCCCGGGTAATGCATCAAACTCTGCAAGTAAACCAATCACTGGTTCACCAGATCCATACGTACCGATAAAGGCAGTAGGCATACCGGCTATACCTGTTTCTATTTTAAAGCCTTCATTTTTTAATAAGTCCTGCAGACGGGCGGTACTTTTGGTTTCATGAAAACCTAGTTCTGCATACCCCCAAATATCGCGAGCAACTTCTTTGTAGTGAGTGAACTTTTTATCCAATTCAGTTGAAACAAATTGTTTGTCTTTATCCGGTTTGATTTTGGGATTGATTTCGGTTTGAGCCAGTGCTATTGAGCCATGAGCCAGTAAAGCCACAAGGAAAAGGGATGGTTTCATAAAGTAAGAGTTTGGTAAATCAAAAATGAGAAAATGAAAAACGATTTGAAAATGAGATTTGATAAGAGGTGATTATTGATCTTTAAAGATTTCAAACTCCACCCTTCTATTAAATTGCTTATGCTCATCTGTCTGTTCCTGCACGATTGGCTTTGAACTTCCATATCCGATGGCCTCCACACGCGATTCATCAATCTTGAAATCAAATGCGAGATAACGTTTGATGGCATCAGCTCTGGCCTGGGAAAGCTTTAGATTAGCTTCTTCCTTTCCAGCGGAATCAGTGTGCCCCGAGATCTTTAATTTCAGTTCTGGATGATCGATTAGAAAGTTGGCCAGTTTGTCGAGGTCTTTATGCATGGCTGCTAAAATATCAGCTTTACCATTTTCAAATTCAAGAGATGCAAAAGCAATTTTACTTTCGATAGGCTCTGCAATTTTATTTATTTCGATATTCCCATCCAGGAAAAATATTTCTTCAATCCGAAAGAACTCATCACCCTGAATGATAAGCAAATAATTTCGCTTGTTGATTAAACTGAAATCAAACGTCCCATCTTCACGAATAAATTTTGGGGCAACTTCAATACCTTCATCTAAATCAATAATAGACACAATTCCCTTCATTGGTTTGCCAACCTGATCTTGAAGCGATCCCTTGAGTTTGACAATCGCTTCTGGCTGAGCTTCCATAGGCACAGGAAAGGAATAGAGGTCTAAATTTTTCAAATCATCTTCATTGGATCTGGCATAGTACAATTCGCTGGATCTTGAATCGATAGTAAAATAATATTCACTTCCGGCACCATTAACGAGGGGGCCAATATTTTTTGGTTCGGACCAACTTCTATCATAACGAGCGGATTTATAAATATCGAATTCACCAAAGTTTAAGGGATGCCCGTTTGAACTGAAATACAGAACATTGAATGTGTGGTGTAAGAATGGACTCACTTCACTGTTGCGAGTGTTGATGATCGGGCCAGCGTTCATCGCCTTCTGCCAATTGCCTTCGCCATCTTTCAATGAAAAGTAAATATCAGACAATCCAAATCCACCTACTCTGTTAGAGGCAAAGAAAAGAGTATCACCTTTATGGGTTAAAGAGGGATGAGAGTCCCAGCCGGATGAGTTTATGTTTGGCCCAAGATTTTTCAGGTCACCCCAGGTGCTATCCGATTGTATAGTTGCCGAGTAGATATCGCAGTTGCCGAGTGTACCGGGAGCATTGCAACGAGAGAAAAAAAGTTGTTTCCCATCCAAACTCAAGCAGGCCGAGCCTTCGTTGTAGCTGGTATTAACCTTTTTGAACTCTTCTGCATATTGCCACATGCTATCCACGCGAAGACTGTAAAATATATCTTCATCATAGGCAGGCTCATAGCTATCCTTACTTTTGTTTCGTTTAGAAGTGAAAAGCAATAGGTTATCCACGTTGCCGATTGTAGGACCGTAATCTTCCTTGGGTGAATTTATGCCAACACCCATGTTGACCAATATAGCTCGGGGAGCCCGCAGCGTGTCTATTTCTTTCCGATACTCTACGAGTTTATAGTAAAAATCAAGAGGAACGTAGTATTGCTTTTTATCAGTTTCAATCGAGTCATACACTTTTAGCAATTCTTCAATATTTATTCCTTGTTGATGATGTTTTAAAACAATTTTATAAAGCAAAATAGCTTCTCCAGGTTGGCCATATTTTTCAGAGAGCTTGGCTAACTTCCAAATCATAGGAGCATTCTTGCTAAAATTTGTAATTCTGAAATTTGAAACATATTCCTTCAACTCTGCATATAATGCTTCTTCTTGTCCCGCGTTATCAACTGTTTCAATTTTTTTTAGCTTGCCAGGATTGGAATAAAAGGCACCTTTGTTAACATTCGGGAAGGTGAATATGTCAGACTGACTGTAAGAAGTCAGTGAGTCATTAAGTTTAATTACGCCACCCTTTTTTAATTTTTTTTCCCGCTGCGCAAAGATATCAGCCCCAAAGCATGTTAAAAGCAAGGCCAAAAGGATAAAATGAGGGGTTTTCACTCTCGAGTAGAAATCGATAATTAATTGTGTCTCTCGAAAGTTGGAACAAATTTGCCTCATTTACAACGCTTGGCATCTTGATTGACATGTAAGGACTTCTTACTAATATTATTGTAGAGGTAAGTTTTTTGTGTCAAATTGGCATTTTAATCATGTATAAAACACTGGCATTATCCCCACTGGCACAGGAAGATTCGGAAGAGTTTATCCAATTAATTAATCCTGAACAGGAATCTGACCTTAAGCCCGAAGATCTCCCTTCAGAGCTTTCAATACTAGCTATCAAGAATACAGTTTTATTTCCTGGGGTAGTGATCCCCATTACAGTAACCCGGCAAAAATCAATCAAGTTGATTAAGAATGCTTACCAGGGCAACCGAATAATAGGTGTAATTGCTCAAAAGAATAAGCAGTCAGAAGAGCCAGCTACTGATGACTTGTATCGTTCGGGAACAATTGCACGTATCATTAAAATGCTTGTGCTGCCTGATGGTAATACCACCATTATTATTCAGGGCAAGAATCGCTTTGAGATTAAAGAATATATCTCTGATGAACCATTTCTTACGGCCAAAATTGAATTGAAGCCGGAAATACAATTGGATCTAAAAAGCAAAGAGGTAACGGCTTTAGTGCAATCCCTTAAGGACTCTGCATTCAAAATATTAAAATTGAATCCTGAAATTCCTCAAGAAGCCCATATTGCATTAGACAACATTCAAAGCACTTCTTTCCTTATCCACTTCCTGTCTTCTAATTTAAACGTGGAAGTTTCGGATAAGCAAAAAATATTAGAAACTAATAACATCAATGATCGGGGTACTTTGTTGCTTCAATATATGCTCAAAGAAATTCAAATGCTTGAGATTAAGCATGAGATTCAAAAGAAAGTGCATACGGATATTGATCAACAGCAGCGTGATTATTTCTTGCGCCAGCAGATTCGTGTTTTGCAGGATGAGTTGGGCTTTGATGGGCCAGACAAGGAAATTGAAAAGCTTCGTAAGCGTGGGGCTGAAAAGAAATGGACTGCCCTCGCCCTTGCCCACTTTAATAAAGAGTTGGATAAGTTACAGAGGATCAATCCACAGGCGGCAGAATTTCCAGTGTCTATGAACTATGTAGAATTCATGTTGGATTTACCATGGGCGGAATTCACTACAGATGATTTTGATCTTAAGCGGGCGAAAAAAATTCTGGATAAGGATCACTTTGGTTTGGAAAAGGTGAAGACTCGCATTCTTGAGTATTTGGCTGTGCTCAAATTAAAGCAAGACATGAAAGGCCCGATCTTATGTTTGTATGGACCTCCAGGAGTTGGAAAAACCTCGTTAGGAAAATCTATTGCCAAGTCACTTCAACGCAATTATATCCGCATGTCGTTGGGTGGCTTACATGATGAAGCTGAGATTCGAGGACATCGCAAGACCTATGTGGGGGCAATGCCTGGCAAAATTTTGTTGAACATAAAAAAGGCTAAGTCGTCCAACCCTGTTTTTATTTTAGATGAGATTGATAAAGTGCGTTCCGATTTTAGAGGTGATCCCTCCTCTGCATTACTGGAAGTACTAGATCCTGAACAAAACAATGCTTTTGGAGATAATTACTTGGAAGTTGATTACGATCTTTCCAAGATCCTTTTTATTGCCACTGCGAATTCACTTGATACAATCCATCCGGCATTGCGCGATCGAATGGAGATCATTGAACTTACAGGATACACAGTTGAAGAGAAGCAGCAGATCGCAATTAAGCACCTAGTACCAAAGCAACTAAAAGAGCACGGGTTAAGTAACAAAGATGTATCCTTTACGAAGGAGGCTTTACTCAAAATAATTGAAAGCTACACGCGTGAGTCTGGGGTTCGCAATCTTGAACGGAAGATAGGCACAGTTATCAGAAACGCAGCTAAGTCTGTTGCAATGGAGGAGAAGTTTGAAGATGTGATTACCCCTGCATTGGTAGTTAAAATATTAGGCGCTGAAATATTTGATGAAGAGTTATATCAGGGAAATGATATTGCGGGCGTAGTCACTGGCCTTGCCTGGACGCAGGTTGGTGGAGATATACTTTTTGTGGAATCGAGCGTTAGTAAAGGTAAAGGCGTCTTAACTTTATCAGGCCAATTAGGTGATGTGATGAAGGAGTCAGCAGTAGCTGCGCTATCCTATTTGAAATCAAATGCTGCTTCATTGGACATTGACCATCGTGTTTTTCAACAATATGATCTTCATGTTCATGTGCCTGCAGGTGCGGTTCCAAAAGATGGTCCTTCGGCAGGTATTACCATGCTTACTTCTTTAGCATCTATTTTTACCCAGCGGAAAATCAAAGAAAATCTTGCGATGACTGGGGAGATCACTTTGCGCGGGAAAGTTCTGCCAGTAGGAGGAATAAAAGAGAAGATTTTAGCAGCGAAGCGCAGTGGAATAAAAGAAATTGTGTTGAGTGCTAAGAACAAACGCGACATAGCGGAAATAGAAAAGCAGTACATCAAAGGGCTTGTATTTCATTACGTGGATACCGTTGATGATGTTTTGAAGATTGCGTTGCTTAAAGATAAAGTAAAGAAGCCATTGAAGTTTGACCTGGGAGAGGTGAAGGCGCATAACGGATGAGATTCATAAACCTCTCAAGACCAACGCTAGCTCCTCATTTGGAATGGGCGAAATGTCTTTGGAAGGGAAGCGTGCGATCCTTCTTTTTATGGGTGCTACCTTTATTTTCTTCTGCCTCATTATTGGCTCAAACAAATTCTTTTGAATCCCTCAACCTGCCTGGTAATGCCACACTCTCTGCTCTTGGTGGGATTAACGTATCGTTAACAAATCAGAATGTAAATTTTTTTCAGTCCAACCCTGCCTTGGCTACGGACACAACAAATGGTTGGGGTTCAGCGAGCTACCTGTTTTATTTTGCTGATATTGGGATGGCCAATTTTTCCTATCAGCACGACTTTAATAAGGTAGGCCCTCTTTCGTTTGGAGTTCAACATTTGGCACTTGGTACTGTAGAAGGCTATGATGCAAGTGGAGTTGCAATAGGTAGTTTTAATTCTGGGGAGACAGCCCTTTACATTGGCAAAAGTCATCGGATCAGCAATTTCAGATTAGGAGCAAACTTGAAAGGGGTCGTCTCGAATATAGCTGGCTATCGCGCGAACGCTGTTATGTTTGATCTTGGAGGTGTTTTTATTCATCCTCACCAAGATTTAAATGTAGGACTGGTGATTAAGAACCTTGGATTTCTTCTTGGTGAGTATTCAGAAACGAGCACAACTAAACTTCCTTTTGATATTCAAGCAGGTGTTAGCTTCAAGCCAGAGCAGATGCCTGTTCGATTTTCATTCACGGCTCATCACTTGACTTCTCCTGATGTATTATATGATAACTCAACACTTGAAAGCGAAAAGCCAACTTTTATGAATAGGTTGCTGGCCCATTTAAATTTAGGTGCCGAAGTATTGATTCATAAGAATGCGAAATTTTTATTGGGTTATAATTTTTTAAAATACCAGGAACTAAAGCTTGAGACGGCAGGTAGGGGTTCAGGATTTTCATTTGGTATTTTAGCACGTGTAAGAAATATGGAAATGTCGGTTAGTCGGACCGGTTACGTGACCGGAGGCAGTTATCAGGTTTCCATCTCAGCTAACTTAAAAAAAATAGTAACGAGTAGGTGACCTAGCAATTCAATAGTTTAACAATTCAAAATGAATAGAATGGATTCAAAGTATTTAACACCGCAGCAAATTGTAAATGAACTTGACAAGTATATTGTTGGGCAGCATGATGCAAAAAGAAATGTGGCGATAGCCTTACGAAACCGATGGAGGAGAATGAACATTAAAACGGACATGAAGGATGAGATCATTCCGAACAATATTTTGATGATAGGAGCAACGGGCGTTGGTAAAACAGAGATCGCCCGTAGACTAGCTAAAATTGCCGATGCCCCATTTGTAAAAGTTGAAGCTTCTAAATTTACGGAGGTCGGTTATGTAGGCCGGGATGTGGAAAGTATGGTTCGCGACTTGGTCGAGCAGTCGGTTAATATGGTTAAGGCACGTAAGAAGGAGGAGGTAAAAGAGAGGGCAGCTGTTATTGTTGAAGATATTATTCTAGATGCCCTTATTCCACCCCTTCGTCAGCCTTCTTCTAAGTCCACAGGCTTTGCAACGCAGGAGGACGGACAGGAGACACCTACCACTGACATCGAATTAAACGAGCGAACCCGAAATCTATTTAGAGAAAAGATTAGAAATGGAGAACTCGAAGACCGTAAGATTGACATCAACATTAAGCAGGGCGGAGGAGGACCAGGAGTAGGAATGGTAGGGGCCGGTATGATCGATGAGGCATCTATGATAAACCTTCAGGAGATGCTTAGCGGTATGATGCCGAAGAAGGCGAAGAAAAGAAAAGTAACTGTGGCTGAAGCCCGCAGGCTTTTGCTTGAAGAAGAGGCTGCCAAATTGATTGACATGGATGAGGTAAAAGAAGAGGCTATCCGAAGAGCAGAAGATGCGGGAATGATTTTCATCGATGAGATTGATAAAATTGCATCAGGGAATGGTAAGGGTGGTGGTCCTGATGTCAGCCGTGAGGGAGTTCAGCGTGATTTACTTCCCATCGTAGAAGGCACAACGGTTAATACAAAATACGGTGTAATAAAAACTGATCATGTCTTATTTATTGCAGCAGGAGCCTTTCATGTTTCCAAACCTTCAGATCTTATTCCAGAGTTACAAGGAAGGTTTCCAATTCGAGTGGAACTTACTAATCTTACAAAGGATGATTTTATTAGGATATTGAAAGAACCGAAAAACGCCTTAACAAAACAATATTGTTCGTTATTTGAGGCGGAAGGAGTTGAAATTACTTTTGCAGAAGATGCTATAGACTAAATTGCTCAAACTGCTTTTTCAATAAATGCCGACCTGGAGAATATTGGTGCCAGAAGGCTTCATACTGTAATGAGCAAATTGCTCAATGAATTTCTTTTTAATGTGCCCGATAAAATCGAGGCGAATACCAAGATTCACATTACGAAAGCAATGGTGAATGAAAAGTTAAGTACGCTCGCCAAGAATCGTGATCTCAGTGAGTATATTTTATGATTTGCTAATTTGTTAGGGGAATACGGACTGGAGTTATGATATTGAAGCGATCCACCATACTTATTCTTGCTTTTTGTTCATTTTGTCAGAAAGGCTTTGGGCAATCAGATTCTGTTAGAAATAAGTACGTTGAACATTTTTCAGACTATTTTTTTTTAGGGCCTGTTCTTAAGAAAAGAAACATGTTCTTTGATATTTCCAGCATTCAGGATCCAACAAAAAGTCTAACCTTTAAGCCCAACACCTCCTATACGTTTGGAGTTTCCTTAAATATTTTTGAAGTAGGGCTTGAAGCGTCATTGTCTGTTCCGATAAATGTAAAGAATCAGCAGCGTTTTGGAACCAGCACCGCGGGTGATTTTAGAATTAATAGTATTTCTAAAAAATGGATGTTGGATGCCTACCATCAAAAGTACTCAGGTTTTTATTTTTCAAATCCTAATCTGGTATTACCAGCTGACCAACCCTATCCACACCGTGATGATTTGCAAACTCGGAATTTAGGGGTTGGGTTTTCGTATATATTTAACGATGATCAATTTTCAATGCGATCGGCCTATACCTTCACCGAACGTCAGCGAATTAGTCGTGGTTCGTTTATAATGAGTTCCATTATTTCTTCATTTGATCTCATTGGTGATTCTGCTTTGATTAAGCAAAGTGAACGAACTAATTTTGGTGCCGGCTCTTCGGCCTATCAAATGAGATTTACTTCCTTGGGTATAGGCCCGGGTTATAGTTACAATCTTGTATATCGGAATTTTTTCCTTAATCTGACGTTGATCGTTGGACCCGCTCATTATTGGGTTCGCTATAAACAGGAAAGTGAACCTGTTCGATATGATATACGCATAAGTACATTTCAATCAGTCAGGGTAGGTATCGGATACAATGGAGATCGTTTTTTTGGCGGAATCAGTTATGTTAGTCAAACCCGGAGTTTAAGATTTGAGCAAGTTAGTTTCTCCAACGAAGTAACCACCTTCCGGTTGATGATTGGTTATCGTTTTAAAGAAATAGGTATTCTTAAAAAAAGAGTACGTGACTATGCACCTGTTAACAGAAATAACTAATCGGGTTTCCTTTTAGGGAAATCAAAGAATTTCATTTCCCCGCTTCCAAATTTTGTTTCTTTCCACGACTTTACTCTGACCTTTGAGGCGATAACTCCGCATGTAGGGATGTTGTCTATTGTTTGATTAAGTAGGGAATTAGCAAAATCAGTTAGCCCCGGGTTATGCCCGAAAATAAACACTACTTCTTCATCGTCATTCAAGTCTTGAATTTCTTGAATCACTTTTAAGAGTTGATCTTCG
>JANNAQ010000086.1:0-3092 GCA_031384515.1 Bacteroidia bacterium
CACCAGATCCTAAGTCTGGCACGGCTACCAATTACGCCACATGCGCATTTTTTTGATCCTCTTCGTAGAATTCACAGTAAATCTGCAGAAAACCTTGATTTGTAGTCAAAAAGGGAGTGCAAATTTAGAGATTATTCGTTATGATTAAAGTGCGAGCAAAAAAATAAGAAAAGTTTACCAGCTCTATTTTGGATTGTTCTAAAAAGTGAGGATTAAAGTTCTACCTTAAGTCGTATATAAATTATCTAGATCAGTGATTATTGATGAAGCAGAGGAGAAGAAGGAAATAATTGGCCGCTACAGAAGGCTATTGCGAAAGGCTAAGCCCATTCTAAAGGATGGAGATGCTAAGTTGATCAAGCGGGCTTTTACTATTTCCATGGAGGCGCACAAGAATATGCGTAGAAAGTCTGGTGAGCCATATATATTTCATCCACTTACGGTTGCTGAAATATGCGTAGAAGAAATTGGATTAGGTACCACCTCTATTATTGCAGCACTCTTACACGATGTAGTAGAGGACACTGACATCGAACTTGACACGATCGAGCGCATTTTTGGAAAAAAAATCGCCAAGATTATTGATGGCTTGACAAAGATCCGCGGAGTATTTGAGTACGGTACTTCACAGCAGGCAGAGAACTTCAGGAAAATGCTCTTCACATTGTCAGAGGATGTGAGAGTAATTCTTATCAAACTTGCCGACCGCCTTCACAACATGCGCACGTTGGATAGCATGCCGCGTAACAAGCAACTCAAGGTTGCTTCCGAAACAATTTATCTGTACGCACCGCTTGCTCACCGACTAGGACTTAATGCAATTAAGACAGAGTTGGAAGATTTATACCTGAGGTTTACAGACAATCAGGTATTTAAGGATATCTCGAGCAAGATTGATGAAACACGAGCGTCTCGAAATAAATTTATCAAGCAGTTTATTCAGCCAGTTAACGAAGAACTTGATAAACTCAAGATACCGTATGAGATAAAAGGCAGGCCTAAGTCGATTTTCTCAATTTACAATAAAATGAGAAAACAGAGTATAACGTTTGAGGAGGTTTACGATCTTTTCGCCATTCGCATTATTGTTGATACTCCACTGGAACAAGAAAAGTCGTATTGCTGGCAAGTGTATTCGATTGTGACCGATTACTATACACCAAATCCGGACCGGCTTCGAGATTGGATCAGCACCCCAAAAGGAAACGGGTATGAATCGTTACACACAACGGTGATGGCAAAAAATGGACAGTGGGTAGAAGTTCAAATTCGCACACGAAGGATGGATGAAATAGCTGAGAAAGGCTATGCAGCTCATTGGAAGTATAAAGATTCTGCCGCAAACCACGAGTCAAATCTTGAAAAATGGCTCGTGCGCGTGCGTGAGCTGCTGGAACGTCAAGACTTGAGTGCTCTGGAATTTGTAGATGACTTTAGAGGGAATCTTTTCAATGAGGAAGTTTTTGTCTTTACTCCAAAGGGCCAGTTGAAGACTTTGCCAAAGGGTGCAACGGCTCTTGATTTTGCCTTTGATATTCATACCGATATAGGAGCAAAATGTATTGGTGCTAAGGTCAATCAAAAGCTGGTGCCTATTAATCACATTTTAAAAAATGGTGATCAGATTGAAATCTTGACTTCTTCCAAGCAAAAACCGAATGAAGATTGGCTGCGGTTTGTAGTCAGTCCAAAGGCGAAATCAAAAATTAAGGAATTCTTAAAGGAAGATAAGAAAGCAATTGCTGAAGAAGGAAAGGAAACTCTTCACAGAAAACTTAAGCAATTAAAAATTGATGTAAATGGTCAGGCAAATGAACAACTGCGATCCTTTTTTAATGTCAACTCTCAATTTGAATTGCACTATAAGTTTGGCAAAGGAATTATCACTTTAAACGATCTTAAAAAATTTAAAGATTTTAAACCTTCATCAGCACTTCGAAATAAACCGCACAACTCAAGTGAAGACGCAAAGTCGGTAGAACAAGAAATTACCAAGGTAAAGGGTCGATATGATGATATTTTGTTGATAGGAGAGGACATGGATGTGGTGGAGTACAAACTAGCAAAGTGCTGTACACCAATTCCAGGAGATGATGTGTTTGGTTTTGTTACCATCAACGAAGGGATAAAAATCCATCGCACAAACTGCCCTAATTCTGCAGAGCTATTATCTAATCATGGAAATCGGGTAATAAAGGCCAAGTGGACTTCACAGCATGAGGTGGCTTTCCTTACGGGATTGAGAATAGTAGGCACCGATCGAGTTGGTCTAATCAATGACGTATCGAAAATTATCTCTGAAGAGTTAAAGGTGAATATGAGTTCGTTGGCATTTAATACGGACCATGGTATCTTCAATGGAGAGATTATGCTATACGTAAATGATACCCGCCATCTTGATCTCCTCATAAGTAAACTCGAGAAAGTCGAAGGGGCAGTCACAGTTTCAAGATTTGATTCCCGTAGTAACTAGATTTTTTGCTCACTTCTCCTATTTTTTCGATTTCCATCAGGACCAATCGGTTATTTTGATCTTTGCATAAGCAAAGCAGGGTGCTATATTTGACCCTTTAATATCTGGGATGGCTTTGAATCAAAAAATGTACGATGAGGTAAGGAAGATTTTTACGGCCTACCTTGAGAAAAAGGAACTCAGAAAAACACCGGAGCGGTATGCCATCATCGAGGAAATTTATACGCTGGATGGTCATTTTGATGTAGAGTCACTTTACATTAATATGAAAAATAAGAATTATAGGGTAAGCCGAGCCACTGTTTATAATACACTTGATTTGTTAGTGGAATGCGATTTAGTAAGTAAACATCAGTTCGGAAAAAACTTGGCGCAGTACGAAAAGTCATATGGCTTTAAGCAACACGATCATTTAATTTGTACCGAATGCCATAAAGTAGTTGAGTTTTGTGATCCAAGAATTCAGAATATTCAAAATACGGTGGAGGAGTTGCTTCAATTTAATGTAATGCATCATTCTCTAATTTTGTATGCTAACTGTACGAAGAAAAATTGCGAAAGCAGAAAATCATGAACTTTGCCCAAGAAATAAGAGGAAACACACTGATCCTAAGGGTAT
>JANNAQ010000002.1:0-19171 GCA_031384515.1 Bacteroidia bacterium
GGCGAGCTTGCGTTGATAAAAGCGTATCGTGAAAGTGACTCGTTTTAAATGTAGACTAGACTGATGTGAGAGACATGAGGTATTTTTTGATTTTTGTCATGATCTGGTTAGCGATTCCGTTCCATGGAAGTGCTCAATTCGATAACATAAAGAATAAAGTCTTAGAAAAAACAAAGAAGCTAGCAAAAGATAGGTCAGCGTCAACCGTTGAAGCTGAACGTGACAAACTTGATTCTACGGATTTCAATTATGCCATTACGGTTATTGATAATTCTGGAATAATGAATATTCGTAATGCTAACGAACGACTTGTTAAGTCGGCATCAGCAGTTTCCGATTTTAGCAAAAACGAATCAGATAAAACTCCCGCTCAGCGATGCAGGATTATCTTAGATAGAGCCGAGAACTTTTATCAGCTTAGAAGGTTTAAGTTGGCCGAAGTCTCTTTTCTGGAAGCAAAGCTCGCATATGAAACCGAGAACCTGACAAATAATATCAATTACAGTAAAGTACATGCAGACTTAGGATTACTTTACGCAACCATGGGCAGATATAGTTCTGCGGAGTATTATTCATCAGAGGCACTCTCTATTCGCGAACAGACTTTAGGGAAGGAAAGCAAAGCCTATGCGGCCTCTCTGAATAACCTGGGTGTACTTTATCAGGAAACAGCACGATTCAATGAGTCTGAAAGTTTTTTCAATGAAGGACTCAAGACCGTGGAGAAACAATTTGGTAATGAATCTCAGGAGTATGCGATCGTACTTAATAATCAAGCTATCTTATTTGCAGAAATTGGAAGAATAGAGCAGGCTGTTCAAAAGTTATCTCAAGCTATTTCTATTGTTGAAAAATTGAATCTTAGCATCAACAATGAGGTAGGTTTTCAATCTAATTTGGCGTTGCTATACCAGCAAACAGGAAAGTATCCCGAGGCAGAGTCTGTCTATCTGAAATTAGAGAAAAGATTAAAAGTAATTGCAGATAACCCTTATTATGGAGGCGTGCTGAATTATTTGGGGTTGCTTTATATTCAAATGAATCAAGTAGATAAGGTAGAAGAGTACCTAAAACGGGCTGCGGATTTTTATCTGAAGAAATTCAAAGATCAAAATCCCAACTACGCGAAGGTGTTAAATGACCTTGGAAACTTTTATAGAACGCAATCCCGGTTTGATGAGGCTGAGAAGAATCTCACACAGGCTTTGTCCATAAGAAGTATAGCATTGGATAGCAATCACCCTGATTATGTGGAGTCTCAGGAAGACCTTGGTATTTTGTATTGGAAAAAAGGCGATCTTACTAAGGCTACTTCTAGTTATCAAATTGCAATGGATAAATCGATTGATTTTATCAATCGTTATTTTCCACCTATGAGCGAGGCTGAGAAAACAAAATATTGGGATGTCTTGCAACCTCGTTTTCAACGATTCTATAATTTTTGCCTGGAAGCAAGTGCCAGCAACTCCATGCTAATTCAAGTGATGTATGATTACCAGATGGCTACCAAGGGACTGCTACTTAACTCTACAAATAAAATTAAGAAGACGATTTTTGCGAGCGGGAATAATGAGCTCATTAAGGATTATGTAGCCTGGTTGGATAAGAAGGAAACCTTGGCTCGTTACTACTCATTATCAAAAGAGGACTTGACTAATCAGAAAATAGATCTACCAACTCTTGAAAAGGAAGCGAATGACATGGAGCGTTCGTTGTCGCAACGATCTGGTGATTTCTCTCAGGGATACTCAGCCGATAAGATTAGCTATAAACAGGTTTCAACCTTACTTGGAGATACGGAGGCTTTGGTTGAGTTTATTCGCATACGTTCCTATGGCAAAGATTTTACTGCAGATTCCAAATATGCGGCCTTGGTTTTAACTAAAGGAAGTGATCCCAAATTAATTGTTCTCGATAACGGGAATCAATTGGAGACCCGCTATGCAAAGTTCTATCGCAATGCGGTACAGCAAAAAGTAGCTGATCAATATTCCTACGATCAGTTTTGGGCGCGTATTGAGCCCGCTTTGGTGGGGAAAAAAGTAGTATACATTTCTCCGGATGGTGTTTACAATCAGATTAACCTGAATACCCTTAAGAAAACGGATGGTGATTATATCCTCAATCGGTATGACTTAGCGATTATTGGAAATTCAAAAGACCTCATAGCGTTGAAAAATCCGAAGTCCGGCCCAGCAAAGAAAAGTGCTTTTCTGTTAGGCTTCCCTGACTACGGTGGCGATGCTGTAGCTGCTTTACCTGGAACAAAAATAGAAATTGAAAGCGTTGGCAAAATTTTGAAAGCAGGTGGCTATCAGGTAACACCCTATACTCAGAAGGCAGCAACAGAAGCTATTTTAAAAACGATTAAGGGTCCGGCTATTGTTCATATTGCCACGCATGGGTACTTTCAGCAAGATGTTGATGCTTCTTCAGTTGGGGTGACTGAGGACAATGCGAAGAATAATCCATTGTTACGATCTGGAATTTTATTGGCTGGTGCTTCGCAGGTAATCAAAGGAGAGGTAATGCCTAATTTGGAAAGTAATGATAATGGTGTGTTAACTGCCTATGAAGCCATGAATCTAAACTTAGAAGGCACCGACCTAATAATTCTCAGTGCATGTGAAACAGGGCTGGGGGATGTGCGTGCCGGTGAAGGTGTATATGGCTTGCAGCGTTCATTCTTGGTGGCAGGAGCAAAAGCTTTGGTGATGAGTTTATGGAAAGTAGATGACGCGGCAACTCAAGCTCTAATGACAAATTTCTATACTAATCTTGCTAAAGGTGTAAGCAAAGCAAAAGCTTTCAAGCAAGCTCAGGTGCAGTTGATGACGAAATATAAAGATCCCTATTACTGGGGTGCTTTTGTGATGATGGGCCAATAGTTTCGACCCCCCTGAGTACTCACATAAATTTTGCCACTTCTTCTACTAGCTCCTTGGATTTTAAATTATGTCCCAAGCCAGTTGTTGTTATAAGAGAAGAGGTTTTCCAAACGTCCGCCATATCTAATGCAGTCTGGTAGGGTGCTTCTTTGTCTTCCGTATCGTGAATAATAAGGCCTTGTAACGATAGCGATTTGCTAAATTCTTTCATTCTAAAGTAAGAAGGTGGATGGCCAATGCGCTTTTCAAAGTAATCATAAATCAGCCGACTTGTGTGTTTTGAAAGACCAAGAATCCGTTGGTAGTAGTTTAGAAAAAATTGAACTTCACCAGGGGCGGCCATTACTACCATTTTTGAAACTTGTAGGTGAGGTAAGCGGTGTAATGTGTACACAGTAGCAAAGCCTCCAAACGAATGGGTAAGGATAGCATGAAGTGATTTTTGTTCCGTAATAAATTGTTCTATTAATCCAGAGTAATGAGGAAGGTTTAAAAAGTCGCCTTCTGAAAGACCGTGGCCAGGTGCATCGAGTGAAAAAATTGTAAACTCTTGTTTTGATAATCGATTAATCACGTATCTCCACCAATAACTATGACTCTGCCATCCATGTAGTAATAGAATTTTCTTGGTGCCATTTCCCCAGCGGTAACCTTGTACCTTCTTTCCTGCATAGTCTAATTTAAATTGCTCATCTGCCTTATTAAGAAACTCAAGCTGATGTGGTTTTATTTTGATCCTTCTTGGCCAACAGAATAATTCAAACCCTTTTTTTGCCGCGTAGGTGGGAACAATTAAAGCCATCACATTTAAGTAAAGACCAATCGAACGAATAAGAATTCTGTCCATATATTTTTTTCTCAATAGTTTAAATCTCTATTCCGGCAATGAATCTGTCCAGGTGCTTGATGACGGAGCGGATATCATGATTTGATTTGGCGAGCTTGCTCATCATGATGGCTCCTTCCAAACTCGCTATGAGGATGGTTGCGTAATATTCTTTGTCAATTTCTTTTTTAAGCTGGCCAAACCGAATGCCATTTGACAGGATGGTTACAATTGACTCTTTCAGGATTTCAAGAATAGTATTCGCCTTTTTTCTCAGGTGCGGACTATTGTCATCTGCTTCTATCGCTACATTCAAGAGTGGGCAACCTCCTTTTATTGGTGACTTGCTCACATATGATTCAAAAAAGCTGAGAATAGCTCTTAATTTTTCTCCAGCGGTATTCTGTTCTTTTATTTGTGTTCGAAGTTTTTCGAACATTATCCCCATCAGATAGACCAGCGCTTGTTCTTCCAACTTTTCCTTGTTGCTAAAATGGCGGTAAATAGCCCCTTTGGTAAAACCGGTGGCATCAGTGATATGGCTGATCGATGTTGCCTTATACCCTTGCAGGTTAAAAAGACTGCCTGCATGATGAAGAATCGCTTCTTTCGTTTCGGTTGGATTGCGCATACCGCAAAGATACCGATCGGTATCTAAATTCCAAATGCATTATTTGTTCACAAGCAATTCAATGTTGTTTGGATAGAAACCTAATTGCCAATGATTATATTTGGCTTAGATCTTTTATCGGTATACCGTGACAAAAATTGAACAAGTAGAAAAGCTGATTCACCAAGGACATTACTTCGAAGCGCGGTCATTAGCAACCTCAGCATTAGGTGAGTCGGATGACCTTCGGTTAAAACAATTACGAGCCTTGGCGATCTCTAAGTCAGGAGGTGCCCTGGCAGCCAAAGAGTATTTAGAACCTATTTATAAACAGCATCCTGAAGATCCTGAAACGGCAGGTATACTTGGCGGAATTTATAAAGAGCTTTTTAAAAACTCTCAGGAAACAAAATATGCGTTATTGTCGCGTGACACCTACCAACAGAACTTCATAGCTACTGGAAATTATTACACCGGCATCAATGCAGCTACGATGTCGATCATTGCTGGCAAAGCAGTCAAAGGAAAAGAAATTGCTACTGAATTGATAGCGAAGCTTTCTGAAGAGTCTTCGGATTTTTGGGAGGTAGCTACACTTGCCGAAGCGCATCTTCTCAAGAGAGACAAGGCAAAGGCGATGGCTTTGTATTATCAATTGATACAACAGGCAGGCGATGATTGGGGTAAGGTAAGCAGCATCTTTAATCAACTATGGCTGCTTAATCACTATCTCCCCGTACCGAGTGAAATTTTGAAAGAGTTCAGTCCTCCTACTGTGGTTGGATTTGTTGGACATATGGTAGATCGCAAGGATAGAGTTACTTCGCGGTTCCCAGAAGTCATCGAATCAAAGGTCAAGAATGGAATTTTGAATGCTATCAAAACGTTGAACGCAAAAATTGGATATTGTTCGTTAGCGTGTGGGAGTGATATTCTCTTTGCCGAAGCGATGGCTGAGACCAACGCGCAAGTAACGATTTATCTCCCCTTCAATACACAAGATTTTGTGAAAACAAGTGTGTCCTTTGCCGGAGAGCATTGGGTAAATCGTTTTAATGACTTGATCAAAAAGTTTCCCGTTAAAGTGATGACCTCTGAGGGATTCGATGGAAACTCGGAGTTATTTTCTTTCCATGGTAGAGTGTTGTTGGGTACGTCACTTCTTAAAAGCCAGATGCTGCATGCTGAGGCGGGATTGATAACGGTTCAATCAATGCGTGATCAGGAAGGAAAGGAAGGTGGCACTCGTGATATGATTAAGACCTGGCCATTTCCAAATAAGATTGTTAACATAAATCCCGATGACCTGTATTCTTCTCATCGTTCGGTGGTAAAAATAGATTCACAACCCGAAAGTGAAGTTAATGCAACTGTCAAACCTGTCAGGTTTATTCTTCAATTACTCGTTCTAAGTGGTAAGGCGGAGGAGATGGACCAGATTATTAAACATCTTACAAAATCTAATCCACCAATTTTGGAAATACCCGAGCGTGTTCAGCATCAAGAGGAAAGTTTTGTAACAGTATTCAATTCTGCCAGAGGTGCTTTTAATTTTGCCCAATTAATTTTAAAAAGCGTAAAGCCTCAAAGTATTCAATTGAGTTTGCATGCTGGGCCAATTGCTATTGACCATCAAGGCGAGCAGCAGATAATTACGGGTACTACGCTTAGCGAAATCAATGCAATTAGCAGTCATGCACTTCCTGGTTTGGTTTACTGCAGCGAGCAGCTAGCTGCGCTTCTGGTAATGGAACGCCAGGATTTATTGTTTCATCCGGTAGGCCGTATCGACTTAGGCCATGAGTGGAAAGAAATGGAGATATATACGATTGATTTGTTGCAGTAAAATAAGAGTTCGCTCAATACGCTTTTAAAGCGTTATTGGTTAGAATAGTCTTACTTCCCCTCCAAAAACTTTTTGTAGGCCTGCTCGAAGTCAGCAGGATCCGTCTTGGTTTTATCTTTTTGCCATTGATCTCTCACATTGGAATAGCCATTAGGCAGCGACCCATTGTATAAGGGCGGTAGTAGATTAGCAGAGTTGAGGATAAAATAAAGCGAAGCGAGGGTGAAGAAAATTAATTGAATGCCCGACTTGTTGCGAAACTGAATTACCTTTTTCCACGCACTGGTCTCTTCACCATTTAATATCACCCAACCCTTCCACCATCCAAACAGGACAAATGCTGCCTGACAGGCAAGAGCTAATAAAATAGCGATCCACGTGCCAGCTGTTGGAAGATAACTACCAGCGATGTATAGTAGTAACGCTAAAAAATATAACCCAATGCTTCCTTTCACTTTCAGAGGTGTTGCCTTCGCATACTCCCACGCGCGAATCAAATGATACACATTCACACCAAACAGCAGTACAAACAAAACAAACTTCAGCTGCAGGCTATACGGAATCTCCACCGAAACACCCCGTAGAAAATACAGCAAACACAATCCGCTGAGAGAAGTCAATTCAACGGCCAGACTTGCTTTATAGGTGGCAGTCATTTCCTCTTCTTTTGGCAGCAGCAACACCAACTCAAATAAAAACACCAGAGCAAACCCCAGCGCTACATAACTCATCAGCACAATGCCGTAGCTATTCAGCGCCATGGCGGCAAAGGCGCCCATCACGAGCAACAACAATAAAATGTAGTATAAGATTATATTCTTTCTCATTATTGAGGAGATAAAAAGTAATTGAATTCCCACAGGAGTGATTCATCCATACCGGCCCATCCCGAAGCTTTATTCTGCGAACGGGCAACCTGACCCAGGATAGCAATATAACATTGCAAGTCCTCTTGTTCGGTTAGCGTAGGAGGCATGGTAGTAAGGGCTGTATAATAGTTTCCATCCGTGGCAGTGCCCAAAATCATTCCCCGGATGCCCCGAACCCTTGAACGTTCAATCAATTCTTTGATATAGTTGTTGGATAACTTGTTCACGCGATCGCCACCTACTTTGCCCATCACATAAATGGTGAAACGTTTGGCATCCTGTTCATCATAGAACAGTCCATTATACTGGTTATAATCTACCTGGTTGATGGTGCTGAATGCTGAATCCAGAAAAGCAAAAGCAGAAGGCTTGTATTGGTCATATAAGCTGTTCGCTGTTGCAGTATAGAAAAATGCTTTCTGGTAGGGCTCATACCGCCAAATCAAATCCAACGATTCGTTGGTATACCCAGCCACCGCTAGATAAGTGGCCAGATCAATCATGGCATTGATGAAGTATGTTTGACTGACGTATTCGTACTTGTTGCCGGAACTGAGCAGTTTTTCTTTCTCTAGCTTTTGAAAATAGTCTAACCCTTTAGCGAGGTCTCCCTTTTCGAAACTCCGGTTAGCCAACAAGAGAATGGGTAAATTTTTGTCAAAACTTTTGCTGGCCGGAGAAGCATCTACAAAACGGATAATCTCGGTGAGTAAAGTATCGCTTACCACAAAATCATTCTTAAAGTAGCCAGTGGCTTCACCAGTGCGCCTGTAGAAATAAACTTCCGTAGAAGTTGAAATCCACTCGTGAAGTAGTTCGATGGTCTCGGAAGTATTGTAGAAATTCTTCAGTATACTCCTGCGCACCGCATGGTCAACAAATACATCGGTGTTGTATCGATCGGCAAAAGATCCATCGCGATAGTCTGGATATAGAAACACCAGCTTTCGGGGCGATTGGATGGTGCGAATGCCATCGCTGAGATAGCGATAATTGACAGCAACTTTTCCGGCCAGGTGTACCTCACTCACTTGTTTAAAATAATCCCAGGCTTTGTCCAACCACTCGTCCATTTGATTTTGATCTACCGGCAGGCCGCGATCGTAAAGGTATTTGCTGTACAAGATGGCTACGCGCTTGTGGTGCATCGCCAACAGATAATTGCGCTCATTGGGATCTTTTACTTCTTTGGCCAGTCGTTCGTACTCGTTAGCAATTGCAAAAAATTGCTCACGTTTCGATAATCCCAGGTTAACGTGAAAATATCCTGTATTCGATCGTGTATAGTTTTTGATCAGGTTAATGCCAAAAAAACCAGGAATATACCCTGAGCGGATTACCATATTGCGATAGACAGTCAGAGGGTCGTCCGAAGAAAAATGTTCTGCGAGCCATTTTGATATGGGTGTTGTCGCTTCTTTATGGTCGTATTGATAGAGATAACCCAAAATGTTGTTGTAGTTATTGAATAAACTACTTCTAAAATAATCATCTGGCAGTTGCTCAAAACAACGGATGATGCTTTTTTCATCTCCAGCTGCCGCAAAGAGCGATGCCATGGTGTGGTAGCCACCATTATAATCGCTGGGAATCCGGCCGTTGGCTTCGTAGTTTCCTTTCACGTAATAATGATCGAAGATTCTTTTTGAAGAATCTGAAAAGGGCGAAACTTGGCCAAGCACAACTTGAATGTCGACTGCTTTGGGTTTGCCAAACGTGAGCCAGAGTTGAAGTGCAAGGTTCAGTTCGGTAGGAACGATTGGTTTGTACGGATCGGTATTGGTAAAAAAGTGGTCAATCAGTTTCTGTTGAAGCTGAGTAATTGTAGGTATTACTTCGTCAGCAATATGAGCTGATGGATTGTAGTACTCATCATAGGCAAGAAGTAACAAAAACTGGTTCTGTTGCTCTAACAAAAAGGTGGCGCGTTCTTGTCCAGCGCCTTCAAAGTTTTGAACCTCACTTACAATCCGCTCCATTAATTCTGTTTTCAGAGGCATGGTGCTGTGCTTATCGAAATACAACAGCAGGCGGTAGGAGGCAATGGATAGTTGTACACGCTGCTTGGCATTACTCAACCCAGACAGATAGGAGAGTAAGCTCCCATTCTTGAGCCGTTCCTCCACTAACAAATACGTGGCTTTGCCGATGTCGTTCACTTCTTTGGATTGCAAAAGATGATGCGCCCTTTCTACCACCAAACTTTCTACTCGCTTATTGGTTTTGCGCTGCGCATCAAACCAATAGAATCCTGTCAACAGCACCATTGCCAATAAGGCAACACCAATGGCTATTTTGCGGGCTCCGTACTTCATAAATGCCCGCGTTAACATTACTTTATTGGCGCTGAGCTTTATGAACTCTTTCGTATCAGCTAGTATTAGTTCAGATTGAAGCAGTGATTGGCTAAGGTCATTCTTTATTTCTGAATACCGATCAATCCAATACCGATTAGGTTTGCATTGGTTGTACCAATTCTCGAAATAGGTGAGCGGTCCCAGCGGCAACAAGAAGCCTGAACTTTTTCCGCTGTCTTTCCAGCGTGACAATTGTTTTTTGAAATCGAGATAAGTAGAATAAAATTCAAATTCCTGGTTTGCCCACTTGTTCAGCAATCCCCAATTGCGGATCAGCGCTTCGTGTGTAATGTCCAGCACACTGTCTGGTGACAACTGTTGTGTTTGTTCTTCGTCCGTCTTATACGGTCGGACGAAGGAGTTGTTACTTTCACGGAATAGATTGAGCACTTGCCCCACCACTTCGGTGGTTAGATTGGGCTGATTAATAATGTTAGTGATCTCAGCAAGCGACATGCGGTTGCGCACGGCACGGCTGTCATCTATTTTAGTTAGGCAGGAGAAGGTAAGCGCTACAATGCGCTTAGCATCTTTTTGAGTAATGGGATGGTCGGAGTGCGTTTCGTTGTAGTATGCCCAGGCACCTTCATACAAGCGGCTTGCATGGATTTCAATAATCTTATTTAGGCCCGGGTCGGTATAAAATTTCTTTTGAGTTTCAGGAAGATGCACAAACCATTCTTTGTATTTAATCCGGTCAGCATCTGGCAATTCATTGGCTGTCATGCCACCCACCATGGCGTAATGGATTAAATCCATTTCCTCCATTCCATTATTGGCCGCTAGCCACACTTGCCTTAAAGCATGTTGTAGAATCGGAAGTTGATCGATGCCATCTGCCAGATCGTATACCAACCTTTCAACCAACCTGCGAGTGATACGGTTGCCACTGAGCACGGCAGGCTCTTCAATCACTTGTTTGATTTCTTTGCGCTTGAGGCGCGGCACAAAAAACTGTGAGAAGCCAATGTACTCGGGCAATCCGCGGAAAGCAGAACACTGACCGATATAATCAGAGCGCATGGTGCAGACCACATACACCGGCAGATTGCGCTGCAGCGCGATGCGAGCTGTTTCCAGGGCCAGGTTCACTACTACCTGAGAATCCTGCGAAGGCGTTTCGTTGAGGTAGTTCTCGGGGTTGGTAAAGAACTCCTCAAACTGATCAACAATGATTAATAGATTGGCTGCACTGCGTGTTTTATTTTTCTTTTCAGTTTCGTTTAGCGATTTCCAATGGTCATCGCTTTCATCGGTATAGAACGAAGAGTTTACATACAAGTCAATCAATGAAGAAAATCCCCTACGCAATTCTGTTTCGATAGTGGCGGGCTGGGCGCCAAACGTATGTGCCACAGCGTTGGCCATGTTTTTGACTGGACTGCGTTCGGGCCGGAAATCAGTGACTACCCAATTTGTATATTTTGCCTTGAAGAAACCTGCCCGCGCATTTGGAATCAGGCCTGCATAAATCAATGATGACTTTCCTTCACCCGATGCCCCGGTGAGCATGAGAAACTTATTCTGCTCTAATAGTTGCGCTACCTGGTCGTTCTGCTCATCGCGCCCTTTAAAGTAAATCGATTCCTCCTCGGTAAACGAGCGGAGACCGGTGTAGGGGCAAATACTCTCTTCTTTCATAGCACTTATAAAAACTTCAACATTCAAACTTCAGCATTCGACATTCAGAATTCCTTTTTAAAACTTCAACATTCCACATTCTTCATTCAACCTTCCTTTTTCAATACTTCAAATGCAGAAGTAAGAATGCTGGGAGTCGAGTGTTGGATGGAGAAGTGACCGCACTTCTACTCTTTACTCTGTCTTCACAATTCAACATTCGCCATTCATACTTCAAACTTCCATTTCAAAACTTCAAGATTCAAACTTCCGTTTTCAAATCCAGAAGTAAGAATGCTGAAGGATGATTTTTGAATAGTGAACTGCTTCGTTTTCATTATCAGTTCTTTAATTCGCTTCATCCACATATGGAACCCACTTCGTTGTTTTCCAGAACTCGTATATATTTTCGTACTCTCGCCATTCCGGTGCGGTTGGCTTGCTGTCGGCATAGCCGTGCACCATGTACCACAAAAAATCCAATTGATCTGAGTCTGATAGATTTTCTGGTATTACCTCAGTAGCCTTGAAAAGTTCACCCCGATGCGACAACTGTTGAGCCATACGCTGCTGAATGGTAAGCTTCAACGCCTGATTTTTGATGATACCGTTTGCCTGCACAATAGAGCTTTCGGTTGGCGAATGGGCCAGCAATGCGACCACAATTCTATATCGGTTGGGCTGCTCTGAGTTCAGGTTCTCTAATCTATTCATCTCAAGTATTGCGGAATCAAGCATAGCGGTCACCAACGGTAAAGTTGCTTGCTCAACTGAAAACTCACGTGCTGCTGCCGCGTAGAGTGTTGATCGATTAACAGGGTTCTTAAAGAAATTAAGAATGTGCTCCGCCTCTGGCTGTTTTTCATTTTGAAGGTAAAAAACATATGCCTTTGCTATGAGGGCAAACGAAGTATTATTACTCACGCCAGGGGCTATTTTAAAGCGTAAAAGGTTTCCAAAATTCTCTATATGTAGCTTCGAATAGTATTGTAATGCCAGGGTTTGGTTGCCCTTGTCTATCGCATAGGAACCCAGATATAAATAGAGAAAATTCAAGTCTACCTGCCTATCAGCGTCCAACTTCGCAAGTTCACCTTCAATCTTAGCAAGCAAATTGAAATCAGCGTGGGAACGCATGAATAGATGACTCCAAAGTGTGTGATAATGATAATCCGTCAACCACGTTTCAAATAATTTTAATTCTGCAGATTGTTTGTAATAAGAGGAGAATAAATCCTTATCAATGAGGTACTCCATAAAACTGACGGACATATAATTAAAATGAAAGTCACGCGCACCCTGGGGCACAAACGGATAAATCAGATCGGGAAATAAAAATAATCTGCTCCGTGGCGCTGGTATCAAATCGGCAGCCGATGTAATCGTCTGATCTATGAGTTCATTTAAATAGTTGACATTAACTTTGCTATAATTCTGAACACTTTTGTCGAACAGGGCAGTTACAACTTCACGGTTATATTTTTTTCCGGAAACTTCTGCTTTATGGGCAATGGTGATGGCTTCATCTTTGTAGGATAAGGCCAGTAAAAAATGTTGTTCGTTGGGGTTGGCGCTTTTGTTGGCTGCCTCTCGGAATTTTTGGTAGTAGAAACTAATTTCTTTTTCCTCACCATAACTTAGGTTGAGGTTGTGTGCTTCCGGCCAAATAACTTGGTAATTTGAATTGCGACTTAAATTATACGGTTGTGCCCTACCCAATAAGCGTTGGTAGAACTCTATTTCCGTCATCTTTTTATGCTGGCAGTAGCCAGTAACAAAAGCATCAAGTAATTCCGTGTTCCTGGTGCGGAACAATACAGAAGCCACGTTGGCAGCATTGTCCAGCATGTTGGTATAATTGCGTTCGTAGTAGGGCTCGTTGTATATTAACAGCGTGTCAATCGCCTGCAAACTCCTTGCTACGTTGCCATCGGCTGCGTAGAGAAGAGCTAACTCCTGATACAAGCCATTAAAATTAAATGCATAACCCTGATAACCGCGAATCAAAAGCTTATCACGTTTAAATTGTGTTGTCATCCACTCGGACTTGGCACTGGTTTCAAAAGGAGAAAGCGATTGGATAACAGTGTTCAGCTCTTCTTTTGAAAAGGAGTTAAAATTGAGGGCGGTCTCTAAACTTGTTGAGTAGCCCAGTATATCGTCAAAGTTCCTGGGTGTATTATTTAGTAAAACAAGTACGGCTTCGGCTGATCGCCTCGCATTCTTTTGTTGCAACTGCATGAGTTGTGCAGTAGAATTATAAAAATAAGCCAGGCCAAGGGTAGCACGCCATTCGTTTACTACTTTCAGGTAGCTGGAAATTTTCTTGCCGTCAGAAAAGTCAGGTTTAAATACCGATAGTAAACTATCCGTAGCAGCAATTGCCTGCGCAATTTCACGAGCAGGTTCGGTACGGCCTTCAAACACCAATGCGGTTGCTATACCATTTGCCATTACTATTTTTTCAAGCGGGTCTTTTATATTGTTGATCACCTCCGGTATTGTGGTGATGTTTGAACGCAGCTGTTCTGTGGCAAGGATCGCCCGGTTGGCAAAACTCAGTTTTGGGTTGTTGAACAAAGTGAATGATTGCTCTTTGATGTTTTCAATCACAGCCACATTCCTCCTGTCGAGGTAGGTTTTGAAAGCAAAAGAACTTAACCCAATAAAACCGATCACTGCAAGTACAGCCGCAATTTTGCGTGGGCCATACTTCATTACGGCACGAGTTACAGTATGCTTGCGCGCACTGCGTTGTAGAAACTCTTGTGCATTTCTTAAAATAGAAACTGCCTTGACTTGTTGCTGGCCGTCATCCATCTCTTCACCCAGGTAGCGGGCAATCCACTGGATGTTGGGTTTTACTTTTTCAAACCAATTTTCAAAAAAAGTAAGAGGCCCGATGTATAGCAAAAACGAACTTGACTTACCACTGTCTACCCAGCGATTTAACTGCTGGCTGAAATCGAGGTAGATGGTATAGCTGTTAAATTCATCCTTCGCCCATTGACTAAGATTTTCCCAGTTGCGGATCAGGCTCTCATGCGTGATGTCCAGCACAGATTCACCCGAAAGCTCAGGTACTTCGTCTATAAAAGGCCTCAATAGGGTATTGCCAGACTCTCTGAAAATAGAAAGCACATGCCCTACTTTTTTATTATCCAAATGGGGTTGATTGATGATGGAAGTAATCTCTTCCAATGACATGCGGTTGCGCACCGCACGGCTGTTGTCAATTTTTGTTAAGCACTTAAAGGCTGTTTCAATTATCTGCTGAGCATCGGCTTCACTTACCACTTTATTTGACACCGCAAAATTATACAGCTTGTTCGCGTGTGTGTTCAGCACATTTTGTAAATCAGGTTGCTGGTAGCAATCTTGAATTTTTACTGGTAGGCCATTGAACCATTTTTCAAAATTGGCAGCCTCCTTTGCTTGTAGCTCTGTCCCCTTCATTCCACCTACCATGGCATAGTGCAACAAGTCCATTTCAGACCGGCCTTCATCAGCCATTTTCCAAATCTGGTTCAAGGCGTGTTGTAAAATCGGAAGCTGATCTGTGCCTTCTACCATATCGTAGATAAGGCGCTCTGTCAGTCTGCGCGAGATTTTATTTCCGCTCAAAACTGCAGGTTCTTCAATTACTTCTTGCAATTGAGTGCGATTCAACCGCGGCACGAAAAACTGAGAGAATCCAATCGCTTCGGGTAATCCTCTGAAGGAAGCGCACTGTCCGATAAAATCCGATCGCATGGTGATGATCACATAGATCGGAAGTTTTTCTTCCAGTGCAATGCGGGCGGTTTCAAGTAAAAGGTTGGTGACTAAGCTGGCCTCTTGCGAGGGCACTCCTTTATGAAAGTTTTCCGGATTCGTAAAAAATTCTTCAAACTGGTCGGCAATGATAATGAGGTTGGCAGCAGTACGCTTGCGCCTGGATTTTTGTTGATCATCCAAGGTTGTGAAGTCTTCTTCTACTGCATCTAAATAAAGTGGTGATGCTTTATACACATCCACCAAAGCAGAAAAACCATGACTCAACTCTGTGCGAACGGTGTTCTCATTGGCAATGCCGAGTTGCTTTGCAAGCGCATGACTTAAGTTACCCATTGGGTTGCGCTCCGGGCGAAAGTCGGCCACTACCCAATTCGAAAACTGCGAGCGAAGAAACCCGGCTTTGGCGTTGGGAATAATGCCTGCATAGACAAGTGATGACTTACCATCACCCGAGGCACCGGTGAGCATGATGAATTTATTTTTCTCTAGCTGCTTAGTGGCCTGATCAATATGTTCATCTCGCCCCTTAAAATAGAGTGATTCGTCCTCGGTAAAAGGTCGTAATCCGGTGTAGGGGCAAATGGTACTTTGTTCTTCCATGGTCTATATTACTTCACACTTCTTCATTCCACATTCATACTTCAAACTTGAAATTTAATTGAAGTATGAATGATGAGGGTTGAATGTTGAATAGCGAAGTATAATTATCTTCAGACTTCAAAAATCGACATTCTTCATTCAAACTTGAATTTAATGGATGTATGAATGCTGATTGATGAATGTTGAATAGCGAAGTATCACTGCCTTCAAACTTTAAAAATCTACATTCAGCATTCAAACTTCCTTTCAAAATCATTCTTACTTACCTTTTAATTTATTTATCTCAGCGGTTTTTACGCTTGTCACAAAAATCGCCACTAGCTCATCTGCTTCTTTTAACAAGGCTTTTATCAATTCTTCTGAAGAATAACTTTTGGACTGATGAATAATTTTCAAACAGACTAACGTCTCCCGCAACTCTTTCAGCACCACCTTGATCTTATGAACAAAGTCGCTGGTTGATTCACCGCTCTGAGCTTCTCCATAGTTTAGCGCAGGCGAAGTTCCTGAACGAAGCAGTTGCCCCGATAGGTGATTCGCAGCTTTTGAACTAGGCATAGACTCAATAAATTGAATAATCATCACCGCAAATTTTATCAGTCTTTCCTCGAGATTGTTCTTCATATCTCTGCTTTATTCAAAACGTCCATTCTTCAAAATTCAAACTTCCACATTCGACATTCAGACTTCCATTTTCAAAACTTCATCATTCAAACTTCATCATTCGAAATTCACACTTCCATTCTCAATGCAGAAGTAATAATGCTGAATGTGGAATGTTGAATAGCGAAGTATTACCGTTTTCAAACTTCATCATTCGACATTCAGACTTCACACCTCCATTCAAAAAGAAAGTTGAAGTGTGAATGCCGATGTTTGAATGTTGAGGTAGTGATTTATACATAAAACTTACAACTGCACTACCTTTACATACACCTTCTTCACTTCTTCCGGCACCTCTTCTTTAGAGACAATTGTGGAAACAACTTTAGGTGCTTTGAACACGCGAGAAGCATTGCTGACCGGATCATTTTCACCTACCAACATGATTTGAGTTGGTGATGAGGCGCCACCAATCTCTTTCCAGATTTGTTTTACAAATGGGATGGCCCAGTCGGCTGCATATTTAAAATAGACAACGGCCAGTTTACTTCTTGGAATTTGCTGGGCTGATTTTTCCCGATAGGATTCGTCTCCATCGGGCATGATATTTAATGTTTCGATTGGGTAGTATTCGCTGATCAAATCCGTAATGCGTCCTGCATCAGTTTCATCTTGCTGGTTGAAGATGAAAAATATATCGGTGTCTTTGCTATCAAACAATGCTACTTCTTCCTTCATCATCACCACACGAATATCATCTACTAATTGCATGGCGCCAGCGCTGTTGCTGAACATCATGTTTCGGGTAATGTTGTTGCGAATGCTACGGACAAAATCCTGCTGCGAAGGATTTGCTGGTTTTAAAGGGTTATTCACGTTCCAGATAAAGCACTGGAATTCAGAGGAAGATGGTTCTACCAGTTTTTTTACTTCATTAAGTTGATATTGAGGAAACGATACATCATTATCCACCTCAAACCTTCTACCAAATTCATTTCCTAACATGTGAAGTGAGCAAGAACACTTTTTAACATCTTCAGCCACTCTGTTTTTAAATTCTTCATCATCGGCAGGGCAGTCGTTGGAAGGCAATACATTGAAACCAGCCTTTTGTAAAACCATCGCCAACTCTTCACGCTGTCCTTTTAATTCACTACTTGTCCAAGCAAGAAAGATGGAAGGCTTGGCCCTATCAATCACATGAACCTTGATGCCGGCTGGCAGTGAGGTTGTAAATGATGAAGCTGCCATCGGTCTATCGATGGTCAGAGAATGAGCCGATTCTGGTTTTGATTCTCCACGGCTGTTTGATTTAATACCAGCGATGACCTCTTTAATTGAGTTGGCAACTTTATTGATCTGATTACGAAACAAAAGACGAGTTTGTATACCAGAAAAATCATCATCTTTTGAGCGCAAAGGCCTATTTACCCCAGCATCCTGATAAATGAAATCTATTGAGCGCATAATTCCACCCAGCTCATGCTCAAGCAAGCGTAGGTCCGCGGTCTCAATCTCGTGTATTTTAATGGGTAGCACCCGACTGATGACATTTCCAGAAATTGTGCGGACTGTCTTCCCGATGGTATCCCGTTCAGCCTCGCTAAGAAAGGTCAGGAATTCATCTTTCCAGGCAAACGAGTTTGTATCACAGTAAGTTTGCGATACAATAGGAATGAAAATCAATGACTTAATCTTCCCTTTTAAAGACTCGTGCACCTGATGTGTTTCTAACAGTCCTTCCTGCGGGCTCCTATCAAAGTAGATAGTGAGCCTATCCTTGATGGTAGCATCAAGCTCTTGTTTTAGTTTCTCAACAAACTCTGTTACCCAGCCATCGTATTTATTATCATTATGACGGTAACTTACGAATATATCATACTCGTAATTGGGCAGTATTGAAGGCATTGAGTCTAGGTTAGGTCAACAAAAAATTGATGGCTAAATATAAGGCAATTGGAGGTAGAATTACAAGAACCTTTTTGTTGATCGATCATCAAAGCACCATAAAGTTGTCCTCTTGCGACCAATCTTGTTGTAGTATTTTTTTTTTGGCCACTTTGTAGGTCAAAGGCCAGCTATCAACATCTCTTGGTACGGAAAATAATAATAAATGTATTTTGCCTTGGCATTACTTATAACTTCACCCTATTCGGCAAATACTTGGCGATCAAGTCTTCGTAGTAAGGTTTTAGCTCATCTACTTTGGGGGGCACAGGATTTTTGGAATACAAATCGTAGGGATTGAATTTCTTCACCCACTCAAACATTTCCCGATCGTGGTCATCCATCAGGTGATCATAGGCGTTCTCGCGGTGCTGGGCATAGAAAGAGTGATAGCGGATCATGTACAAGGCGGGCTCAGGCAAATAATCTTTTGTGATTTGATAAAGATATTCATCATGTCCCCAGGACATGTTTACATTGCGCAGGCCACAGCCGTGAGAATAAATGCCATACTTGGTATTGTATTGCTCGTTGTTCGCATCAGGATTATTGGCGAAGAATTCCGGATAGACAATTTTGCCTGAGAATTTACATCCAACCGGAAACGTATCGCCTACAACTGCCCACTGCGGTTCGCCAAAAAGGCAAAGTACTTTTCCCATATCGTGTATAAAACCGGTGAGCACGAACCAATCAGGATTCCCATCTCTACGGATGGCTTCACCGGTTTGCAGTAAGTGTTGGAGCTGATCTAATTCAATATCTGGATCTGAGTCATCTACTAATGTGTTCAAATACTCCATAGCATTCCACACCGGCATTTCTTTGCGATTGAATTGCAAAAATTCTTTTTTCTTCTCCATCACAAAATCATATGACTGATGGGTATGATTGAGCCGGTAAAATTCTTTTACTGTATCGCGTGCCGGATCTTCGTAATTCCGAAATTCTTCTTTTCCCTTAGTATTTGCTTCAGGGTAGCGAAGTAAAACATCATCTTCCCATTGTTCAATGCTGTGAAGAGGGTTGATTTCTTTTTCTGAAAAGGAAGCTTTCATGAGATATTGAATTGAGTGACGAATTTACAAAAATTTTTACCCGTCTGGACAGCAGCTGCATTTCCAGACTATCCCTTTCTCGACAGGATGACAATTGTGTTTGTCTTGCTCGTGTTGCTAATGGTCATGATTAGTTTACTGGATCGCAAAAGCAAGAATCAGCCAAAAGT
>JANNAQ010000049.1:0-1934 GCA_031384515.1 Bacteroidia bacterium
TACTGAATCCTGATTCTCTCAAAAGCAAAACCTCCGTCTCACTCCTTCCTTAATCTATCCTCAATTCGTGGGCCTTCTAACACCCCCAACTCATCTGTCTCCTTCTAAAACAAACCCCATCCATCATTTTGGGAGTGCAAATATAGCGCATCAAAGGGTTATTCCAATACCTCCAGAAAAGATTTTTTTAGCCAAATCAGACTATTTTCTGGTTCTGTGGATTGTTTGCGTCCTATCCGGACCAGTAGAAATCAATGTTATCGGAACATTGAGAGCTTTTTCCAAAAAATCAACGTATTGAGCAAGTTCCGCTGGAATTTGACTTTCAGCAACGCCTGTTAATGAAGTGTTCCAACCTTTTAATTCCGTATAGACTGGTTTTATTTTTTCATTTACTATTTCGTAGGGAACTAACTCAGTTATGGAACCATCGCTTAATTCATAATGGGTGCAAACCTTAATTGTGGGAAATATACTTAACACATCAGCCTTCATCATCAACAATTGAGAAACTCCGTTGATCATGATAGAGTATTTGAGAGACGGTAAATCAATCCATCCACATCTGCGAGGACGCCCTGTAGTTGATCCAAATTCATTGCCTTCTTTGCGCATCTTTTCTCCCTCTGCATCTAAAAGTTCGGTTGGAAAGGGTCCGCTACCCACACGTGTACTGTAGGCTTTAAAAATACCATACACTTCTCCAATGTTTTTTGGAGGAACGCCTAATCCTGTGCAGGCTCCTGCAGCCACTGTGCTGGAACTTGTCACAAATGGATAGCTTCCGAAATCAATATCTAAAAGAGAGCCTTGCGCACCTTCTGCTAAAATAGAAGATCCTTTCTTTAATTCATCATTGATGAAATACTCGCTATCAATAAGTTTGAATTCTTTCAGAAAAGAGACGGCTTCCAGAAACTGAGATTCCAATTCTTCCCATTTAAAGGGAATATCATGGCCTTTTAAAATCTCAAAATGAATATCGGTGAGTTTTTTGAATTTTTCTTTGAAGGTTCCAGCCAAGATATCTCCAACGCGTAAGCCCTGACGACCAACCTTATCCTGGTAAGAAGGCCCAATCCCTTTTAAGGTAGATCCAATCTTATCAACTCCTTTTGCTTTTTCATAGGCTTGATCTAACAACCGATGAGTAGGTATTATTAGAGTTGCCTTCTTGGAAATAAAAAGATTGGACTTGACATTCAGGTTATACTTCTGAAGTTTTTCGATCTCCGTTTTAAATACGATCGGATCAAGCACAACTCCATTTCCTATAACATTTCTTGTCTTCTCCCTAAAAATTCCGGAAGGAATTTGATGCAAGACGTGTTTTATTCCATCAAACTCTAGTGTGTGCCCGGCATTTGGGCCACCTTGAAAACGCGCTACAACATCGTACTTAGGAGCAAGCACATCCACAATCTTTCCTTTTCCTTCATCGCCCCATTGAAGGCCTAGCAATACATCAACTTTCACTCTGGTTATAAAATTTATGTAGTTAGATACTTATTTCTTTGATGCAACCTCTTCTTCAGATTTGATGACTTGAAAAATAGCGTTCAGCTTGGTAATAACTAATAACTTCTTCACACTTTCAGATGGGTTCATCAAATAAACTTCACCACCTTTATTACGAAATTTTGTAAGGATAGTAATCAATACTCCTATTCCACTGCTATTAATATAACGTAGTTCTGAAATATCAATAATGCAGGTTAAGAGCTTGTGACTTACCGCATCATTAACGGCACCTACTAATTGTGAGCCATTATCCTCACCTATTAAATCACCTGATACCCTTAGGATCAGTGTGTTTCCTCTTATTTCTTGGGCAAAGTTCATGATTTTCTGCTTTCGCAATTTTTCTTCGTACAGTTAGCATACAAAATTAGAGAATGATGCATTACATTAAATTGAAGCAACTCCTCCACCGT
>JANNAQ010000057.1:0-111584 GCA_031384515.1 Bacteroidia bacterium
TGAGGCCAAAAAGATGGAATTAAACCAAACATGTTAATACAGGTCACTCTCTGTTCAATGGTCTTTGTAACCACTCGCCTGTCATGATTTCGGTCTGTGGGGACACGGACCGAGGAGTGGGAATCAGCTTGTCTTGGCCTCACCCCATACAAAGTGTACTTGATGAGAAAGACCGAAACACCCCTCTCCCGCGGAGAGGGGCAGGATGAAGAGAACGAGGAAGACAAAGTGCAAATGGGGTGAGGCCAAAAAGATGGAATTAAACCAAACATGTTAATACAGGTCACTCTCTGTTCAATGGTCTTTGTAACCACTCGCCTGTCATGATTTCGGTCTGTGGGGACACAGACCGAGGATAGGGTTGTCGATATTTGAAATTGGTTGAACTCTTTATAAGTTTAACATTCTTGTTAATTTTCATCGACCTAAACAATTCCAGTATGCCATTCATTGACTACAAAGCCAAACCAAAAATTAAAATCTGGGACGGTATTTATGGGCAAATTCATCATAGCAAACAGATTACCTGCGCGCACATCTCGATTGCAGCCGGAATATCCTTGTCTGAACATCATCATGTACACGAACAGTGGAGCCACTTGCTGGAGGGCGAGATGGAGTTTGTGGTGGGTGGCGAGAAGAGAATTATGAAGGCAGGTGAAACCGCCTACATGCCAAGCCATGTGCCGCATAGAGCCACAACCTTAACAGCGTGTAAACTAATTGACGTTTTTAACCCGGTGCGCGAAGACTGGATTGAGTTGGAGAAAAACCAACTAGGTTAATAGCACGGTTTCCTTCACTTGTTCTTTCATCACCTGTAATTTGACGTGTAGCACATGGGCCATTCCACGATCCATCATAGCTGGGAGTTCCTTTGTTGCTTTATCTATGAATTGATCAGCATCCTTCAACTCATTTTTTAAGATAGATATTACGCCAGCGATAATCTCAGATACATTACTATTTCTCTTTTTCATGCTGATGACATTAGAAGCACTTGATACATCCAAATTACAATGTGCTAAGATAATGTTACCTGTGCCCTTAAAAAAAAGCACACGTCAGAATAATAATTTGGAAGTCTTCTTCTGCACGGCCGGTATAATCCTGTCTTTCAAGGCATCGTAGGAAGAAAGTGGATTTTTATTGTAATGAATGTTCCATCCATTAAACACCACTACCAGATCGTGCTCAGGAGCCACCATCAGAAATTGGCCACCGTATCCGTTGCACGCAAAAATGAGCGGCTTTGTGGAGGGAACCCACCATTGATAGCCATATCCCGAATCGGGTGTTTCGTTTTTTGAATTGACATCAGTTACTACAGGTGTAATGGATTGTTTCACCCAACTTTCGGATACAATCTGCTTATCGCCCCACTTGCCGTTGTGTAAAAATAAATAGCCGATGCGTGCCAGGTCTTCAGCACTCAGGTATAATCCACCTTCGGTGTCCACTGCATTATCCGGTGTGGTCTTCCAATAATAGTTATGGATGCCAATTGGCTTAAATAACTTTTCATCCGTCCAGGCATCGATACGCGTGCCCGTGGTGATGCCTACTAGTTTGCCTAGCAACACACTCACCCCACTATTATAATCCCACAAGGTGCCAGGCTGTTCGCGCATCGGGCGACTAAGCACATATTGAACCCACGCATTGCTACGCTCCATTATAATGCAACTATTATCATCGTTGATATAAGATCCTTCATTCCAGTCGATTCCACTTCGCATGGTAAGCAAATCTTTCAATGTGATGGCATTTCTTCGTGGATCGGTAAAGTCTTGTGTATAGCCAGCAAATAATTCCATCGGAGGAGTATTCACATCACCGATTTTTCCTTCATCCATGGCAATGCCTAACGCCACAGATGTTACACTTTTGGTGACGGATTGAAGCGAATGAAGATTGCTGCGATGATAATACGGATGCCATTCGGGATCATCATAGTTATACATGTTGGGAATGGTATCAAACTGTTTGGCAATTGAATCATAGTTCTGTTTGTACTGATGACGGGCCACCACCTTGCCGTAACGAATCAATAGAAATTCATCGATCAATCCGTATTTACCAGTTGTAATGTCCGCATGGATGGAATCGATCACAGCCGCATCAAGCCCCTCTGCTTCTGGCGTTGAAGTAGCCCATGTTTCACCAGGCCAGACAGTTTCCGGTTCTTTGCTTGGTGCAGCGCATTGTTGAAATAAAACAAGTAATAAGAGGGGGGCTGCTTTAGGATAATGCATAAGCTTGTGTAGTAATAAGGAAAGATAATCAATTCGATTTTTATGCCTCTAACTAGTTCGCAATCTTTACATCTTGGATCTGGCAATGTTGGCGTTTAAAGGATTAGTCGTTACGTGGTTAAAACTCAAATGGATCCCTGGGAGGAAAAATTGAACTTCAACGTACAGTGAATGTGGGTTCTACATTTCCTTTGTTCTTTCCCATCAGGTAAGTTTGAAATTGGGTTCTTGACAAAAGCTAAACGTTCTTTACAGAATTAGATATTAATTTATTTTAGTTCAAAACCGGGTGGTATAGTCACTTCTTTTTTCACCACTACTATCCCTCCTGAAATCACATACGTATCCGTTTCCCTATTTTCGAGGTGTGGCCCACCAATGATGGTAACATTGTTTCCAATCCTACAGCTTTTATCAAGAATGGCATTTTCAATATGGCAGTTTTCTCCAATGCCCATCAATGTTTCACCTGGTTTTTCTTCCATATCCTTCAGCGTTTCATACGAATCATTGCCCATCATATACGTTTTGATAACGGTACTCCCCTTCCCGATTCGTGACCTAATGCCAATGACGGAACGTTCGATTTTTGAGGCATGAATGATACATCCATCAGCGATTACCGAATCATCAATCAATGTACCCGATACTTTAGACGTAGGAAGGACTCGTGCACGCGTATAAATAGGCTTTTTATTATCAAACAGATTAAAGGCTGGAATATGATCTGTCAATCCTAAGTTAGCCTCAAAGAAGGAACGTATGTTTCCGATGTCCGTCCAATACCCTTCAAATTGATAACTGAGTACCTTGTGTTTTCCAATGGACTCTGGAATAATTTCCTTACCGAAGTCATTGGTAGTTGGATCGTCCATTAGGTCAATCAACAAATCTCTGTCAAAGACATATATACCCATGGAAGCCAGATACAAACGTCCTTCTGATTTCATATAATCACTCACATCAGAATTCCATTTTAAAATCTCAGCTGCGCTCGGTTTTTCAACGAAGCTCGTGATCATACTCTCTTCATTCGTCCTCAGAATACCAAATTCGGTACCTTCATCTGCCTTTACTGGCAAGGTAGCGATGGTAATCCGCGCACCACTGTCAATATGCTTCTGAATCAGGTCATTGAAATCCATTTGATACAACTGATCCCCAGAAAGAATTAATACATATTTAAAATCATGGTTGAGAAAGTGATGCATGCTTTGACGCACGGCATCCGCTGTCCCCTGGAACCAGCTCTTGTTGGACATCGTCTGTTCGGCAGCAAGCAAATCAACAAACGCGTTGCTGAACAAACTAAAATTGTACGTATTCTTAATGTGACGGTTAAGCGATGCTGAATTGAATTGAGTAAGTACAAACATCCTGGTGATGTTCGAATTAATACAATTCGATAAGGGGATGTCAACCAGACGGTACTTTCCGGCTATGGGTACTGCAGGTTTAGATCGATCAGCGGTTAATGGATACAAACGCGAACCCTGGCCTCCGCCCAGAATAATCGCTAAGACATCATCTTTAATCATTGTTCACGATTGTTTTGTATAGCTGTTCCGTTTGTTTGGCAATTGCCTTCCAATCAAAATATTTTTCTACTCTCCGTCTTCCATTAGCTCCCATAGTTTCTCTTAATTTTTTATCGGCCATCAAGGTATTAATTCCAGCAGCCAAATCCTTTGAGAATTTGTCGGGATGAGAAGCTTCAAAGGGAGCTGTCTTTTCTTGTTCAAGTGGAACCAGAATTCCTGTTTCACCATTCACCACTACTTCTTTGATTCCACCGACACTACTCGCAACTACCGCTGTTTTACAAGCCATAGCCTCAATGTTGATGATGCCAAATGGTTCATAAATGGAAGGGCAACAGAATACTGCTGCATGGGAGTACAATTGAATCACTTCCTTCTTACTAACCATTTCAGCTACCCAAATAACATTACTCCTGTTTTTTTGAACCGCCTCAACACTCTCCTTCATTTCCCGACCAATCTCTTCTGTGTCCGGGGCACCAGCACACAATACAATTTGCGTTTCGCTGTTGATATACTTGATAGCATTTACCAAATGAATAATTCCCTTTTGCCTTGTAATGCGACCTACAAAAAGTACATACGGCTTTGATGTATCTACTCCGTATTTATCCAGCGCAGATGTATCGGTAGTGACGTTGTATTCTTCCAGATCAATGCCATTATAGATAACGCTAATTTTCTTTTCGTCTACATTAAAGTATTTCAATACATCCTGTTTGGTTTCCTGTGAAACGGCAATCACAGCATCGGCCATTTCAATCGCTGTCTTTTCAATCCAGGAAGAGGCATCATAACCCCTCCCCAATTGTTCCCTCTTCCATGGGCGGAGCGGTTCAAGCGAATGCGTGGTGATTATAAGAGGTGTTCCGTAGCAGAGCTTTAATAAGATGCCTGCAAACTGTGCATACCAGGTATGACAGTGTACAATGTCAGCATTCATCATTCCGGTGTTCATTTGGATGCATGTATTTAGCGTTTTAAAAATGGGCGCTAACTCAGCTTGTGTATTTTTCGGAATCGTATCCGAATTGAATCCAATAACGTTCAATTGCTCCTCTTTATTTTCCTGATCGCCAAAGCATCGTACTTCTACTTCCATCAACCGGGATAATTCACGCGCAAGGTATTCCACGTGTACACCGGCTCCCCCGTAAACATAAGGTGGGTATTCGCGCGTGCAAAAAAGGACTTTCATGAGGTGTTATTTCAGGTAATATTAAAAGAAAATAATGTATTTGACTCTTTGATAGGTCATATTAGTGATGGCTTTTAACTTCATTAATGTACCCATTTTAAAAGTAACCGACAACTATTTAAATCAGCTTTTGGAATGCAAACGGTCACACTTTACTTCAATAAAGAGGGATCATATTAAAATTGCGTAAGTCATCTGAGAAAGCCGGGGCGGCTTCTGTAATACACATGCTTCTAGTTCAGCGCTACTTCATCAATAAAAATTGAAGGCTGGGTAGTCTTTTGAAACGTGTAATCAGAAGGCAACTTTCCTGGGTTCTTTACCTTTAGCCTGATGAATTCAACTACTTGACCAGCGAAATTAAAAATAACTAGTCCTTTTGCTGCTGGTTGCTTTCCAATTGCCCCAACAATTTCCTTCTTACCTAATTTACTGAGCGAACTTAAGGATGCTCCACCCCATATTTCAATATAGTCAGGTGCCAGCACGCCTTGTTCTCTATTTTCTAAATAGCTAACAGTGAGTTGCGATAAGGTCGTTGGCTTAGGAAGTTTAAATTCAACCTGAAGATCCTGATTCAAAAATGCAAGATATGCTTTGTCACCACGATCAAGGCTTCCCAATTTCCCGTCCATCAGCACGCTATCTTTTTTAGCCGACAACTTAACATCTGCTTTGGTTTGAAGGGTTATCTGCTGAATAGCCACACCCCTTTTCATCAGAGGAAAAGTTGCCACCTTACTATCAAGCCATCCTTCCTTGATCGCAATGATTTTAAGTTCCACAGTTTTACCTACCTGAAGTGGCTCGACATAAGGAGTGGATGTTGAGGTAGGCTGATTTCCATCTAGGGTATAAAAATATTTAACGTTTCCACGTGATTGTTTAATCTCAACTTTTGCATGATTCTGGAAAATAGTACTGTCAATCTTACTCACCGGAATAGTTAATTGTACCGTGTAAAGGCTGTCAGTCAAATCAAATTGAGTACTGTAGATTTCCAAATCAGGTGAAGCATTTTTTGCGGCTTGAACGGATTCATTTGAAACCGAGGTATTGTATACGTAAAGTTTCTTAAGATTTTTCCAGGTGGCTATCTCATTGATAGCATTGGCGCTGATTTTGGTCCCCGATACATTCAAACTCTCAAGGAAGGGCAATGTTTTAAGTTGACGTATTGCATCATCACCTATAGATATATTTTGAAGATGTAACTTTTGAAGATGTGTAAATTGAGTTAACCCTTCTATATCCTTATCTCTCACGTTGGAATTTCCAAGGTCGATAGATGTAATCTGATCTTTGATGACAGTTAACTCGGTTAAGTCTTGTGCAGTAAAATCTACTTTAGTCCCCAGAAAAACGGCTATATACGGTTTGGTGACTGCGATTTGCTGAACGGTTCGGTAAGGATTATTTAAACTCGTAATGGTAGCCTGATCAGCAAAGGGAATCTCGATCAGGTCAAGACCTTTTTTCGGTTGAAATCTGGATATCATTAACGGATGAATGCTATCTACTTTCGGAAGGGCAACATATTTCTCAATAGCCTTTGCGCCTGAGTTGATCCACCAGCCGATCAATTTAATCTCGTCAGGTTCCAACTGAAGTTTACCATTCGGTGGCATATGCAACGAGTCGTCCAATGGAAGTGAGACGTATTTAAACACTAAACTCTCTTTCGCTTTGCCTGCCACGATGGACGAAGAATTTTCTCCACCGATCATAACATTTTCATAGGTGTCGATTACCAAATCGCCTTTCGCTCGCTTTGAGTTATGACAGTTTAAACATTTCTCATTCAAGATGGGTTGAATAACATCTCTGAATACAATTGCGCTATCAGGATTTTCTATCTGACTGATTCGTGCCGCGCGTTGCTTTCGGATCGGCTCTGTCAGGAATCCTTCTCCATGCGTAATTTCAGATCCAAGATGTCCAGTCAGTGAAACGCAAACAACATTAATTCCAAAAATTCCATACACAATCAACTTGGAAGACTTTTCTGTGAACATCAGTATGGGTACTGCCAACAACGAAACTGCCAGTCCTATCCATTTGTGAAAAAATATTTCATCTCCAGTGTAAGATCCCTCTTTGTATAGAAAGAAACCAAAGATGGCTGTTAGTGCCGAGCCTATTGCATAAAAACAAAAAACATACTGAGCAATTTCATTCACTACTGGATGCTGAAATGATTTGCGTGAATTCAACCCGTACATGAAAATCCCAACAAAGAGAAGTACAATAGGAAAATGCAGGATCATGGGATGCATTCTTCCTGTGACTTGAAAAAAAACAGGCAACTGAACTTTCTCTTCAAAAATCAAAAGAAATACCAGCAGGATATTTACAAAGAAAACCAGATTTAAGGTGAGCTGTTTGAATCGAAGCATCCGAAGATTCGGTGTTTGGGAGTTAATTAATAGGAATTAGTTTAAGCAAGAAGTCCTTTGATGACTTGACCGCTAACATCGGTGAGACGGTACCTTCTCCCCTGGTGTTTATAAATGAGTTTTTCATGATCGTAGCCAAACAGATTCAAGACAGTAGCTTGAAAATCATGGACATGAACTGGATCTTTTACAATGTTATATCCCAATTCATCTGTCTCGCCATATACGATACCTGGCTTTACTCCACCACCAGCCATCCAGATACTGAAGCAGCGAGGATGATGATCCCTACCGAAGTTTGCGGATTTATAGTCACCCTGGCAATAGTTGGTCCTTCCAAATTCCCCTCCCCATATCACCAGCGTTTCATCCAACATGCCTCTGTTTTTTAAATCTTGCACCAATGCTGCAGATGCCTGATCAACATTTTTGGTGAAGTTGCGCGTTCTTTCAGGAAGGTCAGAGTGCGCATCCCAACCCATGTGATAAAGTTGTATAAACCGAACACCACGCTCAGAAAGCCTTCTGGCGAGCAAACAGTTGGCTGCGAAGGTTCCTGGTTGCAAAGAATCTGCACCATATAATTTATAGGAGCTCTCAGGTTCATCAGTAAAGTTCATTACTTCTGGCACTGAGGTTTGCATCCGGTATGCCATTTCATATTGTGAGATACGTGCAGTAATCTCAGGATCACCAAACTCTTCTTCTTGTATTTTATTTAGTGAGGCAAGATGCTCCAGCATCTGACCCCGGCTTTGTTTGTCAGTGCCTGCAGGATTTTGTAGGTATAAAACCGGATCAATTCCTGATTGCAAATGCACGCCCTGATGAATGGAATCGAGAAATCCATTTCCCCAATTCCTGGAAGCCAATGGCTGAATATCTCCTTTGCCTCTAGATAATAGAACACAGAAGGCGGGCAAATTTTTATTCTCACTACCCAGGCCATAACTCATCCAGGATCCAATAGCTGGTCTACCTGGTTGTTGACTTCCCGTTTGAAAAAATGATACAGCCGGATCATGATTGATGGCCTCAGTATGCATACTTCTGATGATACAAATATCATCTACGATCTTTGAAGTGAATGGAAGAAGATCACCAAGCCAAGCACCGTTTTGACCGTGTTGTTTAAACCCTGAAAAGGAACCAATTAACGGAAGTGATTTTTGATTCGCAGTCATTCCCGTAAGGCGTTGACCATTTCGAACAGAATCGGGGAGTTCCTGCCCTTGTAGTTTGGTCAATAGCGGCTTATAATCAAAAAGTTCTATCTGAGATGGCGCTCCGCTTTGGAACAAATAAATGACACGCTTCGCTTTGGGTGCAAAATGTGTAACACCCGGAGGCAATGATTCACTGTCATCGCCCTTAACTTTAAATAAATCAGGCATCAACAGTGTGCCTAATGCAAGACCACCTATACCCACACTGGTGCGTGCCAGAAATGTTCTGCGATTTATGTTTAATGAATAGCGTAAGAATTCGTTTGCCATAGATTACTGTTATGATTTATTGATCGCTTCGTCCAAATTAAAAATGATACTCACCACATGCATCATGGAAGCACATTCTGTTTCATTAAGCGAGGCATTTTGCGGATAGGCTCCTACCCGGAGGAACTTTGAAGCTTCTTTAGGATCAGCGGTATATCGATCAAATTCTTCCATGTAACTCTGAAGTAAAATATCCACTTCATTTTTCTGTGGATTTCTACTGACAATCCTTTTAAATGCCAGTGCTATTTTCTGTTCAACAGTAAGCTCTTTCATTTCTACCAGGTTTGATCCCAACACTCGGGCGGCTTCCAACATTTGTGGATCGTTTAACAAGTTGAGTGCCTGAAGTGGCGTGCTGGTGCGAACTCTTCTTACTTCACATGTTTCCTTTAAGGGAGCATCAAAAATAAGCATCGATGGTGGCGGAATAGTTTTCCGCCAATAGGTATATAAACTTCTTCGATAAAGTTTATCGCCTTTGTCAGCGATGTACTCGCTTTCTCCCCTGCCCTTTATTCCCACCGCGATAGATTCCCAAAGCCCGTCTGGTTGATACGGCTTTACACTAGGTCCACCCAATTCCTGATGCAGTAGACCGCTGGAATACAAAATATTATCCCGGATCATTTCTGAACTAAGTCTATATCTGGAGCTCCGGGCGAGATAAACATTTTGAGGATCGATTTCGCGTAGCTCCTTGCTAACTGCTGATGATTGCTGATACGTTGAGGACATGACCATTAGCTTTAGCATGTATTTAATGTCCCATCCTTTTTCCCTAAACTCTACGGCCAGATAATCCAATAACTCGGGATGGGATGGTAAGCTTCCCTGATTCCCAAAGTTTTCAGATGTAGCTACTATTCCCATCCCAAAAATCTCTTGCCATAATCTGTTCACCATGATTCTTGACGTGAGAGGATTTCCAGGATCAAACAACCATTTAGCTAGACCCAACCGGTTGGAACCAAATTCATTCTGATCATAGGGTAGAATAGCAGAAGGTGCACTTGCAAACACTTCATCCGTGGTAGGTGTATCATAAGCACCACGATTAAGGACAAAGGTCTTGCGCGGTTCACTGTCATCCATCACCATCACTTTAACTGTGTCTTTTGAACCAATTGTTTTACCATTGATGAATTTAAATACATTATCCAGATCGTTCTTGGTGATTTTTATATTAGGCTTAGGCAGTTCTCCATAATTGATAAGCCCTTTTTCCTTGGCCTTATTAAAGAATGAATAGATGGAATAAAAATCTTTTTGCAACACAGGATCATATTTATGATCATGACACCTGCTGCACTCCAGGCTGATCCCTAAAAATGCTTTACCGAAGGTGCTGGTGCGATCGACTACATATTCAGTTCTGTATTCCTCAGGGATGGCACCACCCTCTTGCGTTATTTTATGGTTGCGATTAAAGCCGGTAGCAAGAATTTGTTCAGGTGTAGCATTAGGCAACAGATCACCGGCCAATTGCCAGGTTACGAATTTATCGTAGGGTAAGTTTTCATTGAAAGCATGAATGACCCAATCCCGCCAAGGCCACATTACGCGTGGTAAATCATCCTGATAGCCGTGCGAGTCACCATAGCGGCTCACATCCAGCCAATAATTTGCCCATCGCTCTCCGTAAGTTGTTGATGCCAATAATTCATCTACTAATTTTTCGTATGCCACGGGCGATTCATTATTTAAAAATTCATCGACTTGTTCAATTGATGGCGGCAATCCGGTCAGGTCGAAACTGACCCTTCGAATTAACCTTTCCTTATCTGCCTGGGCATTTGGCTTAAGATCAACTTCATTAAGCTTTGCCAATATAAATTGATCAATTTCGTTGGCGCCCCAATCAAAATCATTTTTAGGAAGTTCAGGCTTTTGAGGTGGTATAAATGCCCAGTGCTTTTTATATTCTGCACCCTCTTGAATCCACTTTTTCAGAATTTGTTTTTCGTTGTCGGTAAGAACCAGGTTTGACTCCCGTGGGGGCATTCGGTAGAGAGGATCTTCGGAAAATATTCGGTTAACAAGAAGACTTTCCTCAGGCTTCCCTTTAACAATGGCAAAATGCGCAGGATTGGATTTGAGTGCCTTAAATGCTCCTTCTTCATTATCCAACCGAAAATCAGCTTGTCTCTTTTTTACATCTGGCCCATGGCAGGTAAAGCATTTGTCAGAAAGAATAGGTTTTACATCATAGTTAAAATCAATTTTACCTTTACTTAATGCCGCACCTTCTTTTAGGTTGGTGTTTTTATCGCTGCATGATTGTGAAATTGCCACAGTCATGATGAGCAATAGAAACGAATATTGAGTGATTTTCATTGGTTTAGCTTAGTCTCAAAAATGAAGCAAAAGCAATTTAATAAAAATCAAATTGAATTAGCGAAGTATTATATGAGCAATCCGCGGGATGGCCTTCTTGTTTTGATAGCATAGTGGAATCAAGCCTGACGGTTGCACGATCGCTTTACCACATCCGTTTGGCAGGTTTTCATCGATTCCCTTCACGCTTACAGGCCAATTAACAAGAATAACAACATCCTTTGTTTTTCAAATAAAGATTTGATTACAGGAACTATATTTATACACGTTCAGTTTTAAACGAGTCCTTACCATATCCTTACATGCAGTATATTTTCAGTTTCTTGTTTGTTGCCTTTCATTCCATTGGGCTTCTACAAAATTCATTTTCACCTGAATTGAAGGGAAAAATTTCCTCGGATATCAATAATCAAAAACTCACGCGGCTTAATTTTGAAGATTCCGTTCAGCATCTCTATACAGTCATTGGACTTTCGAAGTATGATTTATCATACGAAGTGTTTCGATATGGAATGATCGGATTTTATTCGTTGAAACAGGAAGGGAAGGTTGGAGATAAAAATCGTTTAACCATCATCGACTTTGCAAAACCGAGTACATCAAAAAGATTTTACACGATCGACCTGGATCACTTCGAGGTGAAATACCATACCTACGTAAGCCATGGAAAAAACACGGGTGAAAATCTGGCCAAGAGTTTTTCAAATGTCGTGCACTCCAACCAAAGCAGTTTAGGATTTTATGTTACTGCCGAAACCTATATCGGAAGTAAAGGATACAGTTTAAAACTGGACGGCACGGAGAAAGGCTACAATGATAATATGCGTGAACGTGCTGTGGTGATGCACGAAGCGGAGTATGTAAGTGAACGTTGGATAAAGACATACGGAAGGCTGGGCCGAAGCCAGGGATGTCCCGCTTTGTCCAAAGAAATTTCGAAAGAAGTAATAAGTACCATTAAAGATCGCACAGTCATTTTTGCGTACGTTAACGATGATACGTATTTGCGTTCATCTGCTTATTTGAACATTGATGTGCTGTTAAGTCGCTTCGATGAGAATCAAAGAATTCCAGAACAAGAATCTTTAGCAGCCTCCATTCGTTAATCTTAGTGCTCTGAACCAGGGATCACGTGCGGTACGATGGTATTTAGTTAGCAATTTTTTGACGGACTGCATGCAATTGGGCAAGCTGTCTTTTATCGTGCCCATAGATGTCTTCCCGGAAATTAACCAGACCATTATCATCTACCCAGGCCGTAAAATATTCAATGTGCACAGGATAGGGTATCGTTAAGAAGACTGTCTGTGAATGATCAGACTTCATGGCTTTATCAATTGTCTCCATTCTCCAATCTTTTTGATCTTTCAACAAGTATTCAGCCAGCTTATCGGGGTCATCTAGTCGTACGCAGCCATGGCTTAGCGCTCTATTCGTCTTATTGAAGAGGTTATGATTTGGCGTATCGTGAAGGTAGATGCTCATCTTGTTAGGCATGATGAATTTTACCAGGCCCAGCGAGTTGCTTTTGCCCGGTTGTTGTACTACGGAGTAGTTGTATGAATTGATGATTTGATTGTTCCAACTTACGGATGCGGGATTAAACTCCGTTCCGTTTTTATAGAAGATATAGTTTTTACCGCCATAGTAGGTGGAATCCTTCTGCAAACGAAGAATGATCTCATCGCGAATGATGCTGTTGGGTACGCTCCAGGTTGGCATAAATACAATATACCGCAGTGTATCACTGAAGATAGGCGTGGCTGTTTCCTCCAATCCTACGATGACTTTCATTTCAAGTCCAAGCTTCTGGTTTTCATACACGCGCAACTGGTACTCGGGTACATTAACAGTAATATAATTGTCACCGTATGTTTCCGGAAGCCAACGCAGCCGCTCCAGATTCAATTCAATCACCTCACTTTTTTCTTTGTAAGATTGATTTAGAAATTTGAGTGTGCCTGCCCCGATAATTCCATCGGGTTCAAGGCCATGACGAAACTGAAACCATTTAACCGCTTCCACTAATGCTTCATCGTAACGCAGGGAGTCAATCATCAAACTGTCAAATTTCCAATCTGTTGGTTCAAGCCTTCTGCGAACAAGCGGAATCATTTCGTGCACATCATTTGGATTTATATTTGCCGATTCCCAGATGAATGGAAAACCATCGTGAACACCGTTTTCCAACACTCGGTATCGTTCCAGTGCAGACACCAATTTTATATATTGCTCCGATGCTGGGTGCAGGCTTCCAATTTTTTCTCGTAAGGTTTGAGAATCATTGATCTCTAACAAGATTGTAATATCATCACTTTTGGCAGCTCCCTTTATCCAAATCCTGTCGCCACTATTTGCATTTGTTATTCGCCCCTCTATGAGGTGCGTTGTGAATAGAAAAAATGCATCTGTAAGTTGCATGTCCATGTCATAAATTTCAATCCCGGAATTTTTTTGAGAATAGAAGAGTTGTATGCGTTCATCAATGGAATAGACAGAATAATCCTCAGGATGAAGTCCGTACGTGCCACAGTTTTTTATGACGTCTATCCATGCGTAATACAGACTGTTGGGTGCAGTTTGTCCCAGCCATTTTGTTTGCAAATTATTCCTCTTGTAAAACTCGTTTGATTTTGATCTTACCTTGTTGTCAAAATAACTACTACTTGTGCAGATGGAACCTACCCTTGTAGGAATCGAGTATTGAAGCGTGTCGATCTGCAACGGCTTTTCATCTAACGCTACTTTCTTTTCTACAAAGGTTAATTCAATGACCTTGAGCGCGGTTTTTAATTCTGTATCAGCTACAGAACTTGTAACCGGAGTCAGGTTTCGTTGACAACCGGCCAGTGCAGAAACAACAACAAGTAGAATGGAGTATTTATGAAACTTTCCCAGGTATCCCCTCTTTGTAGACCAACACACATTTAACTTGCACGTTACCTTCCTCATAGCCAATAGAACATTTTGATTCATTTCTCGAACCAAGGATAATCACAGACCTTGCCACGATTTTACATAATAAAAGAAAAGCGTTACGCTCTTCATATATGCCCTTTATAGCATCCTTGGGTGCCTTCTCTGCCTTTGATGGTCATGCTTTCGCCAGATAAATGTTCTTCTCCAACAAACATTCACACGTTTCATTCCCCTCCTATTCCCATGCTGTGGAAAAAAATCCCTTCCTGGCATTTCTGTCCATAGCATTTGGTCTCAATTGGCGTGAAGAGGCGCAGTTGACCATATTCGTTTTGGTATTTTTTTCGGTACTCCAGTGGACGCTGGAACAAATAAGCACAAGCGGACGCTTGCGCTAGGTGGTGAAAAGTGGAATAAGAAACCAGCAAATTTAGCTATGAACCCGGCTTTACTGTTGTCTCTGCTTTGCGTCTCTGAAAATATTCAATTACTTCAGCCTTGGACATCTTTGATAACTTGTAGCTCATTTTATCACGTTGCTGCCTCATAAATTTAACAGCATCAAATTGCTTTTCAATCGTCTTCATATTTTTCAAATTCTCGTGGTGACCGTATTTCTATTTGCCTATACCCATTCTTTATATTGATGGAATTGTATCCGCGTATTCGTTGGACATTCACAATGTGCTTGAAATTCCAACTGACAAGAAAGTCCTCGCGATGTATTGTCGCTATTGCAATGTGTAAGCAGTCGGCATAACTGGTCGGTCCAACTACTTTTTCGGTAATATACTCGGTCGCCAGGTCAACAGCTTCGTCTGTTGTATCCAGAAACTCAGTTGACTCGACTTTAATGCTTTTTACTAATTCTTTTACTTCTTGCTGAGCGTTTTCAAGTTCGTCTTGAGTTACTGTCGAAAATAGCAAAGTAAACTCATTGCTTTTAAGTCGGTCAAATAAAGGAATGGTATGCCCGGCAAACTCCTCGTCAAAGTAACCGCCAAATACAGATGTATCAATATAAATTCTTTGCTTCACTGTTCGAAATTACTAAAATCATGTGACTTAACCGGTAACAACGATTTTCTTTAGCGTTTTCATTTTTGTTTGTATTTGGTTTTAAAATTTAGTTTCGATGTGTACCGTTTATAGGTCTGCTAATTGCCACAGCCAACGGGCTCTTTGTTCACTCAGTGAATTGATTTGCATAACCATTAAATTGAAGCCTTCTTTGCTCAACAACCAGTCGGTCTGCATTTCTCCGGAAGCTGAATCAAACACATAGATTTTTTTGAAATGATATTTACTATTAATACCTGCCAGGTGACACACCTGCAATGATTTTTGAATCGCTTCCCCTATATTTTCGGGAGAACTACTTCCGATGCTCGTTACATGCCGAAGTGAATAGCGAAGCCTGGAATTATAAAATGCGTCCTCAAATTCATTTTCGGAAAGTGGATGGGTGGTTGAAGAGTAATGAATGATAATATCTGTTTCCATTCGATGAGAATTTATATAGTTGATTTTATTTGCTCGAATAATTCTCTTTGTTTGTCAGTGAGCTTATCTGGAATTTGAACGTGTAATTGAATGTACAAGTCCCCATACCTATCAGGATGGTTATACACAGGCATACCTTTACCTTTTAAGCGAACGGTTTTACCGTTTTGAGTACCCGGTAAAATTCTAACTTTTACCTGTCCGGATAACGTATCTGCAACAATTTCGCCCCCCAACACAGCGGTGTATAAATCAATGTTGTGTGTCGCATATACATCATCGCCCTTGCGCATGAGTTGTGGATGCGGACTTACCTTGATGCGTACAAACAAATCGCCACGATGTGCTTCGCTGCTTCCTTTAGCTCCTTTGCCTTTTATGCGTAGCAACTGATCACTATAGGCTCCTGGTTTGGTGGTAACACGGAGTTTCTCACCTTCCAATTGAATGATCCGGTGGGTGCCCTGAAAAGCTTCTTCCAAACTGATTTCCATTTCAGTTTCATAGTCTTGTCCCTTTCTATTTTGAGATTTCGCCCTATCGGATTGGCCGCCAAAAAACTGCTCAAAAAAATCTGAAAAATCTGCACCCGTCCCTTCATACTGTTGCCGTCCGTTACCCGCGCCATTAAAGGGATTGCCCGTTGCATAACCGTTGCTTTGTTCGTGTTGTCGCCAATTTTCTCCTAACTCATCGTACTTCTTTCTTTTCTCCGGATTGCTTAATACTTCGTTGGCCTCATTGGCAAGCTTAAATTTTTCCTCAGCCTCTTTATTACCAGGGTTTTTATCCGGATGATGCTTTACCGCCAAAGCCCGATAGGCTTTTTTTATGTCAGCCTGTGACGCCTTCTTATCTATACCAAGTACTTTATAATAGTCTTTATAATCCATTTAGCGGCTCCATCGAAGGTTGCAGTCATCGAACTTGTCCTTACGAATATTCGCAAAGAAAATTCTCAGATCAGTTTACCTCCAAAGTAGGTAGGCACGAGTTGAGGAATGATACACATTACTTAAAATAAGTTACATCAGTTACAGATTTCAACTTTGAAGGATTCTCTTTCCAGGTGTATGGCCTTTATACATTCTACTATAAATTAAATTTGAACTGCCATTTACATTAGACGATCAAATGCATGCCGGGGTTAAGATTTTACCCAAAGGCCATTCAACCGCTATTCAAGCCTCTTCTAGACAAAGCAAAAGGCGGATTAAAATTATCTACAGAAGAAAAGTGCACCTCCAAGAATGACAAGATCAATTCAATTATCGAAATTGGGACTCAAAAAAATGATTGTATGAAAAATAGTATTGAATTTCTTTTACTAATCTTCTTGTTTGGGGCCTGCCAAAAATCAACACATCAAGACCCGATAGATCTGGTAGGTAAAACCGTTGAGTACCAATATGGTGAAAGCGTCTACCATGTAACCTTCGATAGCGATTCGACCCTGCATTGGGAAGCAATAGCTGGTGACGAAACGGGTACTAAAGAAGACGAAACGTACGTTTCGGAATGGATTGAATCTCATAAGTTATTTATTACATGGGGCGAGGCTAATGGGATTGGTGTTAGCCAGATTCTCGATTTCGAAAAAGGTCAAGTGCACAATCACTTGCTGCGCGGTCGTAATGTTAACGCCATTACAGGCCAGATTCGACTCTTAAAAAATTAAATTCATTGCTAAATGAAAATGGCTACTTCGAGTTTGCAAAGCACTCACTTGTAAGTTTCAAATATAAAATGCTCAATTTGCTGCTTTACCTTAATTGTCAATGATCATATTGAATTCAGATGTAATCGATACACTGCTTCCTTTGGAACAAGTGATAGCAGAAGTTGAAAAAGCAATGTTAGCCATGGAGAAAGGTACAGCCATGGCACCTAAACGGATGCACCTCGACTTTGGAAGGAATACACTGTTGTGCATGCCGTCATTCAATGAAAAATTCTACGGCACCAAACTGGTTTCCGTTATACCGGGTAACCGAGAGAAGGCATTGCCTGTTACCGTTGGTGCCATGCTGCTCAGCGATGCAAACACGGGTTTCCCTCTTGCCTTGCTAAACGCCTCGAAGCTGACTGCATTGCGAACCGGTGCATTAGGTGCAATTGGCATTAAGTATATGGCACCACCGGGAGAAGAAACAATTGGAATTATTGGTAGTGGTGTTCAGGGCATGCATCAGGCTATTTTTGCTTGTGCTGTGCTTCACCTTAAGAAAATATTTTACCTTCAACGATCAGTCGCCAACGGAACTTCCTTTGTAGAATTTGTTCACCAACATTTCCCCCATGTAGTGGTTGAAGCATGCCCAACTGTAACTGAGCTTCTCAATAAGACGAATATCATCATAGCAGCCACCACCTCATCACAACCCGTATTACCTGATGACCCATCGTTACTCACGGGCAAGCATTTTATAAGCATAGGTTCATACAAGCCCAGTATGCAGGAGCTACCAGATTCTGTTTTTCAACTCTCAGGTCACCTCGCCATGGATTCCATCTACGCCCGTTACGAAACAGGCGATATCATTAATCCAATACAAAATAATTTAGTTAAGGAGGAAAATACATTCACCATCGGCAAGCTCATCACCAGAGAAAGAAAAATAGATGTGAATGAGACTACTGTTTACAAATCGGCAGGTATGGCATTGTTCGATTTATTTGTGGCTCAAGCGATGTATAACCAGGCAATCAAAGAAAACAAAGGCATTCATGTTTCCTTATAAGCCAGTTATGGAGCCTCACATGTTTTCGAAAGAGGTCCCCTACCTAACTACTTAGATGAAAGCAATTACGCATCTCACTATTATTGGAAAGGATAGCGAACTGCCCTTTTGCAGTTACGGCCGCATCATTTATCAATCGAACGGGAGCTTGTATGTTTAACGTCTGCATCGCTAATTGGTACCGGTTGTTTATGCTAAGACCGACCAAGGTAATGCCGTTGAGATTCTGGTTCACTAACTCCTTAACTTCATGTCCAATGAGAAGCCCGCTTAGATAGCTGCTGTTCAAATCTTTTGAACTATTGAGCAAAAGAAACCGGGCTCTTACCTGGAATAAACTGTGAAGCAAATTAGATTTCAGCGTATCCTCTACGCCCTGTTTAAAATTTTGAATACAGGCTTCATCCAGCAGATCACTCGTTACATCGACTGCCTCAGCTAACGTTCCATGATTCGAAAGAAGTGCAAATATTTCGCCCGTCATATAAGTCTTAAAGGAGCAAGCTCTATTTTCCTTGACTGTAATGTGTTTTGAATGAGTACCAGGAAAAATATAAACATGCTCTTCCTGAAAATTCTTCTGAATTGCGCCCACCAATTGTGTTTCTTCACCGCGCATGACATCGGTTTCAGAACACACGCCTGAAATTATGATTACATCATGTTCAAAACCTTTATTTGCCTTTACCCAATGAAGCTCTAGGTCTGATCCATCCGTTTTAAAGGGTAGCTTCTTGTAAGGAAGAGTAATCATTCCTAAGGAAGAAGATGCCATGCCCGATAAAAGTACAGGAACATTAGCAAGAGATTTGTTGACTTTACCTTCTAATACTACAATGGAAGATTTAATTACGTCTAAGAAAAAAAGAAATCGATCGTGAACTGCCTCGCGTTGCTTCCACTCTAAGTACGTGATTGAAATTCCCCGGTTGTTATGTAACTCAGAAAGGACGGTTAACCCATCTGTGTCGATGAGCTTAATTCTGAAGGATGAAGTTCCCCAGTCACAACTTATGAATTGTTTAATCACGGTTTTAATCTAATTTCATGTTCAATGATTATTAGCTCACTAATTGACTAATAGCCCACTTTGAATTCAATTTTACTCCATTTATCGGTAAGGTGTGTGTCATAAATACCATGACTATTTAATGCCATAGCGGGATGCGGTTGTACTTCTTTGCCGCCCACCATAAGTTTTTGAAATCTCCCCAGAAACATATTCCACACATCTCCGTTTGTTGGAGGTAAACTTCTGCCATTGGCCAGTAATGTTAAACTACTCCAGGGAATTGCAATTTCAAGACTCCACCCTTTATCAATATCGCTGTTATCATTTAAGGTGCCATCTATCCTCACTGCCGTTTGAAGTCCTTCCAAATCATAATTGGTAAAAGCCCAGCGGATTCCCCGGGGATGTGTGCCTTTCCAAAAGGATGCGCCAACCCGATCATAGTCGCCACCAAAGGTATAGGAGTCAGCTTGATGAACATCAAACATAGGAAAATCAAATTTGCTTCCTTTGAGGTAAGCGTCTTTCCAGATAAAAAATACTTCATAAACCGTATTGAGCGCATTGACTTCCAATTCATAATAACAATCGCCACCATCAATAAACACTTCGAGATCGTTCTCTAAAAAAATGATACTATCTCTTTTAGTTTGTTTTGCCTCTACAAAAGGTTCTTCGGCACGAAAGGCAATGTATAGGTAGGAATCATTCCATAACACAGCAGCTTGGGTAGTATACATACCAGCATCTCCCGTCACCATATCCACAAAGCGTTTGCTCCATGTTGCTTTTTGCCAGATAGGTTTTGTGACATCACCATCAATAGTAAGAGAGGATGAGATTTTAAGAGCAGTGTAATCTGGCAAAATAATCATAGTCAACTAATATCTGGATTACAAATGATAAAACCGGGCAGCATTACTACCAAATACATTTTCCTTTTCGATTTTGGAAAATTTTGAAAAATAGTTGGTTACAATCTCATACATATCTTCGTAAGAAGCTGAAAGCGTGCAAACTGGCCAATCTGATCCATACATTATACGATTTGTTCCAAACAGTTCAAGAACGGCATCCAAATAGGGAGTAAAATCTTCTTTGCGCCAATCTTGCCATTTCGCCTCAGTAACCATGCCCGAGACTTTGCAATACACATTCTCGCAAGCTGCAATTGCTCCAAGTTCCCTTTTCCAATCTTCTATTTTTCTTTCTCGGATTATAGGTTTGGCTAAATGATCAATGACAAAAGGTTGGTCAGGATATTTACGAACTAACCTGAGTGTATTTGGAAGATGCTTCGGAAAGATCAGAATGTCATATGTAAAGTCAAATTGCTTCAACAAACCAATACCCCTAATGAAATCCGGCCGCAGCATAAAGTCAACATCTGCCTCATCGTGAATAATGTGGCGAAAACCCCTCATTTTTTTGCTCTTCGAGTATCGAGCCAACCGTTGTTCCACTTGATCTAACTGTAAATCAACCCAGCCCACTACTCCTTTGATAAAATCATTTTGATTAGCCAATGTCAATAAAAATGTATTCTCTTCTTCTGTCTGACTTGCCTGTACAGCGATGCACCCTTGAATGGAACATTTTTTTAACATTGGTAGTAAGTCACTGGGTAAGAAATCACGCTTCAACAACGTCATCTCATCGGTCATCCATGTCTGTCGTTGCGGACTGTAGTTCCAAAAATGTTGATGACTATCTATGGCGATCATTTGTCTACTCTTGATTGTTGAGCTTATAATTTACTTCATTACTGGCCATTTAACTTTGCGACTCAGCGTCTTAGCGGTTTTTTTTACCGCAAAGGCACAATGACGCTAAGTGATCTTAGAATTACAGATCAAATCGTCACCATTGTTTTACGAACCTAAAATCCTCATTGACATAAATTTATACTGACCAATCAATATTTTAACTGGCTACTAATGAATTTACTTTATTACTTATCGTAATAGACTACTGCTTTTATTACGCCAGGTTTATACAACGAGGTAAATGTATTTTCTAAGTTGTTAAAATCTAATCGGTGTGTGATGTATCCGTCCATATTAAGCACTCCTGTTCTTAACAATCGAATTATTTTCTTAAAATCTTCAGCGACTGCATTGCGGGAAGACTTGAGTGTTATTTCTTTTCTATGGAAATAGGGATCATGAAAAACAATATCGCCTACGAATAGCCCAACATAAACGATGCTACCTCCAGGAGCGACATAATCAAAGCACCTCAACATCGACTCGCGATTACCAGTAGCATCAATCACAACAGTAGGAAGATCACCGTTTAAGGTAAGCGCCAAACTGTCCACTACATTATCTTGAGCCAGCATCGTTATAACACCTGGATATTTCTTACTTACAAAATCAAGGCGTTGTTGATTGGTATCCAGCACAATCATACGTGGGCTTTTCAGTAAAGCCATGGCCAATGTGGCTATGCCGATAGGTCCTGCACCAATAATTAAAACAATGTCCTCAGGCTTCACTTCCGCTCTCTCGATGGCATGACTGCCGATAGCTATGGGTTCAATGATAGAAATTAAATCAAGCGACAAACCATTTGCTTCAAAAACTAAATCTGCATCGCATAGAATAAACTCTTGCATCGCCCCATCTTCGTGTACACCTAGCACAGCGAGCCCACTACCACAATTTGTCTTTCCTCTGCGAACGGCCTGGTCAGTCCTGGTATTCCGGTAGGGCATAACAGTGCAATGATCTCCCACCTTCAAATGCGTTACACCTTCTCCAAGTTCAATTACTTCGGCCGCTATTTCATGACCTAAAATTCTCGGATAGGCAAAGAAAGGCTGTTTACCGTTAAAAGCGTGTAGATCAGTGCCACATACTCCAAGCCTTCTCACTTTCAAAAGAACTTTTCCTGTTGTAGGCTTACCTGGATGGTCCTTGTAAATTACGTTGAGCTCCTGTGGCTTTTCTAAAATAATAGACCTCATGAAATCCTATTCTTATTCTTTTAATATAAAATACCTTAGGTAGTTAACACACCATACACCGAATCATGCTATTCAAATTACTCAATTTTCAAAAGAGAAATATCCTTATAAGATACCAAAGCCTTGCCACCTCCATGTATCTGCAAACCTATTACTCCTCGTTGGGATATCGATGAGTCTTGTTCAATGTAGTCAACAGTTTGTTGGCCATTCAGAAAAATCTGAATCCGATTATTGATAGCTTTAATCTCATACTCGTTCCACTCATTCAGTTTCATAATCCTGGCAATGGTTATAGAGTCAGGTCCTTGAAGTACAACATCTCGCCTTGATTCATCATACAAGGCGCCATAGTATTTGTTTCCCAAATCCGCCTGATATCCAATCATTTCATAGGCAGGATTTTCCGATCGTTTACTTCTAAACTGAACCCCTGCATTGATGAAGCCTTCATTGCCTTCTAATTTGAATTTTAGTTTTAAAACGAAATTCTCATAAGCGGTTGTGGTGCAGAGAAAATCATTGTGAGGAACAGTGTCCGAAAGAGAACCTCCCCTGATTTCACCTTCACTAATTTTCCATGTACCGTTCGTATCTCCTTCCCAGCCCGTAAATGTTTCACCATCAAATAATGAAATTGGTTCTGATTTTTGGCAAGATACCAGGCACAACATGTAGTATGTGAGTACGAGCAAAGAATGAATAGTTAATTGAGGTTTCATAGTAGCCTAAGGAAATACCAAGCTAAAAAGACAAATATGATGAAATACGTTCTGATGCACGCCATCTCCGTTCTGCTAGCCATTCATACGCTTCCTCCAATGACTTAGTGAAGTAAACCTGAATGTCATACTTTTCAAACACCGCTTCATTTCGCTTATAAAATTCTATAGTGGTTGGATTCAATTCGTTGGCGTAAACCACAGCCAGTCTTTTTAATCCGAGCTTAAATACCTCAGGCAAGAGTTTATCAACAAGCCAAAGATGATCTTCTTCACTGACTTTACCTCTAAGTCTTGTATCCATTAGCCAATGTGCAGCTACGTATTGCTTCATAAAGTCAAGACTTCTATTTAAAACCGTACGAAATTCAACGCTCGTCACTTCACTTTTCCAATGTATGCATGTTAAGTTTTTTGTAGCATCAAAAAAGACTTCCGCACAAGATTCATTCAATAAAACCTGGTGATCCATGTTTTCAGGTTTGGGTAATTGGATGGAAAATTCTGTAAATGAATTTACCTTACTAGCTATATCAATGATCCCACCTAATGAATCCACTTGGAGTTTCATGAGGTAAAGTCCAATACCTCTTCCTTCCGTATGGTTGTGAAATCGCTTATATAATTTGAATATTTCGTTTCCATATAACTCAAGGTTAATCCCAATTCCATTATCTCTGACAGTAAGCAGAAATTCAGAAGTTGTCTCTGCCGTTTTAATCTCAATAACTGGCTGTCTTTGAGTAGCACAATATTTGATACTGTTACTAATCAGATTATGCAGAATACTGACAAGCATCGGTTTAATGGTATAAAACACTTCAGAGGTGATGCTGAATTCAAGACGGATATTACGGTCAGCAATGTCTTTTTGAAATGGAATGATAATTTCTTCAATTACCTCCGACAAATTTACATTTTGTCTGATCTTGAAAATGTCATTTCTGATATCAACTATCCTGCCCAGATCCTTAATGGTAGCGTCAAGGATTTTAGCAGACTTCTTAAGATGTTCAAAAAGAGGATCACTCGACAACGTTGCTTGATGCTCGATCAAACTGATTAACCCTAATATGCTGGCCACAGGGCCACGCAAGTTATGAGAAACGGTATAGGAAAATTGTTGCAGTTCATTGTTGTGCTTAATCAATTCCTCATTTGCAACACTGAGCTCATTATTAGACACCAAGACTTTAGAGGCCAGCTGACCATTGAGAATATTAAGCTCTTCATTCTGTTGATGAATCTTATTGTGGGCCTGTTCTATGCTGTTCTTTTGATTCACAAGAACTGTATTAGCCTTATTCAAGTCACTTATTAGAGAAGAATTTTGTGCCTGAACCTCATCCGAGGTCTTTCTCAAAACCAATAAACCTAAGGTAATAAAGCAAAACATGAGGGTGGCAATCCATTGAGAAACTTGGTAGGAAGTAATGCTGTGATCAATTTGATAGTAGCCAACACCCAATAAGTCATGAAGGGGGTCAAAAAAAATAAAAGCCATCAAATAGGGAAGCAAGCTAAGTGTGAGAAGTCGCTTGCGACTATAGCCAAAAATTAATGGAGGCACAAGGGAAGCAGCTATCAAAACATACCGATAGTCATAATATTCCGAATCTGTGACTTCTTCCCCGGGTATTGTTTTGGAGACAACGGACATTCCTATCACCAATAAAGGCAATATCAAACACAAGAGATAGCGAGCTGAAACAAAATACTGATGTGTGTTAAGTGAATAGATAATAAAGAATATTGCAGTTAAGGACAACGCGAGAATGGGCTCCAGATTCCATTGCCTAAGTCCAAGAAGGGTACCAATAGTTAATAACAAAGCCACTGCAATGGCACTGATTTGATTTGTAATAATCAGGGATTGCAATTCAATGGGATCAGTTACCTTCCCTAAACCATTTCGTGAAATCTTTACCCAGAATCTTTTCACTTATTCAATTAAAGCTTCTCAAACTTAATAAATTAAATGCAAAGATGAACGTTTTCAACATAGGTAAGCTCTTAGAAAAATGCAACTTTAGAGACACTCCTCTTTTGATACTCAATCGGAGTAAACTTCACTATGTTTTTGAATTGTATGTGAAAATGTGAAAGGTCATCGAATCCACTGACGAGACAAATTTCATAGGCATCAAAATTATCTTCACCTAACAATTTACATGCATAAGCAATTCTTACTTCTGTCAAATATTGAAAGTAAGTCTTTCTTGTATGGGCCTTGAAGTAACGTCAAAACGCTGCAATCGAATAGTTGGTTAATGAAGCGACTTCATCCAGTGAAATATTTTCTCTAAATTGACTAATCGTATATTGGTAAACTCTGTTAATTTTCTCTGAGCATTGTTCATAGATTTAGCGCTTTGCTTCGATCAAATTCCCAGTGGTGTATTTTCAGATGCGTGTTACAAAGCCATTCAAATTGGAAAACCCTTATCTTTAAAGAAGATTGGAAAAAAATACTGGAGCCTGAACATGTAAAATACCAGATTGGCGTGATGACGAAGGCCTGATTAACTCAAGATAATTACTTATTCAATATAAAATTAAACCTGATGATGACTGAAAAAACTAAACTCTTCGCACTTGCTTTTTTATTGATCTGTTCTACTGCCTTTGCTCAAATTAAAGTAAGCGACAATCAGAAATTTCTTTCCACGAAAGATGGAAGACCTTTCTTTTGGTTGGGCGATACCGATTGGGAATTATTCCATCGGATGTCCCGTGAAGAAGCAGTTGAATTTATTAACATACGCAGCGAACAAGGATTTAATGTATTGCAGGCTGTTGCGCTCGCTGAATTTAATGGCATTCGACAACCTAATCGTTATGGCGACTATCCACTCAATAACGAAGACCCTACACAATTATTAGTTACACCCGGAAACAATGCTGACAATGCCTATGAATATGACTACTGGGATCATGTTGATTTCATCATTAACAAAGCCGCAGAGAAAGGTATTTACATTGGCCTGCTTCCAACCTGGGGAGACAAAGTAGCTCACATGTGGGGTGATGGCCCAATCATTTTTAATGAGCAAAATGCAGAAACCTATGGCAGCATCTTAGCAAAACGTTATTCAAAGCAATGGAACATAATTTGGATTTTAGGCGGTGATAGACCTGTAACTTACAAATGGAAAATCGATGGCATTGATAAGAGCTTTGATGATCACGAGATTTGGCGCGCCATGGCTAAAGGCATAGAAGATGTATTAGGCAAAGATGCTTTCATTATCTACCACCCCTCAGGAGGGGAGTTTCGCACGTCAAACTACATTCACAATGAAGCATGGAATGATATGAATGCATTTCAATCGGGTCACGGCTCTCGCGAATCAGATCCATGGAGATGGGTGAAGGAAGACCTTGCCATGAGACCTCAGAAACCAACGCTGGACATGGAACCTTGTTATGAAGATCATCCCGTTAATCCTTGGGATGGAAAGTGGACCAGGCAACGTGGATATTTTACAGCATATGATGTCAGGGCTAGAATTTATCGAGGAGTTTTTGCGGGAGCTTGTGGTGTTACCTATGGTCATCATCAGATTTGGCAGTTTTTAAACAAAGACCTTTACCCAACTATTAATATTGGAGATACCATCATAGGCTGGAAGACCGCTGCCCGCGCTGAAGCAGCTAATCAAATGCAATTCCTTAAAAAGTTAATGCTGTCACGACCCTATTATGGCCGCATCGAAGATCCAAGCCTGGTTAAATCACCCATTGGAAAAACATATCTTGACCTTGTTACAGCCACACGAGATGAAAATAAATCGTACGCGCTTATCTACTTGCCTCAGAACAAACCCGTAAAAATTGATTTAAGCAAAATATCTGGAAGTAAGAAAAATGTCTACTGGTATGATGTTCGAACTGGAAAATCAATTCCTGGTAAAGTAGTTAGTGGTAATGGAGTTCAGTCCTTTACGCCACCGAAAGAAGGAACAGATTGGGTATTGGTCATAGACGATACCTTTAAAGGCTATCAAGCGCCCTGATTTAAACAAGGTAAATAGTGTTGATTGGCAACAAAGACGAAAGCAGATTATAGTGAATTATACAGATAAGAACCAGACGGTAATTTTTGATAACCAGACTTTTGAACTGGCACCTGGAGAGATATCCATAACTTGAGATGTTTTCCTTTTTGAATCAAAGTATTCTTTCCAATCACTGCTTATTACCAGTTGCAATTATCACAACCTCTGTTCCATTCATTAGTGGAAGTCTCTCCTCATTATAATTGGCGCTAATTTTCTGAAGAGGTTCCCATACTTTTCGCGAGATGTCTGAGTCGGCAAGAAAGTTGACCATTCGAGTCTGAAATGTTCTTCTATTATTATACAGATCCATTATGCCAAACTTACCAGTGGGCTCCAATAGATTAAATGATTTTTCAAATACAATCTGCCAATCAGGGAAAACCGATAATCCAAGTGTGCAAAGAATCCTATCAATACGAATGTCACTGCGCGAATGAATATTAAGTTCCTTTATATTTAGTTTGGTTGCATCTTGCTGCAGCAGAAAAACATTTTTCCAACCATGGATATCTATTGTTTTCTGTGCTCGTTGAAGCATTTTTGCTGAGAAATCAACCCCAATTAAAGTTCCTTGTGGTCCAATCGCACCTATGATTAATTCAAAATTTAAACCCGAGCCACAGCCAAGATCCAAAACAGTTTGACCTGGTTGGAGTTGTAAGGACTGAATGACTTTTTGCCGATACGGAAGATATAAACTTCGGATAGCTTTGTCATAAATTGGAGCAATAATATCATACCATTTCATATTGATTTAATTTTAGTGTACATAGCTTTTAGATTACATTTTTAAAAGTTGATTATTTAACGACTTGCGAACAAATTGAACATAATGTATGTATATCGGCCGGAGTCTCCTATATATCCTTATACTAAGATAAGCCCTTTGATTATCATGCCAATGACCCAATTAGCAACACCAAATGCTACTTTTGGCGACCCTTACAATATTTCTTCATGCTCTTTGAGCTGTATTCCGAAAAATATATGACTGCAATAGTAGCTCTGTTCCCTTTCAGACAGTGAAAATTCTTAAAAAGAAGATGGCAATTGACAACCTTCTTCCTTCTTACCTTTACAGGCTAGTGCTTTTACCTAAACCTTGAAACTTCATACATTATTTTAATGATTCAGCTCATCGATGTTTCCTTCTCCATAGGTGACCACCCCGTATTTCATCAGCTTAATTTTCAAATAGAGCCAGGAGTTGGCTATCTGATAGAGGGAAAAAATGGTTCAGGCAAAACTAAATTTTTACAGCTACTAGCTGGAAAAATTCAACCTCAAACTGGTTGGGTGAGCTATGATTTTATAGACGCCTCTCTCAACTGGGATGAAAAATTTGCCCTGAGAAATAGGAACATACACTACATTCCTGTTCATGCACTTCATGAATTGGTAAATACGCACGACCTCTTCTATCAACAACGCTATTATGCTGTAGAAGATAGCCCCTGGCCTACTACTGTGCGCAGCTACCTTGGTGAACGGATCCAAAATCTTGCTCAACTAAAGTTGCCTTCTTCCTTCCAAATCGATCACCTGCTCCACCTCGATCTTACTCAGTTGTCCAACGGTCAGGTAAAAAAAATTATCATCATCAAACAACTTCTCGATTCTATTCCTAAAATCTTACTACTCGATTATCCTTTTGAAGGACTTGATCTGCAAAGTCGTATTGAGCTTAGAAACTTTCTTGATCACCTGACTTACGTACATTCCATTCAACTGATTGTGGTCGATCATCTTCACCCACAGCTGCCAACTGCCATCACCAAAAGAGTGTTAATTGAGAAATGGGGAATAACAATTTCAAACTTCTGGCACACAATTCATTCGCCCACTGAGTCCATTATAAATAGCATTGACTCAGTGAAAAATCAACCAGCACCAGTTGTTGAATTTCGTGACGTAAGCATTCAGTATAGCGATAAGGTAATCATCAATAGACTAAATTGGAAAATAGTTGAAGGTGAACGATGGGCACTTACGGGTCCAAACGGCTCTGGCAAGACTACCTTGTTCAGTATGATCTTTGCGGATCACCCGATGGCATATAGCGAACAAGTTTTCCTCTTTGGCAAGCGGAGGGGTTCTGGTGAATCTATATGGGATATCAAGAAACGTATTAGCTATCTGGGGCCGGAGCAGGCACATTTCCTTGACTATTCAACGGAGCAACTAAGAGTCATTGCATATTTGGAGCAGGTTACATCTGCAAAACAAAAGATAGATCAACTCATTACACACTTTCAGATTGAATCGCTGCTACATAAGCAATTAAAACAACTATCAAGTGGCCAACTGCAGCTCGTATTGTTACTTGCACTCTTTCTAGATCCGAAAGAACTTCTTTTGCTCGATGAACCATTCCAGTTCCTCGATCCGCAGCAAAAGAAAACAGTAACAGATTACCTGCATTCCTTCCTGGATGAATCTACGACACTGATTTTAATTACTCATTATGAGGAAGACGTTACCCGCTGGACACACAAGAGATTGAAATTGTGAGTCACAAAAAATATAAAAGGTTATCGAGAAAGAAAGTAGTTGCGGATAAGATTTGCATTCATATCTAACCGATCAAAAATAATGGGTTCTTTGTCTACGTTAAAAAAAACTATTGACCGGCCTGCTTCTGTGCTGGTTCGAATGTCCACCATCCAAACCTTACCTGTTCTGCCAACCATTTTCAGGTAGCTTTTATCAGAGGCCTTGAATGTAGTTACCTTCATGGAATCTAACGTAAGCAACTTTTCCTGAGCCTGTTGATCCTCATATCTGTACCACATGTCATCATCACCGATAGTCTGTTCTGTCTCCATGCGTTCATAAATACTTGCAGAATCATGTTCCGTTGCGTCCCAAATGGAATCGGAAATAGCTTTATCTGCCCAATATTGGGCTTCCCTTTGGTTCTTTGCATCAATCTCTGCCTTAGTTAATTCAATTTTTATAGCACAGGATTTACTAATCATCTGAAATAGAGACGAGTCGTGCATTTCAGCCACCAGATGATTTTGGATGTTAAACCGAACTTGATCACTTTGCTGGACTGTGAGAGAATTAATTGAATCCATCCTAATCGAGAATGCCTCTTTCTTAATTACAAGGATAGAATCTATTTTAAGCAGATACTTCTGTGCTTCATGTCTTAATGCACTCAACGAATCAACTTTTGAAAAATAATCCCGAGCATCTTCATACCAGCCATCGCGATAGGCCTTCTCACCCAGATCGAATGTATTTTGTGACGTATCTGAACAAGATGATGATAGAAAAAAAAGGGCGACAAGAATTTTTCGCATACGTAACGAATTAAAATGCTTAGAACTAAATTAAACTTTCAAAGATGCCTTACTACCTTATTTCTGATAGGGCATAATGCGTAAAATCTTGCCACCGTCTACACCCAGGTATAGATAACCCTCTGGGCCTTGTTTCACAGAACGAACACGCCAGTTTTTATCGATAAGCAAACGTTCCTCTTTTATTATTTTATTATTTTCCACAACCAGCCTGTTTAAGTGTTTCAGTACCATGGATCCTATAAATAGATTTCCTTTCCAAATAGGAATTACATTAGAAGTATAAAACTGCATACCACTGGGTGCAATAGAAGGTTTGTAATAATAGATGGGCTGCTCCATCCCTTCTTTCTCTGTTATGCCTTCACCGACTTTTGAACTGTCATAATTTAAGCCGTAGGTAATCACGGGCCAACCATAATTTAGTGTTGGTTTAATTATGTTTATTTCATCCCCACCCATTGGGCCATGTTCATGTTCCCATAATTCTCCAGTAAAAGGATTAAGCGTCAACCCATTTGAATTGCGATGGCCATAGCTCCAGATTTCCGGTTTAGCATTCGGTGTATTGACATAGGGATTATCTGTAGGCACCTGACCATCTTCGTGGATGCGAAGCACTTTACCTAAATGATTATTTAATGTTTGTGCCGAATCCCGTAGATCTGTTTTTTCACCCATTCCGATGAACAAGTAGCCGTATTTAAGTACCAGACGAGAACCATGATGTAGTGGTTTGTGATAATAGGGCAATGCTGTAAATAGCCGCTCTCTCTGAACCAAATTCAATCCGTCTAGCTTGGCGCGATCAACCACCATAGTGTTGGAAGTAGTGTCCCCTTCACTGTACGAAAAATAGATCCAGCCATTTGAATTATAGTCGGGATGAACCAGGATGTCGAGGAGGCCACCATCCCCTTGGCCTACCACTTTAGGAACACCTTGCAGTACTTCTCTCTTACCAGTTTCAGTGTTAACGAGGAGCATTCTTCCAACGGCTCTGTCTGAAACCAATAGACGGCCATCAGGTAAAAAGTCCATTCCAAAGGGAATCGAAATGCTATCCGTAACTGTTTCTACTGCTAGCGGAATTCCTTCGCTCTCTATCAGGAAGAACTCTTTCTTACTACTAGAACATGAAAAGGTCAGACAAATGAAAGCCACTAGTGCGGCTCTATTCATGTTTAGGGTGTTGGAATTTATCAGGGCCATTGGTATCGAAAATTTTCTTCTAATAAGTATTCTCATTCTTCCTATAGTATTGTTTTGTAACCACCTTTTGCAACACCCGCTTAATAATTAGTTCAGCGATAACAGCAAAGTGATTTTCATTGCCTTTTTCATTTAAGTACTTTCTTAATTGCGCTTCACTAATATCAATCCGGTAAAGCAATTGCATGATAGTAAAGCCAAGTCTTTTTTCGCTACGGTGTAGTTCATCTGTTATTTTTTCAAGGATGACCGCATAGTTTGGTTCAAGTGTTGCAACAAAGTCAGTTGGAAAATTACTTTTTTCAAAATCTCGAATCAATTGGATTTTAAAGGCATCAAATAAATCTTTGCTGCTTAATTGATCTTTAACGTTTGGTAAATTCTGCATTTCTACAAGCAATGAAATGGAAACTGAATGGTTGAAATTACAAATCTTTAGTAACTTTTGTACGTTACAGGAATCACAACCATTTAGGAAATAGTAATTTCCGCCATCAATAACCAATTCGCAAAAAAAGTGTTTTTACAGATTGACTGACCGTTCCAACATGACTCCTTTTCTCAAGACTTCTTTCGTCCTTTTGGTTCTTTTCGTTTCGCAAGTTGCGGTTGCCCAGGATTACAAAGTCATTAAATCTTGCAAAGGCTATTACAAACCATTGGAGGACCTCCCCGATTCAGTTATCATGAAACGGGTTGACCCTAAATTTGATCCGGAAGCTGAAAAGAAATTGTCATACGAATTATTGCCAGTGAATACCAGGGTCCGAAGGCTGGAGGGGATCCATGTGTATAGAGTTAAGGTATTGACAGGTTTATTCAAAGGTAAACTATTATATGTCAAGCCTGAGTTTTTGAAACAGGAATAGACTCGCTCGCGATACGGTTGAAGCCAACCCGCTTTGTTTACTTACCTTAGCGGTTAACCGCCTTCAGTGTCAACTCTTTAAATTGCCCTTGCTATTTATCCCTCTAAAAGTTATCTTGGGTGCGATTTCACAACCTAAACCTATTTAACCTACTTATTATGACAACATTAAAAAAAGGACTTGCAGCGATTATTCTCTTTGCCTTATTTTCAGTTGCAACAATTGTTTCTTGTGGCACACCGGGCAATAAAGGTGAAAACGCTGCAGATTCTACCGAGCATCCGGCAGACTCCACGGAACATCCATCTGATTCAACAGAGCACCCTGAAGGCTCAGAACACCCAGCAGATTCCACAAAAAAATAACAGAGATTGTTTATAAGGAAGGGGCGTTAAGGCGTTTAAACAAAAACGTTGTTTTTGCGGCAACCTCCTTGTTGTTGATCTCCAGTAACGGATAGGCTAAAAAGTTAATTGGCCCTGATGCAGGACCAGGATCTACTAAGAGATCACGGCCTTGACTGAACTCAATTCGATTTGCTGGATGGTGGCCAAAATAATAGGTAGCCAGTGCGGTGTATTTATTCGCCTCACTTATATCGATTGGCCACCATTTACCTTCAGCATAGAACTCGGCCCAACAGTGGTATCCATCTATACCACCCTCATTCCTCTCGGAAGGAATGGATGCTCCTACTGCAAATCGTGCCGGAATTCCAGAGGACCTGGCGAGTGAAATAAAAAACGAATGAAATTCAGTGCAGTTTCCAGTTCGCACATCGCAAGCGTAATTTGAATCACCCTTGCCATACGTACCATACTTCATATAACGCATATTATCAATAATATAGTCATACAACGCCCTGGCTTTCATAAGGTCACTTCCATCGCGCCCTATAGTAGCATCTTTCGCAACTTGTGCAAACCTCCCACCTACTGGCATTAAGAGGTTATCCTCAAGGTACATACTACTTATCGGTCCATTTTCTTCAACAGGTCCTCTTTCTATGCGATTTACCTTGTAGATAATCTCTATCGTTTGATTGCTTTGCAAAGGGCCAGGCTCGAGGTACATAATACTATTGTTGTACTCTTTATCCTTGAGGATCTTGTATTCAATGGGAACGCTAACGGTTGCCATCTCAACAGATTGGTAATCGTTACTCGTGGCGATCGGAATCCACATCTTCGCATCCCCCTTGATTTCGGGTATTTCAACACGATAATAAAATTCAAATGAGTCACTTCCTTCAATTACTCCCAATAAGCGCGTAGAAGCCTCCTTTACAGGCACACGATTCCACGTTTTATCAGGTTTCTGTTTCCAGGCATAGTACGGCTTGCCATTTAATTTATGAACGCTGGTTTCGGTTACGCTCATGTCACCCGGTTCGCCAGCTAAAAAAAAGTCAACGTCATACACATCACCGCTTTCATCAGCCAAATCAACACAAGCGAAATGACTTTTTGGACCTAGGTTAGCCAGGTATTCAGTATGTACCCTAACCAATTTCATTCGAAAATCTTTTTCCCTGTCGTGCACAAGAAAATAGCCACCATTTTCAGCAGTCTTGTTTTGTATAAAGCTTTTTATTCCAGATTCAATCTCCGCAATAGAGACTTTCTTTTCATTTTCCTGAACGCTCACTTTCTTGTGGCATGATCCTAACGAAAGGATAATTGTGCCAAAAAGGAAACCATAAAATAGTTTTTTCATTATAGTTTAAAGATAAGCAACTTAGTAAAATAAAAAATACCGAATTCTAAAAGTCAAACTTTTCCCGTTCAAATATCAACACTTGTTATGCACTTTTATCTAGTTCAGGAAGATTATCCATTAGAATTCAATTTTTATCCGGGCAGAGCATGGTCCGTACTTGGTAAGATTACTCTGCCGTAAAGTTTGATCATTTATTACTAGATTTATCCAAATTGTATGTACATGAAAAAACTTTTCCAATTTGTCTTATTAAACATAGGCATGCTGATTGCTATGAATGGCCATTGCGACATTTATCCTAAAAATCCTGGTATTGATATTCAACACTATCGCTTTAAGCTTTCCCTTTCTGATAAGAATGATAGCATTCGCGCAGAAGCTACTGTGATGCTGACGTTTAAAAAAGAAGGAATTCAAAACGTTCGGTTGGATTTAACAAATACAAGCAATGAACTTCAAGGCAAGGGTATGACCGTTGTGAGTGTAACCAGCGGAGGAGATTCATTTTCTTTTTCTCATCGATCCAACGAATTGATTATAACCATTCCAAATTCATCCATTAATCAGCAATTATCACTTACAATAAAATACGCTGGAATACCAGATGCTGGCCTTGCCATTAAGCAAACCCGATACAATGATCGCTCCTTCTTCAGCGACAATTGGCCTAACCTTGGGCATCATTGGCTTCCATTAGTAGATCATCCCTATGACAAGGCAACCTGCGAATTCATAGTCACAGCCCCTGCACACTACAAGGTTGTATCCAATGGGTTATTGCAGGAGGAGTCATTAGTTGGCAATGGAAATAAACTCACACATTGGAAACAGTCTGTACCTATTGCCCCATGGCTTTTTGTATTAGGTGTTGCCGAGTTTGCCGTTCAGTATGTTGATACCTTCGAAGGAAAGTCTATTGAGACCTGGGTATATCGCCAAGACAGGGAAGCTGGGTTTTATGACTTTCAAACGCCAACTAAAAAGGCATTGTCTTTTTTTTCTGAGTATGTAGGTCCTTTCGCCTATGAAAAATTGGCAAATATCCAATCAAATAACACTACCGGAGGAATGGAGGCCGCTTCGGCCATCATGTATAGTGAAAATTCAGTGTCAGGAAAACGAGACGCAAGGTGGCAGGATGTTATCATACACGAACTTGCACATCAGTGGTTTGGAGATGCCGTAACAGAAAGTGATTGGGATGATGTATGGCTGAGTGAAGGTTTCGCCACTTATTTTACATTGTTATACACGGAACACAATACTGGTCATGATGCTTTTGTTAATGGATTGAAAGCCTCAAAAGAGCAAATCATAACCTATATAAAAAAGAACCTAGACTCCCCTATTGTTCATAACCAATTAACTGATATGTCTAAAGTAACCAGCGCACTCACTTACCAAAAAGGAGCTTGGGTACTGCACATGCTCCGGGAACTGTTGGGTGAACCTGATTTCAGGAATGGGATTCAATCGTATTATAGAAAGTATTTTAATGCCAATGCCACTACTGCTGATTTCAGATTTGAAATGGAACAAGCTTCAGGATTAGATTTACAAGGTTTCTTTTCCCAGTGGTTATATCAGGAAGGCATGCCCAAACTTAATGGACAATGGACTTGGAACAGCACCAAGAAAGAACTGAAAATTTCTCTTGAACAAACTCAGTCCAATCCTTTTTCATTTCCATTAGAAATAGGAATTGCTTCTGCCGGAAATCAACTCCCTGAGATCAAAAAAGTTGATATAAACACAAAGCAATCCGTATTTACTTTTTCGCTTGAGGCCAAGCCGTTATCTGTAAGCCTTGATCCACAAACAAAATTGCTAGCAGAAATTGACTTTCAACAGAAGTAATGGATATCAGTCAATAATTACTCTTTTCAAATAATGGCTTCCTGCATCTACAACAGGCAGCGTCATACTTTCCAATTTAATCGGCTGGGAGGACAATTGAACTGTCGACTTCCCATTGCTCCCTGAAATCTCAATTGGAATAGTCATGGAAGGCATTTGCTTTGCTTGTATCACCCATGAAGTTAAACCTGTTTGTTTTATAGTGACTTCCAAAAGATTAGTTGTTCTAAGATAGAAATCGAACAAAGGTTTCAAATCAGTTTTTGATTCATAGCTAAATAACTTTTCGACATCATCTGTTGTGACAAAATTATCATACGTGTACTTTGGATGAGTGGCTAATTTTTTAAGTGTTGGAAAAAAAATCTCATCGCCTACTACATAGCGTAACGTGTTCATGAAAAGTGCGCCCTTAAAATAAATATCACTCGTATAGGTATCTTGCGAATTCACCTCTTCGCCTTGGACCAACGGCTTTTGATTTTTCACATTCTTTTTAAAATGGAGTAAAAGCGAATCATACCCTTTCTCGCCAGTTAATTCACGAAAACAAAGAGCTTCTGCATAGGTGCCAATGCCTTCCTGAATCCACATGTGCGCCCAATCTTTGTTCGTTACTTTGTTGGCCCACCATTCGTGAGCGAACTCATGAAAAAGATTGTCAGAATAATTTTGACCATTAAAACGTTTATAATTGAATGGGTCTCCATACGTGATCATGGTTTGATGCTCCATGCCCGGGTTAGGGACTTGTGCGATTCCGATTTTTTCTTTGACCCACGGATATTCGCCAAAGTATTTCTCGAGTATTCTTGTATCCCGCTCACGGATATCCAAAACGGATTGCGCCTTATCAGCATTTTGCCTTAGAATGTAATAATCCATCGGAACAGAGTGGCCGAGAATAGTCTTGTAGGGGCGACTTACTAATTGGTAATCTGCTATGTTGAACAAAATGCAATAATTGCTGATTGTGTAATTGGTCTTCCAATGGAAAGTAGTTCTATTTCCTTTGGAATTAGCTCCCTGAAGCATCCCAAAGGCAGCTACAGTTAATCCGGAAGGCACGGTAACAAATAGATCGACCCCTTCATTCGGTTCATCGCTTGGATGATCCTTGCAGGGGAAATAAACCTTCGCTCCATCTGTCTGGCAGTTTATGACCACCCATGGTTTACCATTCTTATCAGTTGTCCAGGTGAAGCCTCCATTCCATGGGGGGTTGACCGCTACCGGAGGTTTACCAAGGTACTCAATTCTAACTTTATGTTTGCCGGGATTAAAACCTTTGGCGGCCGTGATGAAAATCTTATCATCACCACGCGTGAAACTTACCAAGTTTTTGTCAACGCTAATCTTTACTATTTCGAATTGATCGATCAAATCAAACAGCAGTGTGTCAGCTGGGTGAGCCAGAATCAAATCTGTTTCTACAAATCCAGCGATTGACTGGTTTGGAATATTGACACTGAGCGAAAGGGTATAATGCCGAATATCCATATTCGCTTGAAGTGGATTCAACTTGCCTCCTGAAATCCACGTTTGAGCATTTTGGGCATGCAGGCATAAACTAATGAAAGGAAAAATGAGTAATAATATTGATTTATGTTTCATGCGTGTTTTTAGCTGTAGCAAGACCTCCTGCAAAATTGACGCCTTACAATTATGAACCGAATATAGCGGATCAATCTATATTATTGAATTTCGTTATACAATTGGCAGAATAACTTTGAAACCTGCTGATGAATTGTTCTAGATGGCAAATGGTTAATTGCTAAAAACACTTCAGTAGTAAGAAAATGCGTCTTCATCCAGAATTTGGCCTTTAGTCCGTAATATGACTTGATGATAAATCTGCTTAAATATTATACCTACCCTCCTCCCTTTACGTTATTTACGTCTAATTAGCAACATACCTCTTCATTATGTTATACAATTATATTCTCCTTTCTGTCCGAAACATTTTAAAGCAGCGTGGCTATGCGGTGGTCAACACCCTTGGCTTAGCGATTGGATTGTCTTCAGCGATATTTATTTTATTATACGTCCGTGATGAACTTACCTTCGACACGATGCACCCAAAAGCTAATAGCACATAGCGAATGGGCTACTGGCTGCAATATCCGAACGGGCAAGAAGAGAAATTTCCGGCAGTCCCGGCTGGCTGGGATAATTTCATTAAAGATAACTATGAAGGGGTGGGTGATATTGCCAGCTATTTGCAATTCGGTATGCCGACCAGCATGTATTATGCACCGAGTGATAAAACTGTTTTAACCGAAGAAATTTTATGGGCAGAACCAACACTTTCCAAATTGATTGCAATCAATTTGGTGAAAGGAGATCAGGAAACAGCCCTCCTGGAACCTAATAGTATTATGCTTTCGGAAACTGCCGCATACAAGCTTTTTGGTAAAGAAGATCCTTTAGATAAAATGATCGGAGTCACACACCAACAGATGACCAATAATAAAAGGGTAGAAATGATGGTGAAGGGAGTTTACAAAGATTTTCCATCCAACTCTCATATTGCCCCTCAGTACATCGCCAACATTTATACACTTAAACCCTTTATTCCTGAATTGGAAAAGGCAATGAACGAATCGATGGGTGACGGAAATAATGGTATGTGGAGTCAATCCTATTTTACCTGTACTAATGCGGAATCGGTGCCCATTATCCAGGAGGCCCTTCAAAAGAAAGCCAACGAGATTATTGAACGATTGAAGCTGGACCTCAAATTTAGGCCAATCATAACCAAGATAACTGACGTGCATTTTGACAAAGAAATAGACTGGTCGGTATATCACAAATCGGGTGATAAGAATTATATGTATATATTCATCACCATCGCACTCTTAATTTTATTGGTGGCAAGCATTAACTATATTAATCTTGCTGTTGCAAAATCCGTAACTCGAGCAAAAGAAATAGGATTGCGAAAGACATTTGGAGGGCAACGTTCAGAGTTATTTCTTCAGTTCATGTTGGAATCATTCATTCTTGTTTTCATAGCTGTCATTATCGCCATTACCATCGTCATCATTCTACTTCCGCAGTTCAATACCTTATCTGAGAAAACGTTTACTATACGCCACTTGATGGAGCCAGGCATGCTTTTAATTATTGGTGCCGTTATGCTATTTGTTACTTTGGTAGGTGGAAGTTATCCTGCTCTTTTCATTTCAAGCTTTGACCCTGCTGCTGTGTTAAAAGGAAAGTTTGCTTTTAGAAAAGGTTCTAATGTCTTTCGTCAGTTTTTAATTGGGTTGCAATTTGGGGTTGCCGTTGTTTTACTTATTGGCAGCGTAATATTGGTTCGCCAAATGGACCTCATGCGCAACTCGAAACTAAATGAGGCTGGCAAGCAGATTGTTTCTATTCGCTACGGAGGGTTTGGATCGCAGGCTTCAGATATGCTCTACAATACCTACAAAAATATTGTATTGCAAAATCCAAAGATTACAGCTGTAACGCTTGCCAATCATTTGCCACGTTTAGATTATTTTGGCCCTATTAATATGCGTTTTCAGTTTCCTGAAATAAAAGAAGAACAATTTGAATGGTTTCAACTTAATGGCGATTATGATTTCCCAAAAACATTTGGATTAAAAATAATTGCGGGTCGTGATTTTGATGCCCAGAACACATCAGATTCAACAGCTATTATAATCAATGAGGCTGCGGTAAAAGCGTTAAAGCTTACACCGGAAAATGCGATTGGCAAATCCGTCACCAGGCCAGCCCATAGTTACTACGGTGGACCGGATAGTGCGCAAGCTCCTGTATATGGAAAAGTGATAGGCGTGGTTGAAGATTTTCCCTATAAATCAATGAACAATAAAATAGATCCATTGGGAATTGCAGGCCGACCACATTTTGATGATCGCATTATTCACGTTCGGATTGGCGCAAAAAATATGGGCGAGGAAATTCAGTTTCTGGAAAAGAGTTGGAAGAAAGTATTTCCCTCATTAGGCTTCGACTATTGGTTCGTGGATGATGAATTTGGCAGGATGTATGAAAATGAAACGAAGATTTCAGGCCTCACAGAAAAATTTTCAGCGCTGGCTATTTTTATTACCTGTATCGGGCTGTATGGATTAGCATCTTTTATGGCGCAGCAGCGTGTTCGCGAAATCGGAATTCGGAAAGCATTGGGAAGTAGCAGTGGACAGATCTTATTTTTGTTGCTAAGCGTCTTCGCTAAACTATTATTGATCTCTTCTCTCATGGCTGTGCCGATCACGTATTTTCTTACATCAAAATGGCTGGAGCGATTTGCCTATCAAACTCCCCTTTCACCATTGTTATTTGCTGCTTCGTTATTGCTTATTTCTGTAATAACATTATTTACCGTTGGCTTTGAAACGTGGCGAGCCGCAAAAGCAAATCCGGTAGAATCTTTGCGACATGATTAATATTTGTCAATGGAAAGTTGATCGGTCAACTCTCCATTAGGATATCGTAGCAATTCAAAGAGAAAACAACATGGTTAAAATGCGACTCCAATCTTAAATGACAAGGTATTTAATTTGGCGAAGTTGTACTCCACTCCAATTCTGGCAATGGAAAGTTTAAGAACTGCACCAACCATTAGCTGCCCTCCGAAAAGCTGTTCATTTCTTAAGTCTACTTTTTCGGTCGTCTCACGTGAACTAGTCAAATAGATTGAAACACCTGCATATGGATATAAAGAAGCCCAAGAGTAAAATGGAAATTCTTTGCTTGTTATTAGATCCAGCCCGTACGTATTTAACTTCAAATCTTTCGGACCATAAAGCGAAGAGAAACTCATACGGCCTGAAGCCGACCATTTCTTTTCCAAATTATTAACCAGGTTATATTGAAGTTGGCCTCCAAAAAAGCCATAGTTAGCTCCAGGGTTTTTGGTGAAGTAGATCGCACCGTCCAATTTGTTAGTGATCCCTACTCTGGCTGTTAAACCTGGGAACGCCAATCGTGGACTTTCCTTCAACCAATGTGTAGAATCAGGATGAACAAACGTATCGTTCCAAGCTGGCTTGGTTTCATCGAATCCCGTTTGCCATTGGAGCATCGATACTTCAAAATGTCCAGCGCCCATGGGCTTGGCATCAATGAGCGGACGGAAATAAGCAACCAGCCCGGCCTCCTTTGTAAAGTTATGCCACGTCTGTTGTGTTAAGGAGGGATCGAGTTGAAATGAACATTCTTCCCATCGGGGATTGACGTGTAACTGGGGATCTTGATGTTGTGCGAAATTAATCTGTGGCGCGCCCATTATCCCGATTGCAAATAGAATGATTTTAAAGCCTTTCATGATAACTATATTTTTTGTTTTTCTTGATTAATTGTTGGCAACTTTTCTGCGTTTAGACCAACTAACCATAAGACAACCAAATTGGCATTACCCCCTATTTGATTTTGAAAAAATATTTTGCAATTGACCCTCTTTTAGACAGAAGTTAGAAAAGAATGCTCATAAATTCAGATATTGAACCTAGTTTAATCGCGGGCAAAAAGGCCAACTCTACAGTAAAGAAACCTGTGACTCCGATCAGTAGTTGATTTCAACAATCTTTTTATTCAGAATCTTCTGCATTTCCTTCGGCACAATCTTGAGTATTTCCTCTTCTAACGTTTTAATGAGTTTTGTCTTCATATGATCACGGTGTTTCACAAGACTTACTTCCCTGGCTGGGCTAGGCTCTTTCAATCGTTTTACTAATTTCATTTGTGACTTGCTAAATTCCATCACTGCCAGTTCAGGCAAAATGGTTATCCCATCACTTTTATCCACCATGCGTTTTAAGGTCTCTATATTTCCAGTTTCATACTTAAAGCGTAGATCAGCAGTCCTTCTCAATTCACATAAGTTAAGTACCTGCGATCGAAAGCAATGTCCTTCCTCCAATAACCAAAGTTGATCGGGATCAATTTCTTTAGCCAACACATACTTTTTATCATACAGCGCGTTCTTGCGAGATACATAAACAAATAATTCTTCATAAAAAAGTACATCTTCTTTAATAGTAGGATCGTTTAACGGTGTGACCACCAATCCACAGTCAAGCCGATTACTTTTCAATTCGCTAATTACTTCTTCAGTGATGGTCTCTTTAACGACAAGGTTGAGCAGTGGATACTTTTCCCGCATGTTCTTAAACAGAGATGGCAGAAGATAAGGAGCAAGCGTTGGAATGATTCCAATTCGAAGTTCACCCGTCATGATGTCTTTTTGATCATTTATAAGTTCTTGAATCATGTTTGCTTCGCGCAGAATAATCCGTGCCTGAGCAATAATGTTCGCTCCTATTTCTGTTGGTATAACCGGTTGCTTGGTACGATCAAAAATTTTCACTCCAAGTTCCTCTTCCAGTTTTTGAATTTGCATACTCAATGTAGGCTGGGTTACAAAACACTTCTCTGAGGATAGTACAAAATGACGGTGCGTGTCGAGGGCAACAATGTATTCTAGTTGAGTTAAGGTCATAGGCAATGGCTATATCTCTATAAATATAATCAATTTGATTTATTAGTTTAGTCGTGGTAATCTTGAGTTAATAGTCGTCAAGACCACTTTAAGCCTGCCTGTCCGGTAGGCAGGCGGTCAGACGACTAGTAAGGTTTAATCATCCTGGAGTATGACCTTCGTCATAGTGCCAGTCGGTGAAAAGGCCTATTTTTGAAATGTCAGTACAAACAATTAATTAATAGATAGAAAATGGAAAAACACGCAACGAACGGGGAAGCTAAATGCCCCTTCCACCAACCGGCAGATGGTGGCACGCAAAACCAAGACTGGTGGCCGAATCAATTGAAGGTGAATCTATTGCGTCAACACTCATCGCTGTCCGATCCGATGGGAAAGGATTTTAACTATGTAGAAGAGTTTAAGAAACTCGATATGGAAGCGCTGAAAAAAGATCTTCATGCGTTGATGACCGACTCGCAAGAATGGTGGCCTGCTGACTTTGGTCACTATGGCCCTATGTTTATCCGCATGGCATGGCACTCTGCGGGTACTTACCGCAGCGGTGATGGTCGTGGTGGCGCTGGCAGAGGTCAACAGCGTTTTGCTCCTCTTAACAGTTGGCCTGACAACGTTAACATAGACAAAGCACGCAGGATGCTTTGGCCCATCAAACAAAAATATGGTAAGCAAATTTCCTGGGCTGATTTGTATATCCTTACAGGTAACGTTGCTCTTGAATCGATGGGCTTTAAAACTTTTGGTTTTGCCGGTGGACGTGAAGATGTGTGGGAACCCGATCAGGATGTTTATTGGGGCGCTGAAAAAATTTGGTTGGAAAAAAGTGGTGGACCTAATAGCCGCTATCGGGGTGATCGCGAACTTGAAACACCATTGGCTGCTGTGCAAATGGGGTTGATCTACGTAAACCCAGAAGGGCCTGATGGCAATCCTGATCCGATTGCTGCCGCGCGCGACATTCGCGAAACCTTCAAGCGCATGGCCATGAATGATGAAGAGACAGTAGCCTTGATTGCCGGTGGTCACACGTTTGGAAAAACACACGGTGCTGCACCTGAATCACATAAAGGGCCAGACCCGGAAGCTGCCTCTATCGAAGCACAAGGTCTTGGTTGGGCCAGCAACTTTAAATCAGGTGTAGGTACTGATGCTATCAGCAGCGGACTGGAGGTAACCTGGACTACAACGCCAACAAAATGGGGCAACAACTACTTCGAGAACTTGTTCGGATACGATTGGGAGCTCACAAAGAGCCCTGCAGGTGCACATCAATGGAAGCCGAAAAATAGCGCAGGTGCACATTCTGTACCTCACGCTTTTGATAAAGAAAAACGCCAGGAGCCAAGAATGTTGACTACTGATTTGTCGCTACGCTTCGATCCTGCTTATGAAAAGATTTCAAGACGTTTCCATGAAAATCCAGATGCTTTCGCAGATGCATTTGCTCGTGCGTGGTTCAAGTTGACACACCGCGATATGGGCCCACGTGTGCGTTATCTCGGAAATGAAGTGCCTAAAGAAGAATTGATCTGGCAAGATCCGGTTCCGGCAGCTACACACAAACTCAGCGACAAGGACATTTCAACGCTAAAAGAAAAAATAAGTGCTTCAGGTTTAACTGTATCACAATTGGTTTCAACTGCCTGGGCTTCTGCTTCAACGTTCCGTGGTTCTGATAAACGCGGTGGAGCTAATGGTGCGCGCATCCGTTTAGCTCCTCAAAAATATTGGGCAGTAAACAATCCTTCTCAGTTGGGTAACGTGTTGTCGGTGTTGGAAGGAATCCAAAAAGATTTCAAAAATGTTTCGTTGGCAGATTTGATTGTGTTGGCCGGAAATGTAGGCGTTGAAAAAGCTGCTACGAGTGCAGGCGTTACTGTAACAGTTCCTTTCGCACAAGGCCGTGCCGATGCTACACAAGAACAAACTGATGTAGATTCGTTTGGTTACCTCGAACCAATTGCTGATGGCTTCCGCAATTATGCTAAAGGTAAATTCTCGATCGCCACTGAAGCATTATTAGTTGACAAAGCACAATTGCTGACCCTGACTGCACCTGAGTTGACTGCGTTGATGGGTGGTTTGCGTGTGATGAACACCAACTACAATGGTTCTAAACATGGTGTATTTACTGCAAAACCTGAAGCACTTACGAACGACTTCTTTACGAACCTGCTGGACATGAGCACCGTTTGGAAAGCAACCGATGCCCATGGCGAAGTGTTTGAAGGTAAAGATCGTAAGACAGGCGCAAGCAAGTGGACAGCCACTCGCATTGACCTCATCTTTGGTTCTAATTCAGAACTACGTGCCCTCGCTGAAGTGTATGCAAGCTCCGATGGAAAAGAGAAATTAGTTCAGGACTTTGTAGCAGCATGGAGTAAGGTGATGAATCTTGATCGTTTTGATCTAGCCTGAATAAACACAGAAGTTTAGTGCGAAGAGGTGGTCTGATTAAACAGGCCACCTTTTTATTTGCTTCCCGTGAATAAACTCCTTGATGTATCGCAAGAATTCTTAACCCTTAAAAACTGCTACTGAAAATATTTCTTATTACCTTTCTTTTACATGTCTAAGCATTAAATACAAAAACAGTTTTTATGACTTCGAATATCCTACTATTCAGGTTGCTTTTCTGCCTGGCACTAGTATCTCACCTTAGCGTTGGCATTTGCCAACAAGCTGCCGATTCCAATCCATTGAATGATGGGTATAACATGCTGGTAAAAGGTTCAGCATTACCAAAGCTAATCTCTAAACAGTTTAGCTTCACTGAAGGGCCAGCAGTTGACGCCAATGGAAATGTCTTTTTCACTGATCAGCCCAACAATAAAATATGGAAATATAGCACCAAAGGAAAGTTAACAGTCTTCCTTGAAAACACGGGCCGATCAAATGGCATGTACTTCGACAAAAAGGAAAATTTAGTTACATGCGCTGATGAGAAAAATGAACTGTGGTCAATTGATACCAATGGAAAAGCCACTGTATTATTGAAAGAATTTGAAGGGAAAAAATTGAATGGTCCAAACGACTTATGGATTCATCCTAACGGAGATATCTATTTTACAGACCCCTATTATCAACGTCCTTGGTGGACGAGAACGCAACCGGAAATGGAAGCACAAAAAGTGTATTACCTCGCAAAAGGTAGTCCGGTTGCCCTGCCTGTTATTGACAATCTTGCTCAACCTAATGGGATAGTTGGTTCTCCTGACGGACGAACCTTATATGTTGCTGATATTAAAGGAAGAAAAACCTATCAGTATACCATTAATGATGACGGATCATTAAGTGAAGGTCAGCTTTTCGCAGAACAGGGTTCAGACGGAATGACCATTGATCACTTGGGAAATATTTATCTCACCGGCAAAGGAGTAACTGTTTTTAACAAAACTGGAAAATTGATAGCTCATATCGATATACCCGAAAAGTGGACCGCCAACGTAGTGTTTGGAGGTAAGAAGCTAGACAAATTATTTATAACTGCTTCTGAAGCAATTTATACCCTCGATATGAAGGTGAAGGGAGTTCGTTAATTTCATCCTTAAGTCATCTGACGAGCTTTCAATATTGACTTTGCAGACACTATAATTTTTACTTTGAGTATCCTGCCCTCAACATTACCACCGAAGTATAGAGTATTACAGCAATCACAATCCACCTAAGCATATCAAGTGGTAAAGATTTAACGATAAAGGCGGCTATCAAAACAGCAACCACACCCGGTATGGCCATTGCCACAGCAGCCTTTCGGTTATAGGCACCTTCCCTAATAAAGCGTATTGAAGCCGGTGGCATTAAAAAAGCGCAAGAGCCCATCATGATTGGGAAGGCTACTTGTGGTGACATCCCAAGTGCAAACACCAATGCCATACAGGGAGCGTATAAACCAATCCCTGCTGTCATTACAGCTCCTAAAAAGAAGTTACCAACTATCGCAATGATAAGCTTGCCACCATAGAGCCCAATGGCATCTCCTCCTCCTTGTATCCATTCCATATTTCGGGCAAGCATAAAACTTGCCGTGACAAGTAAAGCAAAGCCCATCGTCAGACGAATTTTCTTTTCTGATAATTTCGAAACCACTCCGGCACCGATGATAGCACCAAAAGCCGCTGATAACAACATTAAAACCAACGTAAGTGGATCAACTTCAATAATGGTAATGAAGATAAGTGCTTGCAATAAAACAGGTAATGTGTTAGCCACATTCATTGTTCCAGGAATAAGCTTATCTTCAGTTTGTTTGGTAAATTTTAGGAGGGCTGTTTGTGGCGCGAATGCACCGATACCAAGCACATCAAAAAAATTAACCACAAACCCAATAATCGATGCCTTTAGCCAACTGGTATTCTCCAACCTGTTCTTATGTTTTAAGAAATCTTTTGTTAGAACAACGCTAAACCAAATGGTAAGTACTGCTAATGAAATCCAGATAAATGTAATCATTGAAATTAGTGAGATTTGAAAAAGAAGAAGTCAAAAGTAATTGGACGGATTAGCAAACCTTAAAGAATGTTTTGTTTCTCTCCTCTTCACCCTTGGCGAGCATGGCTTCAATCTTCTTTGCGGTCTTTGTAATTGCCAAACCTCCCAAGCCAGTGCATCTTAGTGTGTTTGGTATGGCATCGCCCACTTTTTTCATAGTTCCAATTACTTCATCAAGAGGGATCAAATGATTGTAATCCGATAACGCCATGTTAGCACAAGAGATGGCATTGGTTGCTGCCATTACATTTCTATTTAAGCAAGGTGCTTCCACGCGATCTGCAATCATATCACAAATCATTCCTAAGGACGATTGCAATGCCATAGAGGCGGCAGCCAGTGATTGATTAAGTGTTCCCTTCTTCAGCCCAACAATACCAGCCGCGGCCATACCCGATCCCGAACCACATTCTGCCATGCACCCACCGACCTCCGCAGCAAAAGTTGCGTGGGCTGCAATAAATACCCCAATGATTCCAGCTGACATCATGGCTTTCACCATTTCATCTTGAGAAAGTTTTAGGGATGAGCCAATGCCAATAATCGCACCCGGCAAAGCTCCGCATGATCCTGCAGTGGGTGCAGCTACCACTACGCCCATGGAACTTTTCACCTCCATCATGGCTGAGGTGTATAAGATCACTTGGTTCAGCACATCACCCTCCACCAATTTCTTGTCCCTCATCTGTTGTTGAAACCCAATGGATTGTGGCCCTAAAATTCTATCTGCGTACTTCGTACCTTTTAATCCGAGGTTAATAGAATTGTGCATGATCTCAACGATGGCACGCATCTTTTCAAATACTTCCTTTTTAGAAATGGCACCGCGCATACTTTCATAGTCAACGGCTAGCTCCCATAATTCAAGATTTTTACCCTGATTATAGTCCAGCATTTCTTCGCAGGTTATAAATGGAACGGTAAGATCTTTTCTCGACATCACAGGAAGAACTGGGTGCAGTTTCTTTATAAATAAAACGTCATCCATGGATTGCAACTCGGTACAAAGTTCATCCGATAGAAACTGATTTGATTTTATTTCAATGAAGAGCGAAGTCCCTTTCCGTAAAGCGATTTCATCGCATGGAAATAATTGCTCGATGAATTGAATGATGTTTCCCGGAGACTTTATATAAACTAAGGTTTGATAAAAATCACCAGCCATAGATACGGAAGCCCCATCTATCTCTAGTATCTCAATCATTCCACCCCCAGTGGAAATAGCGGTGAGTGTTCTTTCTTCCTTGGCATTTTTAAGGGTTAGCTTATACGTATTAGGATGAGTCGCTCCAATTGGATGGATATCAATTTTTATTTTAATACCAGCCTCTTCTACAGCCTGTAAATATTCGGGCAAGCGTTCCTCATAGGCCTCCCATCCTAGAAATCCGCCAAACAATCCCATATCTGACCCTTGCCCTTTGTGTGTAGTTGCCAAAGATCCGTTAGGATCAAATTCGATGTACACTTCTTTTATATCACTGTCCATTAGGTCTCGACAAATTCTACCAATTCGTAATGATGCTGCGCAGTGGGAACTGGAGGGGCCTCGCATAACCGGGCCAATCACATCATTGAATATGCTGGGATATGTTTTCATATGAATAATTTCTTTAGGGTAGAACCAAGTTTGATAAAGTTACGATCATTGAGATGAATTCTATCGAAAATTTCAGTCTTTCTTTTAGCCATTTTCCAGAAGGCGTTAGGATAAGAGGTAATTTTATTTCTAAACCGATTTTATATCTTTCCTGCTTAATCAACGCGATTATTATGGCCAATACTTCTTTTGAATTATTCGATCTAAAAGTGGAGGTCATTGAAGGCGAAAAACCATTCGTCTGCAGCCACCAATTGGGCGATGCTTTCGAAGTGCGAGGTGAAAACCTTCATTTTAAAAGTGATCATCCTTTTTCGTTGTATGCGTTGTCGGCACTTCTTCCATTACTCCCCACCAAACAAAGACCATTGAACCCTGTTGATTGGATGGCAACCGATCACATCATTGCCTGTCCTGATCCGCATTGCGGAGCACGTTTTAAAATTAGTCGCATTGGAAAGCGAGTGTTTGAAAGGTCGGATACAACAATAGTTCCGCTTCCGGAAATTAACGATTGGGCATAACTATCATGGTAGAAAAATTTGAGTTAACACACGGCTTTCATATTTCACGTATCATCAAAGGCGGTTGGCAATTGTCGCAAGGCCATAGTGTGGATACAACCGAAGATCCAATCGAAAGCATGTTTGCATTTGCAGATAAAGGCATCACCACGTTTGATTGTGCTGATATTTATACAGGAGTAGAAGAACTGGTAGGGAAGTTTTTAGCCGTACGTAAACAAAGACTTGGGTATAATCACGACATCCAGGTGCTGACCAAGTTTGTTCCTGACTATGATGTGCTATCTACCATTACTAAGCAATACGTAGAGAAAATCATAGATCGCTCCTTGCGAAGGCTTGGCAAAGAGCGCCTGGATATGGTTCAATATAGTTGGTGGAGTTATGATGTGCCTCGCTATGTTGAAACCGCTCATTGGTTAAATGAAATTCGACTGGCTGGTAAAATCAATTTACTATCAGGCACTAATTTTAACACTAAGTCAACAGAACAAATGGTCAATGCTGGGATACCGATAGCTACGCTGCAAATTCAATATTCGCTATTGGACAATCGACCAGAAAAAAGTTTAGCGGGTGAATGTTCTAAAAACAATATTCACTTTCTATGTTATGGAACAGTCGCTGGTGGATTTATCTCAGATAAATGGTTGGGATTGACAGAACCAAAACCGCCCTTTGAAAATCGGTCTTTAATTAAATACAAATTAATGATTGATGAGTTTGGTGGTTGGGAATTGTTTCAATCACTTTTGAAGGTCTTGAAGTCAATAGCTGATAAGCATCTCGTTTCCATTACCAATGTAGCCTCCCGATATATCCTGGATCGTAAGCAAGTAGCTGCGGTTATCATTGGCGCGAAGACTTCTACTCATTTGGATGAGAATCTCCGACTATTTGAATTCAAATTAGACCGAGATGATATTAATGAAATTGAAAAAGTCATAATGCAACGTAAAGGCCCTTCCGGGGATGTATTTGACATTGAACGTATCAAAGAAGGTCCACATGGTTCCATTATGAGATACAACTTGAATCAACAGGCAACCGATTGATAAGATGTCCGACAAAGCCTCCTCTAAAGTTTGGTCTTCAAACTATCTTTTTTTACTTGCTTCTATCGGCAGTACAGTAGGACTATCCAATATCTGGAAGTTCACCTACCTCGCAGGTGAAAATGGCGGAGGTGCTTTTGTAATAGTCTATCTGGTGTCATTGATAACGATGGGTATTCCAATCCTTGCTGCAGAGCTTATGATTGGCCGTAGAGGTGGCCGCAGTATGGTGGGCACCATGGAGGAGTTATCTAAGAAAGATGGAATCAGTAAACATTGGAAGACGTTTGGTTGGGTTGCCATGATTGGCGTATTTCTGATTTTGAGTTTTTATTGTGTTATCGCAGGTATGACATTAGACTATACTATCACGTCTTTGTTTGGAGAGTTAAATAATCTGAATGCCACATCCGCGGTAAACTACTACAATGATATGTTAGCAAGTCCTGTGCGGTTAATGCTAAGTCAGTTTGTATTTGTAGCCGCCACCGGATGGATCGTAGCTAAAGGTGTTCAAGAAGGACTAGAAAAATCAACCAGCTGGATGACACCAGCCTTATTCATCATATTGATAGCATTGGTAATCTATGCCATGTTTGCGGGTGATTTTTCAGAGGGTGTGCGATTTCTGTTTAACCCTGATTTTTCTAAAATAACTCCCAAGGTTGCTCTAGCGGCTTTTGGTCAGGCCTTCTTTTCGTTAGGAATCGGTGTAGGTGTGATGTTAACCTATGGCGCCTACATGCCGCAAAGTTCGTCCATACTTAAATCATCCATTATTATTTCCTTTTCAGACGGACTTGCAGCGATACTGGCTGGCCTTGCGATTTTCCCCATCGTATTCAAATATGGTTTATCTGCTACGGAAGGACCAGGTTTAATTTTCATGACGTTACCCATTGCGTTTGGTCAAATGCCAGGTGGCGGTTTTATCGGGGCCTTATTTTTTATTCTTCTATTTTTTGCGGCCTTAACATCTTCCATCTCATTGCTTGAGTCCATTATCTCGCACCTCGAGGAAGTATGGAAAATAGGTAGAATGAAGATTACTATTATCGTCTCGGTGCTTTTGTGGGTAGTAGGTTTAGCTTCCGTTTTTTCGTTTAACATTTGGGCAGACTTCACTCCATTGGATATGATTAAACCTTTAGAAGGAAAAACAATTTTTGGTCTGATCGACTATTTTGGTTCTAACTTACTGATGCCCATTGGAGGAATATTGATGGCGGTAATTGCAGGTTGGCTAATTTCAACTGAAGTAAGTAAGGATGAACTCCGACTAAAGGATCAGCGATTATTTTTGGCTTGGCACTTCCTTATTCGATTTGTAGCACCTGCCGCTGTGCTGTTAATCTTTATTTCAAATTTGGTCGGTTGAACTGGTTATATTTAATGTATGAAGCGAAGAGATTTCATTAACAAAACATTGGGGGCATCAGTTGCTTCCACCCTACCCCTTGCTGAACTCTATGCTAATGTCAATAAGCGGGTAAGTGATGGAGTGCCCAAAGACAAAAATATTTATGATGTAATCGTGATTGGGGTGGGTAGTATGGGTTCCTCAACCTGCTACCATTTAGCCAAACAAGGAGTTAGTGTTTTGGGGCTGGAACAATTTGATATTCCCCATGAGCTGGGTTCACACGCTGGGCAAAGTCGTATCATTCGCAAAGCCTATGGCGAAGGTTCTGACTATGTTCCATTACTTGAAAGAGCCTATAAAAATTGGCGTACGTTAGAATCAGAAACTGGTGCCCAAGTCTACTACAAGACAGGCCTTGCCTATTTTGGAGCACCCGATGATCCTTTTTTAAGTACGGTCAAAGGTTCATCTAAAAAGTATAACATTCCACTTATCAATTTGACTGAAGGAGAATGCGATTTGAAATACCCACAGTTTAAGCTTCCCCCAAACTTTCAGCGACTAGAGGAGCCTGATGCTGGATTCATCACCCCGGAGCGCAGCATTCTTTTGTACGTTCAGCAGGCCGTACTGAATGGTGCCACAATCCGAACAAAAGAGAAAGTACTTGAATGGAAGCGTGAAATTTCTGGCGGAGTAACAGTAGTAACCAATAAGGGTACTTACAGAGCTGGTAAATTGATTATCACCGCTGGACCATGGGCTGGGAAGATAATTCCATCGCTTGAGTCTAAATTGACTGTTACCAGACAAGCAGTTGCATGGGTGAAGCCAAAACAGTGGGACAATTTCATACTTGGAAAATTTCCCTGCTGGATCCTGGAGGACAAAGACCATGATTTTTATGGATTCCCGATTCTGCCGGTTGGAACTTTTGGCGGCCCTTTAGGATTGAAACTTGCGTTGCACTATCCTGGAGCAGACCCAACCGATCCAGACGCTGTAAACAGAAATACAAAAGAATCAGACGAAAATACCTTGATTGATTTCTTAAACCGGTTTATTCCAGATGGCTACGAAAATACCTTGGTAATGAAAACGTGTTTGTATACAAATTCCCCCGATAACAATTTCATAATTGACTACTTATCAGGTTATGACAAAGACGTTGTTTTTGCAACTGGATTTAGCGGTCATGGTTTTAAGTTCGTAAGTGTGGTAGGTGAAATTTTAGCTGACCTGGCCACAAAGGGAAAGACAGAACAACCTATCGGATTCTTAGCTGCTAAACGATTTTGAGAATGAGACACGTAATGATTAGCTACCTTCTATTGCTTTTCTTTTTTGCGCAATGCACTGAAAGTAAAACCACCGCGGGTGAAGACGAAAAATTAATTCGGCAAGGACGCCTAAAATCAAATGAAGCCATAGCCCAGCAGGATACAATTGCTTTAGCTGAGGTTTGGACAACCGACTATCATATTATTTCTTCTCGAAATTTTGAAATCAGTGGAATGGAAAATAACCGCCACAATTTTGCTAAAGAGTTCGCCAGCAAGAAGGAACTACTTTATGTGAGGACAACCACTAAAGTGGAAGTATTTGAGAATTGGAACATGGCTTCGGACCAAGGCACGTGGACCGGGCAATGGCTGGAGCCCGATGGATTGGTTAAATTAACAGGAACTTACTTGGCCAAATGGCATAAGATAAATGATCAATGGAAAATCAGAGCAGAGATCTTCGTGCCTCTTACTTGCACGGGAAGTTCCTTCTGCGAGAAGAAACCATTTTAGAGGTGAATCCAAAATAGGAAAAATAGGCTAGGGTTAATGAATAAAATCATGTTGCAAAAACTGTTTATATCAAAAATATTTTCTTTCTGTCTCTTATCTCTTGTTGGTCACGCCCAGCAACCTACATCTCCGCTGGAAGCATCTTTTCAAACTTATAAGAAGATGAAGGAGGAAACTAAATTTAAAGTAGACTGGATCTTGTTAGGCCCAACTGTAAATTCAGCACGCGCAGATGTCGTGCAGGTAGATGCATCACACCCAGGGACCATGTATGTTGGATTTGGCTCTGGTGGTTTGTGGAAGACTGTTAATCATGGAGTAACCTGGAACTCCATCTTTGAAGAGCAGTCTTCAATAGGTATCGGTGATGTTGAATTGGCTCCTTCTGATCCCAACATCATTTACCTAGGTACAGGTGAAAACCTCAAGAAGCCAAGAAACTTTACGCTGCCGGGCACAGGCATGTACCGATCAACTGATGCTGGCGCTACGTGGCAGCACATAGGTCTTGAAGATTCGTGGTCAATTGCAGAGATCGCTATTCATCCTACAAATCCTGACATTGTTTTTGTAAGTGTACTCGGTCATCTCTGGTCGAAGAACAAGAACCGCGGATTATTCAGAACTATAAACGGTGGCAAAACATGGGAACATGTATTGTACAAAGATGACTTGACTGGTGCTAATGACATTGTCATCTCACCATCCAATCCTCAAATCATGTATTCGTCTTTGTGGGAAGTATATCCCGGTATCAATGGAAAAAATAGTGGCGTCTATCGAAGTATTGATGGTGGAAAGTCATGGACAATATGCACAAATGGATTACCGTCTGGTCCAAAGATTGGACGAATTGGCCTTACCGTTTCGTCCACAAATCCCGCTAAGGCATATGCACTTATTGATAATCTGAACAATCCTCGAGATCATGCCGCTGAACTTTACAAAACAATTGATGGCGGATTGAACTGGACGAAAACACACTCTGGACCATTCAAAATATTTCCTGGCATCGGTTGGTACTTCACAGATGTCTATGTAAATCCAACAGATGATGAAGAAGTATATTGTTTAGGAGTTCGTCTTGCACACAGTCTTGATGGCGGGAAAACATTCGATTTCATTGGTGGTCAGGTGACGCGCATGACTCAAAGTTTGGCACAAGGACTGCATCTTGATCAATGTGAACTATGGATCAATCCAACTAATCCAAATCATTTGGCGCTAGGAAATGATGGAGGGTTTTACGTGAGCTATGATAAAGGCTTGTCATGGGTTCACTACAATAACATTCCTACTGGTGAATTCTATGACATTACCATTGATCAATCGGAATACTTGATTTATGGAGGCACTCAGGATGACGCCACTGTGTTTGGCCCACCCAAAGAATTAAATATGCGCTTTCCTGATCCATGGAAATATGTCTGGATTGATCCTTGGGACGGTGGAGATGGATGTGTAACACAAATAGACCCAGTGGACAAATCCATTATCTATTATAGCCGGCAGCATGGTGATGCGTTGAGATTAGACAAATCCAAAGATGTTGCCGTTTCCATTATGCCGGTGCTTCCAAAGGAAATAAAGGATACGCTATTATTTAATTATATGACTCCTTATTTTCTATCAACCTATCAAAGTAAGACTTTGTACCATGGAGGAAATTACGTTCTTAAAAGCGCAGATCGCGGTGATACCTGGAAAGTGATCAGTCCTAACCTTTCCATTTCATCAGTAAAAGAAAAAAAATCGTTTGCTACCGGAACCATTGTAGAATCTCCAACGGAAAAAGGATTGCTGTATGCTGGCACCGATCATGGTGCTTTTTGGGTATCCAAAAACGATGGTGCCACCTGGGAAGAATATTCAAAAGGAATTGCAAATAATTATATCAGAAGCATCTCCCCTTCCCGTCATAAAACTTCGAGGGTTTACATGGCGATGACTGGAATAAACTACGATGATCTCCATAGCTATATCTACTCGTCAGAGGATTATGGGAAAAACTGGAAAAGTATTTCTGCAGGGCTTCCCGATGAACCTGTAAATGTGATCAAAGAAGATCCAACAAATGAAAATATTCTTTATGCAGGAGGACTACGGGGAGTCTATATTTCTATCGATAGCGGAAATACCTGGTCTTACTTAGGGATCAACATGCCAGCTACTTCAGTAGCCGATCTTGAAATTCATGAAGGGACCATGGATTTAGTTGTGGCGACTCATGGAAGAGGAATCTATAAGACTAGCCTAAGACCGATTCAAAAGTTACTGAATCAAAAACTAGAAACAGACCATGATTACTTTTTTGAAATAGGTGAAATCAAAAGGCCCTGGTTTAATTCCTCAGGAGGAGAAGCCGACTATCGAACAATTGAGAAGGTGGTATTTTCATTTTGGCTCAGACAATCCGCAGAAGTAATTCTTTCCATTAAAGACAAGGACAAAAAAGAGATTTGGAAGACTTCAGTTAACGGGCACACTGGGCTAAATCAATATCGCTGGGATTTGATTACTAATAAAATAACGAGTGACTACCCGTACTTTATACAGTATGATAAATTTATTGAAGCAGGAAGTTATATTGTGAATATCGCGGCAGGAAATGTTCACTTGGAACAAACTTTAACTATTGCTAACGCAACATCACCCTATGTTATAAAATAGGGTTATAAAATATTCCGCTTAGTAGTATTCGATACGGTGAAGAGTTATCGAAACAGGCTTGCTGTTTATAAAACAGGTTTTCTTTGTCCAGTTGACAGCCTCATCGTATTCGTAGATGTATCTCACATGCCTTTTTACATTTCCCAGAATTCCAATTGTCATTGAATCAGTTAATTCTCTATTATCATTAAACTTTAAATTTAGGTGTAAGAATACCAAATAGTAATCGATACAGATATCGTTTCCCTGTCAAGAGGTCCCAATCCCATGAATTAATGGAGGATGCATAAACCTTGATCAATACCTCATTGTCTTTGGGAGCAGGTTTATCTATCTCCTTTAGTTGAACAATATCAGGAGTCCCGTACCTATTAGTAACGCTCGCTTTCAATAGAAGTCAATTGTAATATACAACCATCATTTTCCAACAAAGCTAAGCCAGTTGGCTTAGACGATTAGCATTCAAAAAACCAATCGGTAACTCACTTTTGCCTGTCATGGTTAAGTCGGCCATGATCTCACCTACTACAGAAACAAACTTAAACCCATGACCGCTGAAACCAGCCGCAATCATTACCTGCTGACCGTAGCCCGGCAAAAAGTCAATCACAAAATTTTCATCCACTGTGTTTGTGTAAAGGCAAGTTTTTAGGACATGCATAGATGAATAGCCTCCAGGAAGAAATTTATTCAACCCATTAATCACAATCTTTTCATCATCGGTCGAAGGATTCCGATCGACCGCATCTGGGTTTGAAGGCACCCCAGGATAATGAAGTGCTACCTTCAAACCAGCCGGAGCTCCAAATCTTTCAACTGGTAGCACTGGAAATCCATAATACATACTATTCTCCTTATCATCATCAATTAACCAACAAGGAAATTTTCCGAACTCAAAGGATTTTACATCCTTAGGATTTACCCAAGCTATAACTTGGCGGGTTACTGTCAAATGCCTCGAAAGGCCAGGAATCATTTTACCTGCCCAAGGACCAGCCGTGATAACCAGTTTTTTGCAGGTGTATGTACTCCTATCGGTAACAACGCTGATGATCTCTCCTTCCTTAGTCCACGAGTTAACCTTTTCATTCGTATGAATCTCGGCACCCATTCGAATGGCCTCCTCTGCGAAAAGTGATACTGCTTTCTCAGGCGTGACAAAACCCGCATCGGGTTCAAACAAAACATCATACCCATTTGGAATTTGAAATTGAGGGAACCGGGCTTTTACTTCATGGGCAGAAAGTGATTCAACTGTTAACTTATACCTCTCGGCCGACTCACGTACGCCTTTGATAAGAACGTGATCTGGTTTGCCTGCATAAAATAGCCCAGTGCGATAATAGATTTGTTTGCCAGTAAGGTGTTCCAGATTTTTCCAATTTTCATATGCTCGTTCTAACAACGGCACATAATCCGGATGTTCAAAATATGCCTTCCGAATTATTCGGCTTTGGCCGGCATGTGAACCTTGATCATGTGGGATGTTAAATTGTTCTAATCCTAAAACACGTTGTCCCCTGCTCGCTAGGTAATAGCACGTGGAGGACCCCATCGAACCAACGCCCAACACAATGACATCAAAATTCTTTTCCACGTAACTTGAAACTGGACGTAATTTCTAATTATGAATCAAGAAGGGATCATCAAAGCTTATAAGCTTGCCTTGCAAGAAGCTTCCACTTTCCTTTTTGTTTTTGCCAGATTTGCAAAACTCCAAGATTAGCGGTGCTCGCATTTCCGTTATTAACAATATCTCCAACCATTTTATGACGAACGATTGCAGTTTTATCTGACATCTTTATCGTTTGACCAGAAAATTCAAGAGTCTTATAATCATTTTTTCCGCTTGCGATTACTTCGATAAACGCTGCCCTGTCTTCCATTGTCCCGCTGGAGTGACCATAACTTAGCTGATCGGCTGTTAACATTTCCAACTCCGCTTTATTGGCGTCTATCATTGCTTTACGCAAACTTTCAACAGCTGAAGCCACATCTTTTTCATCAGTGGACTGTGCAAATACGGGTGAGATTAAAACCAAATACAGCAAAGGGAGGATAACTAATTTTTTCATAGCCTTTTTCATTTTAGACAAGATATGGAGTTTTTGGGAAATGTTAATTGTTCCAATTGCATTCCTTTCACTGAAAGGTAAATTCTGGCAACGGAATAATCTTTCCTCCTTGCTTAGCCGATTCATGCGCAAGAATTCCAACGCATGTGATATTGGCTGACTGAGTTGCATTCGGGTATGGTTGTTTATTTTGAATGAGCGCGCTAATAAATTCATGTACCAAATGTGGGTGAGAGCCACCGTGGCCAGCACCTTGTGTAAAAGAAAGGTGTTGATGTTCATCTGCATCATACACACCCTTTGTGGTAAATCTTTGTATCGATTCGGGAAGCAATTTCGCGTAATCCGGACTTTGTACTTCTTCTGGGATTTCGTGCTCCGGTTTTTTAGCGGTGTGCACAACTAATGGATGGCCTTCTATCAAAGGCCACTCTACCGTTTTTTTAGATCCATACACTTCAAAGCTTTCCCTGTATTGACGAGCCACATCAAACAGCGATCGATATACATGTGCACTCAAATCTGAATCTTTTAGTTTGATGTGAGTAGTTTCTACAGCATACGGAGAATTGTAGTGTTTTTGCAAGTCTTCCCGAATGGTGCCTGACCCAAAACAGGAAACATATTCTGCTTCTTTTCTTAGTAGGCCAAGAACCGGGCCCACACAATGCGTAGCATAATACATGGGTGGAAGTCCAGGCCAGTAATTAGGCCATCCATCAATATCTTGTTGATGACTCGCCTTTATAAACTGAACTTTGCCCAACTCCCCTTTCTCATATAATTCTTTCATGAACAGGAATTCTCGTGCATACAGGACCGTTTCCATCATCATGTAAGTCAGTTTCTTTTCTTTAGTAAGACGGACAATTTCTTCACACTCTTCAACTGTGGTGGCCATAGGAACAGTGCATGCCACATGCTTGCCAGCTTTCAATGCTTTTATGGATTGAATTCCATGATCAGGAATAGGTGTATTGATATGAACGGCATGAATGTCAGGATCTTTTAATAATTGATCATAGTCCGTATATCGCTTTTCAATTCCGAACAGGTTGCCGATTTCATCCACTTTAGACTTAGTGCGCTGGCAAATAGCTATGAGGTTTACATTTGGATACTTTTTATAGATGGGAATGAACTCGGCTCCAAAGCCTAAACCCACAATAGCGATGTTGATTTGTTTGTTGCTCATATAACTAAGCGTTTAAAAGTTTCTTTAAAAAAGTAATTCCATCTTGAGCAAATCCATCTTGAGATGGTGCAAGATTCTTCCAGATGCAGACCGCACCTGCTAGTTCCTTTATTTCTGGAGTAAAACTTTCAATAGATACAACTCCTGAATAATTTATGGCTGTCAATCCTCTCTTAAAGGAATCCCATGGTGTTTGTCCCGTACCTGGTGTGCCCCGGTAATTTTCAGAAACCTGAACATGGATCAGCTTATCTCCAACAGAAGTAATTGCTTTTTCAAGATCACGCTCTTCAATAGCCATATGAAAACCATCCAAGAGAACCTTTGCTGCAGTATGGTTGACATCCTTAATGAGGCGCATCACATCTTCTGCTGTGTTAATAAGATCGGATTCAAATCTGTTTAATGGCTCCAGTGCAATTTCCAGACCTCTATCATGAGCCAACTTGCTAACCTTATGGATATTGGTAACTGCTCTCTCCCACTCTATCTTACGTTGATCAGCTGAAACCATTCTGGCTTTTCCCACCGCAGAATAAATCGGCCCTGCTAGAAACTTCGCATTCCATTCATTACATAGATCAAGGCATTGAATTATATAATTGAAACAGTTTTCATGAACCGCAGGGTCATCACTAGTAAGATCGCGTGAGGGACCGAAGGCACCACAGACAATTGGTTCTAACCCATATCGATCAAGTGATTCTTTCACCTTTCCTGCGTTGATCTTTTCGGGATACTCAACTGGAATTTCTACAGCATCATATCCCATCGACTTTATCTTAGGAAACAAGTCAACCGTCTCCGTTGTGAAGGGGGACGTCCACAACCATGTACTTACTCCAAACTTTACTTGCAAACCCACGAGATGTAATTTTATCTAACAGAATAGTTCTATAAGGCGGATTTTCCGGAAACAACTTTCATGGTTCCATTCATGATGGACCAATGTCCGGGAAATGTGCACACAAACGGATAGTCTCCTTCCTTAGCTGGTGCAACAAAATAAAGCCTTTCTGTTTGCTGAGGGTTCACCAGTTTTGTAGCAAACAGAACCTCTGGAATGTTTGGCACGTATTGACGCTCTGCTCCTTTGGGATCAGCGGCAAGTTTGTCAGCAGCCTTTCCCACAGTTTGTAAAGCGCCAATCTGAGCTATGACAAGATTGTGTTGCATGAAATCCGGATTCTCAAAAATTATTTCTACGGGCTTTCCAGCTTCAACGGTAAATGCTTTGAGGTCATACTTCATTTCGTTTTTAATTACCGTGATCTTGATAACCGTGGCTTGCCCCCGTGATGAAGGTTCACTTGTGCCTGAAGGCTGTACTTTGTTTAAATAGGTATCAACAAATAATTCACCAATGGAAGTATCTTTGAATTGACTTTTAGAGTCGCACTCCTTCTCTACATCATATTTCCAGTTACCAGAAAGTGAAATCTTTTTGCTCCCTGCTTGCAAAAACAATTCTTCAGGCTTACCATAAATACCTCCGCTTCCTCCCAAATCTTCAACTCTTATTGCAATAACATTTCTTCCTGTCTTCAGAATACCAGATGCTATATCATACATCCTTTTATCGTTGTTTTTCCTCTCGATGCTGCCAACTTTTATACCATTTATCCATGTAATATCCGAATCATTGATGGGGCCCAAAGAAATTGTAGCCTTCTTGCCACGCGAGGTGGCAGGAAGATCAATAATTTTTCTGAACCAGATCACACCATCTATATTCAGTCCTGCTTTTTCAATGTATTGTGGGAGTTCCATTTGCTTCCAGGATGTGTCATCAAAGTCTTCCTCATCACGACCTTTTTTCAGGGCCTTATTACGATCATAGGTTGGATTGGCTGCCAGAAATGCATCCATGAATCCTTTTCTATGTTGATTAGCCGCAACGTATATTGCTTTTGACAACCACTCGTCACTCTTCACATTTTCTTCCAGGCTTAACTTGTAAAGTACACCTCCTAAAGATTCGGAGGGTGCGATTTCTACAAGTGAAAGAATGGCTGCTAAGCGAGTATTCGGATCTGAATCATTTAGCACATTTGATTCAGTTACTAATTGTTCGCTCCATTGATACTTTGAAAGAATTTGGATGGCCGCTTTCCTTACACCAGCATCTGGATGCTTCAAAGCATTTGTTATTACTTCTCCTGCTTTGTCATCTTTGCTCAAGGCACCCAATCCATCAATTGTCCAAAGTGCGTGTATGGAGGAATAACTATTTCCTTCACCACCATTCGTTTCCTTGTTAATAAGTTTAAACAAACCAGGCAAAACATCTAGGTTACTACGTTCCACGAGTAATCGTTGTGCAGTCAGTCTCCAAAGAAGATTATCGTTGGTTAATGCTTCAACAAGTTCATCAGGCTCGTCTATGTCTAAGGCTAATGGCTCAACCTCTTTTGCATTCTTACTTACCACACGCCAGATACGTCCATGGGTTTTGTCCCGCAAAGGATTTTCATAGGCATTACCTTTTCCATTAGTAGCAGCAAAGCCACCACGCTCGGGTGTTGGCGTTGGATTGTGCTGGATAATAAAGTTATACCAATCGAGAACCCATACCGCTCCATCTGGTCCTACTTTTGCTTCCACGGGTGAGACCCATTCGTCTGCCCCAGCAAACAAATTCCAGCTATCTTTTTCAATAAAGCCCGCTCCACTTTTTTCAATCTTGGCAATGTGTACCAAATGTCCAGTAGGCTCACACACCAAAGCGACCTGATTCCAAAACTCCTTTGGGTAGTTGCGAGCTGTATAAAAGTTATGACCCGATGCTGCGGTGAAGCCACCGAATACATCAACTTGTCTCACCTTTTCAGTAATGGGGTGCATCGCATAGTGCCCATCAATTTTAGTACTTCCTACTTGTTGTATTCCTTCAACATCTCTCCAGAATTTATTTGGAATGCCCATGAAAACACTATGCGTGTTATTGGCTGTTGAAGCAAACACATCATTATTTTCGGTGAAGCCTAACCCCCAGGTATTGTTACTGGTGTTTGTCATAAACTCAAAGCTTGATACGTCAGGTTTAAATCGATAAACCCCCTGGCTAAATTTTCTATTCTCACCAGCAATCGTTCCTTCAAAACCAGAATAACCTACTACTCCCCAAATCTGATTATCATAGCCATACTTTAGATTGGACGGGCCTGCATGTGTATCGAAGGTACCCCACCCATCAATTAGAATCTTTTTAACATCTGCTTTGTCATCGCCATCGGTATCTTTCAAAAAAAGAAAGTGAGGCGCCTGCGACACAATGATTCCTCCGTTGGCAAATACCATACTGGTAGGAATATTAAGTTGCTCGGCAAACAGTGTAAACTTATCGGCCTTGCCGTCACCGTTGGTGTCTTCACAGATCTTAATACGATCATCACCCACTCCTTTGTCATCACGCACTGTGTTGGGATAATCAACCGTTTCAATTACCCACAACCTTCCTCTTTGGTCCCACTCCATAGCAATTGGATTTATGATATCTGGCTCGGAGGCAAAGAGCTCAAGACTAAAACCAACTGGCACCTGAATCAACTTAGCAGATTGCTCGGGGGTCAATGGCGCTTGTAGCTTTGGCACGGGATTTCTTTTTTCATAATTGGGAATGTTAGGCTCTTCTTTATAGACAAGTGTTGGAATTTCTTTTCTGAATTCCTCCCAATCTTTTTTTGCCTCATCTCCAACAGCCCAAAGAATTCCTTCTTTCATCAATTGCTGGAATCCAGGATTGTTCCATGTGCGCTCGTCATGCCCATAGGCTGTATAAAAGACTCTGCCCTTGCCATGTTCCTTTACCCATGTCCAGGGCTCATGGTGATCGCCTTCAACTCGCTCCATCAAAACGGTAATGTCACTCGCAAGTTTATCATGCACATATGTTTCATCCCAGGTAGAAAATTCATCTAATGATTCTACGATGACGTGTTCTTTCTTGACTATGGATACAGTAAACGTATCTGTTTTGTGTGTTTTAAACTGGCCGCCTACCAGACTTATATACTTTGGAGAATTTTGAAAACAGAAGCTAGCACTATGAACAGGAATAAACCCCTTTCCCTTTGCAACAAAATCTAATAATGCCTTTTCCTGTTCCGGTTTAATCTCTTCATGATTGGCATAAATCATCAGCCCATCATATTGATCCAGGTTGGCGCTATTAAGATCGGCCGGATTATCTGTATACGTAAAATTTATTCCCTCTTTGGAAAGCGCAGATGCCAGCAAAGGCATATAGGCTGCCGAATTGTGATGTTCACTTTCATGTCCAAGAAAAAGTATCTCTAATTTTCCCGAATCAGTAGAGCGCTTGCCGCATGACATTAAAATGGCAGCCAATAATAGGACATAGATTATGTTAGAAATTCGCATGGGTTATCTGGTTTGAGGGTACAAATTCAATCTAAAATTTTGCAATCATTTACTGTATTTTGTCAGATAATGACTGTATTTTAACATTCAAATTGACCGAATAGACAAATCAATGGTAAATAAATACCAATTCAATGTATAACCTCTCACTCAGATTTTAAAGGATATACTACTCACAATGAAACCGGCACTTCAAAAATCACCCATATCAGAAAACCAAGCCTTTGAAGTCAAGTATCTTACTGCCCCCCACTTTGATCCTAATTGGCACTTTCATTCAGAATACCAATTGTTTCTGGTGTTGAAGGGAACAGGCACCCGGTTTATTGGCGATCATGTAAGTCCTTTCAAACAAGGAGATCTGGTCTTTACAGGGCCTAACCTGCCACATCTCTGGCAGAGTGATCATGAATATTTTACCAATGACAAAGAACTTTTGACCGAAGGTATTGTCATTTACCTACCTGAAAATTTTATAGGGAATGATTTTCTGAACAAAAATGAAATGTACAGGATCAAACAACTTTTTTTGAAAGCGCAACGAGGCATGGATTTTTTTGGTAGCGCATCTGAAAAAGCAATTAAACTTATTCTTGATTTTTTAAGAGTCGAAGATTTTGATCGTGTCCTTACATTGCTTAGTCTATTGAATCTATTAGCTAACGCAACAGATTATAAGGTATTGGCAAGTGAAGGCTACTCCAATTCTCTTTCTGAAACAGAAACAGATAGAATGAACAAAGTACACGCCTATGTCATGAAGAACTTCCGTGAAAAGATAACCTTAAATAAAGTGGCGGCCATTGCGAACATGAGCCCAACTTCCTTTAGCCGATATTTTAAAATTCACGCAAACAAAACCTTTTCTGATTTTCTGACCGAGATCAGGATTGGTTATTCCTGTAAGCTCCTCATCAGTCAAAAAATTAACATCTCACAGGTTTGTTATGACAGCGGCTTCAATACCCTATCAAACTTCAACAGACAATTCAAAGCCTTCACCCATTATAATCCAGTTGAGTACCGGAGAAAGTATTGCATGTAAAGTTATCATTACCTCACTGCTACATTTCACCATCTCTTCACTATATTGTAATCTATTTGTTTGCATCAATCATCCTAAAACATACCCAACATGAAAAACAGAAAATTACTTATCCTGAAATCTGGACTGATTCTAGCACTTGGAACTTTGGTGCTATCCTCATTTTCTGATTTAACCAACCCGGAACAAGAGACTGCTAAAACTGTAATCGTTACACTCAATGTGGATACTGGTAAGATCAATAAAGACAATACAAGCACCACCTGTAATTTTGGACAAGAAGAGGGTATCTCGAATGAAGAGTTTACCATAGAAGTGAATGTTGGAGACACTGTTACCTGGGTGGGTGTTTCTTCCAGTTCGCCAGAAACAGATGTGGTGGACATCACCAAAATCAAATATGTAAAAGGCAAGAATATTTTCGGCAAAGATCTCGACACAAAAGATACAGGCAAACAAAAAAAGATTTCTGCAAAGGTACTTTCAAGCACAGCCGTAGAAGGAACCTATAAATATGACATCTCATTTACCGTAACAAATAATGGGGTAAAACGAAATGGCACGTTTCATATTGATCCCAGAATTCAATCCCATTAATTAGCCTTCCAATCACTGATTAACTTTGAAACAAGATTCTGCTTATAAACTAATCTACATTAACAGAAAAGCCTGGTTAACATTGGGCTTTTTTTTTATTCACAGCTGGGTGCCTGCCCAGTCTAAAACATACCTAGACAGTATTGAATCGGTGTATCTAGCTGGCACCTATACGGAATCAGATAAGCTTAAGCTTCTACGGGAATTAGCGATCAAACATTCCGATACAGAAAGAAAACTATTTTTTAGCGAAGAACTAATTCAATCCGCACGCTCACTTGATTCGTTGGATTATTTAATTCAGGGACTTCAGGAAAAGGGAAATGCGCTGAGTTTGAAAAGTAATCTTACCAACGCTTTGGAAAGTTATTTTGAAGCAGCAAAACTTGTTGGTGAGGAAGGTCAAAGCGCCAAACTAGGTTCATTGTATACCGGTATAGCAGGTGTGTATGCCATTATGGGAAATCACTCCAACGCAGTTAACTACTATCAACGTGCCATAAATATCTTGCGATCGGTAAGAGATTCAACTAACCTGGCTGCGGCACTTTTAAATATTGGCGATGAATTCATCACCAAACACAGATGGGATTCGGCACTCATTTATACGGAAGAGGCTGGTGTTATTTATGAAAACACCAAGTCACCAATTGGAGAAGCATATAGTCTGGGTAATCTGGGAATGATTTACGCACAGATTGGAGATGACCGTAAGGCCGAGGGAAACATGAATAGAGCTATCCTTCTGCTAGAGAGGTTAGATGAGCATTATCCGATTGCAGTATATCTAACTTACATTGCTGATATCTATCTTGAAAAAGGGGAGAATGACCAAGCATTGAATTATGCTTTGCGAAGTCTGGAACTGGCAAAAAAAAATGGATTGAAAGCACAGGTCAGCGATGCCAACCTCAAGCTTTCAGAAATTTATCAGAAAGCCGGAAAGCTAAAGGAATCATTTATCTACTATAAGAATCACATTGCCTATAAGGATAGCGTAAGCAATATCACATCTGTCCAGCAGATGGCTGATCTTCGCACCGATTTTGAAATTTCTAAAAAACAAATTGAAGTGGATTTGCTCAACCAGCAAAAAAAGAATCAACAGATTATTGTTGTTGCCACTGTTATCGCACTTTTCTTGATTTGTCTTTTGGCAGTTGGTTTATACAGGCGATATAAGTTTACCAAGGAGACCAATAAGATTATTGAAAAAGAAAGAGAACGTTCTGAAACCCTCCTGCTAAGCATTCTGCCTAAAGAAACCGCGCAAGAACTAAAGCTAAGCGGAAAGGTTAAAGCTCAAAAATTTGAATCCGTAACGGTATTGTTTGCAGATTTCAAGGGATTTACAAAGTATGCGGAGGAACTTTCACCAGAAAAATTGGTAGAACGTGTGGATTTCTATTTTTCGAAGTTTGATACGATCATTGAAAAATACGGTCTGGAAAAAATCAAAACAATTGGAGATGCCTACATGTGTGCAGGGGGGCTTCCTTTCCCTACAGATGATCACGCTTTTAAAATGGTTTGCGCAGCCCAAGAGATTATTTCATTTGTAGAAGTCACTAAAAAATCAAGTTCAGCGGATCAATGGTTTGATGTTCGAATTGGAATCAATACGGGCCCTGTGATAGCGGGTGTGGTCGGTACTAAAAAGTTTGCATACGACATCTGGGGAGACACCGTGAACATTGCGGCACGGATGGAAAGCAATTCAGTGGCAGGCAAAATTAATGTCTCTGAAAATACGTACGACCTGATCAAAGATAGCTTTCAGTGTGCCTATCGAGGTGAAATAGAAGCAAAGAATAAGGGAACGTTGAGAATGTATTTTGTAGGCGAAGCGATAAGCTAGTCGCTTCACTGATTTAATGCTCAACCTGGAATACTTATAAGAAAAAGAGATCCATGCCATTTAATCTGTGCTTCAGACAACAGGTAATTGAACAATAAACGTTGATCCCTCACCCTCTTTCCCTGCCTGCGCTGCCGACTCGGCAGACAGGGTCTCCACCTTCAACTCCCCACCATGCGCTTTTATAATATCATAACTCAAACTCAATCCTAAGCCCGTTCCCTGCCCGGTTGGTTTGGTGGTGAAGAAAGGTTGAAAGATTTTATCGAGTATTTTTTGCGGAATACCATTGCCGTTATCTTTCACACGAATCAACACTTTGTTGCCTTCCTTTTTTGTAATGACGGAAACAGTTGGCTCATAATTGGCTAGCAGCTCGTGGCTAGCAGCTAGAAGCTTTTGCCTCTCATTAACTGCATAAAACGCATTCGTAATCAAATTCAAAATTACTCTGCCAATATCCTGCGGCACAACATTGATGCTACCTATCGTTTCATCAAAGTCTGTTTTCATGGTGGCATTGAAACTTTTGTCCTTTGCCCTTAATCCATGATAGGCCAATCTTAAATATTCATCGGCCAGGGCGTTGATGTTGGTTGGTTCTTTCACTCCGCTACTGCTGCGACTGTGTTGTAGCATGCCTTTAACAATATCAGCCGCACGCTTGCCATGGTGATTAATTTTTTCCTGATTCTGAACAATGTCTTTCAGAAGTTCATCCTCCAGTTTCTCATCGCGCTTGTCTTGTGTCTTACGTCTTTCGTCTTGGATCTCCTTTATCAATTCCGTATTCACTTCCGAAAAATTATTTACGAAGTTTAACGGGTTTTGAATTTCATGGGCAATGCCAGCAGTCAGTTCTCCTAGCGAAGCCATCTTCTCTGATTGGATGAGTTGGGATTGAGTCGATTTTAGTTCAGATAAAGTTTTCTCTGCTTTATTGTGCTGCTCACTGATCTGCTTTTTTTGCCACTCCAATTTTTTGTTGGTTTTTTGTTTTCGTTTGTTGTTGCTAAAAAGAACAATGGCCACGACTATCATAATCCCAATACCGGATGCGAGGACATATTGCCGCACCTTGAACTGATACGTTGAACGAGCGCTGTCAACTTCAAACTGTCTCTCTTCTTTATCGAATTCCACAAAACTATTAAGTGCAAGGATTTCATTAAATCTAACAAGACTGTCCTTGTAACTCGCCACTGCCCGGGTGTGAAATAATGATTTTTCTTTGTCAGAATTTTTAAAGAATGATGCCATAAAATCATGCGCTTCGGCCAAGTAAGTATACATATGTAAGCGCTCTGCAAGATCTATTGCTTTGCCCGCATAAAGAATGCTGGAATCAGGCATATTAAGGCATTGATATACTACTGCAAGATTTAGATTATTATTGAAACGATGAGACGGAAATGCCTGGACTTTTAGGACATCTAAAAAGGATAACAAGGCATTCTTGCAGTCCTTTCTCTTCATTAAGATTTTTGCTAAATTTATCTTCGAATAATATTTGATCCAATTCACGGAGGAGCTATCATAGGGAATTTGGCAATAATATTTAGCTGAGTCAAGGTTACCCTGAAGTAAATGTACTTCACCTATATTATTTAATTGATACCAAGCGTAATCCCTATTGCCTAATGAATCACAAAGCATGTACGACTTTTTAAGATAGGATAATGCCTTCTCATATTGCCTTATTTCGCGGTATGTAATACCTATTTCTCCAAGAAAGTTTGCTTTAAAAGCAAGGTCATTGTAAATCTCAGATTTCTTAAGTCCCGTCATCGCTGCACGTATTGCCTGAATGTAATTTCCACTGTGCCGCGCGGCAATGTGTAGTTGAAGAATTGCCTGTAATTCTCCCGCGTTGTACCCAATGTTGCGCGCCAGGGAGATTGCTTTTAGAGAATAGAATACGCTCGAATCAATTTCACTAAAGTTAAAGAAGGTGGTGGACAATTGGGATAGAATATCTACGCGAAGCTTATCATCATCAGTTTTTTGAAGTTCTCTTCTTATTACTGCAATACTATCTCGATTGGAAAGATTTTGAGCTAAGATTCCACTTGAGCTCATCATAAAAAAAACAAAGGCTAAACAGATTCTATACATTGAATCAAGATAGTGAAAATTGCAATTGGAAATTTAGCTGTTGGCAGGATTTATTTTTGTAATGTTTAGGATTTTAGATTAGATAACTTGTCTGAAATACTGATTTGCACTGATTAAAGGATTTCACTGATTTGGTTTCAACTAAAGTTAATCCGAGTAATCCTTTAATCCGTGCTTCAAACAATGGGCAATAAAATAATAAATTCACTACCCTCTCCCTCTTTCGTCTCTACCTTTAACTCTCCCCCATGCGCCTTTACAATATCATAAACTGTCTGAATCACTGATTGGCACGCCTGCCTGCCGGCAAGGCAGGGATTTATGGATTTCACAGATTTCATTTCAATTTCTTTTGTTGTTTTGAAGGCGGTAAAAAGTTTTCACCAGTTATCACTTTCTTTCCTGTCTTCTGTTCCAACGCCAGCCTTGCATCCTTAGCAATCTTTCCGCCTTTCTTTCCGGCAACAGCATTTTGTTGCACCCCTTTTGCTTTTTCGGTTTCGGCTATTTGCCTGGTGGAGAGTTCTGCCAGTGCTGTAAAGATTAGCTCCGCCTCATTCATGTGGTCACGCAAATTTTGAGTCTTTAATTTCTTCAGACCTTTATGTTCCTTAACCGAAAGACCAGCCCACTCAGTGTGAATAATGTTAGTTAGAAACGCAAACTCATCTGCCTTTTCTACGCCACTTTCTTTCCAGTAATCAGTTAGTTTGTTTCTGGTTTCCTGCCCTGTCATTCTTTGCTGAATCCACTTTTCACTGCGGCCAAGCTTCTGCCAGTTTTCGCGTGCACGGTCAAGACTTTGCTCGGGGTCGGCTATTTCCTGAATGCGTTCGTAGCCAACTTTTGCTAACCATTGCTTGAATGGCTCTGCTTTGGGAGATGGGATGGATTGGATGATGCGAAGCAACACTTGTGTTTCAGCCACATCAGTTTCTCTCATTTTGCCATCAGTAGCTTTCATTTTCAACTGTCGACAAACTGTCGACAGTTCAAGGCCATCCTCTGTTCTTACCCTTTGCTTCATTTTAAACCAATAATCCCTTGGATTAACACTATCTGTTAAAATTGCTATCACATCAATGATAGAAAAATACCATTTCTCTTCTATCTCATCCCAATGGGTTCTTACTTTTTGCTGTTCAAAAAGCTTTACTTCGTTTTTCATTTGCTTATGAATTTATCTGCAATACAATTATAAATTCCGAACCTTCCCCCTCCTTCGTTTCCACATTCAACCCACTTCCATGAGCATTCGCAATATCATAAAAAGTCTTAATCACAGATTCCCACGGATTTAAGGATTTCATAGATTTTAATTTTCCCAGGATAATCTGCGTAATCCTAAAATACGAATAATTAGCGTTTCAGATAATAGGCAGTTGAATACAAAGCATTATGACGTTAAACTATATTGTTTTTGCAACTGCTCTACCTGGGCTTCATGTCGTTTGATATGAAAGGCTAAAAACTCCAATCGTTGTTGAAAGTCCATTGCTCCTGAAATAGGATGAGGGTGTGCTTGAATTCGTAATTCATCATCCTGGAGATCAATTCCAAATCCTTCCAGTATATATTGAAGGCTGGTGAGTGCATGACGCCAAAAAATTAATGTGCCGCCCTGCCGTGGAGCTGCCACTGGCGGAACAAGTTCTTTTTCTTTCCAGGTGCGTGCTACTATTTCTTCAACTGATAAATTCTGGTGTATAGATTCATATCGTTTTTCTAAGTGCCCAGAGCGGATAGAATAGAGTGTTTTCCACATTCCTAATATTCCTCCTTGCTCCGCCCAATAAAGATGCTCAGTAATTTCAATGGCATTCCAAGACTCCGGGTTAGGCTTCCATACTGCCTGCGATTCTGTAATTGATGAGACCCTTTCACAGTATGAGTTCCTGGCTACTTTTACCTGTTGGATGAGTTTGTCAGTGCTACGCATAATTTTTAAGTTGTGAATTTAATTTTGAATAGGAAGTAATATGCGAAACGAGGTGGTAGACCTCTCTTAATCATTTTAATCTGTGATTCAGACAATGGGCAAATGAATAATAAACTCGCTCCCCTCCCCCTCCTTCCCTGCCTGCGCTGCCGCTTCGGCAGACAGGGTCTCCACCTTAATTTCTCCAGCGTGTGCTTTTACAATATCATAACTCAATGACAAGCCAAGTCCGGTGCCTTGCCCGGTGGGTTTGGTAGTAAAGAAAGGTTGAAAGATTTTATCCAGTATTTTTTTTGGGATGCCGTTGCCGTTGTCTTTTACGCTTACCAAAACTTTGCTCCCTTCTTTCCTTGTGCTAACTGAAACCGTTGGCTCATAATTGGCTAGTAGCTCGTGGCTATTAGCTAGAAGCTTTTGCCTCTCATTCACAACATAAAACGCATTCGTAATCAAATTCAAAATCACTCTGCCAATATCTTGCGGAACAATGTTGATGCTACCAATGGTTTCATCAAAATCAGTTTTCATGGTGGCGTTGAAAGATTTATCCTTCGCTCTTAAGCCATGATACGCCAATCGCAAATATTCATCGGCTAACGCATTGATGTTGGTTGGTTCTTTTACACCACTGCTGCTACGACTATGCTGCAACATTCCTTTTACAATGTCTGCTGCTCGCTTGCCATGATGATTTATCTTTTCCTGATTCTGAACAATATCATGCAAAAGTTCATCCTCCAATTTCTCATCGCGCTTGTCTTGTGTCTTACGTCTTTCGTCTTGAATCTCCTTGATCAACTCTGTATTTACTTCTGAAAAGTTATTAACGAAGTTCAACGGGTTTTGAATTTCATGGGCAATGCCAGCAGTGAGTTCTCCAAGAGAAGCCATTTTTTCAGATTGGATGAGTTGGGATTGGGTGGATTTTAAATCTTCTAAGGTGATTTGCAATTCTTCTTTCTGATGCACGACTTCTGCTGTTCGTTCAGCAACTTGATTTTCCAGTAATCTTTTTTGCCGGAGTAAATTGCAGGATCGGTAATAAATAAATGCCCAAATACTACTAACTATCAGCAGCCCGTAAAGGGTATAAGCCCACCAGCTTAGCCACCAGGGTGGATGTATGATAATTATTAAAGAGGCATCTTGTTCACTCCACACTCCATCGCTGTTAGAGCCCTTTACATGAAATGTATATTTGCCAGGCGAGACGTTTGTATAATGTGCTATCCGCTGCGTTCCGTTGTTCACCCAGTCATTATCCACACCTTCCAGTTTATAAGCGTACTGATTTTTTCCTGAAGAAAGGTAGCTCAATGCTGCAAATTCAATGTCGAAGAAATTGCGGTTGTAGGCAAGGGAAAGTTCCTTACCCTCAATAGGATAACTTTTATCAAAGACCTTAAATTGTGTGATAACTACTGGAGGCTGAAAATTATTTTCTTTAATCGAACTGGGATGAAATTTAATTATTCCATTGTGGCCATTGTTGCTGCCAAAGTAAATATCACCTTCAGCACTTTCCATGCTTAGATATGCAGTGTAATCATCTGACTCAACACCCAGCGGAGAGGTTGCTAATCCATCTGCCTGGCCAAACTGTTTAGTTTTTAAGGTAGTAGTGTTAAAACGGGTAATTCCCTCATCTGCCATTATCCACAGATTGCCCGCTCTGTCTCCGGCAAGTCCTTGTACTGTATTTGATAGCAAACCATTTTCTTTAGTATATACTGTGATTTTACCGGATCTTGCATCGAGCCTGTTCAGCCCTCCACCGTATGTGCCCATCCAGAATATACCTTTTAGGTCTTCATAGAAACAGGTAACACTATTATTACTTAGGGTATTTAATTGACCAGGCTTGTGCATAAAATGATTAATCTCTCCCGTTGTCATATTAATATGGTACAAACCATTTCCACCTAAACCCATATGAAATGCCTTGATGCCCAACCAAAAATCTCCTTTGCTGTCTTCATAAATAAATCGGATACCGGCATTTAGTGGAGCCCCTTCGTTTTCTGAAAGATATTTATAGCGAACAAATTTTTTTGCAGTTGCATCGTACCATTGCAATTTCCCCCCCTCTGTACCTACCCATATCTTTCCGCCTCGATCTGTGTAAAGTACATTTACCCAATTATTGGCAAGGCTTCCTGTATCCAAAGAATTATTTTGGAGGAATGTGACTTTTTGTGTATGTGAATCGTATCGAATAATTCCGGCTTGATCGGTCCCTAACCAAAAGATTCCAGGCTTTTCTTCACAGGCCGTTGTTAAAAAAAAGTATTCACCATTTCTCATTATTGTTTTTAATTGCCAGACTTCTTCAAAATCATTTTTGTCTGGATTAAACTTCAAAAGGTTTTGACTAGTGGCCACATAAAGCCGGTTATCGGTAGATTTAAAAATTGACTTTATTCTGTTGCTACCGGATCCGAATACCATACTTGCCTCATCATTCAGGTAGCGGTTAAATTTTCTTTGATGTGGCGAAAAGTATATAACTCCTCTTCCCATAGTACCAATCCAAACTATACCGGCACGATCTGTCTTAATAATATGACCTTTTGTTTCTGTTCTTGGCAAATAACTTTTGTTCTCGTAAAGTGCAAAAACTCTGGTTTGTGGATTAAATTGATACAAACCGCCACCTGTTGATATCCAATAACAGCCCATTAAGTCTTGTGTGATAGCGAAAACAATAGGATGCCCAATACTATTCGGATCATTTGGATCATAACTATAGTGAGCTATGCATTTTTTTGAATCAGGATCTATCACAAATAAGCCATCACCAAACGAACTTAGCCATAAGAGACCTTTTTTATCTTTATAAATGTAGTGGATAGTATTTTTTTCAATTTGCAATGAATCCTTCAAATCTCCTCGCATCACATAGAAGCGCTCTTCTTTTGGATCAAAAAGATTTACGCCCCTTTCTGTTCCTATCCAAAGCATCCCTGCTTTATCTTCAACTATTGAATAAACTCTGTTGTTACTTAAACTATACTTGTCTGCCTGGTCGTTTTCAAAGACCTTAAATTGGTTTGTTTTTGGATTGTAACGGGTGAGGCCATCCGTACTTCCAAACCACAGCATCCCGCTGCTATCCTCCGCAATTCCTTCAATAGAGCCCTTACCCATACTATTCTTATTTCGGGGATCGTGTGGATATCGCTTCCACTGTTCTGTCTGCGGATCAAATGAATTAACACCTCCGCCACCGGCCGTACCTACCCATATCAGGCCGCTATGATCTTCATACACCGACATAACAATATTATCACCCAGACTATTGGAGTCTTGTGAATTGTTCTGATAACGGGTCAAGGTATAACCGTCATATTTGATCAAAGCATCCAGAGTAGCAAACCACATAAAGCCTTTTTTGTCCTGCGTCATTGCAAAGGCTATATTATTAGATAGTCCATTTTCGATAGCCAATCGTTCAAACTTTATTTCATCATTTAAATAAAAGTTGTTCTGCATTAACTGTCCTTCAACTGGAAGTACATTCAAGGTCAATGAAATAAACAGAATTAATTTTGTTATTCTTTGCCCGTTTTCGTTTTTGATAAAATTCATAGCATGAAAAATTAATACCGTTGCAAATAATTAACCTAGTAATATTAAAACAACTCTGACCCCTCACCCTGGTTCGTCTCATCCTTCAACTCACCGCTATGTTCTTTTACAATATAATAGCTCGCCTGACTCCCTCCTTCAAGACAGCGCCATTCAGTCAGGTATTCGCTCTGATTAAACGATTGAATTGCTTCCTTCTTCATAGGCTAGGGCGGAGAGGAGATGTCATTTAGTTGCGCAGAGTGTAAAAAATTGATCTACAATCAAGCTTCTAAATATATGAATTGTAGCGATCAGAAAAATGATACTAGTGGGGTTCAAAAGCTTATTCATGGCAAAATGGCATAGACTACTGAAATAGGGTCAGGGAATAAACTAAAACCGCAATTGGTTTCGTCTTTGTAGGGGTACATTAAAAAAAAATATGGATGCGTTTTCTACCATGATTATTGAAGCTGTTGATAACGTTAAGAATGCGGTTGTCAAAATTGATGTATTCAAAACTGTCAAAGGGAAACTAAGGCCCGCGGGTGCAGGTTCAGGATTTATTTTTTCATCAGATGGACTGATCTTCACTAATTATCACGTGGTGGAGGGTGCTGAAAAGATTATGGTCAGTCTCTTGAACGAGAATGAAATAGAGGCTACCGTGGTGGGATCAGATCCGGATACGGACATTGCTATCTTAAAAATGTATGGGCAAGGATTCTCTGTGGCACAACTTGGCGATACAAATGAATTGCAGATTGGTCAGTTTGTAATTGCCATTGGCAATCCCTATGGCTATCAGCATACTGTTACAGTTGGTGTAATCAGCGCGCTAGGCAGAACTCTTCAAACCAAATCAGGTCGGTTGGTAGATAATGTAATTCAATCCGATGCAGCATTGAATCCGGGTAACTCCGGAGGTCCCATGATTACCACAGCGGGGGAAGTGGTTGGTGTAAATACAGCGGTTATTCAAGGAGCGCAGGGTTTGAGCTTTTCCGTAGATATCAACACGGCAAAAGAAGTGGCGCATCAGATTATAACAAAAGGCAAAGTGTTTAAAGCCTGGCTAGGAGTTTTAATGCAGGAAGTGGAGCTTAGCCCCAAGGTGAAACAACATTATAATCTATCGAACAAGAAGGGGTTGTTCGTAACCAGGATTGAGCCCGACTCACCCGCTGCCCTTTCGCAACTGCAAGAGGGTGATATCATTATCGCTTTTCACAACAAAACCATCCATAGTACGCATGACCTATTCAAAGAGCTTACTCGGAAAGAAATTCTTACGCTTACCGATATATCCGTAGTGCGCTATAATGAAGTCCTTAACTTCTCCATTTCACCAAGAGAAAGAATTTTGGCTTAACTTTATTGGAATACTTTCTAAAGTTTAATCCAGTCCACAGAAGATGACAAAACGTGAATTCCTCTCTGAGTTATCCAATACCTATGTAATGCTAAAGCCTTCTACTATCGAAGGTATCGGTGTATTTGCTATTCAAAGAATATCAAAAGGCAGTAGAGAAATGTTTAGCACACCTCACCCCGAAGATAACTGGATAAAACTTTCTAAAATAGAAGTTTCTGAATTACCTGCTCACGCTAAATTTTTGGTAGAGAACTATTGCCTTTACGATGCGGATCACTATTTCGTTCCGGATTATGGTTTCAAGAAAATGGATGTTTCTCTCTATCTCAATCATTCCGATACACCAAATATTATTTCCATTAACGATGGAGAATACTTTGAAGCCACACGTGACATCGAATCTGGTGAAGAACTATTGATTGATTACGGTGGACTTGTAGACGAATCTTAAGAAAGTCAAATGGGTGACAATCGTCATCTTTAGAAATGCTGTTTCTCATAGCCGTTCTGCTAACCTATTTCGATCTCTATGTTGATTTTAGATACTTATACACAACCCCTGCCATTGCTGCACCAGCAATAGGAGCTGCAATAAATAACCACAATTGCGATAATGCCCAGTCACCAACGAATATGGCTTGGCTAATACTTCTGGCCGGGTTAACTGACGTGTTTGTTACAGGTATGCTGATCAAATGAATCAAGGTTAACGCAAGACCAATTGCAATACCGGCAAATCCTTTTGGAGCTTTCTCGTCAGTTGCACCTAAAATTATTAATAGAAACATAAACGTCATGACGAACTCTGTTACGAAGGCTGCCGTCATACCGTAGTTGCCAGGTGAATGATCTCCATAACCATTTGCTGCAAAGGTTCCAATAGAAGAACCATTTCCTGTTACAATAACATAAAGCACTCCTGCACCTGCAATTCCACCAAGTACCTGAGAAACTACATAAGGAATAATTTCGCTAGCACTTATCCTCCCTCCCATCCAAAGACCAACCGTAACGGCAGGGTTAAGATGAGCTCCGGAAATGTGGCCCAATGAGTACGCAATGGTCAATACTGTTAAACCAAAAGCGAGTGAAACACCCACAAAGCCGATGCCTACTTCTGGAACACCTGCTGCTAACATCGCACTTCCACAGCCACCTAGCACGAGCCAAAATGTGCCGATAAACTCTGCTATATTCTTTTTCATTGAAATTAATTTTTATTCCTAATCGTCTGGCTTTTCGGTGGCGCCCCGTTTTTTAAGGTGGGCGCTTGACTCCACACGCTATGCTTAATTAAAGTAACAAATAATTAGTTAAACTAACAATGCCTTAGCCATCCAACAGAAATTGCTTATCCTATTCACAAATGATTAAAGTATATTGGCAGTGTTGCTACACTTTATTTTACTTGAAAAAATATCCTCTCGGTCTACTTTTACTCTTGATCCCTGGTCTATTACTAGTACTAGCGGGAACGTATTATCCTAGCGAGCTCTTATATAAGCAACTTATGTGGACAAGAACAGAGGCACTGTATTTAAAAGAAGAATCCGAAAACCTTGGCGGAGATACAGGGATATATGACTTGATGGAGTTCAAAGACAAAAACGGAAACGTTCATACCGCTAAAGTATATGATGTTATCGATAATGATTATGTGGTGGGAAGTGACCAAGATCATTTCATACTTTATTATAATCCAAGAAATCCCTCGGAAAATATCATGTTGAACTATGGCCAGTATATGGTTATCTTATTTCTTCCTTTCGGGTTACTTTGTTGCTATCTGGGTTGGCCACGAAAAGAAGACCGTGATTAAGAACCAAAAAGATTTGCCTCAATAAATTCATTGCGAAATTTTCCAGTTGGATCATATTGTTGGAGCAGTTGCTTAAAGTCCCCCAACTTTTCTATCCTCGACTGCAAAACGGAAGGTGCAATGGTAAACAATTTCGCCCAGTGTGGCCGAGGATTAAATGGAGCCAGTTGCTGTTCGACTAAGGGAAGTAAGTCCATCACAATATCCTCTTGCTTCCAGGTCGTGTGAAGTACAGCACATGTTTGTTTATAACACGGACTCATCCAAAGGTCATCTGCAGCAACAGCTCGTATTTCGGAAATGAACAAGTGAGGCGAAATCTTTTCATGAAGTGTTTCCATGGCCATCATAGCGGCATAACCGTGTTCGATGGGTATGAAGTATTCTGCCTGCAACTCTTCGCCTGCGCTAGGCATAAAACCCATTTTAAAATGCGGCATTCTTTCATACCACGGTCCGGGTACTCCCATTTGCTCTGTACAATTTTCAGCACCTAGGTTTTCAACCGGATGCATATTTTTTGTGGCCAGTTTTGCGCCATAAAATTCAGGGGCCATTGTAGAAGCCACACCCTCTTCGATACGGTTTTTTATCCAGACTTCATTGATAGTTTTATTCCTCCAATCGGTAAACAGACTTACACTATAGCCACCCGACATAATTTCAAGAAAGTTCTTTTCTAGTTCAGCCATCGGAAGATTGAGATAAACAACCTGCTGCATATTGAAAGTTGGCTGAAGGTCGAGGGTAACGCTAACGACTATGCCAATAGCTCCAAGCCCTACTACCGCTCCATTGAATGATTCTCCATCTTTTCTTGAAAGGGTGACAAGTTCTCCAGATCCATTTACGAATTCAATAGCCGATACGCCAGTAGATAGATTACCATTTCTTACCCCTGAACCATGCGTTGCAGTGGCGATCGATCCGGCAACTGATATATGAGGCAAGGAAGCAAGGTTGTGCAACGCATAACCATTTTCATGAAGGTACTGACATAGCTCACCGTACTTCATGCCTGCACCAACCGTTACGGTATTTGCTGTTCTATCCAGCGAGATTACTTTATTAAACTCTTTTAGATATATCTGATTTTCGGTGCTATCAGCTATTTTATTAAATGAATGTCGTGAGCCAAGTCCTCTGAGTTTTGTACAACTCTTTACAATTTCCTGAACTTCTTCCAACGTTTTGGGATAATGCACATTGCTCGTGCTGTATTCTAAATTGCCAGCCCAGTTTTTCAGATGTTCATTTTTCATATTTGAAGTGCAGGCTAGTAATTGTGAAAACACTGTCCCTGCTGCCAAGGCAGCTGAAGTCTTAAGAAAAGCTCGCTTGTCCATAAAATTAGCTCATTAACTATCACGAAATTTAAAGAATGTTTTTACTTAATGGAAGATATGATTTCATCCACCATTTCCATTGCCTGTCCTTCTGGGTCAGTCCCCCAATTACTGCCAGACATGACAATCACTAACTGAATTTCAGGAAGAACAAAAATGTATTGCCCTCCGTATCCCCAGGCAAAATATGAGGATACCTTCCTTCCGTTCCATTCAAAGTCTTTGGTCCACCAGAAGTAACCATAGCCAAGTGAAGCTCTTGGCTTTATTTTTTCTGTCGTTGATTCTTTTATCCATTTGGGAGAGATTATCTGTTCACCATTCCAATTACCATTATTGAGGTATAGCAACCCAAATTTTAGCATGTCTCGTGGACGTAAGCCAATGTCACCAATAACACCCATTGGGGTGGGTTCGTCAATAAACGCATTCACAATTCCAAGGGGCTTCAACAAGCGTTCCGTTAACTCCTCTTTGTTATCAAGATGTGTGGTATTAAGAAGTACAGCATTAATGAGAAGGTGATTTAATGTGTTGTACGCAAAAACCGGAGTAGCTAATTTGGCTCGAGCCTTCGAAAACAAATGAAAGAACTGATCTTTTTCATTTGATGCGATGGCCAGGCTATTGCGCTTATCCATGTAGTCATAGGTTTGTTCATCCCATGAGAAGCCAGTGCTCATGGTGAGAAGTTGTCGTAAGGTAATGTCCTGATTTTGTGGATTACACACTTGATTTTCGTACGCAGGCAAATTCGAACAAAGAGTTTCATCAATACTTCTTACTTCACCTTTATCTAACGCTATGCCTAGAAGTGCGGAGACAAAACTCTTGGTAGCGGACTGAATATTATAGACATAGTCTCGATCATAGCGATAAAAATATTCCTCCACTACCAGGCAGTTGTTTCGCGAAACTAAAAGACTATGCACATCCCTATACTTACCGCGAATAATTCGTTGAATGACGGTATCAATAGGTGAGCCAATCATGCCCTGGTCTGAAGTATCACAAACGGATAGATCGTCATCTTCAAGTATTGGAGGTTGGTAGCTATAATTTTTCGAGGTGCGTGGATAAAGGCCCAAAACGGTATCTGGGTTAACTGCGACAAATTCCAATGGATGATCGACTGAGTCTTCGTCAGTCCATTGACCCGTAATCCTATTAGTCTCTTTATTGAAACGTCCTTTGTATTCAGAGTAAAATTCCTTCAACCTAAAATGCAACGAGTCGTTTGAGTAGAAGATGGTATCTAATTGGAACTCTGATGCCTTAAATGTGGTATTAATCACAACCGGCCGAGGCTTCTCCCAATCCAGGTAAATATGGTAGGTGATTGAAGGAAATTTCAGCAATCCATTGTAGCTCCCTGTTGGATGTTCATATGGAGTACTGCATCCAATTAAAACCAATAGAATAAAAGGGGCGAGTCGTATCATTTCGAAAGTTAATAATTGAATGGTAAGTTCATGTAGAAAATTCGCTAGTCAAACACCATAAGCAATAAAGTGTCTATAAAAAGAATAACGAACTAGTGCTAATTAAGCCTATGGCCATTATAGCCTATTAAGAATCTTTTGACAATTATGAAGGCAAATCTTAACCTTAAAAGAAGTAGGATGTAAAGTAGGTCACTTGCTTTTTTACCTAATTTTTCATAAACTTTGTAAAACTATAATCTTTCCAGCTTCGTAACGCATTCCGTGAAGCCTGTCATTTTTTGCTGGAAGTAATCAATTAAAAGCAAAGTAAGTAGTGTCGTTCAATGCCCTACCGTGAACGAAATTTGTGTTGCTGCATTTAACGAATAACACTTTGTAAATAAACCCTAACCCCTTAAACCCAACGATTATGAAAAAGCTACTTTTAGTAGTAATGAGTTGCAGCTTGTTTTGGTCGTGTAGTCCACGTCAACAAGAACCTCCTAATGAAGAACCAAAGGCCGTTGATTTTGCAGATGCAAAATACACAGGTATTGGCCGAGAAAGTCTAGTCAAATTAGCGGAGGGAGATGTCGATGGCTTTCTCAACAATTTCGCTGACAACGCGGTGTTTGCCTGGAACAATGGTGATAGTATTTCAGGTAAGCCAGCGATTCTATCCTATTGGAAGGATCGCAGAGCTAATGCGATAGATACGATTATTTTTAAAAATGAGGCATGGCTATCCATTCAGGCAAATAAGCCACCTACTCACATTGCAACTGGTGTTTGGTTGTTTAACTGGTCAGCATTTAACGTCTCCTATCGCAATGGAAAAGCCGTGTCACTAAACATTCATACCGTGTTTCATTTTGATAGCTCAGACAAAATAGATCGGGTTATTCAATACCTGGATCGTGCTCCTATAAATGCTGCAATGGCCGCTAAATAAATTTGAACGTTTCGAAAATCGGAATCATATTAACCCACCCCAACCCAAAAAAACAATTACCATGAAAACTAAAAATCAAGAGACAAAGATCCTCCTCGTACTATTGTTCCTCTTCGCAGGATTACAAACCACCTTTGCACAAACAGCGGCTGCTCCAGATCCTGGCATCACTGTCTATCAATACCGCAGAGTAACGGCCGACAAACGAGATGAATTTGTTAAAAGAGAAACTACCTACTGGGCAGAAATTGCCAAGAAAGCAGTGGCCAAGGGAAACCTAACTTTTTGGGCCTTGCTCGAAAAAGTTGGAGGCTATGACATGGAAAACTCATCTAATTTCCTGTTCATCAACAGCTACAAAGACATCGATAAAATTGGAGATGTATGGAGTGCGGCTGCTATCACTGCTTCATTCCCCAATGTTACTGCTGATAAGGTCGAGACCAATTCCATTAGCACAACAACAAGTACATTCTTTCTTCGCGATGAAGATTGGCAACAAGCTGCCACCGCAGTGCCCGACAAAGATTTTAACTATGTTAGTATGGTCTACCACAATTCAACTCAGCCTGCAAGCTTGATTGCCTTGGAAAGAAAACATTGGGGGCCTTTTATAAAAACCGCAATGGATAAGAAACAAACTTCGCAGGTAGGTTGGGGCAATGCTATCGTATTATCTCCATCAGGTTACAATATCCATTTCACTACCGTTTCATATGATCTCTACTCCTCACTTAAAGAAGCTTTATATCCCACATGGGATCCAAAAATTGTATTTCCAACAGAGGGGCTTACAGAAATTGGTAAGACAGAAACAGGCAGAGGTGGTGCTGTGTATCATGTGATCAAAGCTGTTAATCCGAATTAGATATTTGTTTACAAATATAAAGCCCGCTTAGAGTCTCTTTTATTGGGATACTTTAAGTGGGCTTTTCTTTTTGTGACGATATAATGTAAGCATTGGCTGATTTTCTTATCACAGTTAGCGACTTAGTTAATCTTCTTCAGTCCCCTTGACTTCTCTTTATCAGATTTACTCTTCTTTTTTATCGTATTCTGGATGAATTCGTCCTCTTCAATATCCAGTTCGGCATCGCCACTCCAATTAAATCTATTCTCATCGATATCGATGTCTATATCAAGGTCACCAAGATCCACTTCAAAAGGTTCGAGGTTAAGTTCAGGTATTTGAATTTCAATTGGATGAAGATCTTCAAGATTTACTTCGATGGACTCCATGTTTGTCTCTAGCCTTTCCAGAGCTACTTCAACCGAACTCATGGCCCTCTCCACTACCCTTTCAATATTCGCTTCAAAAGCTTCTTCATCTATGTCTATATCGAAATCATCTTCATCGGCTAACCGTGTGCTGATTCTTTTCAACCCATCAGTGCGCGGTTCATCTTCCGTACCAGCACGCTGAATTTTCTTTTCAGATTTCTGGGGTTCAATTACAGTGGTTTGTGAAAATCCAGGGAAGCCTATTGAAAGCATTAGAATAATAAAGAGCGTGTATTTTAATTTTGTCATAAACAAAGTATTTACTCAGAATACTCCATTGTTTTAAAATAGTTACACACTCGGTGTAGAAATTCTAACTTACTTCATTTTAGCCCATCGATTTTCCATAGCATTTGATAATTCCTTCAATTTTACCACACCAGCTAATGTCGAATCCGTTGGCTTAGCGTCCACACTTTGAAGCAATGCCAACATATGCAAACACTTTTCTTGTAAACCGACAATCGTTTCCTTTCCAATAGCGGTTTCATATATACTTCCGTACATCACATCAGGATTGCATGGTGCACCTTCTCCACGTAAAGCAACCCATTGTTCTCGTTTGCCTTTAGGCCACTTAATTTTAGTAGTACCTAAACTGAGGTCAATAAATTCCCTGATTGCCTGTAGATCATGATAAGTCTTGTAGCACGTCAGAGAATTGTCTGTCTGTAATTTCAAATCAGATTCACTAATGGCAACTCGAGGATCAAGCCTGATGTCGATTTCCTGCTCTTGGACTTTACCATCAATTGAAAGTCTGACTTTGTATTTACCAGGATGAACAAACGGTCCTTTAGGTCCGCTGGGGGTATTATGTACAATGGCAGCAATTGCAAATTGTCGATCACTTCCTTTCGGATCAGCATAACGCAAATCCCAAACAAAGCGATGATGTCCTGCGGTCGTTTGCAATACGTGTGCTGGCCTTATCCAATAGGTAGGATGCGGTATCGAAACTGTATCTATACTCTCAGCTTTATCAGTACTAGAAAAAACTCTCACTAGGGATCCCTCCTTGTCTATAATTTCCAGACGAACTTCGGACGCAGGGTTGCCAATCCAATAATCCAAAATGGCACCGTCTGGTGGATTTTGACCAGCTGGTTCCTCTGGAGGCAGTGGTGTATCAGAGAACATGTTATACCTTACCCTCGTAGCGATAGCAGGTGGATACAAAAAGGAACCTCTCTCTGCTAGGGCTTGCGTCAAATTTCTAATTGGGCTGATGTTATCCATAATCCAAATAGAACGGCCGTGAGTACCGATTACCACATCATCTTCCTGAATAACCAAATCTCGAATAGAGGTTGCTGGCATGTTGTTTCTTAACGATTGCCAGTTTTCGCCTTCATCAATAGAAAAATAAACAGCTTGCTCAGTGCCGGCAAACAAAAGTCCTTTTTGCTTATGGTCTTCACGCACAACATTAACTACCGCATTGGTTGGAAGTCCGTTAATAATTTCCTTCCAAGTGCTACCTCCATCTTTTGTTTTATAGATGTGTGGTCTTAGGTCATCCTTTCTCAAGGCATTAACAGAGAAGAAAGCAGTTGACTCGTCATAATGGCCCGCCTCTATTTGTGAAACTTTATCCCAGGAAGATAACGCAGGAGGTGTTACATCTTTCCATGTTTTACCGCCATCTTGAGTAGTGTGAACTAAACCATCATCTGTACCTGCCCAAATTATATTTTTATTCAAAGGCGACCCATCAACAGAATAAATCACTGCACGTTGCTTCATAGTCGTTAAGCTTTCCGTCTTGAAATCTCCTATACTGGACGGAACTTCAGGTTGCTTTCTTGTCAAGTCACCACTAATGATGTCCCACTGCTGGCCGCCCGTTGTCGTCTTCCACAAAACATTGGTTGCAAAAAGTAGCATGGATGGATCTGCGGGATGAAACAACAAAGGCAATGAGCGAAGCATTCTATATTGGCCCGAACGCAATGATTCAGGGGCAACATTCTGTGTTTGGCCAGTCTTCTTATTAAAGCGAGTTACACGTCCTCCATATATGATGTCAGGATTTTTTGGATCAGGTGCTACGTAGGCGTATTCATCAGCACCTACACCCATCCAATCTCGAAATGATATTTGTCCGCCATCGCCACGACTGCGAGTGCCGTTAGCACCACTCTCCTGCTGCCCTCCATACACCCAGTATGGAAATTGATTATCTGTGATAATGTGATAATATTGAGCAGTAGGCTGATTATACCAAGAACTCCATGTCTTACCACCATTTACTGTTATTGTTGCACCTTGATCAGAAGAAAAAAGCATGATATCCGGCTGTTCCGGATTGATCCATATGCGATGATAATCATCACCTCCAGGAGCACCTTTTATTGACGTCCAATTTAATCCTCCATCCGTTGAGCGATATGAGGCCGTGTTGGCAGCAAAAACAACGTCAGGATTTTTTGGGTGAACCCTGATTTCAGCAAAGTCACTTCCACGGCCCCACACCCTCTGTTGTGAGCTTACGATCTTCCAGCTTTCACCAGCGTCATCACTCCGATAAATTCCTCCATTGTCTCGGGCATCAACGGTAGCATACATTCTTTTAGGATTGCTATACGAAATTCCAAATCCAATTCTTCCCAAACCCTGCTCAGCTGTTGGCAAGCCATTTAAAAGTTTTCGCCAAGTAGTGCCGCCATCAATTGATTTGTATAAGCCACTATTAGGTCCAGAAAAAGAACCATTCTCCCAAGGCCCCTCACGATGCTCCCACATATCAGCAAATAGTATTTCCGGATTAGTTGGATCGAATTCAACTTGAATAGCTCCGGTATTTTGATTAGTATACAATACTTTCTCCCATGTTGAGCCACCATTACTTGAGCGAAATACGCCACGCATTTCATTTGCTCCGTATGGATGACCTAACACAGCGGCAAATACCAGCTCAGGGTTTGTGGGATGAACGACCACACGACCGATCTGCTGAGCATCGTTCAATCCAATGTGTTTCCAGGTAGTGCCTCCATCTTTAGATTTAAACATTCCATCGCCAATTGATAAGTCAGGTCGATGAAGTCCTTCACCTGTACCCACATAAATTATTTTGGGATCGGATAGAGAAACAGCAATATCTCCTATAGATCCTGTCGATTCCTTGTCAAAAAGAGGATTCCAAGTGCGACCAAAGTCATTTGTTTTCCAAACACCTCCATTATTAACGCCAATGAAAAACACATTGGGTTGTGAAGGAATTCCTACAGCACCCACCGTTCTCCCGGCACGGAATGGGCCAATCATGCGATGTTGCAGTTCTTTATAATAAGATGTTGGAACTGATTGCGAATGAGCAAGAGAGGAAATGAGAATTAGAAAAGTGCATATTCGTATCATGAGTGATTCAAATTTAGATAAGCGGAAAAAATAAGGATTTATTGAGATCCGAACAACTAGGTTTACACGGGTAACTGCTAAACAGGAATTGAAAAAGTAAATTCCGTTCCTATGTTTAGCTGACTTTTCACCTGAATAGTTCCATTCATTGTTTCCAGTTGTGTTTTCACAAGGTATAATCCAAATCCCTTACCTTCCACAGAAGGATGAAATCGTTTATATAATCCAAATATTTTTTGATCATTACCGTTAGCCAAGTCAATGCCCAATCCATTGTCTTTCACTTTAAAATAACAAAAGCCATTTCGAACTTCAGAACTGAGTGCAATGGAAAGGGGGCGGTTTTTAGCCTTATATTTTAAAGCGTTAGAGATTAAATTATAGAAGATGCTATTCACATATGCTTTTACTCCAACAATTTCCAGCTGGGGGGATATGTTTATATCAATGATAGCATTTACTTTTTTCAGCTCATCTTCAAAGGAGTTGAAGAGCGTTCTCAAAACATCGTAAACAATAATTCTTTCACTGTGGTAATCAACACCTTTTCGAATGTTTAGAATATCAGTTAAATCCCTAATCACCGCGTCCAATTGTGTTGATGAATCAAATAATAATTGATGCATGCTTTCCAATTCCAACGGGGTATGATTCTTAAGTTTAAGTAAGTTAAGAATCCCCTTGATACGGGCTAAAGGCGATCGAAGATTATGAGATACAATAAAAGAAAACTGTTCAAGGTTTTGGTTTTGTTGTGTTAGTGTTCGGACCGACTGATGCAACTCTTTTGTCCGGAGTTCAACAGTGGCTTCTAGACTATGATTTAAAATAAGAATTTGATCCTTTTGTTGCACTAGATCTTGATTGCGAAGCGCAATTTCATCACGCTTATTCTCAATTTCTCTCTGCTTACTTACTAGCTTTTCCTGATTAACTTTCCTTAAGTTACTGTTTTGGTAATAAAAATAGGCAAGTACTCCTATGCCAATAGTTGTTAGAAGGAATGAAAATGTAACCCATCTGGTCTGCTGCAACTTTTTTGAAGATTCTAATTCCCTTTTTTCAGAATTGATTTTTTGTCTATCTAATTGATAGCCCAACTCTTTTGCCAACAAACTTTCAGAAAAACTCTGTTTCTTCAGACTATCATCCAAAATTTTATAAAGCAGGGAGAGTTTAAAGGCTTCTTCAAAAAATCCCAAACCGGATAACGCACTACTTTTAATTCTGATGGCGTTGGCCTCATATTCCAATCTCCGCATTTTTTTTGCATAGGTTAATACTTTATCGACTTCATTTATTGCTTGTTTGAATTGCCCTTTTTGTAAATAGTAGTCTGCCAGCTGCAATTGAAAGAGAGTAACCTTATCCTCGCTCTTTGCGAGTTCCGCATTCTTCAAACCTTCAGTAATAAAGAAAAAAGCGCTATCGCTTTTACCAACTTTCTTAAAATATCGCACTCCAACTTCGTAAATATTAGTTATAGGCCAATAGTCCTCATTAAGGTTTGAATTTTGAAGTCCGCGGTTAATAAAATACTTGGAAGAATCTAACTTATTAAGATTAAGGTAGCCATTAGCCAAGTCAGCAAACAGCATGATGCCGGAATTCTCTTTTCCGATTTGCCTTCTTACGACTAGACTATTATTTAAATACGACAATGCTTTCTCATGTTCCTTCATGTCACTATAAATATTGCCAATATTATTTAGGGTAAGTGCTTTACCAAATAGGTCTCCATTCTTCTCCTTCATGAGAAGACTTTTAAAGTATAGGTCCAAGGCTAAAGCTGAATTACCTTTAAATCTCGCTACATTGGCCATAGTATTATAAATTCTACCAAGCTCACGAATGTCCTTGCTATCCTCTGAATAAGGTAATGCGGCTTCCAAAAAATATTCAGATGAATCGATATGACCAATATAATAGTTTGCCATGCCGAGCAGCCAGTAAGCTCGTCCGATACCCTTATCAAAATTTAGATCTTGTGATAATTGCAAAGCCTGATTAGCATATTTAATAATCGAATCATTACGATCATTAAAACTATAGGCAAATTCACACAACTGAAGAACCAGAGTGGTATCTCTTAGTACACGATGCTGAATGGCTTTCGCGAGCCCATCATGTTCATTTTTGTCTTGCGAAAAGCTACAAATGAATGTGACGAAAAGAACCAATAAGGTGGTGAAATATCGGAGCAAGCTGAATAAAATATTCGCGAATATATTCGATTTAGCTCGAAATATATTGCTCGAATAGATCATAGTTATAAAGCAAGATATCCTGGTCAACTGTTATGACTTTACATTTTTACACCACAAGGGGTATAGTGACTGGAAAAAATTCCAGCTTATAAATACAAAGCATGACCAAGATGAAAAATGTAGCCTTTTAATATCTTTGAAAATGTTTTCAATCCAATAATGATCATCGGAACTTATTTTAAACAGATTTTCCCTGCCTTTTTTTTATTGGCAATAAGCTGCGTGGAACCATTCACACCAAAAGTTGCACAAGAAAACCTGAATATTTTAGTAGTCGATGGTTTTGTTAATGCAACAGATCGATCTGCAACCGTACGACTATCACGTTCACAACCTATTTCAGAATTGGAGACAGCGGATCCAGAGACAAAAGCAACAGTTACCATTAACACATCCACTGGCATTTCATATTCTTTGTTGGAGAAAAACCTGGGAGAGTATAAGGTAAAAGATTTAGTCATTGACAAAACTGCTTTGTACAAATTACGGATTCTTACTGCCTCAGGACGTGAATATGTTTCTGATACAATTAGTATTAAGGCAACTCCACCTATTGATAGCTTAGGTTTTAGTATTTCAAATAATGGAGAAATCCTAAGTGTGCATGTTAATACCCATGATTCAGAAAATAAGACTCGATATTATGGATGGGACTATATAGAAACATACCAATACTATGCATCTGACTCTTCGCAGTATAAATTTGTAAAAAAAGTACCAATCCCAAGAACTGCGGAAGAATCAATTTTCTCCTGCTGGCAAAATGATGATCCCACCAGCATTTCTATTGGTACCTCTATTAGGCTGGCTGATGATGTTATAAATCGAAAGTCTATTCTGTCTATCCCAAAAGGATCACCTAAAATTTCAATACGATATAGTGTGCTTGTCAAACAACGAGCATTAACGTTACCCGAATATACTTTTCTAGACGACTTAAGAAAGACAACAGAATCCTTGGGTGGTATTTTTGGAACGACACCGATTACAGTGCTCGGTAATATTCATTCGATCACAGATAAAAACGAACCTGTGCTAGGATTCTTTAGCGGTGCAGAAATAAAGGAAAAGAGGTTCTTCATTGAATACCTCGATATGCCTCCCGAATTTCGATCGCTGAGAGATGTTGGGTGTAATACTGAGTTATCCTGCCCCATTTTTCCAGATCCGACCGCAGGCCCGCCACTATTCTGTGTTTCGCTTAATGAATTACCTGATAACACCATCATCCTGCGGCTACTCGACCAGAATTTCTATGAATTCACCACGCCAGAATGCGGAGACTGCCGAATACAAGGAGGCACAACTAAAAGGCCTGACTTTTGGTGACTCACTTTCGTGGTGTCCTAACCTACTTTAATTAGTTATTCTTATAGGCTTTATCCAAGAATAAATATCGTGCATCATCTTTGCCATCAATTGCCTTTGATTGTGTGTCTATAACCATAACAGGTGGAGTTGTGTCCAGCGCTTCCGCAGCTGGCCATTCAGGAAGTTTGTCTCCATTTGGGTTACCCGAAATAACAAAATTCGCAAAGTAACTTAACATTGTTTCAGATACCCGGTAGTCATCATCTGTCCAAGCGTAGTCTTTAATCAGGTCAAGGTTGCCCATGCAATATTCAATCTCACACGCATGCGGTGCGCCAATGGGTTCTGGTCTAGGAGTGCCTTGTTGACCTCGCACAGTTCCACCCGCCAGCCCAGAAGTTAAACTCTTATCAACCAAAGGAGGCCTGAGCTTACTATACAAGTATCGATAGACTGGCTGATTACTATTCTTGCGATGAAGGTCAAACCACTTCCATGTGCTATAAGCAATAAAACGATCAGACGCCAGCATGGTTGCAGACCATTCAATTTCCTTTTGGGACGAATGAGGATAAAGTTTCAAAACCTCAGCATGATCATCGGGATAAACTTCCTTTACTTTCTTAACATAGTTTTCTTCAGTATAGGGCTGGCCTTGCATAAATGCCATGCCTGGAATTTCTGTAGAATTCCATCCCAGCAACAAGGGAACTTGTGCTTGTTCTTTGGCTCTAAAGATTTCAGGAATTGTTTTGGGATAGAAATATCCATCAATCACAGTAGAAAATCTAAACCCCTTGGATTCTGCATAAATCTCATACAGATCACGGGTGCTTAATGATCTTAGTTGTGCCAGTGATGGATACCCAGCCTTAGTTGCAAACTCAAGTCCAATTTTTTCAGCTTCAGCAAGAGCTATGGGAAACAATGTTGGGTTGATGCCGGCACCGCTCTCTCCTATTGCACCTGCAATCATGTTTTTAGAAAGTGGAGAAGACATCTGGGCACTCACTGCAATAGATCCTGCGGATTCACCTGCAATTGTTACGCGCTTAGGATCACCGCCAAAGGCAGCAATATTTTTTTGAACCCATTTAAGTCCAGCATGTTGATCAAGCAGGCCATAATTACCAGAAGCTTTGTAAGAAGCTTCCTTGCGCAGTTCTGGATGTGAAAAGAATCCAAAAATACCCAATCTGTAATTTACTGTTACAACTACAATTCCCTTCTTCGCCATGTTGGCACCATCATACCTTGGCTCAGTGGCATCTCCAGCAACAAAACCACCACCAAAAAAATATACCAACACTGGTAAGCCCTTGGTTGTTCGCTTAGCAGGAGTCCACACGTTAAGGTAGAGGCAGTCTTCACTCAATCCATTAGAACGAGAATTCATGTCACCAAAAACGATGGGTTGAACTGGACGTGCACTAAAGTCCTTGGTAGCTAACACACTTTTCCAATTATCCACAGGCTCTGGTGCCTTCCAACGCAAGTTGCCAATTGGGGGCTTGGCAAAAGGAATTCCAAAATACATTTGTAGCCCTGATTTAGTATCATATTGGCCTTCAATAATTCCGTTTTCAATTGTGGCTTGCACAGCGAAACTATTTTTTGTCTGCGCATGTGTGGCAACGGTAAACATGGAAATGAAAATCAGGAGAAATGCTTTTTTCATATAGAAGTATTTAAAACAATAATAATTAGTTTTAAACTAGAAGCCCAATAAATTGTGATATGAAATATCTTTTGGACAAAGAGGAAACTGAGCGACTTCATTTTAGGAAAATTGAAAGGTCTGATTTTACTGCCTGGCTAGGTTTTTTTAAGGATCCATCATCATTTCAACATTGGGTAACCGAAAAAAAGTCGCCCGAGGTTGAATGTGAAAATTGGTATACTAAACAGTTTAATCGATACGAAAATGAACTTGGTGGAATGAATGCTTTAGTGGAAAAAGCAAGTGGCAAATTGGTAGGTCATTCAGGGTTGTTGATTCAGCAGGTTGACGGTATTGGTGAGCTTGAAATTGCATATTCCTTGTTACCTGAAGGAAGAAATAAAGGCTATGCGACTGAAGCTGCACGAAAAATTATGGACGTTTCATTTCAAAATAACAATGCGCCCAGTTTAATTTCGATAATAAGCAATACCAATGTTCCCTCAATCAACGTAGCCACAAAAAACTCAATGCAGGCAGAAAGGCAAACTATTTATCATCAAAATCATGTTACTATTTTTAGAATCACTATAAGTGAATGGAAAAGGATAGTTAAATCAAACGTGTGAGTCAATTCTCAATAGCTCAAAATAAAGTACTATGAATACAGCAGCGAAAAACATCGATGAGTATCTTGACGAACTAACGGATAAAAAAGTTCGGATGATGCTGGAGAATCTTCGGAAGACCATTAAGTCTGTGGCACCACATGCAGATGAAGTCATCAGCTATTCAATGCCTGGGTATAAATATAATGGTCCGTTGGTCTATTTTGCCTCATTTAAGAATCATTGCAGTTTCTTTCCAGGTAACTCTTCCCTTATTGCCAAAATGGAAAAAGAACTTAAGCCCTACAGAACTGCCAAAGGGACTATTCAATTTACTGTTAATCAGCCTTTACCTGCTTCGCTGGTAAAAAAAATTGTAAGGGCAAGGATAAAGGAAAACCTGGACAGGGAAAAAATGAAAAAGTTGATTAGGTCAACCGCCAAAAAAAAATAACATACCAAAGATTGAGGCATGGCTATCGTCTTGAATTCAAATTTCGACCGGCAGGTCCAAAATAAAAATCGATTTGTTTCAAATTTTGTATTTTTCAAAATCGATTTTAAAACATCACATCTACTTTATGATACAAACAAAAGGATATGCAGCCCAAAGCCCTACAACTGATTTAGCATCATGGAGTTTTGAAAGGCGGGAAGTCGGTCCACTGGACGTGCAGTTTGATATTCAGTACTGCGGTGTTTGCCATTCTGACTTGCATCAAATCAGGAATGAATGGTTCCCTGGTATTTTTCCCATGGTTCCTGGTCATGAAATTGTTGGCAGGGTGGTAAAGGTTGGAGAACAGGTAAAGAAATTTAAAGCGGGCGATCTAGCAGCTGTCGGTTGCCTTGTGGATTCTTGCCGTTCGTGCGAGAATTGCAAGCAAGGTCTTGAGCAATACTGCCTTACAGGAGGAGTGGGAACGTACAACTCCAAAGGAAAAGATGGCTTACCTACCTATGGAGGATATTCTAACACCATTGTAGTTCATCAGGATTTTGTTTTACACATCTCCCCAAAACTTTCACTCCCCGCAGTAGCGCCATTATTGTGTGCTGGCATTACAACGTATTCTCCACTTCGCCATTGGAAAGTGGGCAAAGGTCATAAACTTGCCATATTAGGCCTTGGCGGACTAGGTCATATGGCAGTTAAGTTTGGTGTTGCATTTGGTGCAGAAGTAACAGTCCTCAGTACCTCGGCAACTAAAGAAGTGGATGCAAGAAGATTAGGAGCACATAAATTTATAGTCACCTCTGATAAACAACAGGTTAAAACAGCCAGAGGATCATTCGATTATATTCTTGACACGGTCTCAGCCCCACACGATTTCAAACTCTACCTGTCATTATTGAAAACCAATGGCACTCATATCATGGTAGGCATTCCTCCGGTACCGAATGAAATTCCAACCTTCAGCTTAATGGATGGCAGAAAGAGTCTTGCAGCATCGGGAATTGGTGGCTTACCTGAAACCCAGGAAATGCTTGACTATTGTGCAGAACACAACATCGTTTCTGATATTGAATTGATTGCGATGAAAGATATAAGTAAGGCCTATGAACGCATGGTAAAGGGTGATGTTCGCTATAGGTTCGTAATTGACATGGCAACCTTGTAAGTCCATTTTCAGGAAAATAGTGGCCAATTCGATTAAAAAAGTAACTTTTATAGCTTACTAATAATAGTAGTATTTCATAAATTAAGATTTGCTAATATTATTAGTATTATATAGATTTGTTCTATCAAACAGAGCAAGTCAAATGAAGGCAATTGAATCTCCACTCATCGGTAGAAAGGCAATACTCACAAGAGATCCTCATGTGATGCGTTTTCAGGTTCAGCAGATTCTCAATGCGCATCGTGACACTTTGATAAATTCTTTGCTAAAAGACGTTCCTTACTTTTTGGCATATCGATTTCGTGCGAAAGCTACAGATTCAGAATTACTAGAAATAGAATCAAAGTTGGTACAACTCAAAAAAGGAAATGTTGACATTGACCACACCTATCACTCCATTGTTGATCAGGTAAAAAAGAAAACGATTACTCGCCTGACCAATGAATTATTTTATTCTGAAATTGAAGAGCTATTGCTAAACCGGATTACTAATTAACTTAAAACTCAACTCGTCTTATAGGAAAAATAAAGATGCTCCACAAAACCTATATGGCTCATAGGTTATGATTACAGACTATATAACATTTCCTCACTTGGTGCTGATCAATGGTGCTGTCTGTTCTGCAGAGGTAACTCCTGGGGCTAGTTCCACAATCGTCAGATTTCGAAAATGAATTGGTGCGCCCTCGGATTCAAAACATATATACCCCTTCTTTTGAGAGGCATGGCTAATTCCATTTACTACCTTTCCATTAACGGATAGTTTCACTACACCATCTATAGCAACGACATCATAGGTATTCCATTCTCCTTTTCCCTTGCATAAGTTCTCAATGGATTTACTTCTTTCACCTCGTGGATTATCAGGAACTGTCTTTACACCGCCAACACCAAAAAGTTCACCATGAACATAGGCGATTGGAGGGGTCACTCCTTCCCGTTTATTCAATTTAACCCAATCCAACTCCAACATTTGAACTTCTACACCATCGGGCAACCGATTCTCAGGATCAGGGTTGGCTGCGCTCCAAATAAATAAACCTGAATTCCCTCCAGCCTCTAAGTGCATCCACTCAATGTGGAGCATGAAGTTCTCAAACTGATTTTCAGAACGCATAACGCCAATTGGATTACCCGTACATGCAAGTGTGTTCTTCTTGACGGTCCAAGTTTCAGATGAGGTGTTTACATCATGCCACATTAAAGGAGTCCGTTTGGCTTTTTCTGTGATATCATTAAGATTTATTAGTTCACCAAATTTCAGAGATGATTGCTGAGCCTGTGCAGCCAGGAATGGTAACAAGGTCAAGAGACTTGCTAAAAGAAAAGTTTTACTCAATTTCATCACGAACATTTAATCTCTAACATCTTAAAAGAGTTTGGATAGGCCAGGCATAGCTATGGAAGGTCCGGGCCATTGTAATTCCCAGTTATACTGATCAATAGCTGGTCCTAAAATCTGAGTTGAGTTAATGGCCTCCGCCCAAGTGATCGTCTGACCCGTGTAAGCTACCATACGCCCAAGTATTCCAAGCATGGTGCTTTTTGCCATCGATTCGCCATCATTAATCGATTTTCCTTTTCGAATGGCTTTAAATAGTTCATCGTGTTCAGTTTGATACATATTATTTTTTTCTCCGGTGTACACCCATTTTGTTTGGCCCGAAATCTCGTGGCCGTTGGCGCCACCAATGATCGCATTGCCTAGTGTGCCAGCAATCTCAACTTTATTAACATTTGAGCACCCATCCTGCTGACGACTGAAATGAAATCCTCTCACATTATTTTCATATTCATATTCAATTGCGAAGTGATCATAAGCATTACCATATATCTCGTCTACTCGCACCTGCCTGCCACCTGTTCCTGTAACTTTTAATGGCGCTTTGTCACCCATCGCCCAAGACATCATATCCAAACTATGAACCATCATTTCCGTAATGAAATCTCCTGATAGCCAACTATAGTACATCCAGTTTCTTAATTTATACTCCATGTCGCTCCACCCTGGTTGTCTTGGTTTAGACCACAGATTGCTGCCATTGCGCATGGTCGATACCGTTTTTATTTCCCCAATTTCGCCACGAAGCACTTTCTCAAAAATGGCTTGCTTGGGGAAGTCATATCTAAAACAAAGACCCGATACAACGGACAAGTTTTTCTCCTTTGCTTTTTTTGCCGCAGCTAATACTTTCCTTACACCTGGTGCGTCAACCGCTATAGGTTTTTCGCAAAATGTGTGTTTACCTGCGTCAATGGCTGCAACCATGTGATCAGGTCGGAAGGCAGGAGGTGTTGCTAATAACACAACGTCCACATCCGAATCAATCACTTTTTTGTAAGCATCAAATCCAACGAACTTATGATTTTTGTCAACCTTTACTCGAGTTGGATACATTTCTAGAAGTGCTTGATACGTTTCATCAAGCCGATCGGTGAAAACGTCTCCAAGAGCTGTTAGAATCGTGTCCGGATCAGCCTCCAATGCCTGACTTGCAGCGCCAGCTCCCCTTCCACCACAACCAATTAACCCAATTTTAAGAGTATTACCACTGGAAGCAAATGCCTGGATAGGCGAACCTATATTGAAAGCCAGAGCTCCACCTACTGCAGCTCCTGTGGTTTGAATAAATTTTCTTCTGTTTGTTTTCAATGAACTGACATTAGGCTTTTCCATATAACTAAATTTGGAGTCTTATTGTAATCCTTAAAAGTCGACTGTCTAAAAACTTAGTTATTTATCAACAAAAGACCGCTAAAAATTAGCATGTAAGTCGTTGGATGTTGATCAAGTCGAACCATAAATTGCAACTTTATTACAAAGATTCAAACGAATTAAGGAACATATTACCTGAATGTCCAGTGGTAGACTATTTGAACAGCTTAACCCAACCTAGGAATGATACTTGTCCTGAGCATTTTGCAACTTACCAGCATGTTACTTTTCATTTGTTTCCTTTTTTTGGGATTCAAACTTTTGGAAACAAACTGGTCCTATAAAATAAGCAAGCCTTATTCATGGGAGGAAAGTAAAAAAAATGGTAAGACTTCTAAGAAATTAAGGAAAATAGAAAAGTCCTATCGCGATAAAGTAAGATTCTATACTTTTTGGCTTCAGATCGAACGGTTAAAAAAACTTGGAATCGAAGGATCTTTTGCCGAAGTAGGTGTTTACCAAGGTGAGACTGCTCGAATCATTCACGAAATAGATAACACAAGAAGGTTCCATTTATTTGACACGTTCGAAGGTTTTAGCAGGCAAGATTTAACTAGTGAGAAGATTGACGATGTGAATCGCTCTGTTGATTTCTCTGATACAACAGTGGAAACTGTCGTAAGATTTATAAATGGCAATTCAAACATTATCGTTCACAAAGGATATTTTCCAGCTACAACAAAAGACCTTCTAGAAGAAAAATATGCATTCATTCACCTGGACGCTGACTTGTATAATCCAACATTAGCTGGGCTCCACTATTTCTATCATCGACTATCGGAAGGGGGAATTATGATCATCCACGATTATAATCACACCTGGGAAGGTGTAACAAAAGCAGTTGATGAATTCCTTACAACGATTCCGGAAAGTCTTATTGCCATAAGCGATTGGCAAGGGAGTGCAATGATCGTGAAAAGTAAGGCTTAGGCTTGTGACTTCGCATAGGAAGGCTACCTAAAGGCTATATAGACCTTATCTCCTACTAAAATTTTGCGTTCAAGCGTTCGAACTGTTATGATTGATTTTAGAATTGAAATTTCAAGTTCAAAAAAAGTCCCAAAAAAATTTACGCTCCTCACTTTACCTTTGATAGAACCTTTTGCCTTTTCAGTAAGTATGAAATCTTGAGGTCTATAAAACGACTTAATCTTACGTTTATTAACTCCTTCAAATAAGTTTTTTAGTTGTGTGGGGCTAAGGATAAAATATTTTCCAAAAAGTCCTGCCACATACTCATTGACTGGTTGATTGTAAAGCATTTCAGGTACCCCTTCCTGTATTAACTGCCCGTCTTTCATTACTAGAATTTTATCAGCCCATGATAACGTATCTGCTGGATCGTGGGAAACAAGTATGCAGGTTATCCCTAACTTTTCACAAATGTTATTAATAACGGACTTTAAAACATTCTTATGCGAAAGATCTAAATGTGAAAAGGGTTCATCTAGAAGCAATAACTTAGGGGAAGAGATAAGTAACCGAGCTATGGCTATGCGCTGCTTCTCACCACCGGATAGCTGGTCTGTTTTCCTACTCAGCAAATGGTCTATTTCACATACTCTATACAACTCATTTGCTTGTCTTTCAGAAAGGAGATTTGCATAAGAGAGGATTTGTGCAACCGTCAAAAATTTTTGCAATTCAAAATATTGGGATAAATAGGCGATGAATGGATGACCCGGCACCAGTTTTTCAGAAGGACCAATAACCTTTTCATTTTCAAATAAAATATCACCCTCATCGGGTTGAATTAAACCTGCGATTATCTTAAGGAGTGTGCTTTTTCCAGAGCCAGTTTCACCTGCAATGGCTACTTTTTGATTTTTGCTTTGTACAAAACTTATATCTTGTAATGCAAATTGACCTGCTCCTTTCTTACTGACATTCGATACCCGTAATAAAACGCCCATATTATTAATCGTTATCGATACTCATCAAGTGTGGTCCACAACTTGTCAAATTCATTCAAAAATGATTTGACCACACCTGCCTCTGATGACAAAACAATATTCTCTTGATTGAACCTCGCTGCACTCAGGGTCCAGTTATAACTACCAGTTAGTAACAGTAGCTCATCCACCACCATAAACTTATGGTGCATATGATTGGATGTGCTATCCATTTTGATTGGAATTCCTTCTTGGGCCAACCGGATCACGTCAGAACCAATATCATTTGACTTATCATTGTCCGTAATGATTTTAACATCGACACCCTTATGATAAGCCTTCCTGATTGCATCAGTTATCCTATCGTCACTAATAGTAAACACACAAATTTTTAAACGTTTATTAGCATGATCAATCTGCTCAATAATTGCTTTACGACAGGACTCGCCTGGGCTAAAATAAGCTTCGGATAGGTCCTTTGGAGCTACGTTCAAAGCATTATTAGCATTCATAATCCAGTCCAGAATAAACTTAAAATTTGATTCGTTAACGTTTTGAACAGCCAGTTTATAAATTTCACTTCTCAAAAGAATAAATTGATCAGCACTCAAAGCCTTTTCTTCAATTAGCGCTTTGAGGGTCCTTTTCTCCTGTTTTGAGAAAATTTCATCTGCAATACTTTCTTTTAGGTGAGCAATAATTTCATCCATTTGAGAACTACGATTAGGAGATTTAATCAAGCAAATATAATAATGAATTCCTTGGGAGATTAAACCACGGATAGGGCCCAACCACTAGATCACTATGCCTGCTGTTTAACAGCTCTAAATACCTCTAACCATAAAAGAAAAATAATAATATCTTTGCCCCCTTATTTTAAAAAACATGATTTCAGTTGACGCAGTTACAGTTGAGTTTAATGGTTCACCCCTCTTTAGCGATATTACCTTTAATATAAACGAAAATGATCGGATAGCCTTAATGGGCAAGAACGGAGCAGGAAAGTCTACCTTGTTGAAAATAATTGCCGGAGCCAACCTGCCTGCCGGACAGGCAAGTAAGCCTACTCGTGGAAAAGTGTCAGCACCTAAGGATGCTATCATTGCTTATCTGCCTCAGCATTTGTTAACGGAAGATAATGACACCGTTTTTGAAGAGGCTTCAAAAGCCTTTGCTAAAATATTAGGCATGAAAAAGCAAATGGAAGAATTGAATCTTCAATTAGAGACACGAACAGATTACGAGTCAGATGCCTACTCTAAAATAATTGAACAAGTTTCTGAGCTAAGTGAAAAATATTACTCCATCGAAGAAATTAACTTTGATGCGGAGGTAGAGAAAACATTAATGGGGCTGGGCTTTTTACGGTCAGATTTTACACGACCTACAAAGGAATTTAGTGGCGGCTGGAGAATGCGAATTGAGCTTGCCAAAATCTTATTACAAAAGCCAGATTTAATTTTATTGGATGAGCCAACTAACCACATGGATATTGAATCCATACAATGGTTGGAAGAATTCCTTATAAACAATGCAAAAGCCGTTATCGTAATCAGCCACGATAAAACATTTGTGGATAACCTCACTAACAGGACGATTGAAGTGACCATGGGTCGCATATATGATTACAAGACAAACTACACCCACTATCTCGAATTGCGAAAAGAAAGGCGGGAACAGCAACAAAAGCAATTTGATGATCAAGCCAAGCAAATAGCTGACATTCAGCAATTTATTGATCGATTTAAAGGAACTTACTCGAAGACACTTCAAGTGCAATCTCGGGTGAAGATGCTGGAGAAAATTGAGATCGTTGAAGTGGATGAGGTTGACTCGTCAGCCCTTAACCTAAAATTTCCGCCAGCACCCCGCTCAGGGAATTACCCAGTTATCATTGATGGTCTTACTAAGAAATATGGTGACCATGTTGTTTTCCAGGATGCATCACTAACCATCGCCAGAGGAGAGAAACTTGCCTTTGTGGGCAAAAATGGTGAAGGAAAATCAACGCTAGTCAAAGCAATCATGGGTGAGATAACCTTCGATGGGAAACTTCAAATGGGCCACAATTCCATGATCGGATATTTTGCTCAAAATCAAGCTGCTCTATTGGAAGAAGACATCACTGTTTTTCAAACGATAGATCAAATCGCAGAAGGCGACATCCGAACAAAAATAAAAGACTTATTAGGAGCCTTTATGTTTAGTGGCGACAACATCGACAAGAAAGTGAAATTGCTATCTGGTGGTGAGAGAACACGTCTGGCTATGTTAAAGCTTTTATTGCAACCCGTTAACCTATTAATACTCGATGAACCTACTAACCATCTGGATATAAAAACAAAAGATATCTTAAAAAGCGCCTTGAAAGCATTTGATGGCACGCTGATCCTGGTATCGCACGACCGAGATTTTCTGGATGGATTAGCTACGAAAGTGTTTGAGTTTGGAAACAAAAGAATCAAGGAACACTTTGAAGACATTAACGGATTCCTGAGGAATAGAAAATTGGAGAACCTGCGGGAGATTGAGCGGACCGTAGCGCTTAACAAATAAAAAAGGTAATCGGTGATCTGTAATCAGTAGGATTTGTCTGATTACAGATCACCACTTACCATTCACCTAGACATTGTAGTGATCCTCTTGCCAAAGCCTTGTACCACCTTTTATTCCATCTACATTGGAAACGATAGTAATATTATCGTCCATCTCAAATGTCAATTTTTTCGCATTTCCACCGCTGATATAGAGATGATCGTAGTTAAATACTGTTTTTAATACTTCAATTACTTTTTTCATACGCTTGTTCCAGCGCTCAATTCCAATTTCATCCAATGCCTTCTTTCCAATGTATTGGTCGTAGTCCCTATCCTTAGAGAAAGGATGATGCGCTACTTCGAGGTGGGGCAAAAGAACTCCGTCCATCAATAGGGCGGTTCCAAATCCAGTGCCAAGTGTGACAACCATTTCAAGGCCTTTACCTTTAGCTATGCCAAGGCCTTGCATATCAGCATCGTTAATTACACGAGCAGGCACCTTCAACACTTTTGAAAGCGCTTTCTTCAGGTCAAACTCAAACCATTTTTCAGTGCTCAGATTGACAGCCGTATATACAACGCCTTTCTTTACATATCCCGGAAATCCAACTGAGACTTTGCTATACTCCTTAAATTCTTTGGTGAGTTCAACAATTACTTGCAAAACCTGTTCGGGGCTAGGCGTAGGTGGAGTTTGTGCACGGACATAGTCTTTTAGTATTGTGGACTCACTGTCTAAAATCGTTGCTTTGATTCGTGACCCGCCTATGTCTATGGCCAGGATTTTTTCGTTTGGACCAATCAGATTCATATGGGATAAAGAACTACAAATAATTCACCAAATCAAATGGTTGTTGTCATTTTTGAATTCAACCCTGTGATTAATCATTCTCCTTTAAAGTGGCAAGGAAACTAACAAGGTCACGTATCTCCTTCTTTGTCAACAAGAACCTCATAGGTGGCATGCTGGAAATTCCATTCGTTCGCTTGACAATGTTTTCATTTCGAATCAGCGTGTCCGCCTTATCTCCTATCTTGACTAACAATCCAGTAGGCTTTTCCTGCTGAAGAATACCATTTATCTTTTTTCCATCTTTAAGTTCAACTGTAACCGTTCCATACCCAGGTGCCAGGCGTGCACTAGGGTTTACCAATGACTCTAATACTTGTTCCCGCGTAAGTCTTGCGGCAACACCATTCAGTCGCGGGCCAGCATTACCACCGTAATCGCCATAGGCATGACACCGTATACATTGAGCTGCCTGGTTGCCATAGAATATATCCGATCCGCGAACGGCATCTCCACCCATTAAACTACCTTCATAGGAGGCTGTTAAAGTATCAGGGGATGATTTTTTACTAAGCTCTTTATACTTTGAGATTAATTGAGGGGAATGTGTACTATCAATGGCTTCAGCTAATTCCAGATAAGTTTCAGGTGGAAGTTTCCCTGACTCCATTTTAGAAAGAAGTTGCTCTAAAACTGGTTGTGAATTTGCCAACGGTAATCCACCCAGAGTAGTAATAGCTGCTTGCTTTTCTTCTGGTGTTCTGGTGTTAATTACCTCCGTTAATAAAGTCACCATCACTTCTTTTGATATGTTCATTTTCGGTAGCAGGTCAAGCCCTGTCACCCGTACACTTTTTTCCTTGTCTGAAAGTGCTTGCTTGATAGCATCCCCTATTTGCTTATCTCCAATACTAGCCAGGGCTTTCAAAGCTTCAACTCTAACTTCCGGCTTTGGATCGCTCTTTAATTTTGTAAACAATTGAGCAGACGCTTTGTCTATCTTTAATTTTCCAATTGCTTTTGCAGCACTCAGTCGCAGAGTTGCTTCTTTATTGGATAGCAGTTGAATAAGCACATCAGCCGACTTGGTTTGGACAAGTGCCAAATCCCTTGTGACCTCACCCCGGTAGCGTCCATCTACTCGATCAAGCACAGAAGGCTTTGCCCATGTACTTAGTGCGGCTATTGCTTCTGAGCGCATCGCTACAGGTGCACTTTCAAGAACAGCATAATTAATCAGGTTCTGCATTGACTTTTCTGTGCCCACTCTTAAGTTTGCGCTAATAGCCCGCCTCAGCAAAGCTTCCGCTGTAAAGCGATTCTTATTCAACACCTCTCCATCATCATTCAGTACTTCACCCAACGCAGGTAAAGCCTGTTCGATAGAAAGATCATCATTGATACCACGGGCAGCTTCTGTTACAATAAATTCATCTTGATCTTTAAGGAAGTTGGCAATCCCCGGATCGCTCATTCGTCTCAACGCAACAACTGCTGCAATCCTAACAGCACGCGATTCATCTTTCGAAAGTGCTATAATAGGATCTGCTTTTCCGATTCGCGCCAAGGCAAGACTTCCAGCATGACGAATGAAAGCATCTTCCTCGTTATTAACTCTAAGCAATTCAATAATGGGTTGAATAGCGGGCTCATAAGCAATTCTACCAAGTGCTTCAGCCGCGAAGAAACGTGCCCGGCTATTATCATCTTCTAATAATAGAATCAATTCTTCACCTGCCTCTTTATACCGAACATCCCCTATCCATTTTGCGGCTTGCGCCCGAATCTCGGGATCACTGTCTTTTAATAAGGGAACTAATACTTTGGCAGTCGCAATATCTTTCCGTGCAAACTGACTGATGCCCCAAATTGAATTTACTCTTGCCAATTGATGTTCCGTTTGCTTAATATTCTCTTCAAATACAGCGAATCCCTTATCACCCCGATTAGCCAATTCAAATTGTGCTTTTTGTCTAACTCGCATGTCTGAATTTTTCAATAGATCGCTCAATTGACTTTCTGTATAAGTACTTAGATTAGCACCTAATAAGACTTGGGTTTGCTTTCTTTCATCTGACATTGGTTCTTCAACATCAAGTTTCCAAATCCTCCCAAAGTCCTTGGTTCCCCAGCCATCAATCCAATCCCCCATATAAAGTGCACCATCTGGTCCAAAGTCGATGCCAGTTGCGAGTACACCTCCTAAAATTTGCTTGTGCTCTCCTAATTCAAATGTGGCTCCTTTAGGATTTAATTTAAATGTATGAATCCCGGAACGTGAAGGATTGCCAACGAACTCAACAATGAAAAATGTATTCTTATAGGCTGAACTCAGTGCGGTCCCCGGATTATAAAGCATGCCTGTTGGCCCGTTGACAAAATTCTTTATAGCCGGTGTTATATAAGCTGGTTGACCTTCCCATCTTGGCATATACATTTTTTCCTCCATCCAAACTTTATACGTATTGTTATCCGGATCATTGTATTTACCAAACTGCCAGTTGGTGCGCCAGCCTGTATCTGAACCATTGACAATATAAACGATGCGCTCGCTCTCGCCTGGATGGTCACCATCATTGTCTTCACTTATTAGGTTTCCATATTCGTCAAACACAAATTCGTGCGTGTTTCTGTTTCCATAGGCAAATACTTCAAAGTCGCTTCCATCCGGGTTAGACCTTACAATTACTCCGCTATTCGGGTGCTCCCACTTCTTGCCATCAGGTCCTGTTCCATTAAAACCAATATCTCCAATCTGCCAATAGATTTTGCCCTCAGGCCCAACCTCAATACCAGACATTCCATGCCCACTAAAGCCTACATGAATTCCATAACCAGAGGAGATCGAAGTTTTCTCATCAATCAGCCCATCACCATTAGTGTCTTTTAATCTCCACATGTCGGGCCCGATGTCGACAAACAAATCATCACCATGTTTGAGTATGCCTCCTGCTGCATCTGTAACTTCATCATGAAAATCTTCGATCATAAGTTGAGACATATCTGCTACCCCGTCACCATTTGTATCTTCGAGTCTATACACATGCTCTTTCTCAACTGTCATGTCTCGCCAGTCATGCGAGCCATCTTTATTAACATCGCCCAACCATTCATTCTTTTTGCTGTTTTCAGGTGAAAGTATTTTGTGAAGAAATGCGCGTTTCTCCTCGATAGTCCGTAGTTGAATAGACTCAATTTCCCAATCTTGATGGCCACGTATGTCAAACTCGGAGTTCTTTTGCCGATTGGTGCGTGTGTAATAGAGTCTGCCTTCATCATCAATATCAATGGCCACAGGATCCGCGACCAATGAATCTACACCCCATAGCCGGAGGGTAAGCCCTTTCTCAATTTGCGGACTAATTGTAGATTCAATTGATTTTGCCAACTTAGCCGCTGCTTCAGGAGCTAACCTCTTTATTCTTTTGTCAATTGGTGCTTCTTCTTGTTTACAACCTCCTAATACAGCAAGTGAAATCAGTACGAAAATCAAAGCTACTTGCAGAAATCCTGGATTGCTATTATTGATATTCATCAGTAAATTTTATTAAGGTTACAAGGTAATAAACCGTTGCCAAATTAAGTTCACCACCCAACATAAGCGCCTTTTAAGTTGAAAAATATTTTACTAAGTTGACAGACAATAGAATGTTTCCCTACTTTCATTTAATGTAAATCAACCCCTCCCACAATGAATAATTTCAATATAAATCGCAGGCGCTTCCTGAAAGGTGCGACCGCATCGTTGGCACTAACTTCCTTTGGTGTGCAAGGGATGGATCTTATCAATCCTGTCGAACCTCTTAAAGTTGGATTAATTGGAACAGGTTGGTATGGAAAAAGTGATCTATTTAGACTCATCCAGGTAGTACCCGTAGAGGTCGTTGCACTATGTGATGTTGACAAGAACATGTTGAATGCGGCAGCCAAATTGGTAAGCCAGCGTCAAAAGTCTGGTAAAACTCCCAAGCTGTATGGCGATTACAGGAAAATGCTTTCTGATAACAAGCTGGATATTGTACTAATTGGAACTCCTGATCATTGGCACGCGCTTCAAATGATTGACTCTGTTAAAGCTGGCGCTCACGTCTATGTTCAAAAACCGATTAGCGTGGATGTTATGGAGGGAGAAGCTATGGTGGCGGCAGCTCGAAAATATAACAAAGTTGTGCAAGTTGGTACACAGCGAAAAAGTACTCCTCATTTAATTGATGCCAAAAAGAATATTGTTGATGCCGGTTTACTTGGCAAAATATCACACGTAGAAATGTGCTGCTACTTTCCTATGCGCAACAACGGTAATCCTCCCTTAGAAGCTGTGCCTGATTTCTTTGATTATGAAATGTGGACTGGTCCTGCCCCCCTAAGGCCATACGATGGACTTCCTCACATCCGGTGGTGGAGAACTTTTATGGAGTATGGAAATGGAATAACTGGCGACATGTGTGTTCACATGTTTGATACTGTTAGGTGGATGCTAAAACTTGGATGGCCAAAATCCATCACTTCCACAGGTGGTATCTATGTACAAAAGGAAGGCAAGTCCAACATTTCAGATACACAAACGGCCATTTTCAAGTATGATGAACTTGATTGTGTTTGGCAACATCGGTCATGGGGCACAGCACCTAATCCGGAATACCCTTGGTCATTCACCTTGTATGGCGAAAAAGGAACGCTCATTGCCAGCACCATGAAATGCGATTTTATTCCCGTTGGAAATGGAGAAAAGATACACAAGGACGTAGTTTACGAAAAAGAAAAATATCCGGAAGATGTGACGGAGGAACGAATTGAATTAAATGCTGCTCCTGCTACTCGCTTACACATGCTTAACTTCCTTGAAGCAATTGAAAATAAGAGTCGTCCAGTGGCAGATATTGAAGAAGGACATATATCTACGGCTTGTTGTATTCTAGCCAACCTTTCCATGAAAACGGGTAGACCACTCGTGTATGATCCTAAGACGCGTCAGATTGTTGGTGACCCAGAAGCCAGCAAACTACTTCAACGTCCTTATAGGCAGCCGTGGTTGCATCCTGATCCTTCGAAAGTTTAAAGTCGGTTTCGTTTGAAGCTATTAATAAATCCAAGGCATATTAGGAATGATGGTTTAAGCACATCCTTAGGGAAGGTTTACTATTTCATTTTAATCGTTTGCCTAACTGCTTGTTCAATCGATAATCATCGTGATGATGAGTCTGTACCATTGTCACCAAAAGAAGAACTAGCTACATTTCAAATCGAAAGCAGACTAAAGATTGAACTTGTCGCTGCTGAGCCATTGATAGAAGCTCCAGTAGCTACTTCATTTGATGAAGATGGTCGGCTTTGGGTGGTCGAGATGCGTGGCTATATGTCTGACATTGATGGATCGCATGAAAAAGAACGGATAGGAAGAGTTTCCATACTGGAAGATAAGGATGGTAATGGTCAAATGGATAAAAGCACTATTTACCTGGATAGTCTTATTTTGCCTAGGGCGTTAGCAGTGGTTGCAGGTGGTGCATTAATAGCAGAGAACGAATCATTATGGCTCACTCAAGATTTAGATGGCGATCTTAAGGCTGACACTAAAATCTTAATTGACTCTACCTATGCGGGTAGCGCCATGCCAGAACACTCCGGAAATGGATTATGGCGCGGTGTTGATAATTGGTATTACAATGCAAAGTCTCGTTTACGTTATAGATTCTTTAATAACATATGGAAACGCGATAGCACCGAATTCAGAGGTCAATGGGGAATAAGTCATGATGACCAAGGCAGGTTGTTTTATAACTACAATTGGTCTCAACTTCATGCGGACCTGGTAGCACCAAACACTCTATCCAGAAACAAGAATCACACACCGACTACTGGTATTGATCATGGCCTCACGATTGACAGACGAATTTATCCCATTCGATCAAACCCGGCAGTAAACCGCGGATATATTCCTGGAACACTTGATGACAAAAGAAGATTGCTTGAGTTTACATCTGCCTGCTCCCCTTTTGTGTTCAGGGGGAATTCACTTCCAATAGAATTCTATGGAAATGTATTTGTCTGCGAGACAGCGGGTAACTTAATCAAGCGAAATGTTGTTGAACAAGATGGCCTACTTCTCTCAGCTCATGATCCAAACCCAGGCAAGGAATTCATGGCATCAACTGACGAACGGTTTCGACCGGTGGCGCTTGCCTCAGGTCCAGATGGATCATTGTATGTAACCGACATGTATAGGGGACTCATTCAGCATGGCGCGTATGTCACCTCATATTTGCGGGAGCAATCTATATCTCGAAAATTAGATCTGTCGGTAAACAATGGTCGCATTTGGCGAATCTCTTCCGAAAAGAAGAAAGCCACCAAACCCATCAAACTATCTGGTGCAACTACAGATGAACTGATCGGATTTTTATCAAGCAACAATGGGTGGCAACGAGATATTGCACAACGTCTTCTAGTTGAAAGAAATGATAAAACCGTTGAGGAGGCGCTCACTAAACTCGTATTAGCAGGGGAAAATGACTTAGGACGATTCCACGCCTTATGGACTCTTCAAGGTTTGCAATTATTGAATCCTGAAGTATTGTTTCAGCTTATTTGGAATAAAAATACAGTGTTAGGAACCACTGCTTTAAGACTATCGGAACCATTTGTAAAAGAAAACACTACTTTTCGTGTACGACTTGAAAAAGAGCTCATTAAAAATATTGAGCATACACCAATTGAGCAAGCTGCTCAAATTGCCTTCACAGCGCAATTGTTAAACCCTGAAATATCCTATCAGCTATTAAAGCAAATTGCTGAAACCTACGGCTCTTCCTCACTTATGAGAGACGCGATTTTAAGTAGCCTTGAAGACCATGAGTATTCATTCTTAAGGCTATTGTGGAATTCAGAACAATGGATGGAAGCTGATCCCAGCAAAGAAATTTTTCTTGAAATGCTTACCACATCGATTATTCGTAAAGCAAATCCTACTGAGTTAGAATCACTTTTAACATTACTTGATTCCGACAAATTACTATTAGGATGGAAAGAGAATGCAGTTGTAAATGGGCTCTACATTAAAGCAAGCACCAATACGCAACCTGTTCGATTAAAAAAGAGGCCAGCAGTGCTTATCAATAAAAGCAAAACTATTGAAGAGCATAAATTGGCGGCTATTGCTTCGCTGTTTGAATGGCCCGGTCACAAAACTGAAAAAGGCCTACCCAAAAAAATAAACTTACTATCTGATGCAGAGCGTGCACAATTCGCAATTGGGAGACAGCATTACCTAACAAGTTGCTCCGGGTGCCATGGTTCCAATGGTGCAGGGATAAAAAGATTTGCACCACCCCTAATTAATTCTGACTGGGTGCTTGGAGACGAAAAGCGATTATCACTTATACTTCTGCATGGATTAGAAGGCCCAATCCTCGTTAATGGAATAATGTACGATACTCCTGAAATATTGCCTGTGATGCCAGCTCATTCTACCATGACTGATGCTTCCATATCTGCTATATTAACGTATATTCGAAATGAATGGGGTAATACTGCAGGTGCCGTGAGCGGGCGTGTAGTTTCCACAACGAGGCACACTTCGCAAGGCAGAGTAATTCCCTGGACAGCCAGCGAATTGGATAAGCACATGTTTGAGTTGAAAGAGAAAGAAGACAAATTGACCAAGTAAGAATGGAAAGACGTGAATTCATTGTTGGCGCAACGCTAGGCACACTTGGTCTTTCTGCTTTTCAAGGTGTACCAGATTTCCTTATAAGTAGGAAAATGGGAATTGTTGTTCATTCATACTGGAGTCGGTGGAATTCAAAAGTTCAGAGTAAGAATTACCCTGGATTCCAAAACGCCATAGATCTTATTAACCATTGCCATCAAATTGGTGCAGGAGGTGTTCAAGTAGGTGTTAAAGATTGGTCGCTGGATTTTGTCCGAAAGGTTCGTGATCAGCGAGAGAAACTTGGGCTTTATCTCGAAGGATCAATTGGTTTACCCAACAAGCCAGAAGACGTGCAGAGGTTTGAACAAGATGTCAAGAATGCAAAAGAAGCCGGAGCGATTATTCTAAGAACGGTGGCATCAAGCGGAAGGCGATATGAAGTTTACCATTCCATGGAGGAATACTTAACAGCTATTAGGCAGGCAATCATTTCTTTACAACTTGCAGAGCCAATCGCGAAGAAATACAAAGTTAAGATTGCAGTAGAAAATCATAAAGACTGGCACGCTCTTGAGTTAGTTGACATCATCAAAAAATTAGACAGCGAATATATTGGTGTAACACTTGATTTTGGAAATAGCATTGCCCTGCTGGAAGATCCAATGAAAGTTGTAGAGGTTCTGGCTCCCTATATTTTTTCCACGCATGTTAAAGACATGGGTGTGGCAGAGTATTCAGATGGATTTTTATTATCAGAGGTTCAACTTGGGAAAGGATTTTTGGATGTGAAGAAAATGGTAGAGATCTGCGAAACACATCAGCCCAACATAACCTTCAATCTGGAAATGATCACGCGCGACCCACTTGAAATACCTTGCTTAAAACCTGAATATTGGACAACTTTTGAAAACACCAAAGGAAGTGAGTTAGCCAGTGTCCTACGGATGATTAAGCAGAACAACTTTAAAAGTGAGCTTCCAAATATATCTCACTTAAGTAGCGAAGAAAAACTTGCTGAGGAAGAGAAGAATATTATTGCCTGTCTCTCTTATAGCAATGATATTTTAAACCTAAGATAACCGCATTAATTCCAACTTAACAATGAGCATAGAAAGACTTCCAGGAATAAAGCAATTCGACTTAACGGGAAAGGCTGCAATCATTACCGGTGGCTCGAAAGGATTAGGCCTTGCCATGGCAGCTGGACTTGCTTCCGCTGGAGCGAACATAATGTTGGTGAATCGAAATAAGGAAGAAGGTGAAGAAGCTGCTAAAGAACTCCGCTCCACTTTCGGTACAAAAGTAGTTTCCTTTGCAGCCGACATCACCAACGAGGCTCAAACAATTTTTATGACAAAGGAAGCCATGAAAATTTTTGGGCAAATAAATATTCTTATTAATAGCGCTGGCATAAACATCCGTGGCCCAATTGATGAAGTGACACCAGAAGATTTCACTAAGGTGATAAGCGTCAATGTGAATGGGACGTGGTTAAGTTGCCGAGCCGTAACACCTTTTATGAAAGAAAATAAAAGAGGTAGTATCATCAATATGGCAAGCACGCTTGGCGTAGTAGGTCTTGCAAATCGTACTCCATATGCTTCCAGTAAAGGCGCAGTAGTACAGATGACGAGAGCATTAGCCTTGGAGTTGGCACCCTTCAATATCAATGTAAATGCTATTTGCCCAGGGCCATTTTTAACGGAAATGAATATTCCTATTGCTAATGATGAGGCAACTAAGCAATTTATAATTGGTGCAACAGCATTAGGGAGATGGGGTGAATTGCGCGAAATTCAAGGCGCGGCTATTTTTCTTGCCAGCGATGCGGGCAGCTATATGGTTGGATCCATGCTAACGGTTGATGGAGGATGGACAGCTAAATAGTCCGCTGTCGACAGTTGACTGTCGACAAAAGAAGTTATAATGGATAATAATCGTGCAAGTATGTTAACAATTGATCAAAATAAAAAAACTAAAGTGCGATATGGCATGCTCGCACTTGTCTTCGTCAATGTTATGATAAACTATCTCGATAGAACAAACATATCAGTTGCTGCAACTGCCATTAGTGGAGAACTACAGCTATCCACGGTGCAACTAGG
>JANNAQ010000066.1:0-19499 GCA_031384515.1 Bacteroidia bacterium
CCTGACCATTCCAGTCGATAAATCCTATTGCTAACAAGTTGCTCTCCAGCAGAGCTTGCGTCCTCTTCAGACTTACCGTGGAAAGAAAGGAAATTTCAAATCAAAAAACACCAACCATTTTTGGCACCATTACCATAAAAAGAAATGGTGCTCAGCAAGAAAATAATGTTGGGACTCTTTTTCAGGTTGGATACAACCTTGATTTTAGCAAAGGTGAAAATTAAGCTATTACTGTATTTAGCTGCGGGTACTCGATAATCAGCTTAAACCAAGAAGTATACTTCTGAGGATGTTTGCTTATATCGATTTTAAGCGCGTGCATGTTAATATACGTCCAGTCTTCAACTTCCTCTGGATTGATAGTTGGTGTTCCGTCAAAGCTGCCAATGAAAACGTGGTCGCATTCATGTTCCACCAATCCCTTATCTAAATTCGCCTTATAAATAAACTTATAAGCAAATTCAGGTTGAAGATCGATGCCCATCTCTTGGTTTAGCTTACGCCTTGCGGCTGCATGCATATCCTCGTCTGGCAATGGGTGACTGCAGCACGTATTTGTCCATAACCCACCACTATGGTATTTGGATAGTGCACGCTTTTGTAATAGCATTTCGCCTTTTGAGTTGAATAGTAATATTGAAAAAGCTCGGTGCAATAATCCTTTTCGATGAGCCTCTAGTTTCTCCATCGTTCCGATGGGATTATCATCATGGTCCACAAGGGTTACGTGTTCCATCACAACATATTAAATTGATGTTTCAAAAAAGAGTAAGCCAGAAGCCTCGCTTTATGACGTTTACGAATGCTTATGCGTGATTTTAATACGTAATCAGATGGAGTGTTTTGAATTTTTTTGAACAAGGCTCTGTAATAAACATAAGCCACATATACTCCAAAACGTGCCGATCGCGGGAGTTGTTTGATTCCCTTGTAGCCATCATCAAAATCTGTTTTGATGCTTGTTTCAATTTCTTTTTTACTGCTATCATCAAAACGGGAGATATCAATACCAGGAAAATATGTCCTGCCCATTCCCACATAATCGGCATTCAAATCGCGAAGGAAGTTTATCTTTTGGAAAGCAGAACCCAAGCTCATTGCCGAAGGCTTTAGTTTCAAATACATGGTTTCATCACCTTTGCAGAATACCCTCAAGCACATGAGGCCGACCACTTCAGCAGAGCCTAAAATATATTGTTTTAGTCCTTGCTGATCGTACGAAATATTGTGAAGATCCATTTCCATACTCTTTAGAAATTGATCGATGAGTTCTCCTTCAATTTTGAAAGTATTGACTGCCGCCTGGAAACTATTAAGGATAGGATTGAGGCTTATTCTGTCTTGAATGGAGCGATACGTTTCTTCTTTAAACCTGACAAATAGATCTGCTTTGTTGTAATCATGAAAGGTGTCGACAATTTCATCAGCAAAGCGGACAAACCCATAAATGGCATAGATTGGATCTCGCAACTCTTTTTCAAGACAACGAATGCCAAGCGAAAAGGAAGTGCTGTACGCTTTGGTGGTTAGCCTGCTGCACCTGATCGAGACACTATCGAAAATTTGCTTCTGATCCATTATTTGATTCTACAAGTTAGGCAATGCATAATAATCATTCATCTTTGAGCCCTATCCACTTTTCTGTCTTTTGATAATTTCATCTGCCACTACCTGACCAGAAATAAGAGAAGGTGGTACTCCAGGTCCTGGTACAGTGAGCTGACCCGTATAGAACAGATTTTTAACCTTTTTGTTTACCATTGAAGGCTTAAGATTAGCCGTTTGTAAAATGGTATTGGCTAAACCATAGGCATTTCCCTTAAAAGCGTGGTAATCGGCAATAAAATCTTTGTGGGCATAGCTTCTTTTGAATACGATGTGCTCCCGGATGGTTTGCCCGATTATTTTCTCAAATCGATCCACCACCATAGTAAAATATTTTTCACGTGTGCTTTCTTCGTCTTTTAAATCTGGTGCAACTGGAACTAGAATAAATATATTTTCATGTCCAGTAGGCGCAACAGTCGGATCGGTTTTGGACGGGCAGCTAACATAAAATTGAGGTGATGTTGGCCACTTTGGGTCTTCATAGATTTCGTTTGAATGCAGACTGAAATCCTGATCAAAGAATAAAGTATGATGAAGTAATCCCTCGATTTTTTTGTTAAGACCCAAATAGAAAATCAAACTTGATGGGGCCATGGATCTGCTTTGCCAGTATTTTTCAGAGTACCTTCTGTGACTGACCGGCAGAAGGGTTTGTTCAACATGATGGTAATCTGCTCCTGCTACAACATAATCAAATGTCCGAGATTCACCATTTACCATGATTTCTTTAATAACATCTCCGCTCATAGAAAAGGAAGAGACATTGCTATTAAATTCAAACGTAACGCCTTGTTCTTTAGCCATGGCAGTCATGCCTTCCACAATTTTATACATGCCTCCTTTTGGATACCAGGTTCCTAAAGCCATATCCGCATAATTCATTAGGCTATATAAGGCGGGTGTTTTTTGGGCGGTTGCACCAAGGAAGAGCACAGGGAATTCAAGAAGTTGAATGATACGTGGATTTTTAAAAAATTTTCTCACGTACTTCGATAGGGATTGAAAAACATGAAGTTTAAAAATTCCCATGATCACTTTCAAATCGATCAATTCGGAAATCTTCAATCCCGGTTTATAAACCAGATTATTTACACCGATATCATATTTGTATTTTCCTTCCTCGAGAAAGGTTAACAGATGTTCTCCGCTTCCTGGTTCTAATTTGTTAAATAGTTGGCAGAGGCCATCCACTCCAGCAGGAATGTCCAGGTGGTCATTTGCCTTGTAGTAAATTCGGTAGGACGGTGAAAGTCGTTCTAGTTGATAATAATCGGAAGTCTTTTTTCCGAACCTTGCAAAAAATTTGTCAAAAACATCGGGCATCCAATACCAGCTGGGGCCCATATCAAAGGTGAAACCCTGTTCTTCAAATTTTCGGGCTCTTCCACCGGCTGATGAGTTTTTTTCGAAGAGGGTAACATCAAATCCTGCTTGTGCTAAGCACGCTGCCGCTGAAAGTCCAGCAAAACCCGACCCAATAACTGCAACTTTCTTCATGTATTACCGAATAAGATGCAAGGTCGGGACAATTCAATTATATCCAGTTAATTTTTTTTGTATTTCTTTCCTTGCATGGAAAATACGATTCTTTACGGTGCCGATAGGAATATTCAATTGAATGGCTATTTCGTGGTACTTATATCCCGTAGCGTGCATTTTAAAGGGAATAAGTAAGTCGTCTTTCATCGCATTCACATTTCTCCACACTTCTTTAAACTCCATGCTTTCTTGTGGACGGTTAAACGTATGTGTATCTTCTACATTTAAAAAGTATAATTCCTTGGTCGTGTCATTTGAAGTTTTGGCACGTTGATTTTTTCTGTAGTTATTAATAAAGGTGTTACGCATGATTGTAAACAACCATCCCTTCAGATTCGTATCGTCTCTGAATTTATCTCGGTAAGTAAGCGCTTTTAAAATGGTATCCTGAACGAGATCTTGCGACTCTTCACGATCGCTTGTAAACCTGCGGGTTAACGTGCGCAACATGGGGCGAAGACTAGAAACTTGGCTGTCGAATTCGAGAGTTGTCATGTCTGTATTGTTTAATGGTTTGTTTGAAATGTTAAACAATATTAGTGTTGTCACGCCTATTTAATGTATGGATGCCCGAGAAAAATAGGTTTTGTTTAAGACAATATTAGGAAAGCCCTGTTTAAGCCTAAATTTTAAACAGGCTGCTTAAACAAAACTTTACTTATAGGATTTTAGGAGATCCGGTAATTCAGAGGCTTTATCAAAAACTCTGATGTTTTTAGGGATCTTAAAGGCAGTATTTCTAAGGAGCCATCCGGAAGCCAAAATGGTAGAGCGCGAAAAATCGTTTGATAGTAATTTTAGGTAGGCCTCCAATTTGTCATGAGAAGGTGTAGCAGTTAAAGAGGTAATAATGATTTGTGGGCGATGAGTTTCATAGATTTTTTTTAACTCTTCGTGGGGTAATGATTGCCCAAGGTAATACGTGCGAAACCCGCTATGGCGCACTAAATAGTGGTGGAATAATAATCCCAATTCATGAGTTTCTCCCTCTGGTAAAAACAAAATTGCACGATGTGAATTTTTAGGCGGTAATGGCAAAGCTGCGATCGTGGAAATCAGTTTCTGCCGGATAAGATTGGTGATGAAGTGCTCATGTGCTGGCGTAACACTACCAGTTAGCCAGAGTACACCGATCTTCTCCAAGAAAGGATATACAATACCCGTAACTGTTTTTTCAAAACCATATTTTTTAACATACTTGGCAAGGATCTCTTCAAAGTGTTCTTCATCAAGATCCAACATGGCCACCACTAGTTGGTCAATTGGTATCTCTGCTTTATTTTTTACTTCACTCAGCTTATCAACTTGAACGTTAAGTTCTTCAGGGGATAAACCTACTATTTTGGAAATCTTAATGCCGTGTGAATTTAATACGGAAACGTTTATGATCTTTTTTAGATCCTCATCTGAATAAAATCGAATATTGGTGTCCGTGCGTTCCGGTTCAATTATATTGTATCGTTTTTCCCAAATCCTGATAGTATGGGCTTTTATTCCGGAAAGACGCTCTAATTCTTTGATTGAGTATTTGCCCATGCTTGAAATTTCAGGTTGATCCGGATTTTCTATTTCGTTTCCAAACAAGCAAATCCAAACATTGTTTTAACTTTCCCAATAAAGTTTAACTTTTTTAGTGAGCAAAAAAAATACACAGGATCATTCAAACCACGAATGTAAGCCCGCCTTAGATTGGTTTGAGGAAATGAAGTGGAAGCCATTCCAGTTTCAGCTGGATACGTGGAATAGTTATCTTAATGGCTTTCATGGTCTGGTCAATGCTCCTACAGGAAGCGGAAAAACGTACTCTCTTCTTGTTCCTGTGCTACTTGAGTTTATCAGGGACAAAGAAAAATCAACATTTAAAAAGCAAGCCGGACTGCAGATTATTTGGATAACACCAATCCGTGCGTTGAGTAAAGAGATAGAGTTTTCAGCAAAGCAGGCTATTGAAGGGTTGGGCTTGAAATGGAAGGTAGGAGTGCGGACAGGCGATACCTCTGCAAAAAAGCGGGTCATGCAAAAGGAAAAACCTCCCGAATTTTTGATTACCACTCCCGAGAGTTTACACATGCTCTTGTCTCAAAAGAATTACCCAGACTACTTCAAAGAACTTAAATGTATTGTAGTAGACGAATGGCACGAATTGATGGGATCAAAGCGTGGGGTTCAAATGGAACTCGCACTTTCCAGATTAAAGGCTATTGCGGCTCAATTAAAGATATGGGGCATATCTGCCACCATTGGTAATATGGACCAGGCACTTCATGTTTTATTTGGAAGCAATTACCAAAAAGAGAAGTACAAAGTTATTCGTGCAGACATTGAAAAAAAGATTGAGATACTTTCTGTTTTTCCGGATACAGTGGAGCGTATGCCGTGGGCCGGCCATTTGGGAATTCATCTTTTAGAGAAGGTGATACCTATTGTGAAGGGAAGTACAAGTACTCTCATCTTCACCAACACTCGTTCTTTTGCTGAAATCTGGTATCAAAAAATTCTTGAAGTCGCGCCCGAGCTTTCAGGATTGATAGCCATGCATCATGGTTCAATTAGTAAAGAACTTCGCGATTGGGTAGAGGACCAGCTGCATAAAGGAAAATTAAAGGTCGTGGTTTGTACTTCCAGCCTTGACTTAGGTGTTGATTTTCGTCCTGTTGAAACTATCATTCAAGTGGGAAGTCCGAAAGGTGTATCCCGATTTCTGCAGCGAGCGGGTCGGAGTGGGCACCAACCAGGTGCCGTGAGCAAAATTTACTTTCTACCGACACACACACTTGAATTAACTGAAGCGGCAGCCTTGCGTGAAGCCATACATCTAAAGGTTGTGGAAGAACGGGTTCCGTATGTCAGGTCTTTTGATGTACTGATTCAATACCTCATTACACTGGCTGTCTCTGATGGATTTCAGTCAAAAGATATTTACGAGGAGATCAAGGGCACCTTCAGTTTTTCAACAGTGAGTGAAGAGGAGTGGGGTTGGCTTCTTCAGTTCATTACCACGGGTGGGTCTTCACTTACAGCTTATGATGAATATCGAAAAGTAATACTAGAAAATGGAAGTTATAAAGTTGAGAATAAGCGCATCGCTTTTCGGCATAAGCTTTCGATAGGAACTATTGTGGGTGACACATCTCTTTTTGTAAAATATGTAACTGGAAAATACCTGGGTACAATTGAAGAAGGCTTCATTTCAAAGCTCAACCCTGGTGATGTGTTTTGGTTTGCCGGAAGAAGCCTTGAATTAGTAAGGATAAAAGAAATGGAAGTTCAGGTGCGAAAAACTTCCCGTAAGTCGGGTAAAGTTCCATCCTGGCAAGGAGGAAGGATGCCGCTCTCATCAAAGTTGAGTGAGATGGTTCGTCTAAAAATCGATGAGGCCGCTAACGATCAAGAGAAAGACGAGGAAATGAAGTTCATACGGCCACTTATGGATTTGCAAAAAACGCTTTCCCATTTGCCATCAAAGAATGAGTTTCTGATTGAATACTTTCAGACAAAAGATGGCTTTCATGTGTTGATGTATCCCTTTGAAGGCAGGTTTGTTCATGAGGGAATGGCGGCCTTAGTTGCATATCGTATTTCTCAAATTCAACCCATTACTTTTTCCATTGCCATGAATGACTATGGATTTGAATTGCTTTCGGATATTGAGATTCCTATTTACGAAGCGATCGAAACGGATGTATTGAGCGATGAAAATTTATTGAAGGACATTCAAGCGAGTATAAATGCTACAGAAATGGCTCGCAGAAAATTTAGAGATATCGCTGCTATTTCTGGTTTAGTATTTAAAGGCTTTCCTGGATCAAAAATAAAGGACAAGCACATCCAATCTTCTTCTCAATTGTTCTTCAACGTATTTCACGAATACGAATCTCATAATTTATTATTACAGCAAGCATTTGAAGAAGTAATGGATTTTCAATTGGAGGAAGCGCGCCTCCGAAAAGCCCTGGATAGAATTTCAAAGCAAAAAATAATTATCAAAGAACCCGAACGCCCTACCCCATTTGCCTTTCCTATCATGGTGGATCGTACCCGTGAAAAGTTAAGTTCTGAAAAATTGGAAGACAGAATTAAGAAAATGATGGTGAAGTATGTTGCCTAAACATGCTAGATAAACCGGACTCCCTTAATCTTTCTTTTGAAATTCTCGAATCATCTCTGGAAAACTTTGACTCCGGGCTAACGCGTTTACCGCTCTTGCTATCCTCTTCGCTTTGGTTGGTTCTGTCTTTGCACTTTCAATCCATTTGCTAAAATAATTCTGAACCGACTTTGGGATTTTGTTAAAGTGCGCAAGGGCTTTGGGTTCATCCGCCAAACACGTTATAAAGTCTTTTGATATTTTTAAGGGTTCATTATCTGCAGCTAGTTCTACTTTCAATTGTGCTCCATGTCGTTTACCGATTGCTTTTCTCATTGCCCCATTAATTGGCATGATAAAATTTCCAGTACCCATCGGTAATAATGCTACAGCTTTGATAGCATAGTTATCTAGCTTTCCTTTTACACGAAAGGATTTTTTAGTGTCTGGCTTAATTTGTTGAGCGATGTCGGCTGGAACCTCAATATAGGTCCAACCAGTTTTTTCACCTTGCTTATCAAATTTCAGAATGGTTGTTGTATAGCTGATCATGGATTAAGAAAGTTCTACTGAATTTGCTCCAATGTCAATCGTTCAGATTTTCGGGTAAGAAAATGAATAATAGCCAGTGAAACTAAGTAAGCCACACTACAAAGTGTGAATAGGATATGATAACCTGCTGTGATGTTACCAAGAGCTTTATAAGTATCAAGCAGATATCCAATGAGAATTGGAAAGAGTATGCCACCGATTGAGCCAGCTGTCCCAGCAATACCCACCACTGAACTAACTGCTTCTACCGGAAACATATCTGACGCCATGGTAAAAACATTGGTGGCCCAGGCCTGGTGAACAGCAATGGCTAAGCTTATCAGTAATACTGCGATCCATTCACTTGATGCAAATTGTGTAAACATAATCGACAGTTCAAGGCATGCAAAAATGAGTAAAGATGTTTTCCTGGCTTTAAGTATTGGCCAGCCTTTTTTTATCATCCATGATGAGAGGTAACCACCACCGATGCTCCCAATCGTTGCAGCCAGATAAATAATCATCAATTGTAAACTTGGCTTTTTCAAATCAAGACTAAATGTGGATGAGAAATAGGAGGGAAGCCAGAATAAGAAGAACCAAAAGATAGGATCTATCAATCCTTTGCCTGCAATTAAGGCCCACGTTTGTGAGTGTGTAAAAAGCTTCTGCCATTTAAACTTACTACCACTGGATTGAGCTTTTGACAGATCCTGATCACTGATAATCAATTCAAGTTCAGCAGGGGACAACCGTTTTTGTTTCAATGGTGTTTCATAGAAAATCCACCACACCAAAAGCCAAACAAAACCAAGGCCTCCAGTAATCCAAAATACTTCTCTCCAACCGAAATGCTGTAAAATAATTGGCACTATAAGTAAAGAAAGCACAACCCCAACACTTGGCCCTGCATTGAAAATGCCAGTGGCAACTGCACGCTCTTTTTTCGGAAACCATTCTGCTACGGCTTTGGCAGCAGCCGGAAAGTTTGCCGCTTCACCAAATCCAAGCATGACTCGAACAACGGTAAAGCCCGTTACACTTCTCACTAACGCATGCCCCATGCCTGCAATACTCCAAACTGTGATTGCGACAGCATATCCCAATTTAGTACCTATTCTATCAATAATGCCGCCTGAAACAGTTAAGCCTATTGCATAAGCCGCAGTGAAGGCCATTACAATATGGGCGAAATCTGTTTCTGTCCACGCAAATTCTTTTTCCAGTATTGGCTTGAGTAAACCAATCAGCTGACGATCCAGGTAGTTAATGGTAGTGGCAATAAATAACAAGCTGACTACAAACCATCGGTAATTACCGCTAAAAAGTTTTTTCATCAGACTTGTATTTGAGTTACCCCAAAGGCGTTGTAAAATGAAGGCTACCTACCAATCTACAACAGAACCATCACTTGCATCATAGGTTTCTGGGTTTTTCCAATCGTGTCCTATTTTATCTGCCAACTTATTCTCATCAAGTTCAACTCCGAGACCGGGACCAGTTGGAACCAACACCGTTCCATCTTTCTCGAGTTTGAAAGGTTCCTTTAAATAACCTTCTCCTAGCGAAACTTGTTCCTGAACAAGAAAATTTGGGATACTTGCTGCTAACTGCAAACCAGAAGCAAGCGAAATGGGACCCATTGGGTTATGAGGAGCAATTACTGCGTAATAGGCTTCCGCCATTCCTGCAATAATCTTTCCTTCGGTAATACCTCCAGCATGACAAAGATCGGGTTGAAGAATAGTAGCGGCTCCTTTCTCAAGAATTTCACGAAAACCCCACTTGGTAAAAATTCTTTCGCCAGTTGCAATCGGTAAAAAAGTACTCTTTGCGATATCAACCAATACATCTACATTTTGCGGCTGACATGGTTCCTCAATAAACATGGGCTGGAATTGTTCTAACTGACGAATCAAAATTTTTGATGTTTGCGGTGGAATTGCTCCGTGGAAATCGATTCCAATGTCCATCGTATCGCCACCTGCTTCTCGTAGTGAAGCAAAATTGTCAACAGCATGTTTAATGAATTTTGGATTCTCCACAGCCCTTGATGGGTTTATTTTGGCAACACCCGTTTTGACTACGGTATATCCTTCTTTCACCCGCGCTTTCATATCCTCCGCATTACTTGCCCTCCCGTAAATCCGAACTCGATCTCTCGTTGGACCACCAAACAATTCATATACGGGTAAATTCAAAAGCTTTCCTTTGATGTCCCACAAGGCCTGATCAATGCCACTAAGTGCACTTGTTAATATTGGTCCTCCTTTATAAAATGCGTGACGATAGATCGCTTGCCAATGATGAACCACATGCCGTGGGTCTTTGCCAATCAGATAAGGTTCAATTTCTTTGATGGCAGTTTGTATGGTAAGAGCTCTTCCTTCTAAAAGAGGTTCACCCAAGCCCACCACACCTGCATCGGTATGAACTTTCAAAAAGATCCATCTTGGCTTTACCAGAAAAGTTTCAAGCTTAGTGATCTTAATTGGTGTTTTTTCCCTAGCCTCTAACTTTGCAATATTTAGTTCGCCAGATTTCTCTTCACCATTGACTGCAATAGGAAAAGCTGCAGCTCCTGCCAATGCTAAGAATGATTGTATGGCCGATCTACGGGATACGCCTTTAAATTTAGCGTTTACAAAATCCTTCATGGTTAAATATGTTTAAGTATCTGGTCAATAATTGCTTGTTTTTCCTGGTATTTGTTATTCCGAACTAGGAAAATTAAGAATTATTTAATTCGTTTCTTTACTCAAAGAAAGGCACACCTTTAGTTGCGTACTTGCGCATTCCTTCTTCGTTTATCTCTACACCAATTCCCGGTTTCTCTGAGAGAGTGATGAAACTATTTTCTACCATTGGGCCATCGAATGTCACAATTTCTTTAAACATAGGATCAGTATGGAAATAGATTTGCCATTCAAGTATCAGGAAGTTAGGTACTGACGCGCAAACATGACATGAAGCCATCGCACCAAGAAATGAAGCAACCATATGTGGTGCAAACGGTACATAATATAAGTTGGCCAGGTTGGCAATACGTTGTCCTTCGCCTAAACCCCCAGCTTTTTGAAGGTCAGGCATAACAATATCTACGGCACCAATTTCTAGCATCCTTCGGAAGCCATGAGCGAGGTAATGATTTTCTCCTGCACATATTGGTGTGCTGGTGGATTCTGTGATAAGTTTATAGGCTTCTACATTTTCTGCTGGTATTGGTTCTTCCAACCACATGAGGTTCAAAGGTTCCAGGCGCTTAGCAATTGCTTGTGCCGTGGTAGCATCGTATCTGCCGTGCATATCAATACAAATGTCTATCGAAGGGCCAACTGCTTCGCGCGCTGCAGCCACCTGATCAAACATTCGTTTCAATTCACCAGGACTGGCTGTCCAATTATATAAATCATATTTAGCAGGATCATCACGCTGATCGAGGTCAAACTTAATAGCGTTGAAACCCATCTTCTTCGCATTCAATGCGGAGTCGGCAAAATCTTTTGGTGTTGGTAATTTACTTTGATACAATGCCGTGTCGCAATACACTCTAATTTTATCTCGAAACTTTCCACCCAGTAATTGATAAACCGGTATACCCAACGCCTTGCCCGCAAGATCCCACAGTGCCGACTCCACAGCAGAGAGAACTGCAATGAACATTCCTGATTGGGCACCCTCAAAAAATCCTGACCTCCGGATATCTTCAAATAGCCGATGAACATTCAGCGGACTTTTTCCTTTTATCCGTTCACCAAACATTTTTACAAGGTGGTAGGTGCCAGGCGTTGCATCAACTCCCTCACCGCATCCCCAAATGTTTTGATTCGTATAGATTTTTACAAACAGGCTGTGACCACCACGAATGTATCCGCACTTAATTTCAGTAATCTTAAGATCGGATGGAGCTGAAAGTTTAGGATTGTTATCAATAGCGGTTTCAAAGCCCTTTCCAAAGTTTGAGAACGGGGTAGCCAGGGCCCCAGCAGTAAGTACACTTTTTGTTAGGAAGGATCTTCTGGAGGTTGACATCTTTTTAGTTTTTTAAAGTTTTGGGTTTCAGGTCCAAGGTTTTGAGTTTCAAATTTGGTTTTAACAAAGAAACATTAAACCAGAAACTTGAAACTGATTTACCATGTTCTGGTTTTAAGTAGTTCTTGTATTTGATCTTTTGGAACAGGTAACTCATTGATGTGATCATTCAGCCATTGAGAAAAATCCTTCTCGATATCATCCGACCATCTGTTATCAATTTGGGCAGCAGAATATTTCTTCTCGCGAATTCTCAGGTGACCAAACATATCACGCAGCCTAACAATCTCCGATGTCTTTACTACTTTTTCTGCCAAATGCGGAGGTATAAACATCACAGCACCGTCTCTGGCTAAAACAACATCTCCAGGCATAACAGTAGCACGACCAATTCGAGTGGGTTGATTGATACCAACAAGGGTAGTGTTGAGCTCGCCATCTGGGTTGTTCAAATGATGTGATGGGTGATAAGACCTGTATAGAGAAGTAAAAGTTTTCATTTCCTTTAATCCGTTGATATCGCGAATAGCCCCATCATAAATAATTCCATTTCCGGAATTAGTTAAGATAGCCATCCCAACATTGTCACCGATAGTGGGCCCATCCTCATGCGCCCCGAACTGATCTACGACATAAACATCTCTTTTAACCAGCAGTGCTACCGTCCATGCGTTTTGTGATTTTATCCTCCCGTCTCTGGTATGTCCTCTATCATCAATGGCACGATGAATATCCGGACGACCAGGCATAAATATAGCGGTGACCGCCCGACCCACTAACACGCTATCTGGATTGATCGACTCCCAACCTTCTTCATATTGATGTTTATAGTTTTCTCCCTTTAAAACCGCCCAAGCTTCTTCATGAGTTACTAGTTTCATCCGATTCAAAATGGCATCAGGCACTTTTGGCCGGCCATCGGCAAAACGTTCACCTTTCCACAATGGCGTTAGGAATAGTAACTCCTCCTTCGAGATCTGTTGTGCGTTAAGGTTTGAAAAAAATGAAAGAACAATAACGGCTGAATAAGTAAATCGAATTGATTTCATATGGTTGATTGTTAGACAAGAATATTAACCTATAACTTTATTCTTTTGGTGGTCTTCGATGCCAATAAGAAGCCAATATGGATCCCGTGATATTCATGAGGGGCCCAAATACTGCAGGAGCTAAACCCACTGTAGCTATTTTACCCATTTCTTTTGCGATACCAGAGGCAAGACCACCATTTTGCATTCCGACTTCAATGGCTACTGTTCTACAATCTTTTTCACTCAATTTTAATGCTCTTGCACTCCAATATCCGAGTAAGTAACCAAACGTGTTATGAATCAAAACCAAACCGATCAGGATGAAACCAATGTCAAGCAAACTTTCTCTGCCAGCAGCAGTAACAAAAGTTATCACGCCAGCTATTCCCAACATGGAAACAAACGGCATGGCTGCATCAAGCCACTTTAATTTTCCGTGGAATAGCTTATTGAACAGTAGGCCAGCTCCAATAGGGATCATGATCATTTTGAAAATATCCCACATCATTTTGTATAGATCAATTTCTATAAATGTTCCGGCCAGGAACTTCATCAGCAACGGAGTGATAAAGGGTGCTAATAGTGTTGTGATCGAAGTAATTGTAATGGATAAAGCCAGGTTGGCTTTTGCTAAATAATTCATAACATTAGATGCCAACCCGCTAGGTGAGCAGCCAATAAGAATAATTCCTGCTGCAATTTCAGGTGAGAATCCACTTAGGTTAGCAAGGGTAAATCCCAGCATGGGCATAATTATAAATTGTGCAGCCACTCCAATCACAACTGCCTTTGGCTCCTTGGCAACAGAAACAAAATCTTTGGCACTCATGGACGTTCCCATCCCGAACATAATAATCTGGATCAAAGGTGTAATCAAGGTGATCATTTTGAAGCCATTGATCTCTGTGAAATTGGCTGGATAGTATAACGCCATAGTCACCACTCCAAAAATCATGGTAGAGTAACTATACCCTTTAAGATGCTGATAACCCTGAAAAGCAATTCCTAAAAAGATTAGAAATAGAATGAGTACCGGGCCTGCGTTTTCAATACCTGAAAAAATGATCAAAGCTAAAGACGCGGCCAATGATACAGCTGCTGCAATGGCGGCTAGTTTGTACAGATTTTGAATTTTCAAATTGATAGTTGGTCAAGTGTATACTTAAAGATAAGGATTCAGAATTGAATTAACTCCAACTTGAATTCTGAATCGACAATTTTCATTAACTGTAAATTCTATCGTGGGAGCGTTTTTCATCCCACTCTTTCGTAGGGGCAAAGTAGCTGCCATCTTTTACGTGCAGATGCTTTTTGACTTCTTCATCCACCAGTTCTATTCCAAGTCCAGGTGCGGTAAGAGGAACAGGGGAAAATCCTTTATCAATCAATTTTCTCCCATCTGTTGTTTTCACTAGACCTTCCCACCATGGCAAATCTACCGAGTGGTGTTCGAGCGCGAGGAAGTTTTGAGTGGCAGCCGCACAATGAACATTAGCCATGAATGAAACAGGCGTACCTGCCTGATGCATGGCCATTGCGATCCCTTTTTCTTCTGCGTAGTCACCAATTCGTTTTGTCTCTAATAGGCCACCTGATGACGCAAGGTCTGGGTGAATGATATCTACTGCATGATTGTCGATTAGTGGTTTAAAATATTCAAGTAAGTAAATATCTTCTCCAGTCAAAGTCGGTGTTTCTAGTGCATCAGAAATAGTTTTGTGTTGCTCTGTGTATTGCCATGGCACCATGTCTTCTAACCACGCCAATCTATATTTGTCAAGTGCTTTACCTAGCCGTATACAATTGTTGAGATCAAAGTGTCCATAGTGATCAGTAGACATTGGAATTTCATATCCTACCATACTGCGCACGTTGTCAACAATCTTGGCTAATTCGTCCAATCCCTTTTCAGTAATTTGTACTCCAGTGAAGGGATGTTTTGTATTCGCATAAGACATGTAACCACCCACCCATTGGTTTGCGCCTCCATCCTTAAAAATGCTAGGGTTGACAATTGTGCCTGGAATATCTTTAATCTCAGCAATTGACACATCCATTTTGAGCCATGTGTATCCCTGAGTTTCTGTGCGAAATTTTATGAGTTTCAATTGTTCTTCTGGACTTTTAGCTTCAGGCGTATCTGCATAGATTCGGATAGAATCTCTATACCTTCCACCAAGCAACTGCCATGCTGGAACGTTGTATGCTTTACCACAGATATCCCATAGAGCCATTTCAACAGCACAAACTCCACCTGCTTGCCGTGCCTGACCTCCAAATTGCTTGATGATTTTAAATATCTTTTCAACGTTGCAAGGATTCTCTCCAAGTATCCTACTCTTTAAGAATAAGGCGTAGCGCACATCTGCAGCATCTCTCACTTCACCTAAGCCATAAATACCTTGGTTCGTATCGATACGGATAATTGCTGTACCACCCATTACGGCTGTTAAACAATAACGCATATCAGTAATCTTTAAATCGGAAGGAGCGGAAGCCTTTTGAACTTTTGAAGTGGTTTGAGCCATTGAATCTTCAAATGTTAATCCTGCCAATGCTGTCATTGCCATTCCACCGAGTGCAGTCTTTTTAAGGAAGTTGCGCCTATTATCATGCGTAGATGGACTATCTATTTCTGTCTGAAGAATAGTGGCAGCATCCAACTCGCGCTGCTTATTTTGTTTGATGATTTCTTTGAGAATGCTTTTCATGTTATTCAAAGTTTATGTAGATAAAAATTTGTTTAACTGTTTTTTTTGATCCAATTCCTATTTACCAATTGCGATCTTTAAGGAACTTATCCAATTCCTCCCTGCTCATAGGTAAGTCTTTTTTCTTGTTTACCCAATCAAGAAAGTCTTTGACGATATTCTCACTCCATTTTGAATCGATTTCACCAGCTGTGTACTTGCCTTCTTTTAGCCTTGAAATACCAAATTGATCTCGAAGCATAATGAACTCCGAATTGATTACTAAATCTGCTAAGAGATGGGATGGAACAAAAACAACCCCGAACCGATTTGCTAGAACAGCATCACCTGGTACGACAGTAGCTCTACCAATTCTAATCGGGTAATTAATTGTGGATAACATCATTTGTTGAATATAAGACGGATCATGACCTTTTATCCAGCCGTTGAACCCATCAATATTATTGAGACCAGCCATATCCCGAACTGACCCATAAAATATTACTCCCTTTTTAGACTTAGCATAAATTGCATTGCCGAGGTTGTCTCCAATAAGTGTACCATCCACAATCTTGCCATAGCTGTCGGCAACATAGATATCGCCATTTTGAAGTTTGTCAATTGGCCATGAGTTTGTCCCTCCTGATTGTGTCCTACCGTCAGCTTTACCGATTTCTCGAATGACAGTTTCCATGTCTGGACGAAGAGGCATATACTGAGCAGTCAATGCTCTTCCAGCCATTACTTTGTCGTCTTTGATTATTATCCAATCATTTTCAAATTGATTGTTGTATCCTTTGTTCCTAAGATATCCCCATGCTTCTTCCATAGAAACTTTTTCAAGTCTAGCCAGTAAGGCATCAGGTACTTTGGGTCTACCATCGGCAAATCGCTCTCCTGTCCATAGCGATGTGATTGACTTAATTTCATCTGGTGTTGGTGAAATTTTTTGAGCAATTGCAAAACTTGCCCAGCAAGTTAAAATGGTGATAAATAAATAGGTCTTTCGGTTCATTATGGTAAGGATAATATGGTTGCTTGTTTTAAAATATAATTTAATCTAAAAGGATGGGCAACCTGTGATAGTTGCCCATTTCCTGTGATAGTCAATAACATTTTACTTCGCCCACCATACTTTAGTGGTCAAGGCATCTGGCCCACCTAAGGTAGAAATTGCTGCCGTAACATTTTCATTATTTACCAGTTTTTCTGCATCGGGATAGGTAAGTCTTTCAATGAATGCACCAGGCACTTGGCTTCCTGAAAAAGGATTAGGTGCAAGTGCTGGATAGCCTATCCGTCTAAAGTTAGCCCATGCTTCGGAACCATTTAGAAAGGATGCTACCCAGTATTGGTAACCTATTTGAGGCAAGGCTGCCGCCAGAGAACCATTTAACAATGTGCCTTCAGCACCACTTGCATATGTATCTCTTGCGTTAGCTGAAATGGCACTTCCCGGATCGTAAGATGCCATCTGATCCATATGCGCTTTGATTCCATCATTAAAAAAAGTAAATGCTTGACCAGTTGTTAAGCCAGCAAATCCTCTCATTGCAGCTTCGGCAAGAAGAAGATTTGTTTGAGCGGCAGTTACTATAAACAGTGGTGACGTTCTTTTTACCATTCGGTTTCTGTCTACCTGGCTGTATGAAAAACGATTGCCAGTCCTAGGCGCTGCTGGAGTTCCATATAATCCACCAGCTGGTAGTTTTGCTCCTGAAATATCAGCCTCACCATCAGTGTTTCCTATAGGTGTTCCAAATTGATCGGCTGCGGCTTTGCTTCCATTACCAAAATTGTTGGCTGTTTGGTCACCACCACTTCTGGCACCACCATAACGAATTGCAATAGCCGTTAGACGTGGATCAACAACTGTTGTTTTTCCCACATTGCCTGGTGTTCCTTTAAGTGCATTTACGAACGGTTCTGCTAAATAGAAATTTGCTGCTTCTCCACCATTCACTGTGTTTCCAAGTCCGTTAATAAAATTGGCATCATGCCGGATAATGACATTATCAGCGTTGGAGGTGATAAGGTTAAGGGCAGCATTTCCGCCAATAGCAGCGGCAACTGTAGCGGCTGCTTTTGTAGCATCCACTTTTGTTAACCTCATGCCTGCTCTTAGTAAAAGAGAGTTTCCAAACTTTTTCCACTTTACAATGTTGCCTGCAAACAAAGCATCACCAGTTTCAATCCGCCCTGACGCATTCAATGCGGCCACAGCCTGCGTTAGTTCATCAATCAACGAAGTATATATGGACTGTTGGGTTTGATAGGTTGGGAAAAAAGTCTGCGCGGTATATCCAGCACCGGCTTGGGTGTAAGGTATGTCACCATAGGTGTCTGTGAGAACCATAAAAGCATTAGCTTGAATAATCCTTGCCATATGGTATAGGTTGGCCCTTGCCGCATCTTCCTTAGTGGCTGTAATAACATCGTTTGTGTACTTGATCACGTTCTGATAATAGTTATTCCAGTTTGCAGGCGTATTGTTTACCTGTACTTTGTTAAAGTTACCACCCTCTAAAACTCCAGTATTGGTTGAAAACCACTGCTGAACTATTGCATTCTCGTAAATAAGGCTATTGCTAGGTGAAGAAGAAATCACCGCATTGTTAAGCGTAAAAACAGGATCGAGACTCGTTGCCCCACTCTTACTCTTATTCAGTTCATCAAATCCATTGTCGCACGCGGTAATTAGTGTGAACGACAGAGCCAGTATAAAAATGTTTAGTATCTTTTTCATGTTCAGTCGTATTAAAATTTAACATTCAAATTGAATCCAATGCTTCTTGTAGTAGGAATGGTAGGAGATTCCATTCCAACAACGTTGTCAGAGCTAAAACCAAAAGCTTCCGGATCAATGTTATCAGCCCACTTTTTCAGCATCAAAACATTATTCGCTACTGCACTCAACTTTAAGCCTTTAATAGGGAAGGTTGATTTAAGAAACTTAGCGAAGTCATAGCCGATAGAAATTTGACGGAGTTTCCAATAACCAGCATCATAAATAACTGGCTCGATTAAAGCTCTTGCTCTTACGACAGAGAAATAATTCTGATTGGTAGCAGATGCCGTATTAGGTTGGCTGGCAGCATCGACACCTACACCTGTGACTTTGCCTGGGTCATTTCCGCTGCCATCCAATGTTCCTCCTTCCCGGCCTTCAAGCGTCACCTTGTGAAGTCCATGGCGGTAAGCATTGAAGTTAGTCCCGGATAACAAATTTCCGCCCAATTTAAAGTCGATCAGAAAGGAAGCAACAATCCCTTTGTAATTAAACGAGTTCGTAAATCCACCCACCCATTTAGGTAAAGCACTCCCAAAGATTACGTTGCTTGTTGTTAAGGGCAGCCCGTCAGCCCCAAAGACAATTTTACCTTTATTATCGGGGTTTATTGAGCCATCGTCTCTTTTATAGCCATTGCCTAGAATCTGTCCCATTTCCATTCCAACAATCTGAGCCACACTACCATTAAAAACGTGGTTACCAACTATAATTCTTTCTCCTTCCTTATCCGTCAGCAAGCTTAGTACTTTCGTAATGTTGTAAGCACCGTTAAAGGTAAAATCCCATTGGAAATCACCTCGCTTAATAGGAACAACGTTTATCATCATTTCAAGTCCTTTGTTTTCGCTCTCGCCACTGTTGATACGAGTATTAGTAAAACCAGATGCATTTGAAATTTGTGCATTTACAATCTGATCGGTGGTAAGTTTTCGATAGGCAGCAAAATCAAATGCCAATCGTCCGTCAAATAGTTTCAAGTCGAAACCAATTTCTGTTTCCGAAATACTCATTGGCTTAAGGTTTGCATTCGGCACGGTGCCGCCAGTACTGCCGACTGGATTGCCACCAAATGTTGCAGCAGCTGTGCTATAAAAAAGCTTATCAGCATATGGAGGAACATCTGTATCGCTACCCGCCTGTGCAAATGCAACTCTCAGTTTACCGAAATTCAACCAAGTTGGCATGTCAAA
>JANNAQ010000085.1:0-2318 GCA_031384515.1 Bacteroidia bacterium
CAAAAGTGGCAACGAATTGGCCATGTCGATGCTTTATAAAAAGTATGTGCAACGTCTTTATGATTACGGAATGCACGCCTGTCGTGATCATGATTTAGTAATGGATTGCCTTCAGGATCACGACAGGCGTGCATTCCGTAATCATAAAGACGTTGCACATACTTTTTATAAAGCATCGACATGGCCAATTCGTTGCCACTTTTGATATTGTTCCATAACACGTCATCTGTTACAGATCCTGTTTTACCTGAATCAATACTAGAAGAAGAAGCTGCGGAATCTGATCTGCTAAACATATTAAATAAAGATATAAAATTCCGCAATCGATTGTATCTCCTATAATAACAATTTTAGATGCTATTTTTGCAAGGCAAATTTTCTAAAACAAGCTAGCTCTTTCTATAAACCCTGGTTATGCAATAGCCTCGACCTTTAGGTCGGGGGAAATAAAGAGAAAAATATTTGGCGTTAGCCAAAATTATAATTCGGCTAAAGCCCATTAGGTTTGTTTTCATTTGTTCCACGACCTCAAGGTCATGGCAATTTTTTCTATGGAGCTGATGATGAATCTATCAACTTGATGAAGAATGAAGTTGGGCTATAATTCACAGTCAGGAATGAAAGCCTTATCTGATCAGCATATAAACAAGGGTGGCACTCTTGTTTATCAATGGGAAATTGTAGCGACCAGACCAATGGCCGGTCGCTACAACAAAGGAATTAACTTCTGTTTGCTTTCTTTACTTGCTTCTCAGCCCGCTTTTCTTTTAATGTTTTTGTAGCGGGTTTTTTAGTTTCCTTTTTTTTGTCTTGTCCTTTTGACATAATTGATATGGGTTAAGGTGTATTCAAAAATAGTAAAAAACTTTAACTGGAATAAAAACCAGGCCTATCGTAGTAAGATGTCATTTAACTTCTCACTTAAGTTGTTGATTTTTCCATACATTAAAATAGCCAGCCTCAAACTGAAGCTGGCTATAAAACTGGTTTGATTAATCTGCTTATGAAGTAGTCTTCATTTTACGAACCCAGATGAGCAATATGGTGAATAGTACAATCAAAATAGCTGGAAATGTGATCATTGTTTGAAGGGTGGATTGACCTGCTGCCAATGTCATGGCATCACCTTCCAGGCCTGCAGCTGCGGCTTTTGCATTTGCCTGGTCAATCCAACCGCCAATGATGGGCTGCCAAATGGAAGTTGAAAACATTCCAAAAGCGCCTACAATTGACATCCCAATCGCACCGCTCAACGGGATTTTCTCTGCTACAAAGCCAATCATATTTGGCCAGAAGTAACAAACACCCATTGCGAAGAAGACTGCGGCAACGTAGGCCATCGGGCCTGTCTGGGTACTGAATAAAAAGATTCCAATAGCCGTGAAAACGGCAGAGCCAAGTAGCACACCGGTCTGATCAAACTTATGAACAAACTCGCCTCCGAAGTATCGGCCAACAGCCATTAGACCTGTAACAAGAGCCAAGATTACCATCGGTTCGGCTCCACTCTTTGCCATAATAATACCTGTCCATTGCTGTGGACCAAACTCAGAAATTGCGGTCAGCGTCATACACAAACACATAAAGATGAAAAGTGGTGTTGCCATCGCTTTAATATTTTCAGTAAGCGAAGCGATTTCCTTTTTTGGTTCTGGAAATGCCTGACCATAGAAAAGGTAAGCGTAGATAATAGTAGGAATAAGGATGATCCAAATTTGTGCTTCCCATCCTAAATTCATCTTTGTCATTCCAAGGGAGATTAAGCTGCCTAAGACGATGCCTCCAGGAAACCACATATGAAAACGATTCAATAATGTATTCATTTGTTTGCCACTATAACTGGCAGCAATCATTGGGTTACAGGCTGCTTCCGTACAACCATTGCCGAGCCCTATAAATAGAGTGGAAATCAAAAGGCCCACGTAGCCTCCGGAGAAGATGGTGAGGAGAATACCTAGAGTATGTGCGAAAAATGCAAAGACCATTATCTTTTTGGGCCCTAGTGATCCATAAAATATGCCACCTAATACCATTGAAATAGGAAAACCAATGAACCACATTGAGTTAATAAACCCTAGTTGTTCTGCGCTGAGATTAAAGGTTGTTCCTAATTGAGGAAGGATACCTGCTCGTATGCTGAAAGAAAAGGCAGTTGTGATAAGGGCAAAGCAACTACCGTAAAAAAGTCTCTTTTGGTTTTGATCATTCATGGTCTTGTCGTTTGGTTTTGGTAGATGAAATATCAGTTTAAAAAATTTCTTCTGCAAACGATTTCTGTATGAAAGGCATTTTTTTTATGAATGGTCTGGGTTTTGGTG
>JANNAQ010000052.1:0-1783 GCA_031384515.1 Bacteroidia bacterium
TTATCGCGCATATATTCATAGTTGAACAATCCTTCCACCGTTGGCGTCCAGAATAATGGACCGAGGCTCATCTTTGCGGTGCGTTCTTTGATCATGGCCATAATGTCTTCTGGATATTCAGGGGCTGCTGCAAGACCGGTATGTTCAAAGTTATCAACACCTGCCTTCATGCCTCTGCGAATTTCATCAGGGCGGTGAGAGTTGGCTACCACTTTCAAATTATTCTTATGCGCTTCATCTACTACAGCCAAGTATTCTGCTTCCGTCATTTGGTCTTGATCGATCAACTTAATGCAATTCACTCCGGCTTTGGCTAGTTGTTTTACTTTCGCACGCGCTTCCACTTCCCCTTTTATGCCCCATCGAAAATCAGCAGTACCAGCATAAGGTTCATGTTGTATAAATGGACCAGACATATACATCGTAGGTCCGGGAATTTCACCTTTGTTAATTCTATCGCGTACAGATATGCTTGGCTCGAGTGGACCGCCCAGATCGCGTGCACTCGTTACGCCAGCCATCAAAAGCTGATGAGCTGATGATGGCATGATCACACTACCCGCTAATTTTAAATATGTTTTGTCCCAATGGGTATAATCACTATGACCGTTAATCATTAAGTGGACATGCATATCCCATAAGCCAGGCATGACGCTCATACCCTCTGTTGATATTATTTCCGCTCCCTTTGGTATTTCGATGCTGCCCACAACACCAATCGTTTTGATACGCTCACCTTCAATGATCACGACAGAATTTTGAATGGGCTTTCCTCCAAAACCATCGATCAGAGTACCGCCCACGAGGGCTTTGGTTTGTGAAACCGCTGAATAAGAAATGAAGACTAAGAAAAGTAGAAGTTTGTTCATAGGTTTTAGTTTGAAAGTAAGTTAATCAACTTTTTATCTTCGTAAAAAAGAAATAGGGAATTATGGAAATTCGGGAATTGATGCTTCGCTATTCAAAGGCTGGAAAGGTGGTAGCTATTTCGATAAGGCCACAGCGAATATTACCTGTACATATCATAGATTCTGCGGAGGCAATTGAAAACAAGGGATTGAAAGGAGATCGATGTATGGGAGGCAATAGACAAGTAACATTAATTCAAAAAGAACATGTGGATGCTATCGCATCTTTTCAGGGTAAAGATAATCTGGACTTTACGCTGACAAGGAGAAATATCTTAGTGGAAGGCATTAATCTGCTTTCCCTAAAAGGAAAACAATTTCAAATCGGTAATGCGATGCTTGAATACACAGGCGAATGTCATCCTTGTTCTAGGATGGAAGAAGCTCTTGGGCTAGGGGGTTACAATGCCATGCGAGGGCATGGAGGTATTACGGCAAGGGTGCTCTTGAGCGGTCTAATAAAAAATGGCGACTCCGTATTCCACTTAATTAATTAACTATTACTTTCTGTTCTGCAAAATCTCCACGTAAACTTCTAAAGCGTTTTCTCGCTTCTGCTGCATAAACGCTGCCTGGATATCTATTCAAAAACTCCCGATAAATCTCCATGGCTTTTTCTTTGTCTTTGCGGTGCAGCTCATAAATTTCTCCCTGTAAGAAGTATGCATCATCGGATAAGATATCATCAGGGTATTCGGTAACAATTTTCTGAAGAAGTTCTATCGATTGGGTAAACTCACCTTGCTTCATCTTCAAATTTGCCTCCAGCCAATAGACATCGTCTAATATTTCCTTTACATCTACGGCCTTACTAATCACTGTGCCTGTTCTGAGAACTTCAATTTTTTTGATTGCCTCCTCTGTCTTATTCTGAT
>JANNAQ010000062.1:0-1591 GCA_031384515.1 Bacteroidia bacterium
ACGTGTTCCATCACAACATATTCAATTGATGTTTCAAAAAAGAGTAAGCCAGAAGTCTCGCTTTATGACGTTTACGAATGCTAATGCGTGATTTTAATACGTTATCCGATGGAGTGTTTTGAATTTTTTTGAACAAGGCTCTGTAATATACGTACGCCACATATACTCCAAAACGTGCTGAGCGCGGGAGTTGCGTAATTCCCTTGTAGCCATCATCAAAATCTTTCTTAATGCTAGTTTCAATTTCTTTTTTACTGGTATCATCAAACCGGGCGATGTCAATACCAGGAAAATAGGTTCTGCCCATTCCCAAATAATCGGCATTCAAATCGCGAAGGAAGTTTATCTTTTGAAAAGCAGAGCCCAAGCTCATTGCAGAGGGCTTTAATTTCAAATACATGGCTTCGTCACCTTTGCAAAATACTCTCAAGCACATAAGGCCTACCACTTCAGCAGAGCCTAAGATATATTCTTGAAGACCTTGCTGATCGTACGAAGTATTGTGAAGATCCATTTCCATACTCTTAAGAAATTGATCGATAAGTTCTCTTTCAATTTTGAAGGTATTGACAGTCGCCTGGAAACTATTAAGGATAGGGTTGAGGCTTATTCTTTCTTGGATGGAGCGGTACGTTTCTTCTTTAAAACGAACAAACAAATCGGCTTTGTTGTACTCATGAAACGTATCGACAATTTCATCGGCAAAGCGGACAAACCCATAAATGGCATAGATTGGATCTCGCAACTCCTTTTCAAGACAACGAATGCCAAGTGAAAAGGAAGTGCTGTATGCCTTAGTGGTTAGCCGGCTGCACCTCATCGAAACGCTATCGAAAATTTGCTTCTGATCCATTAGTTGAACCTACAAGTTAAGCAAATCATTAATCTTTGATATTTATCCACTTTTCTGTCTTTTGATAATTTCATCGGCCACTACCTGACCTGAAATAAGAGAAGGTGGTACTCCAGGGCCTGGTACAGTAAGCTGACCCGTATAGAACAGATTTTTAACCTTTTTGTTTACCATTGAAGGCTTAAGATTAGCCGTTTGTAAAATGGTATTGGCTAAACCATAGGCATTTCCCTTAAAAGCATGGTAATCGGCAATAAAATCTTTGTGGGCATAGCTTCTTTTGAAAATGATGTGCTCGCGAATGGTTTGGCCGATTATTTTCTCAAATCGATCCATCACCATGGCAAAATATTTTTCACGGGTGCTTTCTTCGTCTTTTAAATCAGGCGCAACTGGAATGAGAATAAATATATTTTCATGTCCTGCAGGAGCCACAGTTGCATCGGTTTTGGAGGGACAACTAACATAAAATTGAGGGGAGGTTGGCCACTTTGGGTCTTCATAGATTTCGTTTGAATGCAGTGTGAAATCCTGATCAAAGAATAACGTATGATGAAGTAATCCATCGATTTTTTTGTTAAGGCCCAAATAGAAAATCAAACTTGATGGGGCCATCGATCTACTTTGCCAGTACTTTTCAGTATATCTTCTGTGACTGACCGGCAGAAGGGTTTGTTCAACATGATGGTAATCTGCTCCTGCAACAACATAGTCGAATGTCCGAGATTCACCATTTAC
>JANNAQ010000007.1:0-9947 GCA_031384515.1 Bacteroidia bacterium
AAACGCTTTGGACTTGAAAAATTTGGAGTGCTCACGGCAATTTTGGAAATCGCAGGTTCAATTGGCCTTCTTGTAGGGTTTGTTTCAACCCCTATTTTACTAATTTCATCAGGTGGGTTGGCATTATTGATGTTCTTAGGTCTAGTCGCAAGGGCTCGTGTAAGAGACAGTCTATGGGTTTCATTACCCGCCTTCCTATTCATGATGTTAAACGCCTATATTTTTTACGGCACACGATCGTAGGTTTAGTAGGACTACGATTTTCTTTCACCAGACCTTTGGATCACTAGGCTGTGCAGCTGGTTCGGTGTAGCAGGGTGGTTTCTCCAAATCTTTTTTTAAAAATATTGACAATACCTGTTCAATTTGTTTAAGCTTTTAGCAATTACACGTGCTAATAACCCTCATGCGTTAAACAAAATAAATTATTTTGAATGTATAGCAAAAATAAGGAACAATCGATTGAACAATTAGTTGTTAGGTATGTTTAACAATCAATAAAAAACCTTAAACAAAAAATTTTATGTTATCTATCCTATCAGATATCGTGGCCATCCCAGTGGATGATCCGATTGCATTCACATTCTTCACAGGCTACATGGCTATGCTTGCCTCAGCTGTTTTCTTTTTTGTAGAAAGAGGAAGTGTCGAAGGAAAATGGAAACTTTCCTTATTAGTTTCCGGCTTAATCACAGGAATCGCAGCAGTACATTATTACTACATGCGCGATTATTATTTGGCAACAGGCCAAACTCCAACGGCTCTGCGTTACATAGACTGGACTTTAACAGTTCCATTGATGTGTGTTGAGTTTTATTTATTAACCAAAGCGGCAGGTGCTAAAACTTCGTTGTTGTGGAAATTGATTTTCGCCTCTGTTTTAATGCTTGTAGCTGGTTACATTGGCGAGGCGTTTTCAGATGGCACAACATTTCACTCCGTTCTTTGGGGTGTGATTTCAACTATTGGTTATGTGTACATTTTATATACGGCTTGGGCAGGTGAAGTAGCTCAGTTGGCAAAAAATAGTGGCGACCCGGTAGTTGTTAGAGGTATTAATACGCTAGCGTGGTTTGTTTTGGTAGGCTGGGCAATCTATCCTATTGGGTATATGTGTATGCCAGGCGGTTGGTTAAACGTAGGCCTTGGCTGGAACGCTTCTAACGTAGATTTATTCTATAACATCGCTGACGCAATAAATAAGATTGGTTTTGGTTTGGTGGTATACAACATTGCTGTAACAAGCAAATCTACTGCTAAGGCCTAAGCACTCTTGCAAGTTTAGTTTGAAATAAATAAGGGGAGCTATTTACTGGTTCCCTTTATTTTTATTAAAGAATTGATCAATATTTCTAATCAACATTGGCACGTGTTAGAATTTGAAAGAATAAGAAAATATTTGTTAACCGCTGGGTTGTTGTTGGCGGTAGGCTTGCAGGTATTGCCTATTGGAGAGGAGCCGCAACTATATTTCTTAGTCTTTATCATTGCCCTAACAGGAGTTCCACATGGTTCACTTGATTTCTTTATTGAAAGGCAATCTTTGATCAACATCAATCAAAAGATTTCACTTAAGACCTTTCTCGTCAAGTACCTTCTCAGTATGCTTTGCTATGGTATTGCCTGGTGGTTATTCCCAACCTTGTCTTTGATCGCATTTATAGCAATGGCCGCCTTTCACTTTGGTGAAATAGACTGGCCGCTTCGAGGAGATACGAAGTTGAATTCTGTATTGTATACGATATATGGGTTTCTTCTAATTTTTTTTATTCTTACGAGTCATATTAGTTCAGCAGCGCCTATTCTTGAAACAATTGTTCAGAAAAGACTAAGCGCTGATTTTTGGTTAACATGGGGTACACGGTTGTTTCCATATTGCGTCTTCATGCTCGGTTTGTCAATAGTTAGTCTTATCTATCTATACGCCCGCCTGGGATGGGAGAGGAAAGTTCTTTACCAGTTCCTCATACAAAGCCTTGTATTGATTTCAATTATTTACTGGCTTCCTTTATATATTAGTTTTGGTTTTTATTTCGGATTGTGGCATTCACTTATTTCATTCAATTTGATACGTAAGCAAATGAAGCTTACCAACGATTGGCCAGGTTGGAGTTTTATGATGAAGAAAGCTATTCCATTTACAGTGATTGCATGGATAGGAATACTCTCGTTAATAGTTATGTCTAGTACTTTCCAGACTGAATGGCTGGTGCTCTCTAATATTTTTGTCGGAATTGCGATACTCACTCTTCCGCATTTGCAGGTTTTTACAAAAATCAAACTTGGCCAGTAAGGCGATCCCCTTCTCCAATTTAAAGTTTGATCAGGAGCGAGGCTGCTCATTAATGCGATAGGTTGATCGCAAGCCAGTCTTTATTTTTTAGCTAATGTTTGAAGGAATTTATCAGCTGTCTGAAGATGTTTCTCTTGTTTCTCCTTTGGCATCTTATCAAACGTTTTTACCAACATCCCTAATCGCGGGTTCTTTAAAAAGAAATCTCTGTGAAGGTGCATGAAGCGCCAGAACAAACCATCCCATATCGGTTGCCAATCGCCTTTTTGATAATCACTCATTTTCATCAAGTAATTGCTACCACTGATGTAGGGTTTAGTCGCCATCAATCCTCCATCAGCAAATTGACTCATGCCATAAACATTAGGCACCATTACCCAATCGTACGAATCAATAAAGAGTTCCATAAACCATTTGTACACTTCGTCCGGGTCGAACTCGCAGAGCAACATAAAATTACCAAGCACCATCAGCCGTTCAATATGATGGCAGTAGCCAGTGGTTAGTACTTTTTTAATAGTGTCATCAATAGGAGGAATACCCGTAGTCCCGTTCCAAAAGGAGGAAGGAATTTTTCGTTTGAACTTCCAATAGTTAGTAGTGCGCTCTTGTGTGCCTTTGGTTTGATATACGCCTCGAATAAATTCACGCCATCCTAAAATTTGTCGAATAAAGCCTTCGAGCGAGTTTAGAGGAATATTTTTTTCATTGGCAAATTGAATAGCTTGGTCAATGATGTCCTTTGGTGTGAGTAACCCAACATTCATCATGGGCGTGAGCAAGCTGTGATGCAAAATACTTTCTTTGTTCACTAATGCATCTTCGTATTCACCAAACTCTGCAAAACGTTCGTTAAAGAATTGTTTGAGCCAGGCACGACTTTCTGAAAAAGTGGTAGGGTATATAAATGAGTTATTGATTTCGCCATAGTTGGAAGAAAAATTATTTTTCACATAGGCGACTGCTTCTGTCCAGTTTGCGTTGGCCTTCGGAAACTTTATTTCAGGTGGTTTTTTTCCTTTCGGATATTTTAACCGGTTTTCAGTATCGAACGTCCACTTTCCCCCTTGTGGTTGTTGTTTATCATCCACCAAAATTTTAAAGCGTTTGCGTTGCTGTGTATAGAAGTCCGTTTGATAGAATCGCTTTTTGCCAACAAAATAGTGATCAACTTGCTGAGAAGTAAGTAAGAAAAGAGGCGAATCACTTTTATTAATTTTGATCTTTAGCTTCAACGAAAGTTCAGCTATCCTCTTCTCCAACAAATAGTCAGTCACATCCGCATAGTAAATTTCTGAAATACCTTTTTTTTGGAAATGCGCAAGTAGAACTCTTATGTCGGATATTTTTTCCTTTGCTTCAATGTAGGTTACTGTGTACCCTTTTCCTTCCAGAAATTGCTGGTATGCTTTCATGCTGGCGCGATGAAGTACCAGCTTTTGTTTGTGGAAATTGTATTGAGTGAAAAAGAGGTGTTCTTCTACAAGAAAAACAGGACGACCTTTCAAAATAGCTGGATGCTTCTCAAAAAGTTGGTGGGGGAAGATCAATGAAACTGCACTCATATCACGTCTTCAATTTATTCAAGCGACACTTGTCGCTACAGTACTTCACCTCTTCCCACACTTTCTCCCATTTTTTGCGCCACGTAAAAGGCCGACCACAAGCGGTGCAAATTTTAGTGGGAAGATTTTGCTTTTTGTGCATTGGGGTATAGGCGTCTGACACCTCAAAGGTGTCTTGACGCCTGTATTTAAATCCTAACTAATTTCTTTTCTCTCAAATCACCCAACATCAATACAGCCTCATGATTTGTCTTAAATCTCTTTACATCAAACAAGAATATCGTGTGGTCACCCGCATCTTTACTCCAGATTTTTTCTAGCTCCAGCAGTCCCGAGCAATGGGTCAATACTTTCTTATAGTTCCAAGTTTCTAATTGTTTCTTTTTAATAAGATATGCTTGTTTATTATACCGTAGTCCACTTTTCTTGCCCAAAACATTTACCAATGAAACATGTTGCTTGCCTAGTATCTGTAGTATTGCTGTTTTGCTTTTTAGAATATTAGCAAGCGATTGCGTGTTGTGATAGACGGCCACCATGTATCTCTTGGGCTTCATACTCACAGCGGAAACGTAGGTGCAAATATTCATGTTCACCTTTTCTCCGTCATACGTAGCCAGACTGTAAACCGGAATATTAGCGAGATTCCAGGGACGCTTCATTTCTTCTACATTTTTATGCTCGACATGCCGCCATCTGCATGTATCACTTGCCCAGTAATCCAACTGGATTTTTCGGAAAGTAAAAACACAGCCAGGTTAGCAACGTCTTCTGGCTTTCCAATTTTTTTGAGTGGATGGCGTTGGGCGTTGGCTTCTTTCTTCTCATCTGTATTGAGAAGCGTCCCAGCCAAGGGTGTATCTGTGATGGAAGGAGCGATACAATTCACTCTGATTTTTGGAGAAAACTCTGCAGCCAGCGCTTTGGTCAATCCTTCTACAGCTCCTTTCGATGAAGCCACAAGCGAGTGAAAGTTGAATCCCATCTGCATGGCCACTGTAGAGAACAATACGATGGAGGGACTATTCGCATTCTTTAGTTTGGGAAGGCTGGCTTGTATGGCTTTTACTGCGCCCACCAATTGCAATTGAAAATCAGTCACAAAATCTTCTGGCTTGACACGTGCGAAAGGTTTCAAGTTAACCGCACCAGGGCAATAGACCAATCCGTCAATTACATCGGGTAGAAAGCTGAAATCCGGATTTTCATCCAAGATATTTAGGTGCTGGAATTTGGTAAAACCTTCTGTTGAGGAGGTAGCAGTTTTATTAAACGTGCCAAAAACCTGATGCCCTTCTGCAATCAGTTGTTTTGCTAGGGAGGCACCAATTCCTGATGAGGCGCCAATGATTAAAATGTTTGCCATGAGTATAAAACCAACATAAGTCGTTTTTGTTTAAGGGAACTTTTACTTCAAACGAATTCTATTGATTTTTTACTCTGGCTAATGCACTGATATCTTTTATCACTTGTTCTATCTCTAACTGAAGTGTACCATTGTATATACCACGTATTTTCTTCGATTGATCGATCAGCACCACATGCTCTGTGTGAAAGAATTCCGTACTGTCTTTCGTAAAACCGAGGTCTTCCTCAGCAAAATAGGATTGACGTGCCAGGGTATATATTTCTGATTTTTTGCCGGTCAGCAAATGCCAGTTCGGTGAAGTAATAGCATTGTCGTTAGCATACTTTTTTAAATGGCTTACATCATCTATCCAGGGTGTTACACTATACGAAAGAATTACAACATCAGGATTGTTACCATATTGATCTTGAATCAATTTCATGTGTTTGGTCATTACTGGGCAAATACTTCCACAACTGGTGAACATAAAGTTGGCCACGTGTATTTTGCCCTCAATGTTTTTTTCTGTTATTGATTTTCCATGTTGATCTGTAAACGAAAAGGTACCAATGGTATGATTTATTTTCTTATCAGCCTCCTCTAGCGTACCCATAAAAAGGGGTGTAAAGTCGGGCGTGTTATAGTATGGTAATCCCTCTTCTTGTTTGTCAGAACAGGAAATGATGTTGAAGAGCGAAAGTAGAATACTACTTGCTAAAAATGCTGTCCGAAACATTGATACAATTTTTAGTACCCAACAGGCCATATCTCCTGGCATCTTTGATTATATAATTTGCCTTTACCTTGCCATTGTCATACCACCATTGCTGATGACCTTCTTCATGGCCTTTTTTGTAATTCATCACCTTTACTAGCTTACCCTCTAAATTCCATTCTTTGCACGTGCCCTCGTATTCATCAGCCACAAAAAAATAGTGTAACTGTTTGTTCCCATTATTCCACCAAGCTAAGTACTCGCCTACTTTTTGGCCTTGGTCAAAAAAACGTTTCTCTTTTATTCGTCCTGACGAGTGATATTTTATCCATTCGTCATGTTCTTTGCCATTCTGATAGCTCATCAAGTCTGCCGTATCTGTACTAGTTGGGTGAAGGGTAAACAGTGTTCCGTTGAATGCTTTTTTATTTATTATCAACAACCCGTTTTCAAATTTAATCTGCTGCTCTAGTTTATTGAGCAACACCCGGGATTGAGTTACGTTGTCTTTTGGGGTGTCTTTAGAACATCCCAAAACCAAAAGACAGACCAGCAAAACAGCAATGCTATTGCGTAACAGTGCCGGGCGTTCCATAATAGCCACTTCCATTGATATACGGATCTTTACTTGTTACGTGGTAATGGTAGAGTAGATGCCATTCGGATAATCGGCAGTGGCAGTGGAGTGACCATGAAAAGCATCCAGTGAGTTTTCCGCCACATTTGCTCCATTTTCCTGAGGGCCATAAACAGGGAATCCGTCTAGAAGAAACCCAAGCAAAGCAGACTTACTAGCTTTCACTTGCGTGAGATAGAGAGGTTCCACATGGTAATGATAAGCGCCTGCTTGTTGTGGATGTCCATAATATTGGTCAAAGCTGGTTACCTCATTTGTGAGAGGTTGGTTTGGCCCTGCATACTGATTGTAGAAAGGGACTCCATTTAATGAAACGCCAATAGCACCCAATGGAGTAGCGGCATGCGTAGCAGCAACTTTAGGATTCAATGGGATTTTAAAAGTGTAGTTGAATGTACTGATGGTATTGGGGTTTTTATTGAATGTATTTCCGTCAAACGTGGTGCCACTGAAATTTTCATACAGACTGTTGGTAGAAGCATAATACACACTTTTATGATCAGGAGCCCCCGTTGTTTTTATGGTAACGTATGTGCCATCGGAAGTAATGCTGCTTGCCCCATACACTTTTTTGTATACATCGGGTACATCCATTGAATTAGTAGTAGGCGTTACATCATCCGTCTTGCAAGCAACAAGTGACAGCATGATTACAAAAGGGAGGGCCTTGATCATAATTTTTGAATGTTTCATAGCCTATTTGCTTTAAGAATTAGTTTGAGGTTAGAATTTTGTTGTTCCGGTATTCTTAATAAGATACTGCGATTGATTGATGTCGATAGAGTCGCCCATGTTTAAGATGATTGTTATGAAGATAAAGCCAAGATAAGTCGGTTTTGTTTAAGTTCACTAACCCAGTGCCTCCTTATAAACTTTTAGAACCCGTTCTCTCGCTAACTTATGCTCTACAACTGGCTTTGGATATTTCTCTGTGCCTAGTTCAGGAACCCATTTTTTGATGTACTCCAATTTAGGATCGAACTTTTCTGTTTGCAAAGTTGGGTTGAACACTCTAAAATAAGGAGCCGCATCACAACCCGAACTGGCTGCCCATTGCCAACCTCCATTGTTTGCCGCTAAATCGAAGTCCAATAATTTTTTAGCGAAGTAAGCTTCCCCCCAGCGCCAGTCGATCAGCAAATGTTTAGTTAGGAAACTGGCAACGATCATCCGCACCCGGTTGTGCATAAAACCCGTAGTGTTCAATTCACGCATACCAGCATCCACGATCGGGTAACCCGTCTTACCTTCGCACCAGGCCTCAAATTCCTTTTCGTTGTTGCGCCATTCAATTTTATCGTACGCGGGCTTGAATGCCTTTGTTTCTACCTGCGGAAAATGCCATAAGATCATGTGATAGAAATCGCGCCAGATTAATTCGTTCAGCCACGTTTCGTTTTTCTTTACTGCTAGTTGAGCCAACTTTCGAATACTTACCGTTCCGAATCGGAGGTGAACGCTTAACTTGGTGGTGCCGGCAACAGCTGGGAAGTTTCGCTGTTTGTCGTATTGTTCAAGGATGGATTGCCTCACTAGCCGTTCCGGGAAATTGAAGGGAGTTTCTTGAAAGCCTATTTCTTTTAAAGTAGGGAAGCCTATCGGATTTGTTTTCTTAAAATTTGAAAAATATTTTTCAGTAGCAAAGCTCTTTAACGTTAGCACCTCCAACTTGCTTTTCCACTTTCTACTGTAAGGGGTAAAGATAGTATAAGGCTTACCGTCATCTTTGGTCACTTCCTCTTTTTCAAAAATGACTTGGTCTTTATAGGTTTTAAAAATGACCCCTTTTTCTTCCAGTATCTTCTTTACCAAATCATCACGTTTTCGTGCATAAGGCTCATAGTCGTGATTAGTATAGACGGCTTTGGGGTTTAACTCCTTAAAAATTTCAATCGGATTGCCATGAAGTACCAGCATTGAACTCCCCAATTCTTCCAATTGCTTTTGGATTAATGTAAGCGATTGATGAATGAAGGCAATCCGTAAATCGGTTTTGTCGTCTAACTTATTAAGTATCTCGGAGTCAAAAATAAAAATTGGGAGTACCGATTCATTTTCATTTAAGGCATGAAATAGACCGGCATTGTCTTGAAGGCGCAAATCTCTCCTAAACCAAAAAATAGTGGTGTTAGTTGTAATCAGCTTTTCAGCTTTTTGAGGCTTGAAGGGCATCTAACTCCTTTTCTAATTTGTCGATTGCTTCCATTTTTACTGCGTAAAGTCTTAAATCGCCAGAACGCTGAACGTGCATCGCTTCTTCCAATAACTTTTTTCGCTTATTGGTTAATTCTTTAATAGGGTCTTTTTTTAGAAAACTGAACATAGCACATCGATTAACTTAGTTTTAACAACAATATACCTAAATTGTTTACCTGTAAACTGTGAAAATAAAGACAATGCCGTTACTAGACTATATACAGAAGAACAAAACCAATATCTGAATTTTATGGTAATCGAACTTTACACAGTACAACTTTAATTTCGTTCATTAAGTATTATTGATTAAGATACAGTTATTTTGAATTTTAGTTGTAAAAAATGAATAGAACGGAATTTTCAATTAAGTTAAGGTTTTTATTCTTGTTAACCTTATTGGGAATCTGGCTATCGGTGCCTAACGCTTACTCTCAATCTTCCCGGGATATTGTGACTCAACCAACGGAGTGGTTTGTCTTGAATTCCAATATTAAGCTTCACAAGAAGTTTGGATTTGTGTTTGACGGACAACTGCGTTTTGTGCAAGCGTTTGAGAGTGGACAGCACTTTTTTCGCAATGGTATTGAGGTATACCTTACGCCCAAATTTTCAATTGTCCCTTTTGGCTACATGTATGTATGGAACTTTCAATATGGAAAACAGCCCACTACTTATGTAAACAACGAGCAGCGGATATGGCAACAACTACTTTATAGGCACGATTATGGTCGGGCTTTTTTCACTCACCGCTTCCGTATTGAGCAAAGATTTCTTCAGAAGCGTTATACCGAGCCTAATGGGACAATCGTTTATGAGGGATACGATACCTACTTAAATCGTATTCGTTATCGTCTACAGGTTCAGATACCACTTAACAAGGAGAAGATCGAGCCCGGTGCCTGGTTTTTCTCAGCCTTTGATGAATTGTTTTACAGCTGGGGTAGTACAGTGACGTATGATAAACCTGATCAGAATAGACTATATGCTGCTATCGGTTATCAGTTTAGCAAAAAGCTAAGCTTACAGGGAGGAGGGTTCTACCAAATGTTAATAAAAAGGATTTAATGGACAAAAATGGTTGGTGATGCTTTGTCTAACTGATTGATTTGATAAGAGTTAACCTCTTAAAATAGGAGGAAATTGAAAATGGTTTCAATTTCCTCTTTTCATTTTATGAATACACGTAAAAAAGT
>JANNAQ010000009.1:0-63449 GCA_031384515.1 Bacteroidia bacterium
GCTTCCGTTATTTTGTCAAGCATGACGTAAAGTTCAATTCAATCAAATATACCTTCGTTTACCAAGGAATTGTTATTGATTAACTGTAAAAATTGCATTCTATTTTACCAATGGTTTAGCTTCTTCTTCCGTTGTTCACAAAGTCATAAAATCCTTTTCGGGAATGATTATATTTGATTGAGTCAACCTACCATCACCTATGAAAAAGTACCTGTTTCTTATTGTTGCTGCTACGCTTTGCACAACGGTATTCAGTCAATCATTTAATGCACGTCCGGGTGGCACACAAAAACCACCGTTGCATGGCAAAAACTGGATGGCCATTACAGGCAAGCCATTGGCCGCAACTGCGGGTGCCATGATTTTTAGCAAAGGCGGCAATGCCGTTGATGCCTCTTGTGCAATGCTTGCCGCCACTTGCACGATGTGGGATGTATTAAGTTGGGGTGGCGAAACGCAAGCGCTCATTTACCATCCAAAGACTGGAAAAGTAATTGCCATAAATGGAATGGGTGTTGCACCTACTGGTGCAACTGCCGAGTTCTTCAAAAGTAAGGGCATGAAATATCCGCCACAATACGGACCGCTTGCTGCCACTACCCCCGGTACACCAGGAGCCTTGTGCACAATGCTGGCTGAATATGGCACCATGAGTTTAAAAGAAATTTTAACGCCAATCATTCAAATGGCTGAAGGCTATGCTATTGATGCCCAAACTGCCAACGCAATGGAAAGGGGAAAAGATTTGATTAAGCAATGGCCTTACTCCAAAAGCGTTTTCCTTCCTCACCCTGGAGAAAAGAGAGAAGCCCCAGAAGGGGGAGAAATTTTTAAGCAGCTTGATCTTGCCGAAACCCTCAAAAAAATGGTCGAAGCAGAACAGCAGGCATTAAAAAAAGGAAAGAACCGAAAGGAGGCAATCTATGCTGCATATGATCGCTTTTATAAAGGTGACATCGCGAAAGAATTTGTGAGAGGCGCACAGGAACAGGGTGGGCTGATTACAATGGAAGACCTTGCCAACTGGAAAGTAAAAATTGAAGAACCACTATCGGTTACTTATAAAGGAATTGAAGTGTATAAAATGCAGCAATGGACGCAAGGTCCTGTCATGTTGCAAGCGTTGAACATCCTCGAAAATTTTGATTTGAAAGGTATGGGCTATAATTCTTCACGATACATTCATACCCTTTATCAAGCGATGAACATGTCATTTGCTGATCGTGACTTTTATTACGGTGATCCTGCCTTTGCCCCTGAAGAACCAATCAAGGGATTACTGTCAAAAGAATATGCTAAGGAGCGTGCAAAAACTATGAACTTAGAAAAAAATGATCCGAAAGTATTGCCTGGAGATCCTTACCCGTTCGAAGGAAAGAAAAATCCGTATTTAGATTTACTATCGGAATGGAATGTTGCCGCTTTGGATAAATTTTCTCAAAGCCGTCCTGACGAATCTTATTTAAACGGATTTTTAGGTGGGACTACTTCCGTAGAAGCCGCAGACAAAGAGGGTTGGGTAGTTTCAATAACACCGAGTGGTGGATGGCTTCCTGCATGCATTGCCGGCAAAACCGGAGTAGGCATGAGCCAGCGGATGCAAAGTTTTGTGTTGGATAAAAAATTGGATCCCTTTAATGTAGTAGAACCAGGTAAACGACCACGTGTAACACTAACTCCTTCATTAGCCTTGAAAGACGGTAAACCATTTGTTTCATTTGCCGTGCAGGGTGGAGATTCTCAAGATCAAAATTTGTTGCAGTTCTTTTTGAATATGGTAGAATTTGGAATGACCGTCCAAGAATCAACCGAAGCAGCAAATATTAATACCTATCAAATGTATGCCTCACTAGGGGATGAGACTGAACGTAAACCAAAACCAGGCGCTTTGTTGTTACATTCAGGAACACCTGCTTGGGTGCACAAAGAACTTATTCAGATGGGGTATAAAATTTCATTTGATGATCGTACTTCAGGACCCATTAATGCCATTTATTTTGATTGGAAACACGGAAGCTTCTGGGGTGGGTCGAGCAACCATGGCGAGGATTATGGAATTGGCTGGTAATGAGTAGTAAAAAGTAGTAAGTAATAAGTAGAAAGCTAAAACAATGTGAATATGAAATATCCCTTAGCAGTTATAACGTTATTAATGGTAGCTCGTTTTGCTACAGCACAGACAATTCCTTCCGCTGAGGTTCAAATCAAAACAGCGTTGTTAGCAGCAGCTGAAGAATCTCGCGACAAAGCAATGGTGTATGGCTACTCACCCAAAGGTGAATTTGTGGTATTGCGAAAGGGAGAAAATGAGTTGGTTTGTCTTGCCGATGATCCCGCTCAGCCAGGACTAAACGTATCGTGTTATCATAAAAGCCTTGAGCCATTTATGGAACGAGGCCGCGAACTAAAGAAAGAAGGAAAAAGCTTTGATGATATTTTTACTATTCGCGAAGCAGAAGTAAAGAGCGGCAAGCTCAAGATGAATACGCAGCCTGCCAATCTTGTGGTTTATTCTGCGCCTGCAGATAAATACAATGCAGAAACCGGTGAAGTAAAAGATGGATACTCAAGGTCTGTAGTCTATATTCCATTTGCAACAGCAGAAAGCACGGGGCTACCGGCAAAGCCAACGACAGCTGGCATGCCTTGGATCATGAACCAAGGCACACACCGTGCGCATATCATGATTGATCCGCCAAAGAAGAATTGAACCTCTATCCCTCTAATCAAGCTTAGGTAAATAGTCTTTAGGGTCAACGGCAGTACCATTCTTAAGAACCTCATAATGTAGATGAACCCCCTTGGAAAGTCCTGTGTTTCCAACATACCCTATGGTTTGTCCTTCTTGAATGGCATCTCCCACCTTTACAATTGCACGCTGAAGATGTGAATAAGAAGTCGAAAAAGTATCTCCGTGTTTGATCAATAGAAATTGACCACGGTATTCATCAACTGTGTTTTCCATAACAATCCCATCAGCTGTAGCCTTAACGATTTCTCCTTCCAGAGACTCAAAATCAATACCTGTATGCAATCTAACTTCATTTAATATCGGGTGCATTCTCATACCATAGCCTGATGTAATCTTTGTCTTGCTTAAATCTACAGGAGCAATTGAGGGAACATTTTTCCCAACAACACCAGTGACATCACTCGACTTAGTTGAAGTATCTAATGGCTTTTTTGAAAAAGCAAAGGCAAGAATACAAACAACGGGTATCAGGATCATATACAAACCTGAAAACGGAATGGGTGTTCTTTTTTTAGTAATCATTGTGATTCGGTTGTAAATGTGGTAGAAATTATCAAGAAAATATCTAAGCATAAAAGTCGTTTTTGTCAGCCTTCGCCACCTCGAAAAAGAATTTACTCACTTTCTCAGTTACTGCTTTAAAAAATTTTTGTCCTTTTTCTGCAGAAGCTTTTCTCGGATCGCCTACACCCGTATCTTTTGTTACCTGCATCCATTTGCGCTCCGCCCAGGCCCAGCCTTCGCGGATGGCAGTGAATCTAAATTTCTTTGCTGCACCATCACCTGCCTCCGACAACGGTCTGACCAAATGAGGCATCAAATGCATGATCACGCTGGTTTCCATTTCTCCAGCATGATCATCTTTATTTTCAAAAAATTCTTTTTGATCAACCGACTGATACCAGTTACACTGACATAAAAACATGTTAGGAAACTTTAATCCCAGTTCGCGGATCATGGTTTTGAAATCATTGCCACCATGACTATTTAAAATAATCAGCTTATAAATTCCTTGGCGGTCCAGCACCTCCACCACATCTCGCAGCACAGCAAGTTGCGTGCTGGGGTTCATGTTAATATCGAGCTTCACATCAAATTGGCCGGTGTTAACCCCAAATGGAATGACAGGCAGTACGATTACTTTCGCGCCTGCCTCCCATGCAATTCGTGCAGACTCTGCCGCCACATGCTCCGCTTCAATAATATCTGTTCCGTAAGGCAAGTGATAATTATGTGCTTCCGTTGCTCCCCAGGGAAGTACGGCTACTTCAAACGAAGAGTCTTTAATGACCTTCCATGTGCTCTCAGCAAGAATATAGGGTCGCAATGACGAATGGTTTACAACGGACAATTTACGATTTAGAATTAAGAAACCGAATCAGTCAATTCGTAATACCGCGTTGTATTAGGCTTAACTATTAAAGATTAATAGGTCTTTCCTCCAAAATCGAAATACATAAATTAAACCGTTGCGCCTTGACAACTGCTACCGGCCCCTGCCGTGCAGGCGAAGCAATGTTGGCTAATGGCAATCTCGCGCTGTTCGAGTTTTGTAACATCAAAATCGCTGATGTGATGACCATATGACTGATGTGTTTTTAAACCAAGCATTTGGTTGAAGTCACAGTCGAATAAGTTCCCTTGCCAGTCGATGGAAATTGTGTTGCGGCACATCACTCCGCTTACCGCGCTCGGGTTAAATGCATTAATCAACTTTTCCATATAGTCTTCATAGTTTCCTGATTCAATCAGAAAATCAAGAAACCGACTAATGGGAATATTGGTTATGGTGAACAGGCTATTGAAATCAATATCAAAATGAGATTTTAATTCTTTCTTAAAGTCATGTTCTAATTGCATTTGATCTCCAGGCAGAAAAGCGCCTGTTGGGTTATATACCAAGTCTAGAATTAACCCACTACCCTCCATTCCGTAACCGACATTATTCAGCCTTCGCAACCCGTCAATAGAATCTTTGAATACTCCTTCACCGCGTTGCCGGTCTGTTTTATCGGCACTGTAAAACGGAAGTGACGAACAAACGCGCACATTATGGTCTTTGAAAAACTGTGGCAAATCGTGATACTTAGGATTAGCGGTTATGATGGTGAGATTAGAACGCACAATTATTTCTTTTACACCAATACGATATGCTTCGCTCACAAACCATCTGAAGTCCGGATTCATCTCAGGCGCACCTCCTGTGATATCTAACGTTTTGACCTTGGTCTTCTCCAAGACCTTTAAACATTGCTGCATAGTCGCCCGTGTCATGATTTCTTTTCTATCGGGGCCGGCATCCACATGGCAATGTTTGCACACCTGATTACACATGTAGCCAATGTTCGTCTGAAAGATTTCGATGGTATTTGCCCTTAACGGAAAATGTCCAAGGGGCTCGATCTTTTGTCTGAAGGTAGGAAGCTTGCCTGCTTTAAAAATTCCGTTTTGCAAGAATTCAACCTGACGTGCCTGGCTCGCTAATTGATGATGACGAGCGTGTAGACTTTTTATCATAATCTTATTCACGACCTCTCTCCAGGGGAGAAGAGAAGGTTAGTTTTATATGGTTGGACACTTTCAAACTTATTATATTTTAGCTTCGTTGGATAAGGTTGGGTGAGTCACATGGATAGTTTCTTGGCTTTATTCATCATCATAACACCATGAACCAGAGTGGCACCTCCACGAATGGCTGCCGCAACATGAATCGCCTCCATCATTCCTTTTTCTGTCACCCCCTTTTCTAATGTGTCTTGTGCATAGGCATCAATGCAATACGGACATTGTATAGCGTGTGCCACGGCCAACGCAATCAACGATTTTTCACGTGCAGTTAAGTCACCTTCTTTAAATACATCGCCATACCAGCTAAAAAACTTAGCAGCAAGATTGCTTTCCCATTCAGCAATGTTTCCAAATTTTTTAAGATCCTCAGGGTTGTAATAGGTTGATTCCATAAAATATTCAATTGGTTTTTTTTAACGTTAAAGATGCACAAAGTAAATAGGCCTATTTATCAACTCACCGACATTTCAGTTTATTCTTCAGAATACATACGAAAATGCATCTGCTTTGGATTTCTGCTATTTTTTGTAAACTGGAATGGAGATCAAATAGGTTTTCCCCTTTTTGACGGTCAGCCGCTCTTCTCGAAGCCAAGGGTTATGACGTTTCAATAATTTGTAATTGATTCCTTGAGCGTTTGCAAAGTTTACAAGGTTTTTAATAGTCTCTTTGACCTCTACACTTTGCAGTTCCTCTTGTTGATACAGGTGTTCTGGATTTATTTTAAACCCATACTTTTCAGGATTTTCAAAAATCTCTTTTATTGCTATGATTCTAAATACATACCGAGAAGTTTCATCGTTCAGGAAAAGATCGTAATAGGATTCTATTTTTTGATTCTCCAACGCTTTCCCCACTCCGCTAATACCTCTGTTGTAGGAAGCTGCCACTAGCGTCCAGTTGCCAAACTTCTTATATGCCTTTTTTAAATATTTGCAGGCTGCCTGAGTTGACTTAATCGGATCATAACGCTCATCTACTTCTTTGGTAATCTCAAGACCCAGCTCTTTTCCAGATGTTTTTAGAATTTGCCAGAAGCCAACTGCATTCTTTGGAGATACATCATTTAAGAGAGCGGATTCAATCAAAGCAAGATATTTGAAATCTTCCGGAACGCCATTGTGTTTCAAAATGGAATCGATCTGTGGTAGCCATCGGTTGGCTCGTTTCATCAGGAATAAGGTACTGCTGTGTAAATAGGTATTGATTTGCAATTCTTTATCAAAGCGTTCGTGCACATCCGGAATGTTCAAAGGAACCGGCTCACCTGCAAATGACATACTTGTCGGCAAATCAAGTGACGTGACGGGAAGCGGATGAAGTGAGTCTTCCTCTTCTTCCACCTCCATCTTTTCAGTGGCCACTTCAACATCGGTAATGGCATCAGATGCAGCGGGAGTTCGTATTCCAGTATAGGTAATGAAACCTAAAAGGATTACAAACGTTGCGGCCGATATAAATAAAGATAAATCTTTCATTAAAAATTAGGAGACAACATGTACTTGCTGTAAAATTCATTGATCACTTTCACCGCTTCTTGTGGAGTATCCACAAAATTTATCAAGTTTAAATCATTTTCATCAATCATTTCTTCACTCACCAGACTTTGCTTGATCCAATCCATCATGCCACTCCAGAATTTTTTGCCAACCAGAACAATCGGAAACCGTCCAATTTTTTTTGTCTGAATCAGCGTAAGTGCTTCTGTTAGTTCATCCATCGTTCCAAAACCCCCAGGCATCACGATAAAGCCTTGAGAATATTTCATGAACATAACTTTGCGAACAAAGAAGTAATCGAATGTTATCAGTTTGTCTGGATCAATATATGGATTTCCTTTTTGCTCATGTGGCAGATAAATATTTAACCCTACAGATTTACCACCACCTCTTTTCGCTCCCCTATTTCCTGCTTCCATAATCCCTGGCCCGCCCCCTGTGATAACACCATAACCATCACGGACCAATTCATATGCAATTTCTTCTGCCATCTTGTAATACGGATGTTTGGTCCCAATTCGTGCAGAGCCAAAAATGGTAACACAAGGACCAATCTTCGCGAGTTTCTCAAATCCTTCAACAAACTCACTCATCACTTTAAAAATCACCCACGAATCGGAACTTTTAATTTCTGCCCAGTCCTTTTCTTTGAATGCTTTTCGGATACGGCTCTCCTCCTCGAGTTGTTGAGGCGTTGGTAGGACATCTTTCTTCTTTGGCTTCTTACCCATATAATAATAAGGAAATTTAATTGGGAATACTGCTTGTTCCTGCAAGGATATTAAACGATCAAAAGTAAAAAAATAAAAGGAGTAAGTTTTATAATTATTGCCAACCCTAACACCTCAATCCACTAATTTTGCGCGATGAAGAAATTAAAGCTTGAGGAGCTTGGACGCATTTCAGTAAACGAATTTAAGGAGGCGTCAAAAATACCCGTGTGCATTTTATTAGATAATGTAAGAAGCTTACACAATGTTGGTTCGGCCTTTCGCACTGCGGATGCCTTTATGATTGAAAGAATTTACCTTACCGGAATAACGGGAACTCCCCCTCATCGCGAAATTCAAAAGACCGCTTTGGGCGCTACGGAATCCGTTGACTGGGAATATGCCGAAAGTTCTGTGAATGTAATTCGAGATTTAAAAAACCAAGATTATAAAATTGTTATTATTGAGCAGACAACCGAAAGCATATCCTTGAAATTATTTATGCCAGAAAAGAACCACAAATACTGTCTGGTATTTGGAAACGAAGTAGATGGTGTAAGCGAAGAGGCCATTCAACTTGCTGATCATGCGATTGAAATTCCTCAATCTGGCACAAAGCATTCACTTAATATTTCTGTGTGCCTTGGCATTGTAGCGTGGGAGTTCTTTAAAAAATTAAGCTAGAGCCTTTCTAGGGTTTTCCCAAAATATCTTCTGAAGCCCACAAAATATCCGTGGGCATGCAACTTTTCAAGTCGTTTTCCACTCTATAACTAGTCATTAAAAGAATTTAGGCCAATCCTGAAACCTTTTGTGTTAAGCCCGGTACTACATATCTACTAATTGTATTATGCTCAGAAACTACCTCCTTGTTACTCTTCGCAACTTGCTCAAGAATAAGACGTATTCGTTCATCAACATAGCTGGCTTGTCCATCGGTATTACGTGCAGTTTGCTCATCATGCTTTGGGTATTTGATCAACTGTCATATGACCGGTTTCACCCAAAAGTGGACAGACTATACCAGGTGTGGGTCAACGCAACATTTGATGGAAAGATAAATTCATGGAATTCCCTACCTCTGCCAACCTACGAGGGCCTAAAGACTGAACATAACAACATTAAGACTACAACTGCTACCGATTGGGGTGGAGACCACTTACTCACGGTTGGTGATAAGCGGATTACCAAACAAGCTTATTATGCAGGCGAAGAATTCCTAACGATGTTCGAGTTTCCTTTGGTAACTGGAGCCGCCAATCAGGTGCTAACAGAGCCAGGATCAATTGTCCTTTCAGAATCTACTGCCAAAGCATTGTTTGGAGATGTAGACCCGATGAACCAACTGGTAAAGCTTGACAATCGCGATGAGTTGAAAGTTTCTGGCATTTTAAAAGATATTCCAAAAAACTCAAGCTTTGAATTTGACTTTCTGCTGCCCTGGAAGCTTTACGAACAACAAGAATGGGTAAAAGACAATAAAGATAACTGGGGGAATTATTCCTTTCAGGTGTATGTAGAGTTAACAGATGCTGCATCTGAAACAAACGTTGAAGAAAAAATCAAAGATCTTTTGACACGTCATGGCGAAACGGATATTCCGCACGATTTATTCCTTCATCCGCTCAGCCGCTGGGCTCTTTACTCCAATTTTGAAAATGGAAAAGAAGCGGGAGGCATGATTGACTATGTAAATATGTTCACCATCATAGCCATGTTTATTTTAATTATCGCGTGTATCAATTTTATGAACCTGGCCACCGCCCGTTCAGAACGGAGAGCAAAAGAAGTGGGCATTCGCAAAAGTGTTGGATCAAGAAAATTTGAAATCATTCTCCAATTTATTGGAGAATCCCTCATCATCTCGTTTGTCGCCTTTTCCATTTCAATACTTTTAGCCCAATTGCTATTGCCATTTTATAATGACCTGGTGGAGAAACAACTCTTTATTGACTATTCATCGCCAAAATTTTGGATGGTTGCTGGTTGTCTCATCTTCTTCACTGGAATTATTTCAGGAAGTTATCCTGCCTTCTACCTTTCTTCTTTTCAACCGGTAAAAGTATTGAAGGGGAAAGTGCACACCGGCAAAAGTGGCAGCCTTCCCCGTAAAGTGTTGGTAACACTTCAGTTTGGCTTCTCTATCTTATTGATTATCGGCACAATCATAATCTATCAACAAATTCAACACGTGAAGAGCCGCGACCTTGGTTACCAGCAGGAAAATTTGATCACAGTGGAAGACACCAGGGAGATTTCAAACAACTTCAAAGCCATCAAAGCAGAACTGATGCAATCGGGAGTGGTGAGCAGTGTTACCAGATCGAATAGTGCTATCACTCAAATCAATTCAAATAATTTTCTTGGATGGCCAGGGAAGCCTGAAGACCTACGGGTAATTTTTGCCACCATATCTGCGGAGTATGACTATACGAAAACAATGGGGATTAAAGTTTTACAGGGTCGCGATTTCTCAGAAGATTTTAAAAGTGATACGTCTGCTATCATCATTAACAAAGCTGGGCTTGACCTCATGAATTTAAAAGATCCTATTGGAACGCAATTGGATTTATGGGGTGGGAAACGTGAATTAATTGGAGTGGTGGACAACGTATTGATGGGCTCACCTTATAGACCTGTTGGCCCCATGTTTATTATACTTAATCCCGGGTGGATCAACGCCATTACCGTAAGATTAGAAAAAACGAATGACCTTCCGGCATCACTTAAGAAAGTGGAAGAAATTTTTAAAAAGTATAATCCTGCTTATCCATTCGAATATGATTTTGCCGATGTGGAGTTTGCTAAAAAATTTACCACCATTGATATGACCAGCAGGCTGGCAACACTATTTGCGTCATTAGCTATTATCATTACTGGTCTTGGATTATTTGGTCTTGCTGCCTTCACCGCAGAACAGCGAACCAAAGAAATTGGCATACGTAAAGTATTGGGCGCTTCAGTTCCTGGACTGGTGACTCTTATTTCGAAAGATTTTTCAAAACTTGTTATCGCCTCATTCCTTCTATCAGCACCTTTGGCATGGTGGCTACTCAATAGTTATTTGGAACGGTATCCTTATCGGATTGAAATCTCATGGTGGGTGTTTCCTCTAACCGGCATAATCTCATTGGTATTTGCGTTGATTATTGTTTCTACCCAAGCCTTAAGGGCAGCGCAAGCTAATCCGGTTAATTCTTTGAGAAATGAATAAGAACCGAGTCCAGTTTTCGGATGGCTTGTTCCTTATAAAAAATTACTCAACCGGAACCAACCTTACAATCTTTCCAGGGTTCTCAATGGTAACATAGATATATCCATCCGGGCTTTGCACTACTGCCCGCACACGACCCATCTTTTCCAAAAGTCTTTCCTCTTTAACAAATTTTCCATCAGCCATTTCTAACCTGGCTACGAGTTGAAAGGAAAGTGCGCCTACGAGAAAATTACCTTTCCAATTGGGGTAGCGATCGCTTGTTACTTTTGTCAATCCACATGGAGCAATGGAAGGCACCCAATACCGGACTGGTTGTTCCATTCCATCCTTCGCAATTAAATTTGTAATCGTTGTTCCATCATAGTTTATTCCATAGGTGATAACAGGCCAGCCATAATTTTTTCCTTTCTCTACCTTATTTAATTCATCACCACCTTTAGGTCCGTGTTCGTGGTTCCATAGTATTCCGGTTTCCTGATCGTAGTAAAGTCCTTGCAAATTACGATGACCGTACGACCATATTTCTGGTTTCGCCCCGGATGTATTAACAAATGGATTGTCGGTTGGAATTTTACCATCATCGTGCAGGCGAAGTACTTTGCCTAAATGATTGCTAAGATCTTGTGCGTTTTCTTTTTTCCCTCTTTCACCAGAAGTAAAGAACACATACCCCTTTCCATCAAATGCGATACGTGAACCAAAGTGAACTTCGGAAGTTGACAACGGCATCGCTTGAAATAGCTCTTCCAAATTAGTAAGCGCATTGCCATTCAATTTTGCACGAGCAAGAACGGTACCCCCTTCATCGCCTGTAGGCTTTGAATAGGTAAGATAAATCCATCCGTTGGCTGCATAATTAGGATGAAGTTGAATATCCAAAAGCCCACCCTGTCCTTTTGTACGAACAGCAGGAACTCCAGTAATTTTTTCTTCCAATAATTTACCGTCCTTAATTATTCTTATTTCACCCGACTTTTCAGTAACCAGCGCACGGCCATCCGGAAGAAATGCCATCCCCCACGGGCTCGTTAATGCAGATGTGATTGTATCGACAATAAACTTTTGTTTTTCAGAATTGACGACAGTGCCGCTTATTTGTTTCACATTCATATCTGCACTTGGCGAAGTGCAGGAAATTGAAACAATAGATAATAAGAAGAAGAAGTTGAATCGTTGCATCATAGCATACTGAGTTTATAATAATTATTTCTTTTAATCATTCCGATTGCTTACTTGCAGGCTATAACGAGCGCACTTTAATGTTTCGATAATAAACCGGAGCCCCGTGGTCTTGTAATGAAAAAGCGCCTGTCTTTGAAACATTCCATACAGGATAATCAACCCACTTACTTTTCTTGTAACGCTCGTTAAAGTCGTCACTACTCTCATCAAATTCCAGGATTTTTTCTCCGTTTAGCCAATGCTCAACGTGCCCATTGTTATACACTATACGCGAAACATTCCATTCCATTGTCGGCATAAGTCTTTTAGTGACCGGAGCTGCATGCATATCATAATTGCTACCCGCTTTTTGGGCGTCCTTCAATTCTCCATCCCATCCTAAATCATCTATTACTTGATACTCAGGGCCTGTCTCATGGTCACTCTTATGTTCTGGCTTCTCAACAACATGATACAGTATGCCACTATTACCACCTTTTGTAATTTTCCATTCAATGCTCAATTCAAAATTTCCAAATTGTTTGATAGTAGTAAGTGATCCTGCTGATTTTTCATGGTCCTCTCCGAGTCCGGTTCCATCACAGATAATCATCCCATCTTTTGCACTCCACAATGGACCGATAGTGTCCTGATTGTATCGCTTCCACCCGTCCAATGTGCTGCCGTCAAACGATAACTCCCATCCGGCCGTTTTTTCATCTTCTGTCAGTGTATTTATGATGAGTGTTTTATTCTCTTCTTGTGAAGAACCAGACTTCTGGCAAGACACAAAAGCTATTAAGGCCACAAATAGGAAGGAGTAAATCACTGCAGAATCTTTCATGGGTATTCTTTTAAAAAATCAAAGTTACTTTGAAAAAAATCTTGTTGAAAGATTTTTACTCAAGCAAGATATATCTAGGATCTTTTTCGATTTTAATATTCAGGCAGAAATCACCCATGGCGGTGGAGCTGAAGTCCAGCCGGTTTTTGCTCCGCTCAGTCCAATTTTTTGAGATGCTACGCTTGCTCTGCTACTTCCACCTTCTTTGCTACATGAAGAACAAACTGTTTATCCATACTGAGCTGATAAACAGCCTCGCGCATCAGTTGGGAAGCTTTCTGGGATTGTTGGAGCACCTGTAATAAATCCTTCGCCACTGCTGAGGCCTTGATATTATTCAGCGCTTTGCCATGCGAAACTTCCAATAAAAACGAGTACCCGGCCTTCTCTCGTAAGCCCACCGCCTTGAATTCATGGCCAAACAATTTGTATTGTTGGGGCTCTTTTTCCGCAGCCAACATCATTTGCAGAACTACTGGTCGGTACTTACTCCACAAAGAAGCGTAATGGCTAAGCTCGGAATACATAATCGTTTAAATTGGTTAAATAGTATAAATAAAAGAGGCCTGTTAATCGTATCTTTTTGGCACTTTTTCACCAAAAGATCAGCAATATACCACTTTTTCATAAGGCTAATAATTTGGTTTTGACAAGAGGAATATTGTAAATCCTTAGCACTTGAGTGTTAGGCAAAACTTTACACTAAAAATATGAGAACAATAATTCTTAGCTATTTCCTCACTACTGTTTTGTTTTCCTGCGTCCAGGCGCAAACCAAACCCATCAGATTAATTATAAGAGGTGACGACATGGGCTATGCTCACAGCGGAAACGAAGCCCTTATCAAATGCTTTACACAAGGAATCGAACGCTCCATCGAAGTGATTGTCCCCTCACCCTGGTTTCCAGAAGCGGTTAAAATGTTGGCAGAAAATCCTGGCGTGGATGTGGGTATACACCTGGCCATCACCAGTGAATGGGATAATGTAAAATGGAGATCGATTTCAGATTGCCCCAGTCTGAAAGACCCGGATGGATACTTTTATCCCATGGTTTCACCTAATAAGAATTATCCTGGTAGATCAATTAAGGAAAACAAGTGGGAACTAAAGGATGTGGAGAAAGAATGGAGAGCTCAAATTGAACTTGGCTTAAAAAAGATTTCAAGGGTAAGCCACCTTTCAGCACACATGGGATGTTCAAACTTAGACGAGTCTACCCGTTCCCTTGTAAAAAGGCTAGCTATAGAATATAAACTTGACATTGACCCAATGGAGCAAGGTGCACAATATGTAAGCTATAAAGGGCCACATACAACGAGTGAAGAAAAGATTGAGAGTTTTATTAAGATGGTAGAAGAACTTACTCCAGGGATCTATTTATTTGTAGATCACCCGGGGTTAAACAACCACGAACTCCAAGCCATCCATCACATCGGTTATGAAAATGTGGCCATTGACAGGCAAGGTGTAACAGATGCCTGGACCAGCTCAAAAGTTATGGAAGCAATTAAGAAGAGAGGCATACAACTAATCAGCTACAAGGATTTATCGAACCAGAAAAAATAATCCATTCATTGATTTCGCTCCTCCCTTTGAAGAAAAATCAACACCTTTGCATCTCTAATAATTTGGCTCTTGAATTCTGACCGCTACAACCAACGCGGAGTATCCGCAAGCAAAGAAGACGTACATCACGCTATCAAAAACCTTGATAAGGGTCTTTTTCCACAAGCTTTCTGTAAAATTGTCCCTGATCTTTTGGCCAATGACCCTGAGTACTGCACAGTAATGCATGCAGACGGAGCCGGCACAAAATCATCACTCGCCTACATTTATTGGAAAGAGACCGGTGATCTTTCTGTTTGGAAAGGAATAGCCCAGGACGCCATCATCATGAATGTTGATGATTTACTTTGCGTTGGTGCAACTGGCCCAATCTTGCTATCCTCCACTATCGGAAGAAACAAAAATCTTATCCCTGGTGAAGTAATATCAACCATTATTAATGGTACGGAAGAAGTATTGGCGATGTTAAGGAGATATGGAATGGATATCATAAGCACGGGTGGGGAAACAGCGGACGTTGGAGATCTTGTGCGTACCATCATTGTGGATAGCACTGTTACCGCCCGCTTGAAGCGAAAAGGTGTTGTTGATAATAAAAATATTCAAGCGGGTGATGTGATCGTTGGATTAGCCTCTTTCGGAAAAACAAACTATGAAGATGGCTACAATGGAGGGATGGGTAGTAATGGCCTTACATCTGCCCGCCATGACGTGTTTCATAAAGACTATGCATTAAAATATCCGGAATCATTTGATCCAACTGTTCCCCATGATTTGGTGTATTCTGGAAACTATAAAGTAACGGATACCATTCCCGGTGTGGATGTCAATATTGGTAAGCTTGTGTTATCACCTACACGGACATATACTCCTGTTATAATTGATGTTCTCAAAGAATTACAGAGAGAAATTCATGGATTAGTTCATTGTAGTGGCGGAGCTCAAACAAAAGTCTTGTACTTCATTGAAAATAATCATGTCATCAAAGATAACCTGTTTGATATTCCTCCACTTTTCAAACTGATTCAAGAACAATCAAGAACAGAATGGAAGGAGATGTACAAGGTTTTTAATATGGGGCACCGCATGGAAATTTATTTAAACCCAGATGTTGCAAATCGTGTAATTGAAATCTCAAAAAGCCACGGTGTTGATGCTAAGGTGATTGGTCGGGTTGAAACTTCTCAAAGAAAACAGGTGACTATCAAAAGTATTGTTGGCGAATTCGTATATCATTGATACTGATTACGATTAAGAGTTACATCTCCACTTATTTAATTTTTAAGATTATTAACTCCACTCTTCTATTTATCGCCCGGTTTTCTTCGCTATCATTTGAGGCTAGTGGCTTGCTCTTTCCATAACCTTTTGCTTCAAATCGCTTATCCATTATACCTTTCTTCCTTAAGTAGGCTATTGCACTTTCTGCTCTCTTTTCTGACAACTTAAAGTTGTAGTCATCAGAGCCCACATCATCAGTATGAGCAGCGATTTCAATTATTACAGTTGGGTTTTGATGCATCAAATCAATGACTCTGTCCAGTTCCGCAAAGGAGGTATTCTTAAGTTCTGCTGAATTACTTTCAAATGTGATGTAGTTCAAAGTGAGAAGGGCACCTTCCTGAATCGGTGTCAACAACACCCCCATCGTATGGGTTCCATCAGGGCCAGGTCCTACTTCACCAGCCACCACAACTGATGTTGAAAAGAAATAGCCTTTATCGCTGCTGGCGATCACTTGATAACGATCTCCTTTGCGAAGATAAACGGGCTCGCCTGACTCGCCAATAATCACTTCATCCTGACTCAAGTTATTAAAGCTTACTTTCGTCTTCACTCTTTTGCTGCTGGTGATGTCCGTTACTTCCGCTGCAAATTTTATCTTTTCATGAACCATGACTAGATTAAAAATGGTATCAGGCCGAAATGTTTGAGCATCGAAAACGATTGATTGTTTAACTTCAGGTAAATGCTTTGCTGATACCGAAATTGTGTACTGATTACTTGTTTCAAATTTAAAGCTAGGATATACTTCTCCGGTCTTGATGGAGTCGTTCCAAAGAAGGTTACCTTTTTGGTCGGTAACTTTTAAAAATGTTGTAACTGGTACTTTTAACTCGCTGTCAGTTGTTACTATTTTTGCAGTGAACTCAGATTTAAGATCGATATCCATAAGGATCTCTTTATAGGTCTCTTGATTTCGTAAATCAAAAAATCTTACTTCTTTCAGGTACAATGGATTTGTGTACTCCACTCGGAAGCGCGAGCCAGCCGCAAGCACCAAACTAAACCTGCCATCATTTGCATTATTGGGAATAAAACTACTTTCTTTTACTTCTAAATTTGAAACTGACAAGGTAGCAGAGACTGGCTCTTTATTCTTTACAGCACGGACATAGCCTTGAACAGTTACGTTAATTAACTGACGATACTCAAGAGGAACCGGCATTGCATAAATATCTTTGTTACTCATAAAATAAATAACATCTCCGGCCGCAGAAATGGTGGGCGACTCATCGTTCTCAATCGAATTAATAAAATCCAGCGATCTTGGTTCCTCCCAGTTTCCGTACGCATCTCTTCTGGATTGAAATAAATCGTACTTAGTCATTCCATTAGGTGTTATGGCCGAGAAGATGAGTGTATGATTGTCGGCCATAATGCGAGGATCACGCACGCAGCCGGTATTAATTTTCTGGGACAATTTTTCTGGTTCCCCCCATTTTCCATTAGTTTGCTTCTGCGAGAGATGGATTTCAAAACAAGGTTCCTTGCTTTTTTTATCTATTGGATTATCGTAGTTGACTCTTATAAAATAGAGGGAATTCCCGTCAGCAGAAATGGAAGGGAAGCCTTCATAGTCGTCTGTGTTTATAGGAAGCCCTACGCTAATAGGTTCGCTCCAAAGCGTTTCAGTAAGTCGCTCAGAATAAAAAATATCCTCACTTTCGTTAATGCCTTCTATTACGGCAGTAAAAAAAACCCGGTTACCATCATAACTTAGACTGGGACCAGCCACAAAATTGCATTTCTCGTTAATGGCCGTTATTGGTGTTGTGGCTCCCCACGTGCCGTCTCCATTCTTTCTTGATTCAAATAACTCCCATCGTTCAGCATTCTTTGTTTCATTCTGGTTACTCTCAATAATCATGGTATTACCATCCGCGCTAATAGTAGGAGCAAACTCAGTAAACAATTTTGTGCTAATATTTTCAACTCTTTTTGGTTCACCCGCTTGCTGTGCAAGCACATGAACGGAACTTGACAAAAAACTCAAACTGAGTAAAATCCTAATTGAGAAGAGTTTTATCATAGCAAAAAATATAAATTAACGGCCAATGAGAACAAAAGCTCCCCAGTAAAAAGGAGACTCAAATTTTTTCTTTAGCTCAAGTTGCGCTTGCTGGAAAGCCGCTGACTTATCTTTTGTACTTAACCAGTGAGTATAAAACCCAACCATTAACTCTTGCGTGGCCTCATCATTAACTTTCCATAGGCTCATGATTAGGTTATTCGCCCCCGATACTAAAAAAGCACGTTGAAGTCCATAAACTCCTTCACCATTTCTTATTTCACCCGCTCCAGTCTCACAGGCGGAAAGGACAACCAAATCCGTATGATCCAGATTTAAGTTCATCACTTCAAGAGCAGTTAATATTCCATCTTCCTCCCCTGGCTGATTTTGAGGGTTTCCTTTTATATTCTTCTCAACTCCCGCAAGTAACAGGCCTGAACGTGTCAACGGATTATCGGATGCCAATGAAATATCTCTGGAGTACACAATGGTAGTCTCGTTTTCTTTTTCCGGAATAAAAAATCCATGAGTAGCAATGTGCAGAATATCTGGGCTATTAATGGCTTTTAGTCTTTCTTCTGAAGCGTCCTTAAACAGATTTGAAGTGACATTCCACTGGCTCTTTTTTAATAACTGCTCAATACTCATGACCTCCTCCTTGGTACCCGGCAAATCGGCCACGCCATTTCTCACAATAAGTGAAGCAGAAGTATTTCTGGAAACACTAGCAACTTTAGGTGGAGTCTGTAGCTGACTAGCCGAGCGGAAATCAGGATACCCAAATAAACTCGCTGTGGGGTTTGAAGAGAGGGCATCGGGGATTTGAAGCAATTCGCGAATGTTACTTAGTAATCGAATGGTCAGTCGATCAATCAGGTATTGATTCTTCTGCCCATCATATAGTGTCAATGGATTGATTTTGTTGTACACGCCATCCGCAGAAAAGTAGACAGTGGTTACATCCTTCAAAAAAGTTTCGAATGGCTGCCAGTATAATTGATATGAAATTCTATTGTCAATGGCGAATCGCATGGAGTTGCTGTAATAACTAAACTGACGGCCTTCCATTTTATTTCCATTTGCAAAAACAAGCAAGCTTGGCGCAGTTTGTTCCGGCCTAAGGATAAGGGCTGCATAAACAACAGAATCTTTTGCCGGACTTATTCGAACCATTTCAATGGCTGCTTCCCCTGGTTGCAATGCATTTTTGACATCTTGCCAGGTGATAGGTGCTTTGTTAAATTCACCTGCAAAAAGTTCGGATTGAGCAGATAACCACTTCTCCAATTCATTGGCCTTTTCTTGATTTTCTTCAATCACTTTTTGCTGGCTCTTTCTCTCTTCTAAAGTAAGGGAAGCCAGACGAGCCAACTTCTCTTTGAGCTGAAGCCACTCAATGAACTTTGCGATAAGGTCTGGTTTGCCACTATTCAAAATTGCGTTTCTAACTTTTGTGGATGCATTCAACAATAAAGCTTTGGTCTCCAGTCTGAAATCAAAAAGTTCACCCAACGCCATATTATCCTTTTGCTGATATTGAATTACAAACTCTTCGTAATCATTAATGACTTTGCTCACTTTATTAAAATAGGCTGTCTTCTCATAATCGCTTAGTGAAGGAAACAACTCTTTGATTTGTTTGAGATAAAAAGCAGAAACCTGCTTATATAGTGGTGCAGCGGCCGAAACGTCACCCAGGCCTTGATGTAACGCAGCAAGATTGTAAAGCGTAAACATGTAATCCGGATGATCTTTGCCTAGCATTGTCTCCCTAATTTTCAAGGCAGACTCTAACATCATACGAGCCTTCTGCGGCTCATTTGTCTCCTCATAGATGGTGCCCAGGTTTGCCATTTTGTTGGCATAGTTCAACGTCTGAGTTCCTCCATTCTGGCTATCAACTTCCATGGCTTTCAAATACAAGGGCCTTGCTTTTTCAAAATTGCCCATAGCCTGATATAAGGCAGCCAGATTTTGCAGACTTATCGCAAAATCAGGATGATTCTCACCAATGGTTTTTTTATCCGCTTCCAGGACTTCCTTTAGTAATCGCTCGGCATCTTCATAGCGAAGCGTTTGCTGATAGATAGCTGCCAGATTTTGCTTAACGGCTGAAGTAAGAACATCTGAAGTTTGAGTATCGCTTAAGAGATCGAGATAAATTTTTTCTGCCGCTCCATAATTGCCAAGCGTCAAATAGAAGGTGGCAAATGAATTATAGACTTGTTTCAACTCTGGAGATTGTAATTTTTTATATCCATCAATGGCTTCTTTAAAATTCAGTTCAGCCTCCTTGTATTTTCCCATCTGTTGGCGAAGTCTGCCCAATTGAAAGGCTGCCTCCGCTTTTAACACCGGTTGAACATCGGGTTTTTCAATAACTGACAAGGCCAGCGACTCCGATTTCTTCCAATCACCAGATGCTTTATAAGTCTCCGCAAGTTTAATGGCAATGCTATTTTGAACAAGAGGTGATCTACTGTTCACTTGATGACGAGCCAGATGGTCTATTGCTATTGTCGTCATATTAAGCTGAAGCAACGCCTCACTGTAAATTATAGAAACATCCAGTTGGTTTTTTTCAGGTAGACCCAGGAGAACAGAATAATCCAGCGCAAAACTTTCAAGAATCCTTTTGGCGAGATCCGGTCGATTCGCATTCAGCAATTTTGTTGCTGCGTTGGTACGATGGCTCGTTTGGGTCGCTGGCGGCAAAGAGGAAAAATTAATAAAGGCCAGACTATAATTTTCGCCAGCAAGTTTTATGTCTCCTTTAAAGAGTTGTATGTCCGCTTCCAGTTCTAAAACAAATCCTTGTTCAACACTATTAGTAGCATATAGCTTACCGGCTATTTTCCGTGCTTGATTCAATTTGGTTTGCGCCTCTGAGATTTGAGAATTCATAAACAAAAATCGCGCATAGTTTTGGGCAACCGAGAAACCCGTATTGTTCTGACCCCCAGTTTTAGCAAGGCTCTCTTCTGCCAACTTAAAGTAGCGAAGGGCCTCGGTCGGTTGGCTAGTTTCAATTTCGAGAGCTGCTTTCAAATACTGCCTGGCCATTTGATCCTCCGCAACATCACCTTGTTGCACCAACTTTAAAGCTTCCGCTGTATTGCCATTTGCGTCTGCTATCTGAAGTAGCTGAGTCTTCGCCTGAGAATACTCTGGCCATGATTGCAAATTATTCTTTTCAGCCAATGAAATAAATTCCTTTAATCTTTGTTCAGCTGAGGATACATTCTTGATTTTTTTAGCCGCGAATGCTGCATAATATAGCGCAAGCAAATATTCCTCGCCTTCGTCTGGAAACTGTTTTAACCCACTAACAGCGTTACTTAAAACCTCTGCAGCTTTGGGAAAATCAGTTAGGCCTAACAATACCTGTCCATAGTTGCTTTGCACTTTTAAATACTCAACACTAGATTGTCCGGGCGATTCAGAAAAAATTTCAGAAACCTTGATATAATCCTTTTGTGCCTCCTCCCAGTTTGAAAGTGCCTGATTCATTTGCGCTCTTTTTTGTAACGCTTCGGCATAGTGCTTACTTTTTTGCCCCTCGGATTGCGCAAACAAGTTCACTTCGTCATTTGAGAAAATCAATCCCTTTGTATAGGCTTGAGTCTCCAGGCAAATAACAGTTAGTAATTGCAGAGAAAACGCCTGGTTTTTTACATCAATTGATTTAGAAACTTCATATGCCTTCTCAGCAGATGACATGGCTTCTGAATAACGCTCTCCCTGATAATCAGCTACCGCTTTATCATAATAGTTCTTCCAATCCTGACTTTTGGCCGGCAAAAGGATGGTTAGCAATAAAGAAGTAATAAATAAAAGTCGCATAAACCTTAAAAAATAGAAGTGCCAGGTGCACTTTTCTCTATTCTCTTTGCTAATTACTTACTTTATAAACTAAATAACCCGTTTCTGAACAAAAACTTCAATGCCCTATTGTTCGGATTCTCGCTGGTAAATTATTTTAGTAAGGTCTTTGGTTGGGGCAAAAGGTCATCCCTCAAAAAAACAATTGATGTAAGACACCAATAAATAAAGTTATTTCGCCTTCCACATCCTTTCAGTCTTGTCGTAATAATTATGTTCATCGGGAAACTCAATATATTCTTCTGAGGAGTTTATTCGATAATATGGACTTAAGTCGCTGTCGTTAACCATTAAGTCAAATAGCAAGTTTCCTTTCACTTTTAAATCTTCTTCTTTCAGTTTCCAGGTACGAAATACTTCCTCAAACTCAATAACCTGACCCTTTTCATCAAATTTCAATTTTCCACCTATGGCTACCCTCTTCTCAAACAAACTTGGTGCCGGCCTACTGATTAAGAAATAATGGGTGCCGTCATCTGCGATGTAGTATTGATCAAACCGATGACGGCTAGCAATGTCTAAATAATGAAGATCGTGTTTGCCATCAAATCGTTCATTTACCGAAACGTTCTCTGGAGCTTTTCCAATGTATCGAATTATTGACATCAACACCCTGTCCTTCTCTTTAACCGAAAGAATAGAGTCAGGAGTATAATTTTTTTTCTGGCTACATGAGTGAGAAATCAATACCACCAATAGAATACTTGATAACTTTAGAAGATTCATACTGTAAAATTAAAAAAGGCTTACCTAAATGGTAAGCCTTTACTAAAACTAAACCTAACTATGTATTAATAAGCTTTTGCTTGTGGCTGAAATTCAGCCCATGTATCTGTCCAATCTGCGCTGCCGAAAGCACCTTTGTACGTCAAATTTTTATCAAAGAAACTTCCCAGTTTGGCATTGGCAAAAAGGGTGGCAGGAACTTGACTGGTTAAGCTTCCTGTTGATATTGCAAAGTTGGGATTTGAAGGATATGTTGAAGCTGTGTAAGCTCCAAAGAACAATGCTCTATCCAATCCGTAGGCTGCATATGGATTAATCGAGTTAGCAGGTGTTCCTGCGTTTGGAGACCAACCAGCAGTTGTTGATGGCTTCTCTGTAATATTTGCGCCATTTGTCCAGAAGTCTTTTACCGTGGTTGCTGCTGCACCTGTTACAGTTGAACCAAATTCAGCATTTGCCGTAGTGTTTGGAGCAAACAAAACGTTATTGCTAAGAACACCTGAGCCTGCAGTGAAGTTGTCTAAAGTAGCTTGATCATCCATTGTTAACCCAACAGACCAACCACTGATTACGGTATTAAAAATGGAAACCGCTGTCCTTCTGCGAATGTGCATTGCACGGGTGTAGTTTCCGCTGATGGTGCGAGCACTTGTACCAGATGATCCTAATCCTGTATTGAAATCAAGTGGACCAAAGACACTTACATTTGAAAATACGCCTTTAGTATATCCTGCTAATCCGCTTGGAGTATCATTTGCATTTCCTTGGTTATCACTTTCAAAAGCGGTGGAACCGGATTGATCTGCAAAGAAAGGATTACGTACTGATAATGCCCATTGCACATTGCCACTCCATCCAAAATCTGTATCAAAATCATCATCCCAAGTGGAAAGGGAAACAAGGTGTTTTGCATTTACTGAGCCGCCAAACCATTCAAAGCCATCATCGCCACCGAATGATACTTGCACGAAATCCAAGGTGGTTCCACTACCCACTGCACCTAAGGTCAAACTATTTGTCTCATTGTTTGGAGTAAGTTCAACACCCGCATATTCAATGCGCACATACTTCAAGGAACCTGAATTTTCATCAGCACTTGTTGAAGGGCTGGTAATATTTCCATAGGTCTGAGAAGGAGTAATGCCTTCAATAGCAGGTTTTGCTGACTGGTTAACCCATGCATTACCCAAGATAATTACACCACCCCAATCACCTCTATCACGTTCACCGATTGACTGAGCTGACGTGAAAACAATAGGCTTTGCAGCAGTTCCATTAGCAATCAATTTTCCACCTGGTTGAATTATTAAAGCTGCCTTTGATGCCTTATCTCCTTTGATTACTGTTCCTTCAGGGATAGTCAATGTAACACCACTTGGAACGAATACCTGACCTTTTAATAAATAAGGTTTTGATGCGTCCAATGTCTGCGTTGTAAGCGTGCCTTCCAATTTGATTACAGGGTCACCCACAGAGATGATAAAGTTTGTGATTGCTGAAGGATAATCTTTATTATCAACTGCTTGAAAGGATACTACAATAACTGATCCCACTACCGCAGAAGTCGGTATAGTATATTCATATGCAATTGGAGCAGAAAGATCCAAGGTGCTGATATCCTTTGTCTCTGCTTCAACACCTGATACATAAATTACTAATGATTTGCCTCCGTTAGGAGCTGTTACAGTTACATTGGCAGTAACTTTATTTCCAGGAGTATTTGCTGCAGCTGTTGGATCAACATCAACTATAGGGGCTGGTTCAATTTTTTCATCTTCGTTGCAACTTTGGAACACCAAAATGGATGCGCCAAAAGCTAAAAGGGCCAAGAATTTCGTAATTTTTTTCATGCAGTTTTCGCGTTTTTATTTTGGGCAAAAATAGTTGTCCGGGCGCTTGAGATCGTGAAAGTGTAGTTAACAATTCATTACGTGAATGTTATGATCTTAACGGTTTGTTAATAAATAAAAAAGTCTGTCATCTTTTCAGATAACAGACTTGCAGTAATGGTATGTAACTTTAGTTCACTTTGTTAAACTTCCATGATAAGGCAAGTGAAAACAGAGTTCCCGTTTTGTATCGTTGGATAAGTGCCTCCTCTTTTTGAATCTTATTGTCGTTGTTATTATCCTGATATATTCTATAAGCAGCGTTCAATGCATTCTGAACATTTAATTTTGTTTCAAAACGCTGGCTACCCCATTTTTTTGCAATCTGAAAGTCCAGAGAGTTGCGTGGCATTTCATACCAGCTTGGGAAAAGCTTATCACCAACTGTGAAAATTCTTGCTCCAAACAGGTTATAGGCACCATTCAGTGAAAGCCCAGTCACTTCATCGTTATAATAAAGCCCAAAATTGATGATGTAAGGTGATTGGCCTTGTAGTTGTCTAAATTGCGATTGGTTAGAAGCTTGTGTCCCTACATTTACTTCACTTCTAATCAATGCAGCATTAAGGTTGAAAGACGTGTTCCGGAATATTTTGGACATGCCTAAGCTCGCAAGCGACTTTCTGAACTCCAATTCAATTCCCAAATCTTTTGCAGACTGTGCGTTTCCATAATACAGCTGTGGTGTTTCAGAAGTGATTTGCAGATAGGTTTCAATTGGATTCTGAATGGTCTTGTAGAATGTTCCAATACTCAACATCTCACCAGGATTTGGAAAGAATTCATAGCGCAAATCGATGTTGTTAATGAAGGCCGTCTTGAGACTAGTGCTTCCAAAAATCCCAGCTTCATACTCAAATTGATAATACAAGAAAGGAGCAAGTTCTCTGAACTCTGGTCTGTTAACCGTACGGCTGTAGGCAGCTCTTATTAACGAGCGGTCAGTTAAATTGTAAGCAACATTCAAAGAAGGAAGTGGAGCAAAAATTGGATTATTCACGTCAACTTTACCTGTATTAGTAGTTGCATTTAGCGTTTGGACATTATACTCACCCCTAAATCCAACAGACATATCAAATTTCCCGAGTGGCATTGCAGCGCTAACATATGCTGCCGCTAATAAATTTGTGCCTTGGTAGGAGTCCTGAGGTTGAGTTCCTTCTTCTATCACAAAACCATCCTTCTTATTAATGTTCTCAGAAGCAAAAATCTTGTCTAATGGAAGCTGGCTTAGTTGTTGACCGATAGCCTGATCAAATGTTCCAGGGTACAGATAGTTAATATAACGGGCATCAAAAGATCGGGTTTTGTACTCTGTAAAATACCCAGCTTTCAGGGTAGGTCTACGCTTCTCGCTTTCTCCGTTAAATTTCTTTTCAAAATTTAATCCATTGGAGATTCCTTTATCTGTTAGATCAGACCAAAATCTACCCGTTTCAAATAAGTTTCCACTAGGTGGAAGTTGCATGGTGTATGGGGCTTCCGTGCCAGCGAGAGCTTTATCTTGATAGGTGCGAAATCTTCTATAATCAGGCTCATTTCGCTTGATATAGTTTAGACCAACTACCCAATTCAAGGTAGAGTTACCATCACCCAAAGTATGCTTTCCGTCTAACTGGCCAGAGTAAATGCTGCGGCTCAGATAGTGATACGCATAATTTACAAGATTGTCATTTGGACGTTGGATAAAATCATTCCCTCTTCGAATGGTATTTTCGTTTTCACCCAACTGCACAAATAAGTTCTTAAATTCAATTTTGTTGCGATCATTCAAACTGAATAACCAGTTATGCATCAAATTAACCCTTGTATCATTACTGGTAAATTGATCTTTGTATTGAAACCTCTTCTCAGCACTTCCCGCATCAAACGAATTGTACCGAAGGAAATCGGACTGATAGCTTTGGTAGCTATTTGAGTAGGCAAGTGCTGTAAGATTACTGGCTGTTACTTTTCCTATTTTAAAATTTTGTGAGGTAGCAAAGTTAAAACCAAAATCAAGCGGGGTGCTTTTGGTTTTGTAGTCAAAATTATTAGTGAGCGATTTCCCTGCGCGTTCTCGAACGCTCGAGTTTCTTGAGGAATTTTTTAATACAGCCGTAGAGGGGAATCCGTCTGGGATATCTCGGAATCCGTTATCGAATCCAAATATATCTGTTGGACTTCCCGTTGAGGAATTGAAATCCTGAAAGGTAGTATTGGTACGATATCCAAATGTCAAACCTGCGCTTGTAAACTCCTCATAGGCTGGATTTTTTGTGACCATATGGATGACACCTCCCGCAAAATCACCAGGCAATTCAGCTGATCCAGATTTATAAACTAGCATTTGATCAATCGCTCCAGCGGGAATAAGATCGAATGAAAAAGAGCGCTTGTCAATTTCTGTGCTCGGAGCAATCACACCATTAATCATTACTTGATTGTAGCGTTCTGGCAATCCACGAATTAATACAAAGCGATTATCAACGATTGTTACACCTGGTACACGCTGCATCACTTGTGCCGCATCGCGATCAGGAAGTTTGGTTATTTGTTCTGACGAAATTCCACTTACTACTAATTTACTCTCCCTAATAGCGCTGATAAGATTCATATCCGTTGCTATTTCTTTTTTAGCTGTAATTACAATCTCTTCCAACTCAGCAACGTCTTCAACTAACGTTATTTGAAGTGTGGTCTTACTACCGCTTTCTACGCCAACGTCAGGTATCGTTTGCGATTTGTAGGTGATGGATGAAACAACCAGTACATATATTCCAGGCTTAACATTACTAATCTGGAAGTTTCCGTCAAGGTCAGTTGCTGCACCTACACTGGTGCCTTGGATTACTACGTTGGCTCCAATAACACCCTCTAAAGATTTATGGTCCGTAACCCGGCCTGCTATAGTGCCATTTTGGGAAAAGGCTTGGAAAGAAATGACAGAAACAAACAAAACAAAGATTGAACGCAGCATACTCTTCTTATTTGCTGCAAAGGTCGTTAGCCTATATTACCCGATGGGGTCTGAAATATTACCAAATTGTTAAGGGCATGCAGGACCTAGCTATAGACCTTGGGTTAATTCATTTTGAAGAAATAAGTCAATGCAGATGAAAATGAGTTACTTACCTAATTAAACCAAATAACATTGCAGTAAGATGTGGGTAATGAGGGTAAAATTTGGATAACATGAAAAGCTGCTAGCCATTAGCTTCAAGCTGCTAGCCTTTCACGCCCCGCTAGCTAGAAGCCAGAAGCTTGTAGCCAGCAGCTAAGCCTTCCATTACTTATTAATTGGAATCTTGTTTAAAATGACCTTAATGATATCCGAAGTCTTTATGTTGTCGGCTTCAGCCTCATAGTTCAATAAAATCCTATGATTCATCACATCCAACGCTACTGATTTAATATCTTCGGGCAACACATAATCACGACCATCGATATAGGCAACTGCTTTCGATGCTAAATTCAAATTAATGCTTGCACGAGGAGATGCACCAAATTGAATGTATTGCGCTTCGTGATCTAATTTATATTCCTTGGCTTTGCGGGTGCACGTTACCAGCTCAATAATATATCGCTCCAGCGATTCAGAAATTTTTACTTTGTTCACCTCATCACGGATGGAAAAAATATCCTCTTTTGTAAGGATCGTATTTACCTGAAAGTCAAACCTCATGTTGGAAATTCTGCGCATGATTTCGAGTTCCTGATCTTTAGTGGGGTAGTCCACAAACACCTTCATCATGAAGCGATCTATCTGGGCTTCTGGCAAGGAATACGTTCCTTCGTTATCTACAGGATTTTGAGTGGCTAAAACCAGGAAGGGTCTGTCCAATTTAAATGTTGTTTCCCCAATTGTCACTTGTTTTTCCTGCATCGACTCCAGCAACGCTGATTGTACTTTGGCAGGAGAACGGTTAATCTCATCCGCCAGAATAATGTTGGCAAAGATGGGGCCTTTCTTCACTTCAAATTTTCCGTCCTTCTGATTATAGATCATGGTACCAATCAAATCGGCCGGTAACAGATCGGGAGTAAACTGAATGCGTTGAAAATCCAGGTGTAGAACCTGAGCTAAGGTAGAAATCGTTAAGGTTTTGGCTAGGCCCGGAACCCCTTCCAATAATATATGACCATTGGTAAATAAACCTGCCAAAAGGCGGTTCACAAGGTATTCCTGACCAACTACCACCTTCGCTACCTCCTTCATTACCTCCGCAATTTTGCGCCTATGCTCCTGGTGAAGCTCTGTTGTCTCTGCAAATGCCATACTACTTTTTTTTGTTCTATGATTTAACGGCAATAATAAGGATTTGGGCTCGAAATTTTGACGAGTGGGTTGAAAGATTCGAATGATTTCTAGTTGAACTATTCTAGTTTACCTCTTGAATTAAATTCGCGTAGTCTACTTTTTTGCTTTAAGAATCCCCAATCTTCTTTCAACCGTACTATCCGATGGGCTGCCGAGTTTTTTTGCTTTTATCAAGTAGTCTCTAGCACTATCATAAAAATCATCACCCTTATGATAATAACAAAGACCCAAGTAAGAATTCATCATTGGATCTTTAATAAATTGTTTATAGACTGGCAGAAGTTCTTCAATTGCTTTGTCATATAAGCCTAGGTCATAGTTTAGAACACCTGCAAAAAATTGGATGTGAGGCTGTTCTTTATATCCAAATCCTCTTCCTTTGTTTAAAAAATCTAAGGCTTCTTGATTTCGATTGAGTTTATTCAATGCCACGCTTGCTCCATAGTAACCATCGGCTTGCATGGGAGTTAAAGAGATAGCCTTTTGATAGAAGTGTAGCGATTGCTCCGTGTTATTGGCGGCAAGCCATAAGCGGCCTAAAGGAAGTTGAACCCAATTATATGTTAATTTACTACTCTGCAAACCACGAGCATCAGCGATTTGTAGAATTTCTATCGCCTGACTTATGGCTCCACTAAGTTCATAAGCCCATGCTAAATCATAATAGCTATCGCAAAATCCGGAATCAAGTTTTAATGAACCCGAGTAGGAGATAATAGCTTCACTCCACATCTTTTTTTTAAGATATCTATTTCCCAATAGAAAGAGTTTTTCTGAATCCTTATTAACAGGAGGGCAGATGTAGTGAAAGACGTCAGATACCTGAGCCATGGCGCTAACCGTTATTAACAACATCATGAAAATGATACCAACTCGCATTGACCTCAACTAAATATTATTCAAATGTCACCACTTGATCCCCCTTTGGATTCATCAGAAATGAATTAACCATATTTTGTACTAGCCTGTTCTCCTTCCCTATTTTAATGTAATTTTTCGCTGACTCTATGTCGCCAATGGATTGATCCTTGTCAAAGAAACCAAAGCCCAGATAATTTCCATTCTCAACCAATACGAGCGACTTTTCGTCCAGCTTTCGGCCACGACCAACAATAGCAACTGACTCACCCTTTTCAAAAAATGAATCGATTGCACTTTGTGCTTTCTTATTATACTTTTTTACCGTTTCCACTCCCATACAGGCGCCTTTACAATCACCGGTTTGATAACTATAGCAAAGTCCTTTAGCCACTTGCAAGCCGCTCAGCTTTGGGCAGAGACCGAACTCCTTCACTTTTGCCCACATAAAACTCCAAGCATCACCTTTGCTTGTAAACGTAATTAATGGTTTAGTCCCCTTATGTACAATGTTTACCCCAAACCGTAAGTAGCCATTGCGATCTTCGTAATCATACACGCCCCATTCTTCTACTTTATACTTTAAAGCAAGATTGTATTTTGGCCATATTCTACGGATCTCCTGTGCCTCTAATATCAACGCAATTAACTCCGTGCCTGTGAGTTCGTAGGTGATGTGATGAATTTCATTGCGAATGTTTGAACGGTTCCATTCACGAGCCTCGCCCGTGAGGTGGCCTACTATTCGCTTCTTGATATTGATTGCCTTACCAACATAAATCACCTGACCGTGACTATCCAGAAAATAATAGACCCCCGGCTTTGACGGAAGCTTATCAAACTCATCTTTGGCAAGATTTGGTGGAAGTACTGCTTCGCCTGAATTGCGTTTTAACGCTTTGGCGATCACACCCAGATTATCCCGTTGAAGTAAAATCGAAAATATCTTTGCAGTAGCTTCTGCGTCTCCGCCAGCCCTGTGTCGGTTTTGTATTTTAATGCCCAAACTTTCTGACAGTCTACCAAGACCATACGACTCTAGTCCTGGCAGAATTTTTCGACTAAGTCGAACCGTGCAAAGTTTTTTGGGTTGCCAGATTATTCCTACCTCTTCAAATTCCTTCTTAATAAAGCTGTAATCAAAGTGAGCGTTATGAGCTACAAATACCCGATCCTTTAGCCATCCTTGAATCTCGGCAGCTACTTCATCAAACGCTGGCGCATTACTCACCATTTGAGTTGTGATTCCGGTGAGTCCTGTAATAAAGCCTGGAATACTCCTTCCGGGATTCAATAAGGTGTGAAATTCATCGGTTATGCGAGTGCCATCGTGGTGATAAATCGCGATTTCAGTAATACGATGATTATCTGCGTAGCCTCCCGTGGTCTCAATATCAACAATGGCGTACATCGGCTCTAAGTTATAGTATGATTACCAATCCTGATGACAATTTTATTTATTTTTACTTCATGAAGACATATGTGTTGAAAATCGATGAATCGCAACAATAAGTAATAGATACCTTGGTAAAAGCATTAAAAATTGACGCTGAGATTTTTACTGAAGCAGACGAAGATATTGCTCTAACTCTTGCAATGGAAGAAGGCAAAAAATATGGTCGCCTTGCAGAGAATGAAGCCAATTCTTTCCTTGATAATAATTTCCGATGAATGGCATACTCAAATTTCTTCTTTCTGGCCTAGCTGTGCTTTTAACTGCATATTTACTTGAACAAGGAGTTCATGTAGATCACTATGGCTACGCGTTATTGGTAGCTGCTTTGATTTCCGTTGCCAACGTGATTGTTAAACCCATCCTGATTGTTTTTACCATCCCTATAACCATTTTAACACTCGGTTTATTCTTACTGGTGATTAATGCTATCATCATTTTAATGGTCGATTATTTCGTTCCGGGTTTTCGGGTAGATGGTTTTTGGTGGGCCCTTGGCTTCAGTCTTATCCTTTCGATTTTCAATAGTATGTTCAGGTCACTTTTAAAAGATAAGAAAGACACTTAACCAAGCCATAGCCACTCCTTAGTACTTCAAATCATCAAACCACCTCATTTTTCTGTTCTTCTACCATTTATAAAATGTTAGAGTAGGCTTCTTCATGAATTCCTACTTTTAGCTTTTCCAGCATCTTTCTATGAAGAAAATTATTCTTGTTCTGCTTATCGCGTCTAGCTCATACGCGCAACAACTCGCCCCGCTTACTGTAGAAAAAATTATGCGCGACCCCAAATGGTTAGGCGTGGCTCCAACAAATCCCTTTTGGTCCGATGACGGCAAGCAACTTTACTTTCGTTGGAATCCGGAAAAAAACAAGGGTGATTCATTGTACTTCATTTCACAAGGCAATAAAACCCCTCAAAAAGTGAGCGCGACAGTAAGAAGGTCATTGCCTTCGGCAAACGGAATCCATAACCGTGCTCGTACAAAAAGGTTGTTTGAGAGAGCAGGGGATATCTTCTTGTTGGATGTGCCCAGCGGTAGTGTTAATCAACTTACAAACACAGTAGATCGCGAATCAAACGCCACCTTCTCGCTAGACGAAAAGAAAATCATTTTCATGGCTGGCGGCAATCTTTATAGTTGGGAATTATCAACAGGGACTTTTACTCAACACACCGATTTTAAAAAAGGCACAAAGAAGTCCGAACCAAAATTAACGGAACAAGAAAAATGGCTTAAGGCCGATCAGCTTGCCTATATCGAAGTATTGAAACAACGAAGTGAAAACAAGAAGGCAGGTGATAAAATCCTAAAAGCGGATCGACCAAAACGACCAAAGGAAATCTTTTTGGATGAAAAGAATATTGACAACATTCAGCTAAGCCCGGATCAAAAATTCATCACGTTTAGGCTTACCAAAAATTCTACTACTAAAAGTACAATCGTTCCGAGTTATGTTACAGAGTCCGGATTTACAGAAGACCTACAGACGCGCACGAAAGTAGGTGGTACACAAAATCCTTCTGAGTTCTTTGTGTATGACATTCTTAAGGACACGGTATTGTGTGTGAAGACCAATGACATTCCAGGCATATTTGATTTGCCAGAATTTACGAAAGATTACCCAGCTAAGAAACCCAAAGAGGATAACCTGCCTACCGGCAAGGCAGGGAAAGAAGATAAACCGGAACCGCGGGCTGTGAGCATGTCAGGATTAAGCTGGTCTGCAGATGGTAAAAACAATGTGATGGTCATTCGCTCGCAGGACAATAAAGATCGCTGGCTTATGACACTTGATGTGGCTTCTCAAAAATTAAAATTGATTGATCAGCAACATGACGATGCATGGATTGGTGGACCAGGCATGGGATTCTTTGGAGGCAACTCATTGGGATGGGTAAATGACAATACTCTTTGGTTTATATCGGAAGAATCGGGCTATTCACATCTTTACCAATACAATTTGTCAACTGAAAAGAAGCAAGCTTTAACTTCTGGAAAGTATGAAGTTCAATCCGTTGAACTTTCACTGGATAAGAAATCTTTCTACATCACTACCAACGAAGTTCATCCAGGCGAAAAACATTTTTACAGATTGCCGATTGCAAGCGGGAAGGCAGAGAAATTGACATCAATGACTGGCGCACATGAGGTCACGCTATCGCCAGATGAAAAATGGATGGCGTACCGCTATTCCTATAGCAACAAGCCATGGGAACTTTACATTCAAGAAATAAAAGCAAGTTCTAAGCCTTTACAAATTACCGCTTCACTTACAGAGGAATTTAAGTCTTACTCGTGGCGCGATCCCGAGGTAACCAGTTTTAAAGCCCGCGATGGTGCATATGTTTATGCGAGAGTATATAAGCCTGCCAATCCAAACGGTGCGGCTGTTCTATTTGTCCATGGAGCTGGCTATTTACAAAATGCTCACAGGTGGTGGAGCAATTACTTTCGCGAATATATGTTTCACAATTTACTAGCCGATAAAGGCTATACTGTTCTGGATCTAGATTATCGTGGCAGCGCTGGATACGGCCACGATTGGCGCACAGGCATCTATCGTTTCATGGGGGGAAAAGATTTAACGGATCATGTAGATGGTGCTAATTGGCTAGTAAACAACTATAATGTTGACCCCAAAAGGATTGGACTTTACGGGGGCTCTTATGGCGGTTTCATTACGCTAATGGCCATGTTCACTACTCCAGATGTCTTCGCGGCAGGTGCGGCACTTCGACCTGTAACGGATTGGGCCCATTACAATCATGGGTACACGGCCAATATCTTAAACATTCCCGTTGCTGATAGTATTGCCTACGCAAAAAGTTCACCTATCTATTATGCAGAAGGATTGAAAGGTCATCTTTTAATATGTCATGGGATGGTAGATGTGAACGTACATTTTCAAGATGCAGTGCGACTGCAGCAACGCCTGATTGAATTAGGGAAAGACAATTGGGAGTTGGCCGCCTACCCAGTGGAAGACCATGGTTTTGTGGAGCCCAGCAGCTGGACGGATGAATACAAAAGGATTTTAAAATTGTTTGAAGAGCACGTAAAGAAATAACCAAATTAAATTTATAATTTGATTTGTAAATGGGACCCAACTATGAGTGTGCTATCTAAAATTTTGATCATAACCGGTGATGCTGGTGAAAGCTACGAGACACTGTACGCAATGCATCGGTTTCAGGAAGCTGGCTATAAAACTGTGATTGCATCAACTTCCGTTAAACGGTTGAATCTTGTTATTCATGAATTTGAACCAGGGTGGGATACTTATAAAGAAAGCAAGGGCTACCAAATTGAATCGGATATTTCATTTGATGATGTTACGGCTAGCGATTACGATGCCTTGCTTTTAATCGGTGGACGCGCACCGGAATATTTACGCAACAATACCCGCGTCATTGAGATCACTCGAGAATTCAGCAATAGCGGTAAGTATATTTTTGCCATTTGCCATGGCATTCAAATATTAGTAACAGCTGGTCTGGTAAAAAACAAAAAGATAACGTGTTACGAGCATGTACGATTTGAAGTCGAATCGTGTGGTGGTAACTATGTTTCTACTGATGAAGCCGTTCAGGACGGCAAATTAATCACAGGGAAAACCTGGCAGTCACATCCTGATTTTTACAGGCTTGTTTTCAATTCACTTAGCAGAAAGTAGGCTACTTGCTATATCTTTTCTTTAGCACTTCCATCATATATACATTAATTGCCCACTGGTCAGCAACAGGTTGGCGTGTATAGGGCAATGTTTGCATATAATCAGCGGGCCCAAACTCTGTAAGGAAAGTTAATCGTTGTCCATCTTTTCTTTTTCTATCGACAACTTTATCCCACCATTCAAAGTGAGCCTTTACAGCGCTTTCCCATTCGGGAGCGCGAGGGTCATTTACTTGCGAGCCTTCGGCATGACCAATGCGGGCATGAATATGATCTGTGCGACTTAGCGCTAATGCAACAGTTTCTTCCTGATCAGCCAACAAAGATTCATGCACATTGCACCAATGAGAAATATCTAATGTGAGTCTCAAAGAAGGAGTGGCCTCAATGAAATTGCGGGCGATCGGTGCTGAATATAAGATTCGCCCTCGGTGGGTTTCGTGATAGATAGGAACACCACTATCTTTTGCTACGTTATAACTATAGTCAATGAGTTTTTTATTAGCTTCATAAGAAAAGAAATCTTTTCCCGAATGACAATTGATGTATAAAGGTCTAGAATTAGCAGCTGTGGATAAGGACTGCTTAAATTGATCCAGATGCTTTGCCGGTTCTTTATCGGAGCCAGCTACTAAAAAACCATATTGAAGATTATACTTCTTCATGGCTGCAAAAAACTCAGCCTGATTCTTTCCATCGCCAGGAAACCATACTTCTACCCCGTCATAACCGGAAGCCTTCACTCTTGAAGCAAATTCTTCCCAACTTCCTTCGAAGCCCCAGTTGGTGGCCAATACAAAAAGGGAGTAGTTTTCTGTTGGGGGATTAGTACTGAATGGAGTTGCAAAACTTTCCAGTGTACTTAGCGCGATGCCCGCTCCCAGGGTTGATGTTGTTGCCATGAATTGTCTTCGATTTATCATTTGAATTTATTCCTGTTCGATTGCTAAAGCATAATCAAATTAATTCTAAAATTTTAAAACTGCATAACCTCTCATTTGATACGTTGTGAGAGTTGTCAACATAGAGGTGGCAATTTTTACCTGTGGAACTATTTTAGTGCGATCGATTCCTCGCCCAATTAACGATTGGCCGCAAATAAATAGGTTCACTCCAGCCTCTTGCAATTCCTTGTACAATTCTAAATTGGGGTTAGGGGTTTTATACTTCTCCTGATAGGCTTCATTGGTCATGATCGAATAAGATGCTTCGCCATGAATGGCAACAACAATAGTGAGTTTTTCTTTAGACACTCCACCAACAGCATGCAGGTTGATAAGCCTGGCGATATTACTTAATGATGAATTTAACTCGCCAGCCTTATCGCTTCCAGACACCAACTCGACTACAATTTTATAGTCGAGATTGGGATCAGGTTTTTCCACTGCATCCGGCACTTCGAAAATACCTCCGTAATTCTTAATGACAGGAAATACACGAGTCTGTGCTGAAAGCGATAAGCTGATCAGCAACATACTAATTGTTACTACTATTTTCATTTGCTTCTATGGCCTAAACCTCTATAACACAATTTCAATTCCTTTTTCTTTCACAAGGCTGTTAATCAATTCTAAATTGGTCCGAATAGCAGTTTTAACTTTAATGAGCTCTTCATCAACTATTTTTGTAAGCATCTGACGCACCTCTTCACCTTGCTTGGTTGGAGGATAATCACCATTTCCCTGTTCAACCATTAGATGTGCCAAACGGTTATTCACTTTAATACCATAGTTAAGCGGATCTTGCACGCTTCGATTTTTTGTTTGATGAATAGTATTCTCAAGTTGGCTAAGTTCTTCCTCAAATTTCTTTATTCGCTCGGCCACCTCCTTATATTTTTCATCCGTACCAATCTTGTTTTTAAGATAGATCAAATCGTCTCTGGTTTTACGAATGTCGATAACGCCCTGATTAGCTTCACTTACTTTATCACGGACTTTCACCAAAAAGTTAATTTGAGCCTGAAATTCTTCTTGCGTTGTGCTGACACGCGGATCTTTTAAAATTTCAAATTCCTGTTCCTGTGATTGACCATTAACAGTAAGTCTGACTTTATATTTACCGGGTACAGCCTTTGGTCCCTGATTAGTTGAACCATAAAATACCATACCTGGAAAAGTCTTATACCCTGGATGTCTCATGTCCCATACGTGCCGATTTCCTCCAGAGCTTACTGTAAGCTGTTCTGACTTTTCTTTAGCCTTGCTTGAGAATGACCTTATCACCGCTCCGTTCGTTTCTAAAAATTCTAATTTCACTTCTAATTTTTCTTCAACTGATTTCACAAAATAATGCACCATTACACCACCAGGATGGTTCTGCCCCACCAGTTTTCTGTTGGGTTCGCGCCAACCACCACCACCAGGCATACGATAGGTTGGCATTGGCTTAAACAAGACAACATCTTTACCAACCATTTCTTTGCTCAACTGATGCAACGCAGTAAGATCATCAATCATCCAAAAGCTTCTTCCGTGTGTGGCTGCAATGAGATTGTCGTTCTTTATGGCCAGGTCAGCAATGGGGACAGGTGGCAGATTCAATTGAAATTTAGTCCAACTGGATCCATCATCAAATGAAATCCACGTTCCCTTTTCTGTTCCTGCATACAACAAGCCCTGTCTTTTAGGATCCGCACGAACTACACGAACGAACTCTTCTTTTGGAATACCTGTGGTAATGGTCACCCATGTTTTTCCATAGTCATTCGTCTTATATATATAGGGGGTGAAATCTCCAAATTTATAAGAGGTAGCAACCGCATATGCTCCTCCCTTCACAAATGGATTTACATCGATACTATTCCACATATTATACTTTGGTGATAAGACTGGTGTGACGTTCTTCCAATTTTTGCCACCATCTATCGTCACATGTAGTAATCCATCATCTGAGCCCGTCCAAATCTCATCTTTGGTGTAGGGTGATTCACTGATGACAAAAATATTGGCATAATATTCTGCACCGGTATTGTCTTGCGTGATAGGGCCACCGGAAGATTTAATAGTCTCAGGTTCTCCTCTTGTTAAATCAGGGCTTATCTCGTCCCAGCTTTGACCACCATTACTAGATGAATGCAAATGATTTGAACCAGCAAATAACTTTTTACTATCATGCACGCTGAATACCAATGGATAGTTCCAATTGAATCGGTACTTCATTACTTCTACTCCTGAGCCAGCCGGAAGATCGGGCCACACATTAGTGCTACGCTCCTGGCCGTTGCTCAGGTTCTGCATGCTCATATAGCCTTTATAATCGCTGCCATAAATTATGTTAGGATTAGTTGGGTCTGGAGCGAGATGGGCACTTTCTCCAATAGATAATGCCTGCCAATCATTTTCTGATATGGATGTTCCTGAAGTGCGGTGAGGAATGCGCACACTCGAATTATCTTGTTGCGCCCCCAAAATATTATATGGAAACGAGTTGTCTGTTGATACCCGATAAAACTGGGCAGTGGGTTGGTTATGATACGTTGTCCAGTTTTCTCCTCCATCATTGGAAACTTGTCCACCGCCATCATCCGCAATGGCCATACGCATATTGTTATTCGGGTCTATCCATAAATCATGATGATCACCATGAGGGGCATCTTTAAGTTCAAATGTTTTTCCTCCATCTTTTGAAACGCCATAACTCACATTCATCACCCACACTTTATCTTCGTTCTGAGTATCCGCATAAATGCGGCAGTAATACCAGGCACGTTGCAAGAGCGCACGATCTTGATTTATTCTACTCCATGTCTTGCCAGCATCATCCGACCGATAGACGCCTGGCGCTTCTGTGTTTTCAATGATGGCCCATATACGATTTGAATTTTTTGGTGATACGGTAATCCCGATAATACCATTGAGGCCTTTAGGCATACCTGGTTTATCTGAAAGATTCTCCCATGTTTCACCTCCATCAATACTTTTCCAGACTTTAGAATCCGGGCCTCCACTGTCCATGCGATAGCCATTGCGCTTCATATTCCATGTTGTTGCATAAATGATTCTCGGATTATTTGGATCTAGAATAAGATCCCCAGCGCCTGCTGTTTCATTTACATACAATACCTTCTTCCAGGTCGTACCCCCATCAACGCTTTTAAAAACTCCTCGCATTTCATTGGGCTTCCACAAATTACCAAGTGCAGCTACGTATACTACCTCAGGGTTTTTTGGATGGATGCGAATGCGCGAGATATGACGTGAATCTGTTAAGCCAATATGCTTCCATGTTGAACCAGCATCAGTAGACTTCCAAACACCCCAGCCTGAAGACACATTGTTGCGTAGCGTCTGCTCTCCTTCTCCTGCATAAATTACATTAGGGTCACTTTCTGCCACAGCTACCGCACCCACTGTTCCCCCAAAAAAGTTATCTGTAATGTTTGACCATGTCTGACCTGCATCATCGGTCTTCCACACTCCACCACCCACTGCACCGAAGTAATATAGATTTTGATTTCCCGGAACGCCAGTAACTGTACTTGACCGACCCCCTCTGAATGGGCCAACTTCTCGCCATCGAATTCCACTGTAGAGCGATTGATCGTATATTATTGTAGCCGAAGGTGATGTGGATGGGCTTTTCTTTTGTGCCGCTACGCTTAGGCAAACAAGAAGTGATAGAAGAACTAGCAATTGACGCATATACCTGAAGTTTAATTTGAATCAGAATTACAAAAAAAGCAAGGTCAAAAAAAGAAATAGTATAGGTGCGGTCTTAAATCTTGATGTAAACATTAAATTAGATTTCCATGATTAAAGATTCCAGGATTTTTGTAGTATGCGCTACTCAAAAATAAAATTTCCATGAAAAAATATGTGTTTCTACTCGTCACAATTTGGCTGGCTAATTTTGCCCTAGCTCAAACTGACGAATCCAAGAAAGAAGTTAGCCCCATTCCTGAAGCGGAAGTTTCGACTACTCAACAAAGCGTAAAAATTAACAACGTTGTTATCCCATTAACCGCCAAGGCGGGGACCATGTTATTAAGGGATGAAAATAATGATCCGATTGCGCTTTTCGGTTTCACCAGCTACACCAAGGATGGAGTTAATCCAAAACGCCCCATCATGTTTGCTTATAATGGCGGGCCAGGTTCATCTTCCTTCTGGCTCCATATGGGTGTGATGGGTCCAAAAAGAATTGTAGTAAACGATCCGGGGTTTACTCCAGCTGCGCCATACCAGATTGTGAATAATGAATACTCGATACTTGACGTGGCTGATCTTGTCATGATTGATCCAGTCGGGACTGGGCTAAGTGTTCCTGTTGGCAAAGCAAAGTTTCAAGACTTTTGGGGTGTTGATCAGGACATCCGAAGCATTAGCTTTTTCATCAAACAATTTCTTATTGAAAACAACCGAATGAATTCTCCCAAGTTTCTGCTGGGAGAGAGTTATGGTACGTTCCGCAATGCCGGTGTCATGAATCGATTACTTAATCAGGGCATTGCGCTTAATGGTGTAATCATGGTATCGGCCGTTTTTGATTTACGTACGTTGCTATTCCCACCAAATGATGATCTGCCCTACATCGTGCACTTCCCCACGTATGCAGCTACCGCCTGGTATCACAATAAGATCGCCAATAAGCCTGCAAGCTTAGAGACCTTCATAAATGATGTGCGAAAGTTTACGGAGAATGAGTATACACCTGCTTTGTTCAAAGGAGATCAGATAAGTTCTGCTGAACGCAAACAGATAGCGGATAAGTTATCCTCCTATACCGGAGTTTCTTCTAACTTTTGGATGAAGGCTGATTTGCGAATCCAAGCAGGAGAATTTTTTCAAGAGCTCTTGCGTGATGAGGGAAACACAGTAGGAAGGCTTGATTCGCGTTATAAGGGAATCAATCAAGACTTACTTAGTCAAGACACAGAATATGACCCACAAAGCCTGGCCATATCACCTGCCTACATTTCTGGCTTCTTAAATTATTTCTATGGAGATCTTAAAGTGAACAAAAAACATAATTACGCTACTACCGCAGGAACTCGTCAAGGATTCAAGTGGGATTGGAATCACGAGGGCAACCTGCGATGGGGCACGTCAGCCGCTATCAATACAGGGATTGATATGGCTACTGCTATGACGCGTGATCCCAATGTAAAAGTCTTGATCCTGAATGGATATTACGATATCGCTACTGTATTCTATGGCGTTGAACACAGCATTAATCATTTAGGTTTGCCTAAAGAGATCAAGAACAACATCATTATGAAGTATTATGAAGCAGGGCACATGATGTACATCCATCAACCTTCTTTAGAAAAATACAAAAAGGATTTATCGGATTTCGTCACTTCAATTGCAAAGTAGACATCCAGGCATAAGTTGAAATAAATAGTATTGATAATAAAAGCGCCTCCCTTCGAGGCGCTTTTATTATTATTGAACTACTCGATTATATAGCACCCCAAATACCTCTTGGCTATTGAATGCGATCTCATTCCAAAACCTAAAACCTTGAAGTAGATTCAAATAAGGTTTTGAATTGCGAGAGATCAGGTGTTACATTTAGTGCACCTTAATTTCATTCCTATGCCTAAAAAGGTAATAGTATCATACTTGCTTGCTGCCATCGCACTTGGTTTCATGCCATCTTGTTCCAAAACAAAGTCAACTCCAGAGGAATTCAAAATTGAGCCAGGATTTTCAATGGAGCTTGCCGCAGCCGAACCCTTAATAAAAGATCCTGTTGATTTTGAGTTTAATGAAGAAGGCGATGCCATGGTATTAGAAATGCCTGGCTACCCATTTGAAGATCAACAAAGCAGAATTGTAATTTTAAAAGATAAGAACAATGATGGAGTCTATGATGATAAAGTAGTATTTGCAGAAGGCTTGCAATTGGCGTCATCTATTTTACCTTTTAGAAAAGGTGTATTAGTGGCAGCACCTCCATACTTACTACATGTAAAAGATTTAAATCAGGATAATAAAGCTGATGCTGTAGATACCTTGATGGGGGGATTTGCTACGGAGAATTTACAACATAATTATAATGGACTTACTTACGGATTAGATAATTGGATTTATGGGGCTAACGGAGGCAATTCTGGAAAGCCTTATTGGTGGGGAGACACCACCTCTGTTGTGGATTTACGAGGACAGGACTTCAGATTCAACCTGGATACCAAATTATTAGAGAGGCTTGGTGAATCATCCGGAGGCTTTGGCTTGGGTATGGATGAGTTTGGTCATTTGTTTGAAACGCACAACACCAATCATATCGCCTCACTCGTTTTTCCGGATCGCTACCTTGACAAGAAGCAATTGATAAAAGATCATACGCTATTTACGATCTCAGATCATGAAGAAAATGGATTATCACGTGTCTATCCAATCGGTGAACAAGATACACGAGTCAATCACCCCGAGCAGTCAGGTTATTTCTCAGGAGCGTGTGGCATTACCTACTACGGTGGAGGGGCGTTAGGAAAAGAGTATGAGAATACGGTGTGGGTTGCTGATGTAGTGCTCAATCTCATCCACGTTGATAAAATAAAACCAAGTGGAGCTTCCTTTTCGGCATCACGCATGATGGATAAAAGGGAGCTTATCGCAAGCACAGATCGTGCTTTCCGCCCAGTTAATATGTCTGTTGGCCCGGATGGAGCAATGTATCTTGTTGATATGTATCGCGAAGTAATAGAACATCCGGAATGGATTCCTGATGAAATAGAAAAAGGACTTGATCTTGAAGCGGGGAAGGATAAGGGAAGGATTTATAAAATCATCAGAACAGAAACAAAGGACTTTGATTTTAAAACCTTTCAAACAGTTGAGGGAATGATTTCAAATCTGGAACACCCAAATCAATGGGTTCGCAAAACCGCGCATCGCTTGTTGATAGATCGCCAATTGAATGAAGCTGACATAAACAGCCTTGAACAGTTGCTGTCATCCAAAAATGAAATGGCAAGGTTGCACTCACTATGGATTCTTCATTCAAAAAGTAGATTAAAAGCTGAATTGCTGTTAAAAGCATTGCAAGATATATCGCCTGGGATTCGAGAAAATGCGTTGCTAATTTCCGAGAACTATTTATTGACGGATGAATCACCATTGGAAAAATGTATAACCATGTGTGCCGATCCTGATCTCCGTGTTAGAATGCAGGCGGCATTAACGTTGAGTACAATTTCAGATGAGCAATTCAATCGCCATAAGACTGAACTATTAAACGCATTAGTGAAAGAGGCTGCCCTGGAAACCGATGATTGGAATGTAGCCGCCATAACACTCGCGTCACAAAATGCAAGTGCTGAGTTGTTCACGTTACTGATTACTTCTTCAGGCAAAGAAAAGAATGTTGTTCTGCTTACCTCGCTAGCATTTGTCTGCAACCAGACGACATCCGATTTACAGATTATGTTGGCGGAATTAAGTAGTTCCTCTCTGCCAATCTCACAAAAGCGCACCATACTTCATTCATTAATCAAAACAAGCACATCCAGCTCAAGTGCGTCTATTCAATCATCAATTGATCGCCTCGAACAATCAAATGATATTGCCATTATATCCGAACTTGCAGCTCTGCGAACTCAACTTCACTTACCACCTTCTCCAGCATTTCTAAAATTAAGTCGTGTGTCCCTTCAACATCTATTGGATCATTCGCTGCCGGATAGTATTCGATATCAACAGTTGGCGTTGATAGCCTTTTTACCTTACAAAGAAAAGTCAGATGCCTTATTTCAATGCCTTCAAAATACAGAGCCATTAAACATTCAGGAAGCTGCCATGCGCCAACTTTCAACGTATCCTGAAATTGAAATTGGAAAACGATTGGTAAAACAATGGAATGAACTGGGGCCTCAGGCTCGGAGATGGGCAAGTGACCTTTTGTTGTATAACGACATTCATCACGATGCCCTACTTACCGGGCTAGAAAATGGTAGCATCAACATCGGAGAAATGAATTTTGATCTCGAACGAAGACGAACACTACTGTGGTGGACAGATAATGAAGATACTAAACGAAGAGCCAAAGCATTGTTTTCAGATTCGGGCGTCACCAATCGTCAGGATGCTATCAATCAAATGAAAAGCGCATTAACATTAACCGGTTCTGCCTTGAATGGTGATAAGGTATTTCAAACCATTTGCAGTAACTGCCATGTGTACGGATCGAAAGGCCAGCGTGTTGGGCCGGTGTTAACAGAGATCAGTCGGAAAAGCAAGGAGTCGTTGATGCATGATATACTTGACCCTAATGCAGCCGTTGAAACGAAATATATTAATCATCGATTAGAAACAAAAACCGGACTGGTACACATGGGTATTGTTAATTCTGAAACTGATCAGAACATTGTGATCAAAAAAATGGGAGGTGAATCAGTGACGGTTAACAAATCCGATATCAAACGATTTACCTCACTGGGTAAATCCTTGATGATGGAAGGCTTGGAAGGAAGCATGACCCCACAAGAGATGTCTGATCTTCTCGCTTATTTGCAAGAAGGGAAATAACGGGTTAAATCATCTTTGCTCGCAAAGTATAAAGCATGTGCATAAAAAAACCGGCCCCGCTTAATGAGGCCGTTCTTTTATTGAAGGTGTCCGGATTACTTCATCTGCCCATACTTTCTTGAATAGCCTTCGTACAACTCTTGTTGATTACCAGGAAGTGTCATCAACTTACCGGTGATAAAGGCATGAGTCAATACATTGCCGCGATAGTCAAGTGCATCTCCGTTAGAAACAAATAAGGTGGCATCCTTTCCAACTTCCAAAGTGCCAACACGGCTATCAATACCCAAGGCCTTTGCGGTATTGGACGTGATTGTTTTTAACGCATCTTCTTTGCTCATACCATAAGCAGCAGCTGTGCCGGCATAAAAACCCAAATTTCGTGCTCCATGCATGGCCCCATCGTTCATCATAGAAACAGTAACACCGGCTTGCGTTAGCAAATGAGGCAACTTATAGGGCATATCTACATCGTCATCTGCCAAAGCCGGTAAATTATGAGTAGATGTTATAATGACTGGGATGTTATTTTCCTTTAGGAAATCTGCTACCCAAAGCGCACCTCCTCCTTCTACCAGTGTAATCCTCTTTACACCATTGCGTTGAGCAAAACGAATTGACTCCACAATTTCTTTTGGAGTGTTGGCATGCATAAAAAGTACTTTCTTTCCATCAAACAATCTTTGCATTGCTTCGAATTTCAGATTTATCTCTTTGGACAAAAGGGATCCATAGGAAGAGGCTTCAGCAAAGAACCTGGTTAATTCAACTACTTGTTTTTCATAGTCCATGTTTAACGACTCAGCATAGGTGAAGGTGTTAAAATCAAGCTGACGTTTCATGATTACTGGCCAGTTCATGTGAACTCCTATATCAGCGGTGTGTGTGGCATCTTCCCAATTCCAACCATCCATTTCCATAACGGACGAGGTTCCTGAAATTGTCCCTCCGGTAGGAGTTGATTCTGCCAACAACACTCCATTAAAACGAAATGTTGGTGTGAACTCCGTATCTGTGTTATACGAAATTTGAGATCTAACATTTGGATTCAACTCCCCGTGCTCAGCATTATCATTCATTGCACGAACAGAGCTTACTTCCTGTAAACCAACTTGTGAGTTAGGTAAAATGAAACCTGGATACACATGCTTGCCAGTGATATTGATCACCTCATGAATAGATAGATCAGCTTTGAAGGTGGCCGCATCGGCAACTGCCGTAAGCTTGCCTTTATCAAATGTGATGATAGAATTTTGGATCACTTGTCCGTTGCCTAAGTGTGCAATACCTCCGGCTAGCGCTATCGCTTTTGATTGGGCTTTAGCAGGAACTGGTGTTTGTGCTACGGCAACATTTACTATGAACATTGATATAAGCAATATGTAGAATATTTTTTTCATGTGGTTTCTCTTTATAGTGTGCCTTATTCTTCTTCAGATTTTTCAAAACCCAGAACATCATCGCAATGGAAGCCCACTTGAGTTTTAGAGTCCCCTTTTTGCGTAGGTGCTCCAGACTTCTTAGCATTTTTCATTTTCTGAATAATGCGAGCCCTATCAGTGGTTAATTCTTTGTTGTTCTGTTCGTCCTTGTCAAGATCGAAATACACTTTCCCATCTATAACTGTTTTTTCAGGTTTTGCATACACTGATAAGGGATGATCTGTCCATAAAACGATGTCTGCTGATTTCCCAACCTTGATGCTACCCATTTGATTATCGAGGTGAAGCATCTTGGCCGGATTCAGCGTGATCATTTTCCATGCATCCTCTTCGGACATGCCTGCGTACTTTACCGACTTAGCCGCTTCTTGGTTCAGTCTGCGCCCCATTTCAGCATCATCGGAATTGATTGCCGTTAAAACACCCGCGCGCTGCATGATGGCTGCATTATAAGGAATTGCATACCGAACCTCCCACTTGTAATTCCACCAATCTGAAAAAGTTGAGGCTGCCACTCCATGTTGCGCCATCTTATCAGCTACTTTATAGCCTTCCAAAATATGAGTGAATGTATTGACACGGAAATTAAAACGTTCAGCAACATCCATCAACATATTAATTTCAGATTGCACATACGAGTGACAAGAAATAAATCTCTTCTTATTTAGAATTTCAACCATGGCTTCTTCGGCCAAATCCCTTCGTGGCTTTATCGTCAATGCTTTATCCTTGGCAGCACTACTAGTATAGGCATTCCACTTCTTCTCATACTCCCTCGCATTGGTAAATGCATCAACAAATACTTGCTCCACGCCCATGCGGGTTTGCGGAAAGCGAATAGATGCCGCATTGCTGGTGCGCTTAACATTTTCCCCAAGAGCAAATTTTATAAAGCCGTCTGCTCCTTGAATCTTATAATTTTCTGGCGATTCGCCCCAACGTAATTTGATTAGAGCCGACTGACCACCTATGGGGTTAGCAGAGCCATGCAATACTTGTACGGCAACTACACCACCTGCAAGTGCACGATAAATGTTTATGGCTTCTGCATCAATGTTATCTCCGATGCGCACCATGCCAGAATTGCTGGCAACATCATTGATACTGGCGGCACCAATGTGAGAGTGCTCGTCAATGATTCCGGCTGTAAGGTGTTTACCTGTTCCATCAATGACCCGTGCAGTTGGATCAGAAAGATTAGCTCCAACTTTAAGAATTTTTCCGTCCTTAATCAATACATCAGTCTTCTGCAGTATTCCTTCCGCTTCATTTGTCCATACCGTAGCATTCTTAAATAATAATGTTTCAGCAACAGGTAATGCTGCGTATCCATGTGCGCCAAATGGAAAGTTTACCTTTCCTAGCTCGTCTTTTTTATCATTCGGCTTCGCCAGCTCTTTACTTTGCAAATCGCCTGTTCTGTTGCCTGTCCACGTGATCCACGTGCCGTCAACCAGTTGTCCTTTTCCTTTCCAGGTATTGCCTTCAGTCCAACCAGACAATCGTATGCTACCTGTACTTTGCTTAGTGGGCTTGAAACTTATCGTGACAACATCCTTACCAAACGTTGCGTTTGCTTCAAGTGAAGTAGAGTCGTTCACTTTTATTTTAGCCTTGAGGGAATCCCTATCTTCAATGACTTCCATATTAAATGATTGGCCATTTACCGCAAGGTTATAATAACCACTGAAGTTTTTTGTATCAACTGATTTTACCGTGTAGGGTTCGCCTTGTATCCAGTTTTGATGGATCACTACTTTATTATCAAACAATTTACCAGAGGTTACAATAAAATTTGCCAGCATACCTTTCTTCAAGCTGCCAACCTGGTCCTCTACTTTTAATAGTTGAGCAGGTGTAGTTGTCAATGCTTTTAAAGCAGCGTTTTCTGATAACCCGTTTTCAATTGCTTTTCTAATGTTAGGCAGGAAATCTGCTATTCTCTTAAGCCCAGAAGTTGTGATGGCGAAGGTCACTCCATTTTTTTCGAGTGACGCAAGGTTGGTCGGAGCAAGCTCCCAATGTTTCATATCGGAAAGCGATACGCGTTCGGCATCGAAAGGATCTTCTACATCATATGCTTTAGGATAATTCACAGGAATGATTAGTGAGGCTTTAGTGGCTTTGATTTCAGTGATTCTTTTGTACTCATCTCCACCCCCTTTGATGATATATTGCACCCCAAATTCATCCCCTACTTTATCTGCCCGCAAAACTGTCATCCAGCTAGTAGCCGCAAAAATTTGCGGCAGCCGTTGATTTTGAATCCAGGCTTCCAATGAATTATCTGAAAATGGTCGTGGGGTTTGACTAGCAAACCAATCCGCATCTAAATAAGTTTGCCGAAGCAAAGCAATATAGCCCATCATTGAAGTGGGATAGGTTTGCGTTGAAGTTCCCTTCTCTAGTGAGTAGATGGCAGCTAGCTTCTGCTTCAGCATAGCTGTGTTATCGTTCGTTTCATTAAGTGTAACAAAGGCAGACGTTCCGCGAGCCAGCCCATCAGGTTTAGATGTTAGCACCGCGCCAAAACCAGCCTTGCGCATTTCATCTGCAACTTTTGCATTGATTGTAAATTCATCTGCAGCATTATAGTGCGCTCGAATAGCCTGGTTAGCATTGTAGGCTCCTTTGGTAGTTGATTCCATCTGCTCTGCACCACCAAAGCCTCTGCCACTACGTGTTCTTTCAACATCAGGTAGGCCGTAGCTTGTGAACATGTCAATCAGAGAAGGATAAATAAATTTTCCATTCAAGTCCACAATTGTATAACCTTTTGGAACACCCAGGCCAGTACCAACCTGCTCAATTTTATTACCCTTTATTAACAAGGTTGCGTTTTGTAAGGTCGTCTGCGGATCGGTTACAATGGTTGCATTCGTAAATGCATATAAACCTGCCCGATTGTCCTTTACATCATTTCGGGGAAATGTTTCTTGCGCTTGTGCGCTCCATCCACTAAAGAGTAAGGCAAATGCCAATACGCATCTCCCTTTTCTTATAAATTGGTAATTGATATTCATATTCGATTATTGTTTATTAACCGGGCGAAAAGTATAAAAAAAGATGCTCGATGTTCCTAATTAATAGATGTGCGGTCAAATAGCAGTATTAGTCACTGTAGAAGTAATTTTGAAACTTTTCGTCACGCAATTTCTTGCGTCAATACGAGTGATATTTAAGCTCTATTTTTCTATCTTTAAACAACCAACTGTTGCTCCATGGCTTCTATTAATTGGCAAAAAGAAATTCAACCTCTGCTTAAAAAGTACAAAGGCAAAAAGCATCCGCTGGATTACAACTCTACCTATGAATTAGTGGTGATGGTGGTGCTTTCTGCACAAGACTCGGATCGGCACATCAATCAAATTGCGCCTGGTTTATTTGCGGCTATTCCCGATATGAGTGCGCTTGCAAAAGAAAATACAGAGATTCTATTTCCCTTCATTAGTAAGGTTCGCAATTTCGGAAACAAAACGAAGTGGCTTTTGGAATTAGCTTCTCTTATAAAAGAAGACAAGAATATCCCAACGACATTGGAAGGACTCACCGCTTTACCTGGAATAGGTCGAAAATCTGCGAACGTTATTATGCGCGAGGTAGGTGTGAAAGCAGAAGGAATTATTGTAGACCTTCATGTAGTAAGAGTTGCTCCTCGTTTAGGAATCGCCACAGGTACCGATCCCAAGAAATTAGAAAAACAAATGATGGAACTTCTGGACAATAAAGACTGGGGCGAAGTGGGTATGGCTATTTCCTTTTTAGGAAGGGAAACGTGCAGGCCTACTAATCCAAAGTGTTCAGATTGTGTAATGAGTAAAGTGTGTGATTATTTCAAAACGAATATTCTTTGAAAGTGCATCAGATGAGTACCCCTCATTTCCGATCGTAACTATCAATGAATTTTTTATCCAGTTCAATGGAATCTTTATACTTTGTTCTAAGTTCTGCCAGCTTCCCTTTTAAAACAGTTACAGTCTGCGTATAGGTGACTTCGTTGTAAACATTCTTCATTTCGTTGGGATCATTAAGCCTATCGTACAACTCCCATTCATCCACATCATAATAAAAGTGGATAAGTTTAAATTCTTTGGTTACAATTCCATAATGCCGTTTTACCATATGCTCGGCCGGGTACTCATAGTAATGGTAGTAAAGCGCTTCTCTTTTCCAGTTTTCTTTTTTTCCTAACAGTAGCGGCATCAAGCTTTCACCTTGCATACCTGCTGTGGCCCGAATTCCTGCGGCTTCTAATAGTGTTTGTGCATAGTCCAGATTTTGCACCAACTCATTCTCTACGGATCCAGCCTTTACTTTTCCCGGCCAACGTATTAGTAATGGAGTTTTGAAAGACTCATTATAAATGAATCGCTTATCAAACCAACCGTGCTCGCCCAAGTAAAACCCTTGATCGGAAGTATAGATTACTATGGTATTTTTTGCCAGTCCGCTTTCCTCAAGGTAATCGAGCACTCTTCCTACATTATCATCCACCGAAGAAATACAAGCGAGATAATCCTGGATATAGCGTTGATACTTCCATTTCATTTTTTCCGTATCGGTCATGCCAGACCAATTTTTATAAAAGAAGTTATTGATAGAATCTAAAATTGGTTCGTATAAAGCTTTTTGCTCTGAGTTAGCGCGTCCATATGCACCGTAAAAACTATTTTCAAATTCAGGAACAACGGGTGTTACCGGCCCCATCGCGGCCAGCGTCTCGGGCTTTATTTTACTGTCATAACTGTACATCATGTGGTACAGTATATTCATCTCGGCAGTTTTTGCTGCTGTACCTCTGTTTTTATGATCGCCAAATAGTGTTTCTGGTTCTGGAAAATTTTTTTTGGAAAACTCTTTAAACTTTTCGGGGCTCGGCCACCATGGTCTATGAGGTGCCTTATGAAGATACATCATCATAAAGGGTTTTTCGGAATCTCTTTTTGTTTTCAACCAGTTGAGGGTAACATCAGTGATGACATCTGTTACATAGCCTTGAATAGTCGTATCTCCTTTTGATGTAATGAAATTGGGATTTATATATTGACCTTGACCTGGAAGAATCATAAACTCATCTACTCCTTTTGGATTATTTCCAAAATGGAGCTTACCAAACATGACCGTTTGATAACCATTCCGTTGAAAGAGCTGTGGAAAAGTTATTTGAGTCGTGTCAAAGGGCATGAGATTGTCAATTTTACCATGGAGGTGTGCATGCTTACCCGTTAATATGGTTGCACGTGAAGGTGCGCAAATTGAATTGGTTACACTTGCATTCGTGAATAGCATTCCCTCGGTAGCCAACCTATCAATGTTTGGAGTCTGCAGCAATTGACTTCCATAGGCACTGATCGCCTGATAGGCATGATCATCGGCCATGATAAACAATATGTTTGGCCTGTCTATTGATTCATGATTTTCTTTCCTGTGATTTGAATTTGTGCAGGCCGCGATTGCAAGTAAAATGGAAAGCAGGTGTACTCCCGAAAATATTTTATCTAAAGCTTCCATTATTTTCATAGAGATAAATTTATAAAATTATCCTGTTAGGGGAAACGCCAACGTCAATGCAGATTCAGATTTTACTTAGACAAAAGCCTGCCAACCACTAAAACAATATAAAGATTTGAAAAGATCGATTCCATCACCGAAATATTCTTAGCGAGCAAACTAAAATCAGGGAACGGGCTGTCTATACCAGCAAGTGTATAATAACTAAAATTGTAGCAGGGTATGAAATGAAAAATATCCAGGGGGGTATTGATGTTGAATTCATTGGGAAGTATCGTTTCCAACAAGGAATAGGTCAACCCAAAAACCGATCCAATCAGTAAATAAATACTGGCTGAGCCCCATAAACGATAAGTGACATCGTGCTTCTCACTGAAAATATCTTTCAACATAAAATAAAGCAAGATGATAAAGGAAAGTATCGAAGCCGACAGCGAGCCTGTCATTACATAGCGATAGAAAAGAGTGCTCCCTCCAAATGAATTAAGCCCAGCTACTATAGAGGATAAAACTGCCAGGCACAAAAGGAAAAGGACAAGTCTTTGAAAAAATTTGATATCCGTAAGGTCTTTTATCAATTCATAGGAAAAGTAATTCATGATCAGCAATATCGCCCCCAGAAATATAACAATGACCCGTTGCCAATTTTGAAATGGATAGCGAACGAAAAGTTCGAAAAAAAATAAAAAAATAATCATCACAATTAATTGCCCTGCCAATATCCATTTGTAACCCTTAAGGCGTTCGCTGATAATCTTGGGTGAAATTGCTGAAAGGGAAAATCTTGCCATAATTTAAATCGAGTTGAAGCTAGATAGGTTAGTCAGACTTCTGGCTGTTAAATCTACAAATTTACTTCCACTCAAATTCCCATACCGCGCGCTGATTGAGTAGATGTGAATTTTATTTGACACTAAGACTCATACACCCACTTACCGGTTTCATTCGAGCCTTTTGAATTCTCCTCATACGAAGCGTTGGCAACAATAGAAGACATCATCAAAATATACTAACTCACCCGTCATACTCCAATAACAAACCACTCAACTACCTATCTTTTCTGCATAAGACAAACGGCATCAAAGTCAACCCAGCCGTCCGGTTTTTAAAAATTATCCTCAATATCAAGATATTAATACACTTTATATCTTGTTTTGAAAGAAATAACACTATTTTTAATAAATGAAAGAAGTACTAAAAAGCATCCTGGCAGACTTTCACGCTACGCCCATTGTATCGGTGTTCATGCGCGATTTGCAATTGCCTATCAACTGTGGTAAAGTAATATCACTTATCGGTCCCAGACGAAGTGGCAAGAGCTTTTACTTTCTTCATCTGATGAAGGAATTGGTACAATCTGGTATAAAACAAGAGCGTATCCTTTATCTTAATTTCGAGGATGAGCGCTTGCAACTCCAGGCCTCGCACCTCGATTTAGTTTTACAATCCTACCAGGAATTGTATCCCGAAACGAAATGGAAAGAGTGTTACTTCTTTTTTGACGAAATACAGAACATTGAAAATTGGGAAAAGTTTGCACGAAGGTGCTATGATACAGTCACCAAAAATATATACCTCACAGGCTCCAATGCTAATTTGCTAAGCAGGGAGATAGCCACGGCCATGCGCGGTCGCACGCTTACCTATGAAATACTTCCACTGTCGTTCCTGGAGTATTTGCGTTTCAAAAATGTGAATCATCAAAAACAAGACACCGCCACAAAGTCGAAGGTGAGAAAATTGTTCAGGCATTACCTGATGGAAGGTGGTTATCCAGAAGTAGCACTGATGAACAGCAATCTTCAAACACAAGCATTGCAAGAATATTTTGATGTGATGACTTACCGCGACCTCGTGGAGCGATACCAATTTACTAACCTGACGGTGATCAAATATTTTTTGAGACGTATCGCCTCCACAACCGGATCCTATTTGTCGCTAAATAAAATATACAATGAGTTACGGTCACAGAATTACAAGCTCGACAAAAACTTTCTATATGAAGTGAACGAAGGAGCTAAAGCAGTTTATCTTTCATTACCAGTTTCAAAATTTGATTTCTCGGAATTAAAACGCACCAATAGCGACAAAAAAACCTACTTCATTGACAATGGATTGTTAAATGCCATCACATTCAAATTCAGTCAGGATTTTGGGAAAATGCTGGAAAACTTATGTTATCTGGAGTTTCGCAGGCAAAACAAAAAGGTCTATTATTTCAAGGATGTTAAGGAATGCGACTTTGTGCTTTACGAAGAAGGTAAAAAACCTTTGCCCGTTCAGGTTTGTTATGACCTAAGTGACCCGGATACGTATCAGCGAGAAATCTCAAGCCTTGTGTATTGTTGTAAAAAACTGAAAACCAATACAGGAGTGGTTATCAGTATGAATGGTTATGAACCCAGACAGATTGATGGCATCAAAATAAAGTTTCTGGATGTGATGGAGTTTTGTTTGAGAAATGTTAGCCTGTAATAGATTTTATGTTTCCATATGGTCTGAAAGAAATTGTTACCCGGCCATCGAGTTTACTGTTGTGGCAATAAGAAATGAAAATTTATTCACCGCAGTGAAACGAAGGTGGATGGCGGTAGGAGATAAAGATGTCGTATTCGAAACCGAAAAGGATAGAGGGCATTGTTCAAATATACTAACTCAAATTGTTTATTCAGTGGATTTTTAAGAGCTGACATTTGGCTTTCTTTATTGGGATTTACTTTCTTAAATTGATAGCTGAAGTTTGAAATAAATTATCTATGATAACTCGGAGAGAACTACTAAAAAAAGCTACTGCTCTTGGCTTATTGTCAGGGTTGGGTTTTTCTGAGGGTTATACGCTGCCATTAAAACGTCTTCACATCGGGGCCTGCGACTGGTCGATTGGCAAGAGCAGCGACCCAGCAGCTTTTGAAATAGCCAAGCAAATCGGCCTCGAAGGTATTATGGTCAATATGGGTTCAGCAGAAGACAATCTTCATTTGAGAGATAAAATGGTTCAACAGATTTATCTTAAGGAATCTGAGCGTACTAAAATTAAAATTTCAAGCCTGGCAATTGGCGAATTAAATGATGTTCCTTACAAGTCTGATCCACGCACAGAAGAGTGGGTTTCTGATAGCATCGATGTTGCAAAGAACCTAGGTGTTACTGTGATATTGCTTGCGTTTTTTGAAAAAGGTGATCTGCGCAACGATGAGGCTGGCAAAAAAGAAGTGGTAAGTCGATTAAAAAAGGTGGCATCTAAAGCAGAGAAAATGGGCATCACATTAGGAATAGAATCATACCTCAGTGCCTCGGAGTTAACCGATATGATTCAACAAGTAGGTTCGAAGAGTATAAAAGTCTATTATGATTTCAGAAATTCTGCCGATGCCGGCTATGATGTGATCAAAGAAATAAAGTTTCTTGGAAAAGAAGCGATTTGCGAATTACATATAAAAGAAAATGGGCAATTGCTAGGAGAGGGTACACTCGATTGGAAACAAATTGCATTAACGTTAAAGGAGGTTGGCTATTATGGCGATGGCTGGATGCAACTCGAGTGGGCTACTCCGAAAGGAGCCAACGTTGTGGAGAGCTATAAAAAGAATATTAAATTTTTGAACGATACGTTCGGCTATTCTTAATCGAATATTACCTCTTAAAATAGTATGCGAATTCTGTCCTTTCTTTTCATCGCTTTGTTTTCATTACTGATGTCATGCAAGCAAAAGAAAATTACTACCGATTTATTTTTACCGGATGATCTCGAAGCTACCTTATGGGCGCAGTCTCCTCTATTTTATAATCCTACCAACATGGATGTCGACATCAAAGGTCGCATCTGGATAACGGAAGCGGTCAATTATCGCAACTTCAACAACGACTCAACCAAATTCTTGCATCATCCGAAGGGTGACCGTGTCATGATCTTGCAAGACACCGATGGTGACGGTGAAGCCGATGTCTCAAAACTTTTTGTAGAAGATAATGATTTGATTTCACCGATGGGCATTGCCGTGATCGGTAATAAAATATTTGTATCGTGCGCCCCTCATTTAATTGTTTACAAAGATGCCGATGGTGATGACAAACCCGATTCAAAAGAAATTTTTCTTACAGGGTTCGGAGGAAAAGATCATGACCATTCTCTTCATTCATTGGTGGCCGGACCTAATGGAAATTTTTATTTTAATACGGGCAATGCCGGTCCGCACATCGTTACTGACAAATCTGGATGGACTCTTCGATCTGGTAGTGTGTATACAGGTGGAACACCATATAACCTGACGAACCAGGGAAACATGAAGAGTGATGATGGTCATGTGTGGGTAGGTGGCCTTGCCTTACGAATTAATCCGGATGGAACAGGATTAAAAGTAATGGGTCATAACTTCAGAAACTCTTATGAGGTAATGGTAGATTCTTACGGCAACCTATGGCAGAATGATAACGATGATCAGGTAGTTGCATGCCGCACCTCATGGTTGATGGAAGGAGGAAATGCTGGCTACTTCAGCACCGATGGTACTCGCTATTGGCAGGCCGATCAACGACCCGGTCAAGATATTTTTGAAGCACACTGGCATCAGGATAATGCTGGAGTGATGCCAGCAGGTGATCAAACCGGAGCAGGCTCACCTACGGGTGTGGCCGTAAATGAAGGAGAAGCATTGGGTGAGCAATACCTTGGCATGGTGCTCAGCGCTGAGGCAGGGCGCAATGTGATTTTTAGTTACAAACCCACGTTGAAAAACTCGGGCTACGACATTGGTAAGCGAACGAATTTAATTACATCACTTCCACAAGATAATGAACGCTATGTGTGGAACGACTCAATACAAAATGCTTCTAACAGTAAATGGTTTCGTCCCAGTGATGTGACCATTGGTACTGATGGAGCTATGTACATTGCCGACTGGCATGACCCAGTTGTAGGGGGCCATCAAATGCAAGACTCCATTGGCTATGGAAGAATTTATCGCATCACAGCAAAAAACAAAAATCCGAAAGCTCCCAACATTGACCTCACATCCACGGCAGGGCAAATTGAAGCGTTGAAAAACCCAGCGATCAATGTTCGCTACCAGGGTTTTGAAAAATTAAAAGCACAAGGCGAAAATGCAGTCGATGATGTAAAAGTTTTACTAAACAGTTCCAATCGGTATCATCAAGCTCGCGCAGTATGGCTACTATCTCAATTGGGCGAAAAAGGGAAAGCAGAAACTTTGAAACTTCTTGAACACTCAAATGCTGAAATCAGAGCTGTTGCCTTTAGAGCACTGCGCCAGGTGGAAGAAGATATCATTCCGCTTTCTGAAAAACTTTCTAATGATCCATCGGCTTTTGTTCGGAGAGAAGTAGCCGTTGCTTTACGCGATCTTCCTTTTGAAAAAGCAAAACCCATTCTGTTGAAGTTGATGGAAAAGTATGATGGCCAGGATCGTTGGTACCTCGAAGCAATTGGTGCTGGCTGCGATGGTCATGCCGAAGAACTCTATCCTGAAATAAAAAAACTTTTTGGTGGCGATAAGCAAACGCCTGAAGAATGGAATGCTCAACTCGCTTCTTTGATCTGGCGCTTGCATCCAGCATCTGCTATTCCAGATTTTAAGGCAAGGGCAATCTCATCTAAACTTTCATCAAAAGAAAGAATGGCATCCGTTACAGCGCTGGCATTCACTTCAAAAAAGGAATCCGTGCTAGCGATGATTGATCTCACTAAAAACAAAGATTCAGTCATTGCAGAACAAGCCACCTATTGGTTAGCCTTCCGGCAAAGCAATGATTGGTTTGATTTAATTAACTGGCGCAACATTGGCGTGGGTATTGATCTGGAACATGCCCGTGCGTTGAGTGACATGAAAGTGAAGCGTGGAATTATTCTGGATGAACGTCAATCGTTCAACGAAAAGAAATGGAATGCACAGGCAATGGCCAAAGATGCAATTGGCGGACAGATGCTAATAAGCATGCGCGCGGAAAATATATTACCAGCAGAAATTATTCCAGAAGTGGAAGCTGTAATTTTCAATAACCCCGATTTAGGAGTAAGGGTGCAGGCAGCCAACTATTTTAAAAAACCGGGATCAGGAAAAACATATTCTATTGCAGCCATTGCCGGTATGAAAGGCAAAGTAATTTTAGGTGACAGCCTCTTTTCAAAAAATTGCAGCTCCTGTCACCGTATAAAAAATAGAGGAATGGATGTTGGGCCAAACCTCACTCAGATAAAAAATAAATTTCAACGCGAAGCATTGCTCGATGCAATAGTCAATCCTAACGCAGGCATTGTATTTGGTTATGAAGCGTGGCTCATTACCACACTAGGGGGAGATTCATTTTTTGGATTTCTTGTGGCCGATGGAGCGCAGACTGTTGTGATTAAAGATGTAAGTGGCAAAAAGCATACAATACCCACTGCAACTATTGCTTCTCGAAAGAAACAATCAAACAGCCTGATGCCAGAGCCTTCATCGTTTGGATTAACCGATCAGAATCTCGCAGATATTGCTGAGTATCTATTGGCATTGAGATAGAATGCCTCAAAAAATCCACCAATCCTGAATGGCCATCGTTGCATTAATTCCCGTTTTAAAACTCTCCAGAAATAATCTGCATCAACTCGATGCGCTCACCGTCAGGCCCGGCAAAAAATGCCTGCTTGGCTTCAATACCTTTTGCTTTGACCGTTCTAACTGGCAACAATTCTTTTGCACCTGCATCTATCGCTCGCTTATAGGCTGCCTCAATATCCTGCACATCAACACCTATATGTTGAAATGAATAAGTAGCAGGCCGCATAGTTGTATCGGCCAATTGTTGAGCGAGCTCAAACACAAAATCCTGATCTGGAAATTTAAGAAAGGCCATCTGCACCGTTCGTATTAACTCTGTACCATCAGGCTGCATAGCAATCAGTGTATCCAGTTTGTTGGTTACTTGAAGATCAAAGGCTCGTGTATAGAAGGCTATTGAATTATCCAGATTAGAAACATAGAGCATCACATGGTTGATGCGAGGTGATATCGCCTTATGTTGGCGTGTATCCGTGCTGCACGATAAGGTTAGTAACACTACTAAACTAAGTAAGATTGTTTTTACTTTCATTTGAATATAAGTTTGTTAGTTCTTTCTGAACAACGTTAACAACCCAGCCGCTCCGATTATCGTTGTGGCGATAGGAGATGAAGACCTGTCCGTCCTTTGGCGGATGTCGTATTCCGGGTTGTTAAGTAGTGAAGACATCTTATTGATTCTCTTTTATGTCGACACCTGCCTGTTTTAATTTTCTGGCAAAGTTAGGAGTTGCGCTTAGATCGAAGGGAAGGTTTTTTTGAGAATACAGAAAGCTGAATAAAAGAATATGATGTGTTACTAATTTTTTATCCAGTCTAGCAGCTTCGCGGTTGGTTGCTTCCCGGCCATAAGCCGCTTCAAATCCGTTCAACGTGTAGTCAACCCTGTTGTCGAGATCCATAAATTGTCTTGCTTCTTTCAATTTTCCTTCCTTGGCTAATACCATGGCTTGCATAGAATGGTAACTGCTAACCTTAGTGCTATCGGTCTGAGCTAGCAGGTTTGAGACTTCGTCTATCTTATTTAATTGATACAAACAAAATAATTTCATATACCTTAGTCTTGGTTCTTGATCAAAAGCATTCAACGAATCATAGCTTTGTAAAGCTTTGGCGTAATCACCCTCAACCATCATAGCTTCTAAAATCTGCCTTGAAGCTGAATTGTTCAGAGGATCATTCTTGATGATTGCCCTGCTTATTTTAGTAATCTGCTTGCCATAACCAACGCTGGTAAGCAATGCTGCAAGGTTGAAGGGTTGATAAGTAAATAATTGGGCAGCTTCGGGGCTGTTCAGCACACGTTCGGCATTGGAACGTAAGGAAGACCAATCGGCAGAGTGCATAATGGAAAACAATCGATAATAATCCTTTTCAATTTCTGTTTTCGATTTATCAATTGCACTTTCTATTCCTTTTTGCAGAAAGCTATAGGCTTGTTTTTCGGTAAGTGTATCGCTATAAATAGCTTTTTCAGGTTTCAGTAAATAATGAAAATAATAATCGGATCTAAATAAATACGGGTTAATAAAATCGGGGTCTAAACGAATCGCTTCTTCAAAACTGATATTTGCCTGTTTTAAATAGAGCAACATTTCAGTTCTTTTGATGTGCCCCTCTAAAAATATTTCGTTTCCCTGAAGAAATTTAATGTATGCCTCCGGATTGGTGGTGCCAGCCGAATGCATTTGTTCAACCGCCTTGGGATCCAGCGAAATATCAAGGCTCTCTGCAATTCTTGAGGCTATTTCCTGCTGCAATGCAAAAATATCTTTAGCATTTCGATCATACGTGTTGGACCAAATATGAAAGCCATCTTTGGAACGTATCAGCTGTGCGGTGATTCGCAAGCCATTGTCCGATTTTCTTACGGATCCCTCCACTACATAATTAACGCCCAGTGAATCCGCTATCACTTGGATGCGAAGGTTCTTGTTCTTAAAGGCAAATGAGGACGTACGCGAAATAACGTTGAGCCCTTTTACGTGGGCCAGACTGTTCAATATTTCTTCGGTAAGGCCATCGCCAAACCAGCCTTGATCTTTCTGTTCGCTTAAATCAACAAAGGGTAGAACGGCAATGGACTTATCCAACTGAATTGGTTGTTGGTTATTCGTTGATCGTTGTTGGTAAAAAAAGTATCCGAGAGCGATGAGTAAGAGCAGCGCGATTGAAATAAGTATTGGTTTTCTGTTTTGAGATGGTTTGGTTGTTGGTTGTTCGATGCTGGTGGTTCGTGTGGATTGTGCAACAGGGTTTTTTAAGGCAGTGATTATTTCCTTAATAGCATTCGCAACTTTGTTAACTTGATTTCGGTAATCTGTTTTATTTTGATTGTCGGTTTTACTGTCAGTTGATTTTAATGGTCGATTGACACCTGCTTCTTTGTAAATAAATTCAATCGCCCTCAATACACCGCCCAACTCACTTTCAAGAAGGGCTTTGTCTTCTTCATCCAGATCATGAATTTTGATTGGTAGAATCCTACTCGCCACATTTCCATTACTTAGTTTAATGTCTCTTCCAAATTGATCTTCTTTGGCTAGCTTATTAAACGCAACAAACTCATATTGCCAGGCAAAACTTTTGGGATCGCAATAGGTTTGGGAAATAATGGGAATGAAGATGAGGCATTTTAATTTCCCCTCCAGGCTTTTGTCTACGTTGTGGGTTTCAAGCAGGCCATCGTGGGGGTTTTTGTCGAAGTAAATAGTAAGTGGTTCTTTGATGGTTGATGCCAACTCTTCCTGTAAGGCATTCACAAACTCCGTTACCCAGCCAGATCGGTTGTCATTATGACGGTAGGAAATAAAGATATCATATTCGTATCCTTGAATTACCGAGGGCATATTGATCGATTAGAATATGAAGACCTGCCCCGATAAATCGGGGTGTCGTATTGGAAGTCAGAAAGGATTGAAGGCATTCGGTAAAGATATTCAAATAAGTTGTTTGATGAACTCCCTGACATGAACGTGTTTGATGCCCGCTACATTGCCGCTGGCATTTTCGTCTAGCGATACAACAAATTTTGGATGATTATCATAGACTAGTTCCAAGTTGCCAAATTCTCTTTTGCGAGTTGCCTCATCCACAATTAAGTACGCTACCTGCACATACATCTTTTCATCACCCAGTTTGCAGACGAAATCAATTTCTTTATTTTGGAATTTGCCAATCCCTACTTGATAGCCAGCAATTATCAAATGTAGGTAAACGATGTTCTCTAAAATTTTCCCAATGTCCGCTGTGCGATAGCCCAACAGGGAATGACGCAGACCAAGGTCTTCCAAGTAATACTTTTGACCAATTTCAAAAATCTTTTTACCTCGCAACTCTTCACGATTCACTTTCAAAATGAAAAAAGCCTGCTCTAAAAAGCTGAGGTAACTTAAAATGACATTGGGCGTCACTTTTATTTTTTGGGATTTCAAAAAGTCACTTATGCTTTTTGCTGAAAGCAGATTGCCCACATTGTCGGCCACATAGCTTACTAAATTTTGAAGCAATGATACATTGCGGATGTTGTGCCGCGCCACAATGTCTTTGAAAAGGATGGCTGCGTAGATGTTGCGCAAGTAATCAAACACCAACTCATCTGTGAGGCGAATGTTAATGAGATAGGGCAAGCCGCCATAGCGCAAGTAGGTAAGAAAAGTTTCTTGCGAATCGGGCAATTGATGGAACGTGAGAAATTCATTGTAAGTCAATCCAAAAATCTTGAACTCAATGTATCTCCCGCTTAAGTAAGTGGCCAATTCGCCCGAAAGTAAAAAAGCATTACTCCCCGTGATGTAAATGTCGTGGTCACCTTTGGCCTGCAAACTGCGTATGGCCTTCTCGAAATTTTCGATGTCTTGTATCTCGTCAATGAAAAGATAATTCTTTGTCATTTGTTTGGTCTGGGCACTGACTACTCGCATCAAGTCCTTGTAATCGCGCAGAGTATCATACTCAAAAAGTTCTTTGTTTATGTAGATGATGTTGGCCTCACTATCTCGCTCAAGAACAATATCCATCAGTTGCAGCAAAAGTGAACTTTTGCCAACCCTGCGCTGACCCACCAACACTTTGATGATGTTTTTGTCTATATGGGGCTTTATCCTATCTAGATAAATAGGCCTTTTTATATCTTTATTTGATGTTTTCACTTAAATTTTAAGTATGGTTAAAACTATGACTCAAATATAGTGATATTTTAAGTATATATTACTAAGAAGAACTATTGGGTGCACCCCAAATTGTCGCGCTATTTACTATTTCGCCCCTACAGGGCTGCTGTCCTATTTTAACTTCTACGGCTACCAATATACCGCCCCGATGGGGCTATAGTCCCGTAGGAACTTAATATTGGTAACCGTTTAAAGTTAGGAATTCAAGCCCCGTAGGGGCAGCATATCATTTCATATAGAATAACCAGCCGTCAATTTGGGATGCACCCGAACTATTTGTGGTGAGGGGAAGACTTGTCAACCGTAGCGAAACGAAGGTGGATATCGTATTCGAAGGTGTTGAGAAGTGAAGACATCTTATGGGTTGGAATTAACAGTTACACCCGCCTGCTTTAATTTTCTGGCAAAGTTGGGAGTTGCGCTAAGATCATAAGGGGGATTATCCCGCGACAAAAACAGACTTCTAAAAAGCGGAAAGTCCAGCAAGATTTTTTTGTCCATTAGAGCAGCTTGTTTATTCGCCTCTTCTCTTCCCAGTGCAGCATCAATCGCAAAAAGATAAAAAGGACTTGAGCGATGAGTTTCCTTCACCATTTTTTTCGCTTCCTCTAACTTACCTTGTCTAGCGAAAATAATTGCTTTTAGATCATAGTAAGTAAAGTAATCTTGATTGGGGTCTTGCATGATGATATCGTAGGCATCCTCTAATTTGCCCAATTGAATCATCGCATATAACATATAATCATCCAGCCCATAACTCACAGAGATGGTATTGACTTCTCTGATCGTCTTCAATACTTCTTCGTATTTCCCCAAGTATACTTGGTTGAAGACAGAGCTTCTGACTACCTCCGCTGTGGATGGATCTTGCATCAAAATCTCTTGACTGATCTTCGAAAGCTGCTGACCATAACCGAGTGCTATTAACAAAGTTGGAAAATCAAAATTCTGATACATAAAATGCCTTGGCGCATCCTTACTCGACATACTTTTCTCAATCACTTGTCGGAAATTTGACCAATTATTGGAATACATGGTTTGAGGAATTCGATAATAGTCGGCCTGCGAAGTCTCTTTAGAACGGGCAATGGCATTGGCCAGATCGTCATTAAATAATTTATACGCTTGCTGATCGGTCAGCGTATCCCGATAATTGGGATCGTCTTTTAACACATAGTGGAGAAAAAAGTCAGCATGAAGCAAGTAAGGATTAACGAAATCCGGATCCAACTGCGAGGACAGTTCATAATAATGATTTGCCTTTTTCAGTGTAACTAAGTCGACAAACCGACTGCGCTCATGTGCTTGATTGTTTAGGTCGCGGGCTTTGAAAAAAGCCAAGGCGGCTTCTGGAATGCTGGTGCCTGCCCAATACATTTGTTCCACAGATTTTGAGTCTAATACGATATCAAGACTCTCAGCAATTTTTGTGGCTATTTCCTGTTGTAAGGCAAAAATATCTTTGGCACTTCTGTCATAGGTATTCGACCATATATGATAACCATCTTTCGCGCGTAGCAATTGAGCCGTGATTCGCAATCCAACATCTGATTTTCTTACCGAGCCTTCGACTATATAATTAACGCCCAAAGAATCAGCGATTACTTGTATGCGGAGATTCTTATTTTTAAAAGCAAACGAGGAAGTGCGCGAAATAACATTGAGACCCTTTACATGCGCCAAACTATTTAAAATTTCTTCTGTGAGGCCATCGCTAAACCAACCTTGGTCTTTTTGTTCGCTCATGTCGGCAAAAGGGAGAACGGCAATGGATTTGTCCAGAGTTAGTTGCTCGCTAGTGGCTGTTCGTTGTTGGTAGAAAAAATAGCCGAGAGCGATCAGTAAGAGCAGCGCAAGTGAAATAAGTATTGGCTTTCTGTTTTGAGATGGTTT
>JANNAQ010000018.1:0-121872 GCA_031384515.1 Bacteroidia bacterium
TAACGAATAATCTCTAAATTTGCACTCCCTTTTTGACTACAAATCAAGGTTTTCTGCAGATTTACTGTGAATTCTACGAAGAGGATCAAAAAAATGCGCATGTGGCGTAATTGGTAGCCGTGCCAGACTTAGGATCTGGTGCCGCAAGGCGTGGGGGTTCGAGTCCCTCCATGCGCACAAAAAAGAGCCCTCATTCCTGATAATTTTTTATCGGGATTGAGGGTTCCTAATTCTTGACCATTACTTATTGCTAAAGATTCATTTTTAACAAAAAACTCTTTCACCTTGAATATTACATTAGACAAACAAAACGCTACTGACGGACTTATTAAAATTACGCTCAGCGAAAGTGATTACCAACCCAAAGTTGAAGGAAAACTCAAGGACTATTCGCGAAAAGCTAACATTAAAGGTTTCCGTCAAGGTAAAGTCCCTTCTGGTGTGATAAAAAAAATGTACGGGAAATCAATCCTTGTTGAGGAGGTGAATCATTTAATATCACATTCTATCTCAGATTATATTAAAGACAATAAACTGCGCATTCTGGGAGATCCTCTTCCGAACACGGACAAGGCAAGAATCATCGACTGGGATAATCAAAAAGATTTTGAATTTGAATTTCAGGTGGGATTAGTTGAAGAATTTCAATATGACTTGTCCCCGAAAGTAAAGGTAAAGTCATATTCTATAGAAGTTGATAGCAAAGTAATGGACGAGACATTGGCCGACTTGAAACAAAGGTTTGGTAACGTATCTTACCCTGATCTAAGCGAAGGAACAGATAATTTGTATGGTGAAATCGTAGCAGTGAACGGAGTGCAGATAGAAGGAGAAGCGAAAAAGAGTTCTTATATCTATATTGAAAAAATAGAAAAGAAAGAGCAGAAGAAATTTATTGGCTTAAAGAAAGAAGACGAGGTTGAGTTTGATATCAGCAAAATCTTTACAGATGAAAATCTGATTGCTCAGGCCATCAATGTTTCGCCTGAGGAAGCAAAATCAGCCACAGGAAAATTCACGCTCAAGATAACTACGATCAGCCGAACAGAACCCGCAGAAAATAACGCAGAGTTTTTTGATAAGGTATTTGGTAAAGAGGTGGTTAAAACTGAAGAAGAATTTCTTGATAAGGTCAAAGAGACTATCTCCGAAAACTATAAAAGGGAAACTGATCACATGCTAGATCATGAAATTCAGCATCATTTTGTCGATCACACTAAAATAAATATGCCTGAAAAGTTTTTGAAGCTATGGTTGAAGGCGACTAGTGAAGGAAAAGTGACAGATGATATTCTTGACAAAGAATTCACTCAATACAAGGACACTTTAAAGTGGGATCTGGTAAAAAATAAAATTGCCGAAGATCTAAAAATCACAGTAGAAGCGGCCGAAGTAAAAAATAAAGCCAAGGAAATGATTCTCCAACAATTTGGCGGGCAGGCGTTTGCCGAGCAATTAGGGGACAAAATGGACGGCATTGCTGATAACTATCTTTCAGGGCAGGAAGGCAAAAATTTCATGAATCTCTACAACCAACTAAGGTCTGAGAAAATCATGAAGGCTATTCGTGAGACCGTAACGCTTACCGAAAAGAAAGTAAGTTTAGATGAGTTCAAAAAAGTAGCGGAAGAACATCAACATTGATGGGAACCTTCTGACCGAACACAGCGTTTAAAAAGAGCTCTTGTCAAGTGGCAGGAGCTTTTTTATTGACTGTTCCTTTAGTAACATTGAGGTCAAGACTAGAATAAAACTCTGGTTTTTACGTCTTAAAATTCAAAAATAATCCGTAATAAAATACTAAGAAATATGAACCACAATAACGAATTCAGGAAATATGCAGTCCACCACATGGGAATGAGTGGAAATACGATCGACAGTTATGCGCAAAAGGTGGAGAACATGACCCAATATGTGATTGAAGAAAGGCCTGGAAATTTTCGTGCGATAGATGTTTTTACACGCCTTATTTCAGACCGTATTATTTTCCTTGGAATGGGTATTGATGACCAGATTGCAAATTTGTTGATTGCTCAGCTGCTATTCCTCGAATCTTCAGATCCAAAAAAAGATATCATCATGTACATCAATAGCCCTGGAGGATCTGTGTATGCCGGGTTAGGTATTTACGACACCATGCAATACATCAACCCTGATGTTGCTACTGTTTGTATTGGATTGGCAGCCTCTATGGGTGCCGTTCTATTAGCTGCTGGCTCGCCAAAGAAAAGATCTGGTTTACCACATTCCAGAATCATGATTCATCAGCCTTCTGCTGGCATGCAAGGAACATCTTCAGATATGGAAATATCAATGAGACAAACGCTTGAATTGAAAAGAGATTTGTATAACATTATTTCCAAACACAGCGGTCAGACTTATGAAAAAATTGAGAAAGATTCAGATCGTGATTATTGGATGCGCTCGGTTGATGCCAAAGAATACGGCTTGATTGACGAGGTTTTGGAGCGAATCAAAAAATAATCTCTCAATTTGCCGATTGTTCGATTTGTCAATTAGCCAATAAATTGTGGAAATAGTGATACTTTTGAACTTTCATTGGCTAATCGGCTAATTTTCAAATTGACGAATTAATTATGGCTGAAGTTACCTGTTCGTTTTGCGGAAGAAATAAGAAGGATGTAGACCTGATGATATCGGGCATACACGCCCACATTTGTGATAAGTGCGTAACACAAGCCAGCACTATTTTACTGGAGGAAAAGAAGAACAAAATCGATGCAGGTAATCTTCCCAATTTCAAGCTCATAAAGCCTCGAGAGATCAAGAAATTTCTAGATGAATATGTGATTGGGCAGGACGATGCTAAAAAGATTATGTCGGTTGCTGTTTACAACCACTATAAACGTCTGATGCAGAAAAAATCAGAGAGTGATGTAACCATTGAAAAATCAAACATCATTATGGTAGGCGAAACCGGAACAGGTAAAACCTATCTCGCTAAGACACTTGCCAAATTACTTCAAGTTCCTTTTTGCATAGCCGATGCCACAGTACTCACGGAAGCAGGGTATGTAGGTGAAGATGTTGAAAGTATTTTGACAAGATTATTGCAAGCTGCTGACTACAATGTAGAAGCTGCTGAAAGAGGAATAGTATATATTGATGAGATTGACAAAATCGCTCGAAAATCTGATAATCCTTCTATCACACGGGATGTAAGTGGTGAAGGTGTACAACAGGCCCTTCTTAAATTATTAGAAGGAACTGCAGTGAATGTTCCGCCACAAGGCGGAAGAAAACATCCTGATCAAAAAATGATCACCGTAAATACTGAAAATATTTTATTTGTTTGCGGTGGAGCATTTGAGGGAATCACTCGCTTTATAGCCAGAAGATTGAATACACAACCTCTTGGTTTTGTCGCTACTGCGAATAGTCTTCAGCCAGGCGAAATTGACAAGGATAACCTGTTGCAGTTTGTGTCGGCTCAAGATTTGAAAAGCTTTGGCTTAATTCCTGAATTGATTGGCCGATTACCAGTGGTCGCTTTCCTTAATCCTTTGGATCATGCCGCGATGACAAAAATCTTAACAGAGCCAAAAAATGCGTTGGTCAAACAATACAAGAAATTGTTTGAGATGGAGAATATTGAAGTGGAATTTAAGGAAGGCGCCATTGACTTTATTGTTGAAAAAGCAATGGAGTACAAATTAGGTGCCCGTGGCTTGCGCTCCATTTGCGAAGCCATTGTAACTGACGCTATGTTTGACTTGCCTTCAGAAAAAACCACTGATCGTTTGATCATCAACCGCACCTATGCTGAAGAGAAATTCAGCAAATCTCAATACAGCAAATTGAAAGTTGCTTAGAAGTGTTGTCGGTTAATTTTTTGTGGTGAGGTATTGAACCATCAATCTTCCTGCATTGTCCGAAGCAGAGCCTGTATCCAAAATTTTATAGACTTCATCATAATCAGAAAGCATCTTATTTCTGTATTGCTCATTCTCGAGCAAGATTTTCAATTCCTTATTAACATTCTCAGAAGTCATTGCATGCTGAAGAAATTCCTTAATGACTAGCCGGTTGGCAATTAGATTAACAAGAGAAATAAATTTGACTTTGACAAAACGAATCCCTAAAAAATATTCAATCGAGCTAGCTCTGTAAATGACCGCTTGCGGTACCTTAAAAAGACCAGTTTCTAACGTAGCCGTGCCTGATGTAACAATGGCTGCATCAGCATGGCATAACAAATCATAGGTCCCATCATAAATGAATTTAACATTAGAAGCGGCACGAAGCGGAGCATAAAGTTCATCGGGCAAAGTCTTAACTGCCGCAACTACAAATTGATAATCTGGATTTGACCCTACCACCTCTGCCATAACAGGTAACATTCGCTGCAATTCAATTTTGCGGCTTCCAGGAAGCAGTGCAACAATTTTTTTACCTTTTGAAAAAGAATTTTTACCAAAAAATTCCGGATCCGATTTGAAAGCTTTAATTGCATCAAGTACAGGATTGCCTACGTAATCAACATTCCAATCAAATTGTTTGTAGAAATCTTTCTCGAATGGCAGGATACAAAACATTCGGTCAACATTTTCTTTAAGTTTCCAGGCACGGCCTGTGTTCCAAGCCCACACTTTCGGTGAGATATAATAATACACCTTTGTTCCATTGGCCTTTGCAAATTTTGCAATACGCATGTTAAAGCCCGCATAATCAATAAGAATGATTACATCTGGCTTAAATTTCAAGATGTCATTTTTACAAATCTTTAAAAGTTTAGAGATTTTTGTCAGATTGGCTAGGACAGCAACAAATCCCATAAATGCCAGTTTGGAATAATGAATTACTAATTCCATTCCTGCGTCCTTCATATAATCCCCTCCAAAGCCACGTATCAAAGCGCTGGGGTCATTTTTCTTTAACGCATTAATTAAATTACTTCCGTGCAGATCACCCGATCGCTCGCCTGCAATAATGTAGTACCTCATAGGGACATTAAATTTTTTTATTCGGGAATCTGGAAGTGCATTTATCATTGGCTATTCGCCAAAGTACTCAACATAGTTTCTTGGCGTTTCATAAAGTCGGAGAGAAAATAATTTTCCGTACTTACTAATTGAGGAGATCCGCGGTGAGAGAATCTTCCAAATCTCTGCACACAGATTTTCGCAGCTGGCCAATTTACCTGCCATAAAATCCACATCTACATTCAAGTTTTTGTGGTCAAGTTTATCAATGACTTCTTCACGTATGAGGGTGCTTAGTTTCTTAAGGTCTATTACAAAACCAGTGTCAGGATCTGGTTCCCCCTTTACAGTTACGATTAAGTCGAAATTATGCCCATGCCAATTTTCATTTGCGCAAGGACCGAAGACCTCGATATTCCTTTCCTTACTCCAGGCAGGATTATAAAGCTTGTGGGCGGCATTAAAATGTTCTTTGCGGCTAACGTGGACGGTCATAGTTCTTCTAATTCACAAATATAAGACAGTCTAGACAACTCACTGTAGGATATTATAGTTCAGGATATTAAAAATCATAAATTGCGACAAAATAATTGAACCATGATCGTTGTTACCGGAGCTGCTGGATTTATTGGTAGTTGCTTAATAAAGAAATTAAATGCAGAGAACTTTAACAGTATCATAGCGGTTGACAAATTTGATCAGCCTGATAAAAATAAAAATCTGGAAGGTGCAAAGATTAAAGAAAAAGTAGATCGAGATGAGTTCAAGGCTTGGTTGGACAAGAATTATGAATTAGTTGAATTCATATTTCACATTGGGGCCAGGACCGACACTGCTGAAATGGATGTTGACTTGTTTGATCGCTTAAATACTCAATACACAAAGGACTTATGGAAAAAGTGCATCATGTATCAAATTCCATTTGTGTACGCTTCTTCTGCTGCCACCTATGGACTCGGTGAAATAGGATATGATGATAATGAAGCAACCATTCCCCTGTTAAAACCACTTAACCCATATGGGCAATCAAAACAAGATTTCGATGTGTGGGCACTTGCACAAAAAGAAAAACCTTTCTTCTGGGCTGGACTGAAATTCTTTAATGTCTACGGACCTAATGAATATCATAAAGGAAGAATGGCCTCTGTGATTTGGCATGCCTTTAACCAAATTGCTAAAACAAAAAAAATGAAGTTATTCAGGTCGCACAAGCCCGAATATAAAGATGGTGAACAGTTGCGCGATTTTGTATACGTTAAAGATGTAGTGGATGTCTGTTACTTCTTAATGCACCATCGCAAAAACTCTGGGATTTACAATCTTGGCACTGGAACCGCGCGAACATTTTTGGCGCTTGTCAAGGCTGTTTTCAAAGCTTTAGGCAAAGAAGAAGAGATTGAATTCATTGATACCCCAATAGATATTCGAGGCACCTACCAATATTTCACAGAAGCTAATATGGGCAAACTAAAAAGCATCGGATATTCAAAACCTTTCCATTCATTGGAAGAGGGCACCACTGACTATGTGAAGACTTATTTAAAAGAAGGATTAACGTATTATTAAATCAACCTTAGTAGCCTAGCCGCTTACTTCAGAATCTTAAACTCTATTCTTCTATTAGCCTGCTTATTCTCCTCCGAATCGTTTGGTTTCATTGGACGATCTGCACCATATCCTTTTTGGCTGATCCTCTTCTGATCGATGCCATTTTGAATAAGATAGGTGGCAACGGATTGAGCTCTGTTCTGTGAAAGCTTTATGTTATAAGCTGGTGAGCCATCATTATCTGTATGACCACCAATTTCAACTTTTACCTGTGGATTATCTGTCAGAAAGCGAACCATATTTTCTAATTCAGTGATAGATTTATCCTGTAAGTCAAACCGATCGAACTCGAAAAAAATATTCTTTAACACGGAAATGGCTCCCACCGTTACCTTGTCTAGAAATACGTTTACTTCAACAGGTTCAATAGTAATTTCACTTTGATAGTTGAAGTTCAAGCTTTGAAAAACATACTCCTTTTTACTAACAAAAATTCCATATTCCGACCCTTGCGTTAACACCATAAGGTATTCACCAGTAACCGAATCTGAATTTACAAAAGACACCAACTCGTTTTTTGCCACATCATATAACTCAATACGAGCATTCAGCGGTTGCCCCGTCTTCCTATCTTTCACTTTTCCCTTAACATAGTTACTTCTAAATTTTATCTGCAGTTCTTCCGGAACAGATATTTCATAAATTTTTCCTGAGGTATTCATAGATCCTTCTTCATGTGAATAATATCCACGCTTTCCATCTGCCGTAATGAATAATGAAAATTGGTCTTCGTGATTGTTGACTGGGTAGCCAAAGTTTACTGGTTCTTGCCATTGACCATTCTCCTTCTCACTTCTAAACAAATCATAACCACCAAATCCTAGCCTCCCATTGGCAGCAAAAAATAATGTTCTTCCATTAACATGTATGAATGGTGAAATTTCATCATAAGGCGTGTTAATCTTGGGCCCTAGGTTCTCAGCCTTTGTCCATTTGTTTGGCTCAATCTGATACGAGACATAAATATCTCGGCTGCCCAAACCTCCTTTGCGGTCTGATAAAAAATACAATACTCTTCCATCAGCAGATAACGCAGGTTGAGATTCCCATGCAGGAGAATTTATTTGAGGCCCCATATTCAATGGCATCGACCAGGTTGTGCCAACCCTCAAACTTTGAAATAGATCACAATTTCCAAAACCCTTACGCCCAAGACAGGAGGTAAAAATTAACTGTCTGCCATCAGCTGAAATAGTACAGGTACCTTCGTTATATGCCGAATTAACATTTGGTGAAATGGATTCAGGTTTCGTCCAGTGGCCAGCAGAATCCTTTCGTGTGATCACCAGATCTTCGTCATCTTCGTTGCCAGCCCCAAGCCTTCTGGTAAAGATTAATTCTTGTTCATCGGCAGTCAGTACCGGAAAATATTGCATCGGAAAGCAGTTTACAGTATCGCTCAATGGGCGAGGGACAAAACCAGAACTGTTTCGTTTGTTCTTTATAGCATAGTCTGCAGTGCGTTTCCAAAGTGTGGCTTGGTCCATCTTTGGTTTATTCAATATTTCAGAATCCAAATACCGGGATAGAAAGTCGCGCGCTTTTTCATAATTGCCAACTTGCAAATAATTATCACCGAGTTCAAAAAAATACCCTTTCTGCTTCTTTTGATCAATTGTAAGATACAAGCCTGCCTCGTAGCTTTTTGTGGAACGATCAAGGTCACGCATCATTTTATACGTTACACCCAATCTAAAGTAGGCTTCCGAAAAACCTTTGTCTTTCTCAATGGCTTGTTGAAGCAACGAAATTGCTTGATTGAATTGTCCCCTTACTCGATAATTATCAGCCTCTACGTATAGTTCGATGGCTTTCTTATTTTTTGTTGAAAGGGGCATCTGCGCAAGGGCGGAGACCGTAAAGACCCAAATCACTATGATCACTAAAATTCCTTTTCTATTCATCAATTCTTTACAAAATATTGGAAATATCGCACTCTGCGCCATCAAAACCGAGCATTGCATTAATCAACTTAAACTTCTCGAACTTCCTTAGGTCAGTAATCTTAATTGGTTGTGCTTCAATCAAGCCAGCCTCCAGAAGAGATTCCCTTATGGTACCTTTCAATAAACATTCGTCAGGTGTGTACCAACTGATTCCACTTTTAAATACAATATTGGCGTATGAAGAATCAGTAATCAAACCATCCTTAACAATAAGTATATCATCACATTCATCCTTTTGAAGCATCAGTCGATTGATGGAATTTCTGTCAGAATACTTATGATCATATAAAATCGTATCGCTAGCCACTACCTTCAACGAAGAAATCGGTTTCATGGTATAAGGAATAAACTCAGTATGCCTTGTAGTGTTATCATACAATATCCTGCACTTATATAATCCGCTTTTTGGATAATCCAGACTTTCCAATATTGAAGACAGATTGATTTGCCCTTCCTCTCGAAATAACTCACGTAAGGAACGAGCCATCCGCTGCTCATGAAACTTCAGGTTATGAAACCTGCCATCCAGTAACTTTATGCTTTCAATCAATCGGGACATATACCTTATCAATTAGTTCCTGATATTCTGATTCAGCATTGCTTTGAGTGGTTATCCCTCCACCACTCCTATAAAATAGCTTATCACCACTTCTCTCGATAAATCGAATCATTACTCCACTATCCATAATCACACCATCGAAGTAACCAAAAACTCCAGTATAGTATCCACGATCTTCTTTCTCTGCCGTTTTAATGATTTCCAGAGTTTTTGACTTGGGTGCGCCACTTACTGAACCAGCAGGTAAAAGCGAAGTAATCAAATCGCCTATCCGTGAAGGATAGCCAGCTGTTAGATCGCCAACAATTTCCGAGCTTACTTGCAGCAAATTCTTTCCTTGTGTCTGTATTTCCTCCACATAGCGAAATCGTTTCACGGTAACATTTGAAGCCACTTCACTTAAGTCATTCCGGATAAGGTCTACAATAGTAACATGTTCAGCCAGCTCTTTCGGATCGTTAAGTATCTTTTCTTTTGCATTTGGAATCGTAGAATCAATTGTGCCTTTCATGGGGAAAGAAAATATTTTATTCTCTTTCACTTGAATAAAACTTTCTGGGGAGAAGACCAGGAACTCATCTTTAAACAATAGCTTATAGCGAGCTTTGCTAGTGGTAAACAAATCTTGCAACGAAGATTCAGAATCAATCCTAGTCTTATCTGTTAAATTGACCAAAAAGGAATACCCATATTTTAGCTGTTCAAAAACAAGGTTGAACTTTCTTTCATATTGATTAAAAGGATTTGCAAATACCTTGAGTCTTTCAGAACAAGATGCTTCCTTGATTAGTGGCGCGTTTGTAAAACCATGGAGATTATATTTTATAGTTGCTGGATCAATTTCAGAAAGTTTAAATGCCAGGGGCTTCTCCATTTCAAAATCAATCATAAAGAAGAAGGGAATTTTTTTCGAACCCCACTCATTGAGCTGTTGTTTGAATGCCGTTTTAATTTCTTTCACACTAAATAGCTGAGAATAAAATGCCAGCCTATGGAATATTCATGTACTTATGAACCTGAAGAGAAATCCTCCATTTAGGATCACTTTTTACGTAGTCAAGAATTAATGGGAGCATTTCTTTTTCTTTAGACCATTCAGGCTGAAGAAATAGTTTGCAATCCGGCCGAACTTTCTGGGCAAATTCTTCGGCCCAACTAAAGTCACTTTTGTTATATACGATAACCTTCAACTCATCCGCAGTAAAATAAACTGATGGATGAGGAATTTTAAACTTTTTAGGAGAAAAACACACCCAATCCCATTTACCTGAAATAGGATACGCTCCTGATGTTTCAATGTTTGTTTGCAATCCAGCTGCTGCCAAAGAATTTGTTAGCTGCAAAAGGTCATACATGGCTGGTTCACCCCCAGTTACTACGGCCAGCTTTGCCCCACTAGCCTTGGCTCTTTGTACCATAGTAGAAATGGATACTCTTGGATGCAAGGTGGCATCCCATGATTCTTTGACATCGCACCAAACACAGCCTACATCGCATCCACCAAGCCTTATGAAATAAGCAGCATGACCTTGATAAAATCCCTCACCTTGAATGGTGTAGAAATCTTCCATTAAGGGAAGGCTCATGGTCAAGGGTTCGGGGTTCAAGTTCAATGAGCGATTGAATTAATCTGTAATTGATTTACGGATTCCTATTCTCCGTTGCCCGTAACGTATTCAACAAAAGTGAAGCGATGGTCATAGGGCCAACGCCACCAGGCACTGGCGTGATGAATGAAGTCTTAGGAGCCACTTCTTTAAAATCAACATCACCTTTTAAAGCATAGCCATTTTTGAATTGGGGGCCGTCAACCCGAGTTGTTCCTACATCAATTACAACAGCACCACTTTTTACCATGTCTGCAGAAATTAAACCAGGTTTTCCAACTGCCACAATCAAGATGTCGGCCAGACGAGTTATCGAAGAAAGATTTTGAGTGTATTTACTACAAATGGTTACAGTCGCATGTCCCTGCTCTACCAACATCATACTTAGAGGTGCGCCTACTAGTCTACTAGCCCCTACAATGACACAATTCTTTCCCTCAGTTTCAATGGAATATCTTCTTAACAATTCCATTACCCCAAATGGAGTAGCTGGCATTATCAGAGGGCTTTTCGAAATGATACTTCCAAAATTATGGTTAGTGAATCCATCAACATCTTTATCCGATCTTATCTTTTCGGTAATTCTTTCTACAGAAATATGAGCCGGTAATGGAAGTTGCACAATGAATCCGTCTACATCCTCATCATTGTTAACATGATCGATGTGTTTCATTAACTTTTCTTCACTGATGGTATCGGCAAATCGCATCATGGTGTAATGAAACCCAACTTCTTTGCACGCTTTCACTTTGTGGTCCACATAGGTTTGACTAGCACCATCATCGCCAACCAAGATAATAGCGAGGTGGGGAATTTTTTTACCAAGCTTCTTACGTTCTGCCACTTTAGCCGAAATTTCACCTTTGATGTCAGAAGATATTTTCTTGCCATCAATAAGGGAGTATGTTTGTATCTCTGTCATCTTACAGGTTAATCAGAGGTTAATCAATCTTCAACACAGCCATAAACGCTTCCTGCGGGATTTCAACATTGCCTACTTGTCTCATTCTCTTCTTTCCCTTCTTCTGCTTTTCCAACAACTTACGCTTACGTGAAATATCTCCGCCATAACATTTCTCTAACACATTCTTACGAAGAGCCTTCACCGTTTCACGGGATACTATTTTTTGGCCGATAGCAGCCTGTATAGCAATTTCAAATTGTTGGCGTGGAATTAATTCTTTCAATTTTTCGCACAATCTTCTACCCCAGTCCTGCGATTTGGTTCTGTGAACAATAGCCGAAAGAGCATCTATCTTATCACCATTCAACATCACGTCTAGCTTTACCATATCACTTTCGCGAAAGCCAATTAAATGATAGTCTAGTGAAGCATAACCTTTTGAAATGGTTTTTAGCTTATCGAAAAAATCAAATACAATCTCAGACAATGGCATTTCGAAGCCTAACTCAACACGATCTGAAGTGAGGTAAACCTGGTTTTTTATAACGCCACGTTTATCCATACATAAGCTAATGATGGGTCCAATAAACTCCGACTTGGAAATAATTTGAGCGGATATATAAGGCTCCTCAATAAACCGCATCCTTGTTGAGTCCGGCATTTCTGATGGCGCATTAATTTCAATCATGCTCCCATCCGTGAGTGTAGCTTTGAACTGAACCGAGGGAACCGTTGTAATAACGGTCATGTCGAACTCACGCTCTAATCGCTCCTGAATAATTTCCATGTGAAGCATCCCTAAAAATCCGCACCGGAAACCAAATCCCAAAGCAGCCGAAGTTTCGGGCTCCCATACAAGTGAAGCATCATTGAGTTGAAGTTTCTCCATAGAGGCACGTAACTCTTCAAACTCGGATGTATCGACCGGGTAAATACCAGCAAAGACCATTGGCTTTACATCTTCAAACCCTTTTATGGCTTCACCAGGATTGCTTACTAAGGTAATTGTATCTCCAACTTTTACTTCCTTAGCTACCTTAATACCAGATATCAGATAGCCAACATTACCTGCACTAATTTCATTCTGAGGAAACTTGTCAAGTTTCAATACTCCAATCTCGTCAGCGCCATACTGCTTATCAGCATTTACAAATTTGATCAGATCATTTTTGCGCATGGTGCCATTGAACACCCGATAATAAACTTCAATACCACGAAACGAATTGAACACAGAGTCAAAGATCATGGCCTGTAAAGGGGCCTTCGGATCACCTTTGGGTGCAGGCACACGTTTGATAACAGCCTGCAAAATTTCTGCAATGCCTTTCCCCTCTTTTGCACTGGCCAGAATAACTTCATCGCGATTACAGCCTATCAGTTCTACAATATGATCTGTTACCAATTCTGGCTGGGCGGCAGGAAGATCAATCTTGTTGAGCACCGGGATAATTATAAGATTGTGCTCAACAGCAAGATAAAGGTTCGAGATGGTTTGAGCCTGAATCCCCTGGGCAGCATCCACAATCAACAAGGCGCCTTCACATGCGGCAATAGAACGAGATACTTCGTACGAAAAATCAACGTGACCTGGAGTATCGATCAAATTAAGGACGTATTCCACACCCTCGAACTTATAGTTCATTTGGATAGCGTGCGATTTAATCGTGATCCCCTTTTCTCGCTCCAAATCCATGTTGTCCAGCACCTGAGCCTGCATTTGGCGGTTAGTGAGCGTGCCGGTAAACTCTAAAAGTCGATCGGCCAACGTACTTTTACCGTGATCAATGTGCGCTATAATGCAAAAATTGCGGATGTTCTCCATTCCCATCTGTTCTTTCCTGATTTAAGCGGCAAAGGTAGCCAAAAATGAGGGTTTACAAATGAATTAACTTTCAATATGGTGCGGATAAAGGCAAGGCCAGAAATCACAGCTATCAAGTCAGCTCAATAGGGATAACAATTTATACTATGTTACCAAAATGAAGCAATAGCTAACAACAAATTGAAGATCTCTCGATTCATATGGTAGTTGATTCCAGGCTTAACTACAGATTGATCGGTGAATTAGTGACTTCTAAACTCAATCATGTAAAGCCATCAAAGCAACTGTAAGAAACTAATTCTTATTTTTTTAAAAATTTTTGAGTCAACTCTTCCAACGCCTTCACCTCGGCAGCCCCCATTACAGCGCTCACATGTAACATCAGATCAAAAATAACTTGTTCGTTGTATCCTAACCTGGCAGCTACGTGTGAACAGTATTTAATCTCCTCCCTATACAAGCGGTCGTCAATCTTCATAAGTTGCACAAGGCTAAAGATATAGTTGAATTTTTGGTCATCGGTTAGGCCTTCGGGAATTATTTCTTCTTGAGAAGCCGTAAAAAGAGGTAAAATTTCGCTTGGTTTGATTTGGTTGGCATGACCGATATTAAGGATATAACTTTTCTCGCGATCTGCTATGTCTCCGTCAACACGGGACAGGTTTACCAACAATTTAATTTGATTAAGTTGCATGAGTGTAATCCTAAATTAGTTAGGAAGTTCAAAAAAATTGTTAATCTTTCCTAATGAATATTCCGTTTCTGAAAGCATAATCTTCCACTAAGAAATAATGTTTTTTGAATTTATAAAGTAGTGAAATGAATTTCCTTGCACATCTATACTTGTCAGGCGACAATACCTCTATTCTGTTAGGAAATTTCGTTGGGGATTTTGTAAAAGGAAAAAACATTGTTGAAAAAGTAGGTGTCGAAATGGCAAGAGGAATCGAACTGCATCGTGAAATTGATTTCTTTACGGATCGACATCCGGTAGTTAAAGAAAGTAAGGACAGGCTTCGGCCAAAGTACCGCCATTATTCTGGAGTTATTGTGGATGTCTTCTACGATCACTTCCTGGCAAAAAACTGGCATGATTACCATGATCAACTTTTGCCAGACTATGCTGATCATGTATATGATGTTATTCAAAAAAATGCCTCTCTTCTTCCTGAGCGAGTGAATATGATGATGCCGTATATGATAAAAGGTAATTGGCTGGTTAACTACGCTCACTTAGAAGGCATTCATCGCGCCCTTAGTGGCATGGCCAGGAGAACGCCTTACGAGTCAAAAATGGATGAATCGGTTTCTGATCTTAAAGAATACTATGAAGAATTCAAAAAAGAGTTTGTTATCTTTTTCCCAGAACTTCAGAAGACATGCACAAATTACCTTAACTCGATTAAATGAAATTCTAACTTCTGTAAAGCCCGGCATTTTTGTTGAGACCAATTTCAAAGACCGGTTGGAGAACCGAGATTCACAACTGGATTAGGCTATCGAGGAGATTCTAAAAGATTTAAAATAGGGTACGTGGTTTAAAGGCCCCACCAATAGGTGAGCTTAACAACAAGCGCTCGGTTCTTCACTGCAAATGTTTCTGGTAGGTAATTATCAGTGTACACAATAAACAAATCCGAAGCGGGTTTGTAACGCCACTGAACCCGTGTATTGAGATTTATATTTTTAGCCTGTTCATTATACTGAGCAAAAGCAGTAAAGAACAACTTGTTGGTCATCGTGACATCAAGTCGTGGTCCAACTAGCCAAAATGTTGTCTTGCCCCAAGGCTCTGGCAAACGAATATCATTATAGCTTGAGCTTAGCGCCAAACTAACATAGGGTTGAAACCGATAGCCCAAATCGGTGGTCATATTGAAACGTGTGCCTCCTTCATAATAACCTCCATATCGAAATGTGGCACCATAGGTAAACAGTTGCTGTGGTTGCGATACGAAGTCCATTCCAAAAGAATTCCACTCATGTTCACTTCCTGTTTCCAGTTTTTCATTCCCAGAGTTTGTTGGATCGAATGGTCTTAAGAGCTTTACATAGTTATACGCCACCCATCCCGTGAGGGTACTTTGCGTGCGAAAAGTAGCTTTGTAAGCAGCATACGTTTCATTGTCAGTCTTCTCAAATGATTCATTAAAAAATAAAGTGGAATTAAAAATAGGGCCGTGACTCAACACCTTCGTGCCCGTAGGAAAAAAGAGGCGACTAATCTGAGGGTTTATTTTAATAAAGCCTGTGCGAGGCACGTATCCCACTTCCGCAGTATAGTCTTTGCCAACATATTCATGCTGCCAGATAATGTTCCATTTACGACTAAAGTAATTTAAGTTTGCGCCATGAACAAAATCACGAGTCTTTTTTTCAGGAGTAAATGATTTTAGAACAAATGCCTTTCCTGTCCAAAGATTGTTGGAGGAGGCAAGGTTATACTCCATCCCTATGTTTCTATTGTATGCGGAGTATACAGGTTTTGTTGAATCAGATGATGGCACATAGTTCAACGACTCTTTATTGATAAAGATAGCGGCAATGTTTGACCGTGCAAATACCCTGCGCTGAACCGATACCACGGCAAAATTTTGTAAGGGGCGATCAACAGAATCAACCTTAGACGTTTGCATATCCATTGCACCAATGCGCCAATTTTTGTTAATGCGGCCGCTGAAGCGCGCTCCAAACTGAATAGGCGCATTTAATCCGATCCTCCTTGAAAAAAAAGGTCGAATGGTGCTGTACCCAAAGTTTGCGAACAAGTCTCCGTTTTCAAGAAAGAACTGACGTCTCTCGGGGAAAAAAAGTTCGAATCGATCTAGATTGGTAACCTGTCTATCAACCTCTACTTGGGAAAAGTTTGGGTTAATGGTTAAGTCGAGATTCAAAGAAGATGTAATGGCAATTTTTACATCAGCACCAACATCTTGATCATAAACTGTAGCTTCGCTTTTCTCATGATTTTTTGAAGCACTAACCAATCCGTAGGGGATGATGGAAACATTCCCTCCAACAACAGGTGGCGGTTGGTCCCAAACTAATGTACCAGAATAGGCCAACGAAGCGGTTGGAAATTGCCGTGGAACTGCTGCCCAGGCAGACTTTTCAGTAGTTTTTAAATCGAGTCGACTAAAATTAATTCCCCAGTTAGTTATTCCTTTTTTAAACCGTATACTTTTAAATGGTATGGCTGCCTCAAATACCCACATGTCGTCATAATTTTTCACTGAAGACACCCATTTATTGTCCCAACTTAAATCTGCCCTGCCCCCATCATACATAATACCATCCCACTGTGCTCCAGCTGCATTTGCGCCAAACGTGAAACCATTGGTCTGGTCATCAAACGGATCCATGAACAATAAGAAATTATCATTTTTTAAAAACGAGAAGTCTCTCCTTAACGATTCAACCATATAAGGCCCTGGCAATAAATGACGACATATGGCTAACAAATAGATATGCTGGTCATCATAAGTCATCCTTACCTCAGTCTTCACCTTGGCAAAACTGGTGTCCATAGGAAGTACGGCAAAGAAGTCTTTTGCAACATCAGTTTGACGCCAAGCTTCATCATCTATGGCACCATCCACTTTTACAGGAGACGAGGTCTTCCTGATCTCTAACTTATAGCGAGCATTTTTCTTTTGTGCAGAAAGTGATATGCAAAACAGGCAACAGAAAAAAAAGATAGCAACTCTCAAGGGAATATAACTCGATAATTAAAGAGTGCTAAAAATAAGAGGAATATTTAATAGCCACACCAGAGTTCAGTCAGATGTTACAAATTACCCAGATATATTATGAGAAAGGTAAATTAAAAGTATGATGTGTATAGTAGCGATGATGAAGTAATGGTGTGCAAAATGAACGACCTATATCTTTTTGTAAAAATCCATTTTTGTTTCCTTCGCACCTAACGATTGAAGATAGGCCACTACTGATTTTGACTCATCGCCTCCTTTTAACGCATGATGCAGTAGGGTAAAACCATGCGGCCCTTTCGAGTTTAACAATTGTGGATTTGATGAGAGAACTTGCCTAACAATATCGAGGTGCCCTAACATTGACGCCAGGTAAATATTATAACGTGCACCTTTACCCAATAAATATGGAGCAATTTCTTTGTTTCCTACGTGGCCTGCTGCCTCGATACCGCTTTCATAATCTCCACCGCCCCAATCGTAAGAAACATGTAACAGTAAATGGTCATTCTCCAACATCTCCTTTACTCTGTCCAATTTGCCATGAGAAACACCAACAAATTCTTTTACAATCTCTAATTTAATCTGAGCCGGTCTTTCTGGTTCCTGGTTTTGAGCTTTTAGTAGAGTTTCAGGTAAAAAAAATGCAGCAGTGCTAGCAATTGTGCTCTTGATAAATTTGCTTCGATTTAGTAGGATTTCCATAAGATCATGCTTTTTAGTTACAACGGAAGGTAAGAAATTCGGACGTTACAATTCTTTGAACGGGTAATAGATGAATACAATGGCCATAACTTGGGTTGCGCACCATGTCTTTAAAATTTACTTTTGAGCTTTACACAAACTCATGTTCAACGATCCCGAATTAAGCGGCAAATACCTAGGCACCATTTCAAAAGACTTTGTTAAGGTGGCCGATTCCTTAAAAGAAGCATCCTATCAAATCAAGAAAGCTGGTTTTGATTTTCCCATATTTCCTATTTCGAAAGAGGAATTACCAATCGGTCAACTTTTAATTGATAAACAACAGGCTGATGGCGATTGGAACTATTATGCCTCTTTTTTAGACGAGTTTGTTCAGCGAGAACTAGTTGATAAAGACAAACAAGAAGATTTTAAAAATACCTATAAAGACCCAGATGAGTTCTGTTGCTTATTTGTGGTGGACAAGGAATTCACTCGATTTGTTTTTATTCCGTTTCCGGAGGATTAATTTCCCTTTCGGCTAAAGAAAGAGTGCTTCAGATAATTATTGACTAAATCATATTCCAATGAGTAAGAGAAGTATCACCGTTAAGGTTACTACATTTTTATGCCTCTCGTTCTTACTTCAGTTTGAGGCCAATTCGCAAAATGAGGTCAAACAAAAACCAAATGTAATTTTCATTTACGCAGATGACTTAGGTTATGGGGACTTAAGCTGCTATGGGGCAACAAAAATCAGAACTCCCAATTTAGACAAACTGGCCAGCCAAGGAATTAGATTTACCAATGGGCATTCTACTTCCGCTACGTGCACTCCTTCGCGATACGCTTTAATAACTGGTCAATATCCGTGGCGTAAAAAAGGAACAAGCATCTTACCAGGAGATGCTCCACTTATTATTCCAACCGATAAGCTAACATTACCTACTCTTTTTAAAGAATCAGGTTATAAAACCGGTATAGTTGGTAAATGGCATTTGGGGTTAGGTAACTCCATTGAGAAAACATGGAATGGAGAGATAAAACCTGGCCCGCTTGAAATAGGTTTTGATTACTCCTTTATATTCCCGGCAACGGCAGACAGGGTGCCCACGGTATTTATTGAAAATTACTCTGTAGTAGGGCTTGATCCTAAAGATCCTATTCAAGTGGATTACATTGGTAAGATTGGAAACTTACCAACCGGAAAAGCTAATCCTGAATTATTGAAAATGAGATCCTCTCCTAATCATGGACATGATCAAACAATTATAAATGGAATTGGTCGAATTGGGTATATGGCCGGTGGAACAAAGGCCACTTGGGTAGATGAAGAAGTTTCCCTTACATTCTTAGAGAAAGCAAAGGCATTTGTAAATGAAAACAAGGGGGCGCCTTTCTTCCTCTATTTTTCTTTAACGGAACCTCATGTCCCTCGTATGCCTGCTACCATGTTCAAGGGTAAAAGCGGGCTCGGCTATAGAGGCGATGCAATCTTACAAATCGATTGGACTGTAGGAGAGCTGATGAAGCAATTAGAAAGTTTAGGGATTGACAAAAATACAATGATTATTTTCAGCAGTGACAATGGGCCAGTATTAGATGATGGTTATGTTGATGAAGCCGTGACGAGTTTAAATGGCCATACACCTGCAGGAAAACTTCGAGGTGGAAAATACAGCGCCTTTGAGGCGGGCACAAGAGTCCCTTTCATTGTGCAATGGCCGAATACCATTAAACCTGCAGTTTCAAATGCGTTGATTTGTCAAATTGATTTTATCGCCTCATTTGCCAAAATGTTTAATCATCAGTTACCATATAATACTGCTCAAGATAGTGAGGACGTGTTAAATGCACTCTTGGGCAAAAGTGACCGTGGAAGACAAATACTTGTTGAACAAGGAGGATCCTTATCTATCATAAACAAAAACTGGAAGTACATCCAACCCCGGGAGGGAGATGCCATTTATTCACTTACCAATATAGAATCTGGTAATTCTAAGCTTGCTCAATTGTATGACCTTGCAAACGATTTGGGAGAACAGCACAATCTGGCAACTCAACATCCAAAAATCGTTGAGGAACTTGAGAAGCTTCTTGATAAAATAAAATCTACAGAAACCAGCACGCAGGATAAATAGCCCAATCATTCAAACAGGTTGGAATAGCAAAGAATTATTTAAAATGATCCCATCCTTGTGCACTTAACGGAACGATGGTGCCTAACTTGGATTGCATAAAGTTCTGTTTTGGATCTTCATGGATATATCCAATAAACTGTATATCTGGATGATTCTTAACTTTCTCAAAGTCAGCTTGCTTGATGGTAAAGAGTAATTCGTAATCCTCGCCACCATTTAAGGCACACGTGACCGGATCAACCTTGAATTCTAAAGCAGCCGTGTCAAATGTTTCGTTATCGATTGGAATTTTATCCTCATAAATTCTGACACCAACATTCGAATTATTACTGAGATGAAGGAGTTCCGAAGCAAGGCCATCTGAAATATCGATCATAGAAGTAGGAACAATTCCCAATTCATCAAGGTCATGAATAATATCCATTCTTGCTTCCGGTTTCAGCTGACGGCTGACTACATACTCATATTTTTCCAAGTCAGGTTGCATTTCCGGATTGGTTAGAAAGACTTGCTTTTCCCTCTCTAAAACTTGCAAGCCCATATAGGCACCACCTAAATCGCCTGTCACACAAATAATATCAGATTGCTTTGCACCACTGCGATAGACGATTTTATCCTTTTTTGCCCTACCTAAAATACTTATTGATATAACAAGGCCCGAGGCAGACGCAGAGGTATCACCACCTACCAAATCAACTTTAAAATTCTCGCAAGCTGCTCTGATCCCAGCATACAAGCTGTCTATTGCTTCAGTGGAAAATCGATTGCTTAGACCGAGTCCAATAGTGATTTGTTCTGGGCGGCCGTTCATAGCGGCAATGTCGGAAACATTTACAGCCACAGCTTTGTATCCAAGGTGCTGCAATGGCATGTAGGACAGGTCGAAGTGAATTCCTTCCAACAACATATCTGTTGAAAATAGAATAAGATCATCACCTGCGTCAATTACGGCAGCGTCATCGCCTATTCCTTTTAATGACGAACTGTTTTGTAGTAAAATACTCTGGCTTATTCTATTAATCAGTCCGAATTCACCTAGCGAAGAAATTTCTGATCGTTTATTTTGCATGAGATTTAGTTTGTTGCCACTGATTCACAGATAAATAGAAGCTTGCTACTTTATTTATTTAGCCATAATACTTATTCAAAGTAAATCAATATTGATAAGGAAGGCTGTGATTTTATGATAGACTTAAGGCAATGCCCATTTCATTTTATCTGCGAATCATTGGTATTTGAATCCTGGCAAAGTTCAATTAAAACGCCATTGGTCGTTTTCGGATGAAGGAAGGCAATCATTTTATTGTCGGCACCCTCCATTGGCTTCTCTGAAAGAAGGCTAAAGTCGTGAGATAGTTCTTCCATTTTGCGGTCAATCCCATCAGTCGCGAAAGCAAGATGATGGAGTCCTTCACCCCGTTTCTCAATAAATTTGGCAATTGGTGAATCTGGCCGAGTAGCTTCCACCAATTCAATTTTTACGCCACCCACCTCAAAAAAAGACGTTCTTACCCCTTCTCTTTCCACGACTTCAATTTTATAATGAGGTCTGCCCAATAACTTTGCAAACACCTTATTCGATTCTTCCAGATTCTTGACAGCGATGCCAATATGTTCTAATTTGTTCATGGCTACAACTTGAGAGGTTTTTGACTAATTTTGATTGAAAATTGGAAACTTTTAGTCGCTTCCGAAAGTTTTGAGATCGAAATGACAAAAATCATGACAGAAACAGCCAGTGATATACACGTAGAGGCTGCTCGCATACAGCAACAAATCAAGGATTACCTTGGATTGCGCACCCGCGACCTTATTTTTGAATTCGGGTCAATGGACGGAAAAACGAAACTTGATCTAATCACTATCAACCCTCGCCACAGCCAGTCTTTTTTGTTTCACTCTGAAACGGGGTCAGATAAAGTAGATACGCTCCACAAAATGTGGGCTTACGTTCAAAACTTTAAAGAGAAGGAAAACTCATACACCATCCAGTGGGTGACCAAAAGCGCAAGTGAGCTTCATACCTCCTACTTTCGGGCTAGCAATATTTTAGATGCTCTTGAAAAATTATATTATGGAAGAGACAGGAACACAATTACTGTTTTTAGTGTTGTGCTGAATCCGGTCTCTTAGATTAACTGCCGGGGAAGCCGAGAGGCATAAAAAAACATTCAATATATGATAAGTGTAACCGATAAAGCCAAAGACAGAATAAGCACGCTCCTAACCGAAGAGGGACGCACCATTAACCACAACATTCGTGTATCTGTAAAAGGAGGCGGTTGTTCGGGTTTGATGTATGACCTTGACTTTGATGACAAAATAAATCCTGCCGATCAGGTATTTGAAGACAAAGGCGTTAAAATCTTAGTTGATAAGAAAAGTTTATTGTATTTATTAGGAACCACACTTGATTTCTCGGATGGGCTTAATGGAAAGGGATTTCAATTCATCAACCCAAATGCATCACGAACTTGTGGTTGCGGTGAGAGTTTTTCTGTTTGAAAAGGGCTCCTACATTTCAACTAACCTTAGCAATAGGAGTCTTGCAGACTCTGCTTAGTTTTTCTTCAGAAGCGCAATCTCCTACCAATGTTTATTGGATACGATATTTCAATCAGTTTCATTTCAACAAAAAATGGAGTTGGCAAAGTGAATTTGATGAACGAAGATCTATCCAACCAGATCGTCAACGTCAATTCATCGCGCACACTTATGCAAACTATAAACTGAATTCAAAAAATGATCTCACCTCAGGAATCACCGGCTCATGGGTAACTAACTCAAAAAACCTCACCGTACCCGAATTACGTTTCTTCCAATCTATTACTTCAAAAATAGCCACTATTGGGAGGATTGATGTTCAAACCCGATTTAGGTTAGAAGAACGATTTTTTCATAACACGGATAACGATAAGACTTACCTGACAGACGGCTTTCAATTCAAATTCAGAACCAGATATCGCCTACAGTTTCAACGGGCATTTAATAATCCAAACTGGACATTGCGGATCATAGATGAGATCATGTTTCATTCCGACAGTAGCGATCCCTGGAAGTTTGACCAGAATCGAGCCTACGTAGGAATAGATCGAAAACTTTCAAAACAATTAAATCTGGAAATAGGATATATGCTATTGCATGGCCTTTCAAACGACACCATCGTTTATGGTAATATCTTAAGAACCACTCTTTACCACCGTATCAACTTATAACTGCAATGCACTTCAACTCAATCGCAATTGGCGTGGGTAACGCATTAATCTCAACGGTAGTGCGGCAAGGCTGATTGGATGTAAAGTACTCAGCATAGATTTTATTGAAGGTAGAGAAGTCTTCCTTCATATTGGTGAGAAAGACGGTAACGTCTATCAAATTTTCCCAGTTTGATCCAGATGCCTCCAAAATCAATTTTACATTTTGAAAAACTGAATGGCATTGTTGCTCGATATCGTAGGCAACAATACTTCCTTTATTATCAAGTGTAACACCTGGAATTTCTTTGGAGCCTCTTTTGCGTGGCCCAACTCCGGATAAAAAAAGCAAATTACCAACTTTGCGCGCGTGAGGATATGCGCCTACGGGTTCAGGCGCTTCTGATGAGTGGATAGGATCGTTCATTTTACTATTGGATACCAAATACCAGACTCGCCCATAAGCTGTGGTAAATGGCTGGGTCTTTTTCTAAATGAATCATTCGCACCGAACTCACCATCCATGGGCCTTTGTTGCTAATAGGAAATTTTATTGTTCCATCATTTTCTGTGTAGATATTTTGCAAAAAGACTTTACTGCCAACGTGGCTCCACACTTTCACTAATGCATGAGCACTTGGCTTGCCCTCATACAACACCTGACATTGAAGATAGTCACCAGATGTTAAGGCGTATGGATTTTTATCCGGAATAATCTCTAGTCTCAAGCCTGTCTTCCTTTTGAACGTGTCATCTGTTTTATCTCCCGACTGGACCAGCAATTTGGTAAATCGGGTATAATTTTCTTTTGATGGTGTGTTCAGTTCGCCTGAATTTCTTCGCTCATCAATGATGTAATCAAGCCCGTCTTCTTTTAGATAATCGTTAAACTTTTCAGCTTCTAATTCCAGATAAGCTGCATCGCTCTGCATGATAAGCAAGTGCGTTCCTGTCTGCGAAAATTTGAATGATATGTTCTTTCCTTGAGTAGTTTTAAGTTCTTTTATCAGGTCTTTCTTTCCAGAGAGATTATACATTTCGAGCTTTTCTACTTTGTGGCGTTTCATATCCCAAAATTCCCCAGTGAAACTCTCGCCCACCATAAAGTCAACTATCATTTCTTCACCCACTTTATATCGATACTTCATTGGCTGAAGCCAAAATTCATGGCTCATACCGACTAATGCGACCAACGACAATGCTAAAAAAACTCCAGCTTTCCTTCTCATAATGTTTGTGCTTCAGAATTGGGCTGAACCCCTTTAGTCAAATCTCTTTTAATGCCCCGACTTCATGAAAATGTTTTTTATGAATCTGGATGGTTATTGCAAGACGAATGAGCTCCAAAATTGTCAAACCCCAAATAAAATATTTCTCATTTCTATAATTTATTATAATTATTTGTAAAAAACTGAATGAATAAACATGAGAAATTAGTTTCAACGGAAATTGACCATACGTTAACCAAAGTCCAACTTTACTTTGTTTCAAAAGAAAGTACCCTGAGACTGCAAGTGATATGTATATTAAAATGTACTCCAGCCTCATCCATATATAAGATGTTGTCCAGTTTGTCAATAGGCTAACTACTTGTTGATAAGATAAGACTACAATAAGCATGTCCAATGCTCCAAAAAATATAAGTATCCTCTTCATATTTAATTGAGATTGTTTAGAGGTCTAGCCAAAACATATTGGTTAATTGATTATTGATTCATTAAGGATTCTATTTCTTCAGCCTCAATAGGAATATTTTTCATCAAATCAATATTCTTGTTTTTTCCTATGACTACATTATTCTCCAATCGAACACCAAACTTCTCTTCCTTGATGTAAATACCTGGTTCAATCGTCCAAACCGATCCAACTTTAACTTTATCGTGCATATTACCCACATCGTGCACATCCAGTCCCAACATATGCGAGGTGCCGTGATAGAAATATTTTTTGTAAGCTGGATGCTCTGGTCTTTGATTTTTGATGTCCGTCTTATCAATTAATTTAAGCTTTAAGAGTTCGCTTTCCATCAGCTTCTCTATCTCCCTTTGAAAATCAAAATAGACCACACTTGGGTTCAGCATTTTAAAGGCTGCCCGTTCAATGCGAAGAACTGCGTTGTACACATCCTTCTGGCGTTTGGTAAATTTCCCACTTACCGGAATTGTTCTGGTGAGGTCTGAATTATAATTGGCATACTCTGCCGCAACATCTAGTAATACCAGGTCACCAGCCTTGCATCTCTTATTGTTCTCCACATAGTGAAGAATAACGTTATTAACACCTGCGGCAATAATGGGGTTGTAAGCAAAGCCTTTCGATCCCAATCGGATAAATTCGTGAATGTATTCCGCCTCAATTTCATTTTCCATTACTCCAGGTTTCAAAAAATCAAGTACTCTTCGAAACCCTTTCTCGGTAATATCGCATGCTTTTTGGATCAACTCTATTTCCTGTTTTTGCTTGATCCTTCGCAAAGTAGCCATGACCGGGGCAACTCGCCTATACCGATGAAGCGGATAGACCTTTTGACACCAATCTATAAATCGTGCGTCACGGGTTTGCACTACTACATCCGCGCGGTAATGTTCGTTGGAATTTAAATACACGTTATCAACTCCACCCATCGCCATCATATGATGGAAGAGTTTAGGAAAATCAGAAAGCCAAGCGATTGTTTCAATCCCTGAAATCTCTCGTGCTTCGGGTTTTGTGAGTTTGTGCCCCTCCCACTTTTCCATCAATTCATTTGGCTCTTTTATAAAAAGTACTTCACGATATTTTTTGTCTGGAAAATCGTGACATACAATCAATATGCTCTCTTCTTGTTCTATTCCGCTCAAATAAAAGAGATCATTGTTCTGCCTGAAGCTCATTGTGCCGTCAGCATTAGTAGGCATAATATCGTTGGAATTAAAGAGGGCAAGCGAGCCAGTCTTCAATTCCTTACCTAATCTCTTCCTGTTAGTAGTAAAAAGTTCTTTACCAATGCTTTCGTATCTCATGGAGCGTCTGTTTAACTTATCCTGTATTTTAATGGAACCGCAATTTAATAAAACCCCAACTAGATGTAAGGTCTGGTGGTTGTCTTAGCAATAAAAAATGGACGCATAACAAGTAGCGTCCATCTCAGAAATCTTTTAGGTACTCAGGGTTTTAACTGACTTTGTCACTTACTTCATCTGTAGTGATGTAATTGATCAAAATGAAAGTAAATAGTAAGCCCGAAAATATTCCTTCCAATGCCACCATAAACGAAGCTATGTAAGGATTAAGATATCGTCCCATAGGTTCCTTTTCGATAATATCCAGCATCAGACTTTGATCAACCATTAAATAGGCAAACAAGAAAATGGCGAAAAGCAACGAGGCAATTGCCCCCGCAGAAACACCCGTGACTAAAGCCCTGAAATAATTTATATGATGCCCATGTGTTTCCTTAAACTTTTTAAGAGCATAGTAGATACCTGTAACCTGAATGATCACATTTAGAAATCTTAGCTCATAATGATGAACAAGGCCCGTTACTTTCATAAGTAAGAAAAAAACGATTAAACCAGCGCCAATTTTTAGGCCATAATTTTCTGGAATTCGGTTTGGATTGGTGAATAAACTCATAGGTTTTGAATTTAATGTGTTCTAATTTTCTTCTTTTTCGAGAGAATAGCAATTTTTTTAAAGGCTTTATTATTTTGGCAGTTACTATTTTATATTCAAAACCTGAAAATCTAAGTCTTGGTAATCATTTTTTTATAGGCAAAACGAACACGCCTATCAACTAACCCGTATTGAGAATGTCTCCTGACGAATTGAAAACCCTTACTAAACAGCCCATCACATTATCACCGCTTTTGCAAGCCATGTGGCATGATCATCACGGTAACTGGGAAGCTTCTCATAATATAGCACAGGAGATAAACGACCGACATGGTTCGTGGGTGCATGCCTATCTCCATAGAAAAGAGGGTGACTCTTCAAATGCCAGTTATTGGTATCGCAAGGCTGGAAAAAGTATGCCAAATACTACACTTGAAAAAGAGTGGGAAGAGATTGTACAATCCTTGCTAAAGACTAAATAAGTTACAGAAAAAAATTATGAGGATTGCCATTAGCTAGTTGATAGCCTTGATCACTTTCCACATTTCATCTGCTACAAATTTATTTCCTAAATCATTCAAGTGTACCTTATCGCTGGTAAGAATGCCTGATTCTTTGTTCTCTGTGTTGAATTGCTTGTTATAGTCGAGAAAAGATTTTCGAAGATCAACAAGGGGCAGTTTATTCTTTTCTGCCAGACTACGGATGATGTTGCTGTATTTATTTAAGTCACCATCTAACTCGTTGCTGAAATCTGTTTTCTCACCGATTGCAGCTGGTGTACACAAGATTACTTTAATATTCCTTGCTTTTAACTTATCGATGATAGCGGTATAGAATTTTTCAAACTTATCAGCATCTGTTCCTGTTCCGTAAGTTCTTTTATGCCAAACATCATTTACACCCACGTAAACTACTACCACATTTGGGTTCTTGCTCAACACATCCTCCTCCATTCGCAGAAATAAGTCATACACTTTGTTGCCACCAATTCCTGAGCCGATAAGTTCAAACTGATCCGTTAGGCCTTCTTTTGAAATGAGTTCTCCAACCTTAACAATATAGCCTCCAGGGTTTACACCCGCTTGTGTAATAGAGTCACCAAAGAAGATGACCTTCATTTTTTGAAAAGACATGAAAGAACTCAAGGCAACCAAACTAAAAATGACTGCTAATAGAATTAATTTTTTCATAGATCAAATTGAAATATTATTGTTCAAGTTAATGAAAGGAGATGATAAATATACATTACGCCAGCTTAATCGGATTTGCTCTCAATTATCAATCACCTCATGCTCCCTTGATTTTAACACGTTTTCTTTCCACTTTTTTAATTCCTCCGCTCTTGCTTTCAATTCTTGCTCAGTAGGCTGATAATTAATCAGACTTTTTAAATCCGGTTGGCCAGCGTCTACCCAGGCAGTGAACCAAATATCGCCTACCATCTTTACACTGCTGCGAAATTGACGTTCCACCATACCGGATAGTTGTGAATGATATTCCTTTGCATAGGCCTCAGAAATTACTTTAATCGTTTGATTACCCTTTGTTTCAAAACTAAATTTCTTGACACCTGATTTTTCAAATAATTGCTTTTCAATTTTAAGCACAGAATCAAGTGCGTTGTTAGCCTTTTCAATAGCTTTCCAGGCTGCCAATTGAACGTTTTCAATGTATTGCGCCTTACCAACAAAAAAATCATACTCAGTAAAATATAGTTCAGGCAATCTCGATTCCCAAAAAGCATGAATACCTATTTGGCCAGTAAGTTGGCCATCATAATTACTGGTCGTGTGAAGTGGAACATTTGCATCTGCTACATAATGGCCCAACTCTGCCGAGATTTTCAAAATCCGTTGTGGATCTTTCAACAGGAACGACTCTTTCAATTGAAAGTACATGCTGTTAATCTGCCACGGCACAATGCCCCGAGCGCGAAGTGTATCCTCTCCAAATCTCTTTATTGCATCATTCCAATAGCGGGGAAGTTTGTAACCCGCGCTGTCGCCATAGTTATCTAAATCGATATAATGCTTAGCGGCTTCATCGGCCACTGCATATCGTCTTCGATCCGGGTTAACCGAGGCTTCTGTTAAATATTGAATGTTTCTTTTATAAAACCCAATCATTTCTGGGGGAAGAATAAACACCGCAAGCCTGTTGATCTTTCTATGAGCAAAAAATCCCCAGCTACTATTGAGTAGTACCATTGCTAGCAAAATAACTTTCAGATACCGCGGCACAGGCTTACCTTTCCAATAAAGTTAAGCATCATGAAGAAGATTTTCATTTTTCTATTTTTTGTTTGTCCGTTCGCAAAGGCGACTGATCCCTACCCAAAAAATTCTGCCATTGACGTGATTCACTATATTTTTCAGTTAGAGGTAAACGACTCAACCGATGTAATCGTAGGGAACGCTTCAATTACTATCTTCTTTAAAAAATCAATTTCTGATTTTGACCTTGACCTTGCTAGTCAAGACGCCTCCCGAAAAGGAATGAAGGTGTCGGACGTTTTGTTGGACGGAAAAAAAATAGATTATTCTCACAATAAAGATCGGCTTAAAATTTTGCTCCCGAATCCATCAAAAGAGGCGACACAATTGACTTTTCAAGTTTCATATAAAGGCGTTCCTCAAGATGGCTTGATAATAAGTAAGAATAAGTTTGGCGACCGTACATTCTTTGGCGACAACTGGCCTGATCACGGTCACCAATGGCTTCCAACAGTTGATCATCCAAGTGATAAATCAGCAGTTGATTTTATTGTTATCGCACCCAATCACTATTCTGTTGTGGCTAACGGAATTAAAATTGAAGAAAGTCCACTCGATTTTAAGCGAAAACTTACGCATTGGCGTGAAGAAGCACCCATTCCTGTAAAAGTGATGGTAGTTGGTATTGCGCGCTTTGCAGTTCAGTATGTTGGTAAAGTAAACGACATATCAGTTGAGAGTTGGGTATATCCTCAAAATCGATTAGAAGGGTTTTACGACTATGCGGTGGCTGTAAAAGTGCTGGACTATTTTCAAAATCATATTGGTCCTTACTCGTATAAAAAATTAGCCAACGTTCAATCCAAAACACGCTTTGGTGGGTTGGAAAACGCCAACACCATTTTTTACTTTGAAAATTCTGTGACCGGAAAGGCAGAACGGGAAAGTTTAATAGCGCACGAAGAGGCTCATCAATGGTTTGGAAATTCTGCAACCGAAAACGACTGGCATCATGTTTGGCTAAGTGAAGGTTTTGCAACCTACTTTACAAATCTTTACTTGGAAAATACATACGGACATGACCGTCTAGTCCAGGAGGAACGAACAGATCGACAACAAGTAATTGATTATTTCTATAAAAACCCATCTCCAGTTGTTGACACTACACTTGTTGATATCGGCAAAGTACTCAGTACAAATACCTATCAAAAAGGTGGCTGGGTTCTTCATATGCTGCGCCATGAAGTAGGAGATGTTAACTTTTGGAAAGGCATACAGGAATATTACGCCAAGTACAAAAACAGTAACGCACTAACTTCAGATTTTCAAAAGGTAATGGAAGAAGTTTCTGGAAAAGACCTCACTATATTTTTTAAGCAGTGGCTTTTCCAGGCAGGTCACCCAAAAATTTCAGGCTCATGGCATTACGATTCAAAGACCAAGTCAGTGGTGTTGGAGGTTTTTCAAACCCAAAAGGGAAATTTTTTTCAATTTCCATTGGATATCGAGCTGATAAACGGGGATGGCCAAAAGGAAATTAAAAGCATCCAAGTGTCTGCCAAAACCCAGAAATACGACCTTCCTACTTCTCAAATACCAGAAAAATTGGCTCTGGATCCAAATACCTGGCTTTTGTTTGAAGGTTCAATCCTTCAAAAATGATAGCTATATCTTTGCAAATACCATTATTGCCCTTATTTTTGCAGTCCGTTTGAAAAAAGCATTATGGCAAATCACAAATCAGCAGAGAAGAGAATCAGGGCAAATGAGACAAAACGTGTTAGAAACCGCTATCAGGCCAAAACTACACGTACTCAAATCAAGAAATTAACCACTATCGAGAAAAAAGACGAAGCCCAAACCTTGTTAAAGGAAGTATCGTCAATGATCGATAAATTGGCAAAGAAGAACGTTATCCATTGGAAAAAAGCTGCTAACCAGAAGTCAAAGTTGGCAAAGCGTGTAAACGCAATGGCTTAATCCATTTATAAAGCATTTATTTTTCCCTCCTTGGCTTCGGCCGGGGAGGGTTTTTTTACGACTTTCCCTTAAAAGTATAGCAATCTTTCAGTTAGCGAGGCGTTGTTCGCAGTGACTTATGTGGTAGCCGAATACCGAACGATGAACAAGATTGTTATTACTGTTTTTCTTCTGAATTATACAATCCATGCGTATAGCCAGATTCCTTTTGGTATAAAAGGTGGAGTTAATCGCAATGATATTGTAATCGAGAATGCCCCCTTTCTACCTATTGGGCTTTATCAGCCAAATGTTGGCTTTCATGTTGGTCTGTTTGGTGAAGTACGTGTATTTAAATTGAGATTTCATCCAGAGTTGTTGTTCGTGCAGCGCGGAGCCAATTCACACATTTACTTACAAGGTTCTCTAAATCCAGCTTCTGAAAGCCGCATAAATCTTAACTATATTGAATTACCAGTAATGTTTTCACTCTATAAAATTAGGTCACTCGCCCTCGAAACAGGCCCGACTCTAAGCTATAAGATTTCTGCAAAGGAAATATCTGACAACGGAAAGAAAGATGTGACTGGTAGGTTTAATAAGCCGTTTGACTTTGGAATTAACTTCGGATTAAAAGTCCAAATCTATTCTAGGGTATCTATAGTTGGTCGATATTATCATGGGCTTCTATCGGTGTTACAATTTCCATCGATCTCCCCAAACACTTTTCCTTCCAGTTCTTTAACTAATATCCAAGTTGGCCTTCATTACTTATTAAAAAATTGAATCATAATTCTTTACAATTCATCCAAATTTTTAGGTGCCATAAATTTTTTACCTTCGATTCATGAAAATCGAAGACAACAAACCACTCAACATCAAAAGTTGGTCACCTGAAGACAGGCCACGGGAGAAGTTGTTGTTGAAAGGAACCTCTGCCCTATCCGATGCTGAGTTGATTGCAATCTTGATTGGATCAGGTACCACCAACTTAAGTGCAGTAGAAGTGGCAAAGAAAATTTTGACGCATGGAGGAAATGGGCTGAATGACCTTGCCAAGCTCTCCATAAAAGATTTAATGAAAGTAAAAGGAATAGGTGAAGCCAAAGCCATCACTATTGTAGCGGCATTGGAGCTCGGGCGAAGAAGAAAGGAAACAGACCTGGAGGAGAAGCCCAAAATAAGCAGCTCCAAGGATGCGTTTGATCTGTTGAAAGGCGATTTAATGGATTTGCCTCACGAAGAGTTTTGGGTCTTGCTGCTTAACCGAGCCAATAGAGTCATTAAAAAGAAGAGGGTAAGCGAAGGCGGAGTGTCCGGCACAGTTGCTGATCCCAAAATAATTTATAAAATGGCATTGGAAGAATTGGCTAGTGGTGTGATTGTAGCACATAATCATCCTTCTGGGAATCTAACTGCCAGCCAGAGCGATATTGACCTGACCAAAAAATTGAAGGAAGCGGGTAAGTTTTTGGAAGTTCAGCTACTTGACCATGTCATTGTTGCTGGCAGGAAATATTTTAGCTTTGCAGATGAAGGACTTGTTTAACTTCAAATCACTAGGCCATATGTTAGCGTGGCGGAAGTTTGGATAAAACTTGTCAAAGTTTAAAATGTTGAGAAAAGCCATTTACATTGTTACTAGTGCACTTGTAGTCATCCTTCTTGGGTCTGTTCTATATCCAAGCAAGACAAACCAAGCCTCTCCGATTACTCAGCTCCCTACAGAAATTAAAAAACTGGCTCCAGATTCTGTTACAGAAAAAACCTTAGCGGCAGAAATAGACCCCAATCCATATGTTCAGTTGCTATTAGCTGACTATCAAAAGTATATTGACAAGGCCATTTTATCTGGACAGGCTCCGGGCGCTGCAGTTGTCATCGTAAAAGATTCCGCTATAATTTTCCTGAAAGGGTTCGGTTTGAAAGAAAGTGGCACAACAGATTCTGTAGATGTTAATTCTGTATTTAGATTGGGTTCTGTGTCAAAATGTTTCGCTTCTGTGCTCACGGGTACTTTAGTAAAAGATGACGTAATCGACTGGGATGATAAGGTGACGCGTTATGTACCCAATTTCAAATTGAAGCTTAAAGCGAATACAGATAGTCTTAAGATTCGACATGTATTATCACATACTATAGGCTTACCCTATCATGCCTTCACCAACATGGTGGAGGAACGAGTTCCTTTGGATTCTTTGTTAGCTCGCCTAAAAGAATTGAATCTAGTTGGCCTACCTGGAAAAGTATATAGTTATCAGAATGTTGGATATAGTCTAATAGAAAAAGTTATCGAATCAGCCACTGGAAAATCCTATGAGGAAGCACTAACTGAAAAATTGTTTAAGCCATTGCACATGCAAAATGCATCGGCTTCGTATGCCCGCATCACCGAAAATGGCAATGTTGCCCAACCTCATTATAGATCCAAGAGAGGATGGAAGGCTACCGCTATTTCTGATACGTATTATAATGTGGCACCTGCCGGAGGGGTAAATGCAAGCATTGCAGATATGGGGCTTTGGCTTAAAGCGTTGCTTAGTGCCCAAGGGGATGTTCTATCAAAGGAAGCTATGGATGACATGCTTACACCACAAATAAAAGCGGTTTCAAAAAACCGAAATTTCAGAATTTGGAAAAGGCCAAAAGCTTCTTATTATGCTATGGGCTGGCGGGTATTAACTTTCAAAAATGATACGCTTGATTACCATGGAGGTTATGTAAATGGCTATCGAAGCGAAGTAGCGCTTGATCGCAAAAACAGAATGGCTATTTGCATCCTGACTAATTCACCTGGAAAATTGGCTGACCAAAGCATTCCTCAATTTTTTGCTATGCGAACTCGATACATCGATTTGATCGATACCTGGGAAAAACAAAATGCAACTTTACTCGCTAAGAAGTAAGGGAATGAAATCATCGCATCTCCTCATCATAGTTCTCGTTATTTCCATCATCGGTTTTGTCTTTTATTCCATGCGAGGTGGACAATCTGATGAAGGGTATACCAAGACTATTCTGCTGGAAAGAGAGGACAAAAATGCCTTCATGAAAGGCAATGAGTCACCTTTTACCGATACGACTGAAGTCTTCTCGGGACTAAAGTATTTTGCCCCAGATGTCAAGTACAGGGTTTCAGCAAACCTAGAAGAGGTTGAAAACAAAAAAGTGGTTATACTCTCAACAAGTGATGGTAAAGAGCAAAAATATTTAGAATATGCATATGCCACGTTTAGTATGGATGGCGTTGATAACAGACTTTTGCTATTAGAAATAATGGACATGGGGCCGCAACGCGGTAAGTTGTTCCTGGCATTTGCCGATGCAACCAGTGCTATGGAAACGTACGGTGCTGGCCGGTATCTTGATGTGAAGAAAGTCCCCGGTGCAGGTTCCATTACACTTGATTTTAATTTGGCCTATAATCCCTATTGCGCCTATTCAGATACATTCTCCTGTCCCTTCCCGCCTAAGGAGAACATTTTGAAAATAGCTATTAGAGCTGGGGAGAAGACGTATCACGACTAAGGAATTCGTTAGAAAAATTACAAGTTCAATACTGCAGTCTTTTCACTATTTTTGACCCTCACATTTTAGCGAATAATGAAAATTTCTTACAACTGGCTTAAGCAATACATCCATATCCCTGAATCGGCTGAAGATATTGGAATGACTCTTACCTCTACTGGCCTTGAAGTAGAAAGTATAGAGCCTTTTGAAACAATAAAGGGTGGGCTAAAAGGACTGGTTATTGGTGAAGTGCTAACCTGCTCAAAACATCCCAATGCAGATAAGCTTTCTGTGACTACGGTTGAGGTTGGAGGTGAAAGGCCCTTAACTATTGTATGTGGAGCGCCTAATGTCGCAGCCGGCCAACAGGTAGTTGTCGCTGTTACCGGAACAACCGTGCATCCAACCAAAGGCGAACCATTTACCATTAAGGCTACAAAAATTAGAGGAGAGCAATCAGAAGGAATGATCTGTGCAGAAGATGAAATTGGATTGGGTGAAAGTCATGCAGGGATCATCGTATTGACTACTTCCGTCCCAAATGGTACTTCTGTCTCTGAATTTTACAATGTTCAATCTGATTATGTTCTAGAAATTGGTTTAACGCCAAACCGCGCTGATGCAGCCTCTCACATTGGAGTAGCACGTGATATCAAAGCTGCCAAGAAACGGGGTCTAAATCTACCTTCAGTTGAAGGCTTCAACATTGATTCAACCAAACTAACCATCCCTGTAACCGTAGAGAACTTAGTGGCCTGTCCTCGCTATTCGGCAGTCACCATATCTGATGTTGTGATTAAGGAATCTCCCGATTGGCTAAAAAGCCGTCTCAAATCAATTGGCCTTTCTTCCATTAACAATATAGTGGACGTCACTAATTTTGTGTTGCATGAAACGGGGCAACCACTTCATGCATTTGATGCCGATCAGATCACAGGAAAGAAGGTGATCGTAAAGACTCTGCCTGCTGGAACAAAATTCAAAACACTAGATGATAAAGATAGAACGCTTGCAGCCGATGATTTGATGATCTGCGATGCAGAAAGTAATGGGATGTGCATTGGCGGAGTTTTTGGAGGTATCAAATCCGGTGTATCACAACAAACTAACTCTATCTTTTTAGAAAGTGCGTGTTTCTCACCTCAATATATCCGCAAGACGGGAATGCATCATGGGCTAAAGACGGATGCTTCATTCCGTTTTGAGCGTGGAACGGATCCAAATTTAACGGTGTACGCACTGAAGAGAGCCGCAATGTTAATCAAGGAAGTGGCAGGGGGTACAATCTCATCTGATATCGTTGATATTTACCCAACTAAAATTGAAAACAGGATCATTGAAATCAAAGACAAGAATGTTACACGCCTTATAGGAAAAGCACTTCAGCGAGATGAGATTTTTTCAATTCTGGAAAACCTGGACATTAAAGTCACAGATAAAAAAGATGACAGGTTTATCGTTTCCGTCCCTCCGTATCGCGTTGACGTGACTCAAGAAGCTGATGTGGTGGAAGAGATCCTTCGCATTTATGGTTTTAACAATATAGAACTGTCTGAGATTGCTGGAACTGATTATTTAGCAAGTTTCCCTGACAAGGACGCAGATAAGTACAAAAAATCAGTAGGTGAGATGCTCGTGGCAAATGGATTTTATGAGATACTGACCAATTCTTTAACCAATGCCGTATATCAGCAAAAACATAAGTTAAGTTTTGAAGGGGAGCCTGTTGAAATAGTAAACAAACTAAGTGAGGAGCAAGGCATTTTACGTCAAACAATGCTTTTCACAGGTCTAGAAGTTTGCTCTTACAACATCAACCGGAAACAGAAGGACTTAAAATTATTTGAATTTGGAAAAATCTACTGGAAAGTCGTGGACCACCAGACAAATAACAAATATCAAGAAGAAGGAAGATTAGCCATCTATTTGACTGGAAGTTTCGAAAGCGAAAACTGGCAAAGCAAAACCCGCTCAGTCACTTATTATGATTTGGCACAGCAGGTAGCTCATGTTTTACAGCGTTCATCGTTAGAAAATTTAAAGCAAGAACCGCTTAGCGATCCCATATTTGACTATGGAATGAGGATTTTAAAAGGAACAAAGGAAATTGGGAAGTTAGGCAAGGTAAAAACTGCTTTCGTAAAAGATTTTGGGATCAAGCAAGAAATATTTTATGCCGACCTTAACACTGCCTTGCTTTTCAAAGCCGCAAACCCTAAGTTCGTTGTACAGGAAGTTCCGAAGTTTCCGGAAGTAAGACGTGACTTATCGCTTGTACTGGATAAGAAAGTTACTTTCGCTGAAATTAAAGAATTAGTCTTGGCAACCGAGAAGAGGTTGATCAAAGACATCATATCATTTGACGTTTACGAAGGAGATAAAATCCCGGAAGGCAAAAAAGCATATGCCTTAGGATTTACATTACTTGATGAGAACAAAACGTTGACAGACGAGGAGATTGATAAAACGATGAATCGATTAATGAGTGCCTTCGAAGGAAAGATGGGAGCATTGATTCGGAAATAGTTATAAATTTATTAGTAAGTTCTATCGTTATGCAGTTGGTGAAAAAGCTGTAACGCTGAACTCGAAACTTGAAATCTTGAATTAGTATGGACCAGGAAGCATTAAAAACAAACCTCAACGGCTTAGAACGCAAAATTTTAGTCCTGCTCAACGAGCATAAAACGGTGAAAGACGAGATCAGGGGGCTTAAACTGGAGAACCATGAGTTGAAAACCGACCTGAAGAAGAGGGAGGAGCAGCTTCACAATTTTAAAAATCAGATTAAAATCACTAAAATTGTAGACCATATAAACCCTGAAGACGGAAGTGCTTCGGAGTTGAAAAGGAAAGTAGACGAGTATATCCGAGAAATCGATAAGTGCATAGCTCACTTGAGCAGATAACCCGGTTTAAGTTGATGGAAGAATTATCCGTAAAAATAAAGATTGCCGACCGCGAATACCCCATGAAGGTGAAGCGCAAGGAAGAGGAGAAGGTACGGGCAGCAGGCAAACTCATCAATGAAAAAATTAAACAGTATCGGGAACAATTTGGCATTGACGACAAGCAGGACTTGCTGGCAATGGTAGCATTCGATTGTCTGGTTGATAAACTGGCTGATGATGAAAATCTCCAGGGAATTGATCAAACGGTGGTTGAAAAGGTAAATCACCTCAATCACCTTGTTTCGCAAGCACTCTAATCTTCAGTTCCTTTTCCACTCTTTTCCATTTTCCATCTCTTGATTGTTCTTGTTCACAGTTGATCTATTGATCATCCTGAGCCAAAACCTTTCAAATCTTTAGTGTGCGGGTGTATGCAACCATTTAAATTTTTTTAACTATGGAAATACTTGTAATCGCCTTGGTCGCCTTAGTGGTCACTATAGGTTTAAGCTTTTTGATTGGCAGTTTGCTTTTCAAAAGGAAAATTAAAAAGAATGAGCAAGGTGCGGGTGAAAAAGCAAAATTGATAATCAAGGAAGCAGAACTCGAGGCCGAGAACATCAAGAAGGATAAAATCATTGACGCGAAAGAGAAACTGCTCAAAATGAAACAAGAGTTTGAGGAGGAAGCCAATCGCAAGAAAAACCAAATCATCAGCAACGAACAAAAGATCAAGCAACGCGAAGCACAGATTTCAAAAGAGCTTGAGACCTTGAAAAGGAAAGAAGGTGAAGTAGACGAAGAACGTCAAAGTCTGGCGCAACAACATGAACTTGTTAAAAAACGCAAGGAGGAACTCGACAAGTTCAACACGCAAAAAGTAGCAATTCTCGAAGGCATTTCTAAACTGTCAGCAGACCAGGCGCGTGACCAGCTGGTTGAATCCATGAAGGAGGAAGCCAATACCAAAGCTAGTTCTTATATAAAAGACATCATGGAACAGGCCAAACTATCCGCTACGAAAGAAGCCAAAAAAATAGTGGTTGAAACTATTCAACGCACTGCCACAGAGCATGCCGTTGAAAACTGCGTCTCTATATTCAATATTGAAAGTGACGATATCAAAGGAAAGATCATTGGACGTGAAGGAAGGAATATTCGCGCCTTGGAAGCGGCAACAGGAGTTGAGATCATTGTAGATGACACTCCTGAAGCTATTATCATTTCTGGATTTGACCCTGTAAGAAGGGAAATTGCCAGACTATCTCTTCACCGGCTGGTGCAAGATGGTCGGATACATCCTGCCCGCATTGAAGAGATTGTGGCAAAGACCACAAAAAATATAGATGATGAGATTGTAGAGATTGGAGAACGCACGGTAATTGATTTAGGAATTCATGGCCTGGCGCCTGAATTAATTAAGATGGTTGGACGGATGCGTTATCGTTCTTCGTATGGACAAAATCTATTACAACACTCTCGTGAGGTAGCCAATCTTTGTGCCATCATGGCCGCAGAACTTGGTTTGAATGTAAAACAAGCTAAGCGTGCAGGTCTTCTGCATGATATTGGGAAAGTTTGGCACGAGGAATTAGAAAAGCCGCATGCGATAGTAGGAATGGAGTTAGCCCAAAAGTACAAGGAGCACCCAATTATCTGCAATGCAATTGGAGCTCACCACGATGAGATTGAAATGACGAGCATTATCTCTCCTATCGTTCAATCGTGTGATGCCATTTCTGGTGCTAGACCTGGTGCTAGACGTGAAGTGATGGAGCAATACATAAAACGCCTCAAAGATTTAGAAGCTGTAGGATTGAGTTTCGAAGGAGTTGAAAAGTGTTATGCAATACAAGCCGGGCGCGAACTGCGGGTGATGGTTGATGCCGAAAAAGCATCTGATGAACGTGCTTCCCAATTGAGCTTTGATATTTCTCAAAAAATTGAAAAGGACATGCAGTATCCAGGCCAGATTAAAGTTACTGTTATCCGCGAGATGCGGAGTGTAGCCTATGCGAAGTAAATAATCAAAATAGAAGAGTGCGCTATCCAGAGTTTTAGAAACATCTTGTTCTTGTAGTTCAATCCCCCGTTTTGGTCGATTTTATTTGCCAGTTCTTATAAAATTCTCTGAATGGTAAGAGTATATTAACTTGAATAGGTAGATTTCGAATTCGGATAAATCCATATTGCTAAAATGGCAGGTACTAAAGGTCTTGTTTTTTCAATTCTTACCTTGCTTACCCCCATTTTGGTTTTCGCACAACCAGCGCTGACCGATTCACTGAATTTAAAAGCTGCAACCGATCACGCTAAAAACATTTATTTCCAATCTGCCAAAGACCACTCGAATCTTTATAATGGAAAGGAATATATAGCCTTCAAAAAAAAGATGCCGGAAGTGGGAACTCTATTCTTTCATTCAGATGATTGGATGGAAGGGAAAGTGTTCTACGATGGCGAACTGTATGAGAATGTACCTATGCGGCTTGATCTGTTGCACGAGAAACTGTTGGTGGAAAATAAAAGTCATGGACAAATAGAGTTGATTAGTGAAAAGATAAAATACTTTGTCTTAGATGGTCATACTTTTTTAGGCTCCAACAATAATGAAGAGATTAAATCGATGAGCTTAGGTTTCTATGATCTTATCTACTCTGGTACTACTAAAGTTTTGGTGAGGCGGTTGAAAGTAGCAGAAGAAAGAATAGAAACTCAGGTAAGTATGATCCTAACCTTTAAAGAAAAAAATACCATTACTATTCTAAAAAATGGAAAGTACTACCTAGCCGGAAATAAAACTTCGGCCTTAAAAATATTTGAAGATCAAAAAAATGCTTTAAAAAAATTCATTTCAAAAAATAATATCCGGTATCGCACCAATAGAGAGGATGCGCTTATCAAAATGGCAGCAGAGTATGACCAATTAACACACTAAGATACAGGCAATGAAATTTACTTGGTGTTTAATCATTCTCGGTCTATCAACACTTTCCTTGTCAGCACAAGACGACAAGATTATTAGCGCTGAGTTTAAAAACCTGAAATTCGAAGAGTTTGTAAGCCAGATCGAGAAAAGTACAGATTACCGCTTTTATTACAATAAGATCTGGACAGATAGTCTTACGGTAAACCTATCCGTTCTTAGAAAGACCGTGCCTGAGATTTTAGACGAAATTTTTCTTGGCACTGAACTAAAACATGCTATAGATAATAATCATTATATATATGTCTCGCTTGGCCAATCTATGGCAATAGAGTTACCCATCGATTTTTTTGGAGAAGGAGAACTCAAAGGGCAACGCACAAATGCACAGGAGTATACCATCTATGAGGAAGTAGATAAAGCTAAGGAAGAAAAGTTATTTACAATCGGACTTAAAAATGCAAATTCAAAAACCACGGCTAACATTGCTGGATATGTCCGTAATGTGAAATCTGGTGAGCCCGTCATTGGTGCCTCCGTTTTCATTGAAAATCCTCTTATTGGCGTTGCCTCAGATCCATTTGGTTATTTTTCTATTACCCTACCGAAAGGCCGACATGAATTAATCATCAAAAGCCTTGAAATGAAAAGTACAAAGCGTCAGATTTTACTATACTCAGATGGTAAACTTGATGTCGAGCTACAAGAAGATGTAACACCCCTTAAAGAAGTAATTGTTCAATCTGAGCGTGATGCACAAGTGCTAGGCCTTCAAATGGGGTTAGAGAAGTTAGACCTCAAAACAATTAAACAAATTCCTGTGGCCTTGGGCGAAGTGGATATCTTTAAGGCGATACTAACTTTACCAGGCGTTCAATCTGTTGGCGAAGGAACAGTAGGGTTAAATATTCGCGGTGGCGCCTCTGATCAGAACCTGATCTTATATAATGATGCAACCATTTTTAATCCATCTCATCTCTTTGGTTTCTTTTCTGCGTTCAATCCTGATATCCTAAAAAATGTAGAACTCTATAAAAGCGGTATACCTGCAGAATATGGTGGCCGCTTATCTGCGGTATTAGATGTAAATACCCGGGAAGGAAACAAAAGAAAATTTGAAGGGTCTGGAGGAATTAGTCCGGTAACGGGACGATTTTCTTTAGATGGTCCCATCTTTAAAGATAAAACTTCATTTTTAATTGCTGGTCGCTCAACCTATTCTGATTGGCTGCTAACCAAAATTCCTTCCACCAACTTAAAAAACAGTCAAGCTTCTTTCTATGATGTAAACTTATCATTAAGTCACCAGATGGATGATAAAAATACGTTCTATGCGTCTGGTTATCTTAGCAAAGATGGTTTCAAACTTGGCAGCGATACATCTTATAATTATTCTAACCAAACTGCTTCTGCCAAGTGGAAGCACGTCTTTGGAAACAAATTTTACGGTATTCTAACGGGAAGCTATAGTGGTTACGACTACAGTGTTTCCAGCCAAGCGGTGCCCGTTAATAGCTTTCAATTAGCCTACTCCGTTAAACAGGCAAACATCAAAGCTGATTTCAATTATTTCCTTAGTGCAAAGCACACCATAAATTTTGGTGCATCTACAATCAATTATAGAATTTCCCCAGGAGATTTTCAGCCGTATGGAGAAGAATCACTTGTAGTTCCTAATGTTTTACAAAAAGAACAAGGCCAGGAAAGTGCGATTTATATTGGCGACAATTTTGAAGTCACTCCGCGTCTCTCCCTTTATGGTGGCCTGCGATTTTCTTTCTTCCAGAATCTAGGACCAAAAGATGTGTTCACTTATGACCCGCTCGTTGCAAAAGACGAAAACTCCATTATTGATACTATTCAGTATGCATCAGGAAAAACGGTAGCGAATTATCAAGGCCCTGAATATCGATTCTCAGCACGTTATTCATTGTCTGGAAATAGTTCGATCAAATTTGGATACAATAAAATGCGGCAATATCTTCAAATGCTGTCAAACACAGCTGCCATTTCACCAATTGATATCTGGAAACTAAGTGACAGCTATCTTAAACCCCAAATTGGTGATCAATTCTCTGTAGGCTTTTATAAGAATTTCAAATCCATGTTCGAAACTTCTGTAGAAGTTTACTATAAATCAATGGAAAACGTTCTTGACTTCAAGAGTGGTGCACAGTTAATTCTTAATCCACACATAGAAACCGATATTGTTAACGCAGCAGGCAAAGCTTATGGAGCTGAGTTCATGATTAAAAAACTAAGTGGCAAGTTAAATGGCTGGATAAGTTATACCTACTCTCGATCTTTCTTACAGACAAAGGGAATGACTCCTTCTGAAACTGTTAATCAAGGCAAGTGGTACCCGAGCAACTATGACAAGCCCAATGCAGTTAACTTCATCGGAAACTATAAATTCAGTAGAAGATTTAGTCTGTCTTTGAATATGACGTATAGCACAGGAAGGCCAATAACCCTTCCCTTAGCAAAGTACGATTTGAATGGAGCCAAGCGATTGTATTATTCTGAACGAAATCAATACCGTATTCCTGATTATTTTAGGACCGACTTTGCCTTAAACATAGAGGGGAACCACAAAATTAAGAAGCTGGCTCATAGCTCATGGTCTGTAGCCGTGTATAATTTGACAGGAAGGCAAAATGCCTACTCCGTTTATTTCCTTTCAGAAAATGGTACAGTGAATGGGTATAAGCTTTCCATTTTTGGAACAGCTATTCCTACAGTGACTTACAATTTCAAATTTTGAATTAATGAAAGGTAATTCAGCTAGGATGAAATTTTTGTGGGTTATCTTCCTTACCACAATAGCATGCGTTGAACCGTATCAGCCTCCAGTCATTAAAAACGGAGCAAGCATCCTCGTTGTTGATGGTTCACTTAATACAAAAGGAAAAAGTGAGATACGGCTTACCCGAACGCAAAATCTTTCCGAGACTTCATCTGTAACTTTCGAACGAAATGCCTTCGTCTCATTTGAGGATGAAACTGGAAATTCTTTCATGTTAATAGAAGAGAAAACTGGAAACTATTCGCTGCCACAGCAAAACTTCAACGCTGAAAAAAAATACAGAATAAAGATCCAAACCAATGATTCAAAAGAATACACATCTGAATTTGTTCCAATTGTCAAAAATCCGCTTATCGACAGCGTCACATGGAAAATCACATCGGAAAATGGAGTTGAAGTGTATGTGAACACTCACGATCCTGAGAATAAGACAAAGTATTACCGCTGGGATTATGAAGAATCGTGGAAATATATATCTGCCTTTAACTCACGTTTTGATTGGCGTAACGGGTTTCCTGTAATTCGGACGAATGACATCTACAATTGCTATCAAACAAAGCCATCCGGAAAAATTGTGATTGGATCAACCGCCCGCTTAAGTCAAAATGTAGTCCGTAATTTTCCGTTGGTGAAAATGGAGCAGCGCTCAGAAAAAATTAGGTTCAAGTACAGTATATTGGTGAAACAATTTGGACTTACGAACGAAGCCTATGAATACTGGTTTCAACTGCAAAAAAATACTGAAAGCCTGGGAACTCTCTTCGATCCGCAACCATCACTCTTAACTGGGAACATAACTTGCCTTTCGGATCCCTCGATCCCTGTATTAGGATACTTCATTGCAGGGTCTCCTTCTGAACAAAGAATTTTCATAAGTTCTGATAATCTCCCGCGGGCCGCAACCTACATCACTCCTTTTTCAGATTGTATTTCACTGGATACATTGTCTGTATTTTTATTACCCTTACCAAAAAGTAAAGACTTCCTAATTGAATCATTGCCTTCTGGTCCAGGGGCTATAACAGCCTACACGTACACAAGTGGAGCATGCGCTGATTGCAGAACTGCTGGAGGCACTACAACAAAACCTGACTTCTGGAAGTGAAAAACAAGAATCTATTTTCAATAAAAAGTGATAGCCAGTTCATCCGCACAGCTGTTTGCGTTGTCCTATTTTTTTTGCTTACAACAGTTGCCTCCTCACAAAAAAAAGACTGGGATAGTTTGGCTCAAAAGTTCATCAACTATCAACGCAATGGGTTACAAGAAAAAATATTCGCTCATCTCGATCGTAGTTTATACGTTGCTGGTGAAACTATGTGGTTTAAACTTTACTATATAGATGGTTATTTACATCGGCCGTTAGATGTGAGCAAGGTCGCTTATGTTGAAATACTAGATCGAGATAATAAAACCGTCATTCAGACCATGGTAAGCTTGAACGAAGGAGCCGGAAACGGACAAGTTCTACTTCCAATTTCAATCAGTTCGGGGAACTATCTGGTACGAGTGTATACAAGCTGGATGAAAAACTTTAGTCCAGAATACTATTTTCAGCAACAAATCACCATACTTAATACAGTAAGGCGCACCGAACCCGTGTCGAAAATTAATTCTGAGGCATACGACATTCAATTTTTCCCGGAAGGTGGACACTTAGTGGATGGCATCAAAAGCACAGTAGCTTTTCGAATAGTTGATCATTCTGGAATTGGTAAGGATGTTTCTGGAGAGATTATCACAAAGCAAGGAGAGACAGTTACCTCCTTTAGACCTTTAAAATTTGGGATTGGTAAATTTTCCTTTCTGCCATCTTCTTCCGAACAATACAAAGTAGTTTTAAATGGCAAACAAGTAAATGCTTCGATATCCTTCCCAATAGTACAACCATCAGGTTATGTTTTACATGTAATTGATACGCTTGGTAATCAATTAAAGGTCTCCATTCTATATAGGGGGATAGCAAGCTCATCTCACGAAGTATACGTACTTGTGCACACCCGGCAGATGATAAAGATTGGTTTGGCTAAATCGCTCAGCAACGGCACAGCTACCTTAGTGTTGGATAAAAATAAATTGGGAGAGGGTATCTCCCATATAACAGTATTTAATGAAAATCAGCAACCAGTATGTGAGCGTCTCATCTTTAAGCATCCGACAGAAAAACTTGCGATTAAGGTTAAAGCAGATCAAGAAAAGTATTCATCTAGAAAAAAAATAAAGCTGGGTGTACAAGTAACTTCAAATCTCTTTCAATCAGGTAATTTTTCAATGACCGTTTTTAAGGACGATTCATTAAGTCAAGTTGAATTGCCCGACATTCAAGGCTATGAATTGTTGACCTCCGATCTTAAAGGCAACATTGAGTCGCCATCATTTTATTTGTCAAGTGACCCTCTTGCCGTACAGGCAACTGACAATCTTATGCTTACTCATGGTTGGAGCCGTTTTAAATGGGTAGATATGCTAACGAACACGAGCCAACCAATCTTATTCAACCTCGAGTATCGGGGTCCCATTGTTACTGGAAATATAGTAGATGGTACTACTGGAGCTTCTGCTTCGGGCATCCTCACCTATCTTTCAACTCCAAGTAAGAATATTAGACTATATGGTGCTCGCTCTGACTCAAAGGGAAACCTTAACTTTGAGATCCGTGACTTCTATGAAAAGAAGAAGCTCATTGTTCAACCAAACTTGAGTCAGGATAGTACATTCAAAATCAATATTAATTCTCCCTACTCAGAAACATTTTCGTCTTACAGTCTTTCTCCATTTAACATAAAATCTGCTTGGAGAGACCAGATTCTTGCTCGTAATATTTCCATGCAGACGGTCAATACATACTTCGGGAAAAGCTCCACTTACAAATACTCTCCAATTGACAGCGGTTCCTTCTATGGTATACCCGATGAAAAATATTTACTTGATGATTACACTCGCTTTAGTGTTATGGAAGAAGTGATGCGCGAATATGTGCACGGTGTATGGGTAAGAAAAAAAGATGGAAAGTTTATTTTTAAAGTACCAGACGAGCCTAACAATGGTCTTTTTCAAAATGAGTCCATGGTATTATTGGATGGCGTACCCATTTTTGATGTAGATAAAATCATGGCCTATAGCCCATTGAAAGTACAACAACTTGATGTCTTGACTCGTAAATACTTTCTTGGCCCTTTTACATTTGAAGGTGTGGTAAGTTATTCCACCTATAGAGGCGATATGGATGGCTTTGAACTAGACCCAAAGGCTACTGTGGTCGATTATCAAGGACTCCAATTACAAAAGGAATTTTTCTCCCCTCGATATCAACTATCATCAGAAGTTGAAAGCCGACTTGCGGATCGAAGAAATCTTTTGTTCTGGGCTCCAAATATTATCTTATTGGGTAATGAAAGTCCATCTATCGAATTTTATTCATCGGATGAGCCAGGTGTTTATAAGGTTATCATTCAGGGAATAGATGCCAATGGGATTCCAGGTAGTGCAACAACTACTTTTGAAGTCACTGTTCCCAAAAACAATTAGATAATTGACAAAGTATCTACTTTTAGATTAACTTGTTTGGTGCTAAGTAAATGACTGTGAACCATTCTCGTCTTGCTGTTAACCTTTTCTTCTTCATTAATGGCTTTGTGCATGCCAACCTTGCAACTCGTTTTCCAAGGATTCAAGAGCTGTTTACAATTGATAATGGAACATTAGGATTAGTATTGTTGGCAAGTTCCCTAGGAGCAGTGTTCGCAATGCCTTTTACAGGCTGGCTGATCATTCGGAACGGCAGCAGGAAGATCAGTATCATTTCAGTTTTTTCGTATTGCGTTTTCGTTCCACTTGTTCCGATCATGCCCGGGTTGCTCGGATTGATCTTTATCTTTTTTTTAATGGGTGTAACAGCAGGCATGTTAGATGTATCTATGAATTCACAAGCTGTAATGGTGGAGCAACAATTGCGAAAGCCCATTATGACTTCATTCCATGCATTATTTAGCATTGGCATGGTGGCTGGAGCTGGTTGCGGTTCCCTTTTTATTAAGCTCCAAAGTCCATTGGTGATTCATCTCAGTATCATAACGATTGCAAGCATTAGTGGAGCATTGTGGGCACGCTATCATCTTATCCATGACAAGCCTCAAGAAAAACAAGATGGGCCGGCATTTAGATTACCCAATTCAGCGATGGTGAGTATTGGAATAATTGCATTCTGTTGCATGCTGGGCGAAGGTGCCATGGCAGACTGGAGTACTAATTACATGGAAAATATTGCCCATGCAGACAAAGCATTTGCACCTCTTGGTCTTTCCGCCTTCGCATTGGCTATGACAATCGGAAGGATTTTCGGGGACTCCGCACGCGCCAAGTTTGGCGATCGCAAACTTATGATAGCATGCAGCTTTGTCTCGACATTCGGATTAAGCCTTGCTATGATCTTCATTAGTCCTTATGCTGTACTTCTTGGATTATTTATAGTAGGGCTTGGGTTATCCGTTATTGTGCCTATTGCATATAGCATTGCAGGCAATTCAAAAGAATTACCCCCAGGAGTTGGTCTCGCCATGGTGACAACTGTAGGCTATTCTGGGTTTCTATTTGGTCCACCTATCATCGGGTTTTTAGCAGATTGGCAAACCTTGCGGATTGCACTCTCACTTGTATTGATATTGTTTATTGTGATGACAGGGCTTAGTGCCAGGTATCAAAAGTGATTGCTCCTAAGCACCTCCTGAATTTTCTTTTCCAATCAAGAAGGTATCTTATTCCTAAAGATCGCTATTGAAACTTATAAGAAACACTAAACGGTGAGCAGAAGTTTGAGCTTTGATAGCTACCTTTATTTCGTAACCCCTTATTAATGAATTCTCCTTTTGGCCAGCTAGCCCAAATTATTCGGATTGCTCTAGTTACTGCAGTGGTTACCCTTCTTTTTCTAACGAGTGCTCTTTTTTTACTCATCCATCCTGAGATATTAAAAGAAAAAATTGGAACACAAGCTACAGAAGTCTCGTCTCAAAAACTATGGCATGCGCCAGATTCGCTTAGTATTCCAGCAGATGAATTGGGCAATCAAATAAGATATGGCAGAGAGTTGATCGCACATACTGCCCTATACCTTGGCCCCAAGGGCAGTGTGATGCAAATTTCAAATGGAATGAATTGCCAGAATTGTCATTTAAATGCAGGAACTAAACCTTTCGGAAATAACTACGGATCGGTTGCATCCATGTATCCAAGGTTTAGAGCACGAAGTGGAGGTCTGGAAAGCATTGAAAAACGTGTGAACGATTGCATTGAAAGAAGTTTAAATGGAAAAAGTCTGGATTCACTTTCTATTGAAATGCGTGCAATCGTTGCCTACCTTAATTGGATTGGAAAAGATGTGCCTAAAGGAAAGAAAGCAAATGGCTCCGGACTTTTCGATATAGCTTACCTCAATCGGTCAGCTGATACGACTAAAGGAAAATCGCTTTACACTTCCAACTGCGCAGTCTGTCACAGCAACAACGGTGGTGGGATGAAGCGAAGTAATGGCATCGACTATGTGTATCCTCCCTTATGGGGAGAAAATAGTTTTAATGTCAGTGCCGGACTCTATCGCCTTTCCAATTTTGCCAAATACATCTACACAAATATGCCCCTAGGAGCAACACATGATAATCCTTTGCTGACTGAAGAAGAATCGTGGGACATTGCTGCTTATGTGCTTTCACTTCCACGACCAGAAAAAACATTTGCAGCCGATTGGCCAATGATTGAAACCAAACCAGTTGATCATCCTTTTGGGCCATATGCTGATTCTTTTAGTGAATCTCAACATAAGTACGGTCCATTTATTCCGATCCTTGAACGTCTAAAATAGTTTTATTGTATATTTCACTACTAACTAACGAATCATTATGAAAAACTTATTCCTGAGCCTGCTAAGCCTGATTGCCATAAGCGTTCAGGCACAACAAAATTCTGAAGCCCTTGATTTGAAAAAACATAAAATTGTAATGCAGTTTACCGATGGAGATTCGGTGTCTCAGGCAACTGTCACAGGTCAAGTAAAAAATATTCGAACTGCATGGCCAAATGCGGAGATTGAAGTAGTGTGTCACGGTTCCGGACTTGAACTTTTAATGACGGCAAAATCAAAAGCAAGCAAAGCTGTAACAGACTGGTCAGCACAAGGTGTAGTCTTCTCAGCGTGTAACAATACCATGAAGAGAAGAAATATTAAAAAAGAAGAGTTGTTGTCATCTGTTCAGGTTGTGCCGTCAGCCATGATAGAACTCACCTTAAAACAGGAAGAAGGTTGGGCGTATGTGAAAGGAGGGCATTAACAACTACTAGGTCTGCAATTCTTAACGTGTTATTTTTTGTAGCCCGGCCCTCTCACGACTCTTCCTGGTTTTGCTCCTGTATGTTCACCATTTTCTAGGACTTGTTTGCCATTGACAAAGACATGCATCATCCCTGTGGCGTATTGGTGAGGGCTTTCAAAAGTAGCGTGATCCTGAATTTTTGACGGATCAAATACAACTACGTCAGCAAAATAACCAGCCGTTAACAGACCACGTTGCTTGATTTTTAGATTACCTGCTGGTAACGAAGTTAGTTTGCGTATTGCCTCTTCCATCGGGATTACTTTTTCATCACGCACATATTTTCCAAGCAAACGTGCAAAGTTTCCATATGCACGTGGGTGGGTACTTGATTTTAAAAACACCCCTTCAGGAGCTGCCGATTCTGCATCAGAACCAAAACTTAAATACGGTAATGAAATCTGACGTTTTACATTTTCCTCACTCATCATAAAATAAGCTGTGCCCACACGTGTACTGTCTGTGATCACCAGATCCATCGCAGTTTCTTCCGGTGATTTTCCATATATTCTGGCTACCTCTCCTAAGGTCTTTCCCGTAAAGCGTTTTAATGAGTCGTTCGCAAAGCCTAATAGCAAAACCTGTTCAGGACTTCCGGCCATCAACAAAAGATTTTCCCATTTGTCAGAAGGCTTGCGCATTTCATCCAATGCTTTCTTCCTTATTTTTGGATCTTGTAATCGCTTTATCCATTGTTTAAGTCCTCCCTCTTGCACCCACGGAGGCATAGAAGCATCCAGGCCAGTGGCACCAGCGGTGTAGGTGTACATGTCAGCCGTGATTTTCAAACCTTCTTTATTGGCTTGATCAATTTTTGCCAATACCGAATCGAGTTTCGACCAGTTATCTTTACCAGCCATTTTTAGATGATAAATTTCAGCTGGTAATTTTCCTTCGCGTGCTATGCGGATGGTTTCATCCACAGCGTCAAAAATACCATTTCCTTCACTACGCATGTGCGTGATATACATACCTCCATATTGACCAGCTACTTCGCAGAGTTCAATGAGCTCTTCCGTTGATGAATAGTTGGCCGGAGCATATATAAGAGATGAACCAACACCGAGCGCTCCTTCTTCCATCGCTTGCTTCACTAACTCGCGCATCCGAACCATCTCTTCAGCATTGGGCAATCGATTTTCATATCCCAACTCATGAATGCGAACTGTAGTGGCTCCAACAAAGGAGGCTACATTAGTTGCCACACCTCTGCGCTCCAAGGATTCGAGATACTCACCAAGTGTTGTCCAATCAATTTCATACTTCATATCTGGATTTCTCTTCATATCATCAAGCGCAAATGCCTTCATTTCATCATTCAAAGGTCCCATGGAATTTCCTTCGCCAAACACCTCGAGCGTCACCCCTTGGCGGATGTCACCTTGCGATTTCCCATCAATGATTAACGACTCAACTGCCCAACTCAACATATTTATAAACCCTGGTGCTACGGCAAGTCCTTTCGCATCAATCTCTTTTTTACCACCAGCATCGGATAGATCACCAATAAATGCAACTGTATCAGCATTTATCGCAACATCCGTTACAACTCCTGGTTGGCCGGAGCCATCATATACGGTACCCCCTCGAATGACAACATCGTATTCTTGCTTTTTGCAAGAAATAAAAAAAATGAGGACTAGAATTGAGAAGTAGAGTTTTTTCATAAGAAATTCGGCTTAGCTAAAGAAAGATATGGAATTGAGTAATAATGAACAACCTTACTCTATGTTTCTATGTGCGTATGTGGTTTATAGCTTATAAAAAAGCTTTACACACATAGACACATAATGCACATAGAAAAAAAAGTGGTGCCTCTATCTGCGAATTACTTTGCCAGGATAAACAGAACCAGTCTTGCCTTGGGAATAAACCTCTTTTCCATTCACCCATACTTTTTCAATGCCCACGGATGGAAGCTGAGGTTTCTTGGGGGTGGCCAGATCGGCAACCTTATCAGGATCGAACAAGACAAGATCAGCAAAGTGACCTACTGCTATCCTCCCTCTCTTTTCTAATCCAAGGTTATCGGCAGAGAGGGAAGTCATTTTACGAATGGCTTCTTCGAGGGATAGAACTTTTTCTTCGCGCACATATTGTCTTAAAACTTTGGTGAAGGCTCCATAACCTCTTGGATGGCGTCCAACTCCTGACCCATCGGAACAAATATTAGTGTACGGCCATTTCATGATAGCTGCTATATCTTGCTCCATCATACTGGTAGCAATAATACTTTCATCACCATTTGTTGCCTCTATTTCAGCGATAAGGTCCATAAGTGTTTTGGGTGCATCTGTTTTCCTCAATGTTGAGATCTCCGCTAGTGTCTTGCCAACATAGCTAGTGTCAGGACTATAGTCTCCAAGCAATACCCCTTCAGGGGTTGTTATTTCCGTCAACGCAAACTCTGCTGTCTTTCTATTTTTAAAATCCCTATCCGTGAACAAGACCGTCATGGTTGATTGCCAGTAGGCGTACGGATATAAATCTGCTGTTAATTGAACACCAGCAGCGCGAGCAGAGTCCAGTATTCTAATCAGTTTATCTGATTGACCCCAGATGCTCTTCATCGCCAATTTGGTGTGCGAAATCTGGACCGGCATTTTTGTAACGCTCCCAATATTGAGGATCTCATCCAAAGCTTTCCAGAAAAAGCGATCCTCACTTCTGATATGACTAATATATCGACCACCTAATTCAGATGTCAGTTTAGCCAATTCCATCACCTCGGTAGGATCAGAAAATATTCCTGGATCATATTCAAGACCTGTAGACAAACCTAGTGCTCCGGCATCCATGTCCTGCTTGAGCATAGTCTTCATTAGTTCAACTTCTTCTGTAGTGCAAAAACGTTTGTAGTCTCCAATTATGACGGAATCGCGTAACGTATTGTGGCCAGAGTACGAAGCAATGTTAACGGCAACAGGAATCTCCTCAACCTTGTTGAAAAAATCAGCAAGAGGAAAATAAGAACCTCCATCCTGCCCTACTACAATAGTTGTAATTCCCTGGCTCACACAAGAAGGCATGTCCCTTATCTCAAACATACCGCGACTGTGGTGACTATGAGTATCAATAAACCCTGGTGAAAGAGCCAAGCCTTTTGCATCCCATTCCATTGTGGATGCTGCTGTTGAGAGATCCCCAATGAAAGCTATCGTATCTGAATTGATACCAATATCGCCTTTGAAAGATGAATCGCCTGAGCCATCATAGACAACAGCATTTCGAATGATGAAATCAAATTTTTTAGACTGGCACGAAGACAACATCCCCGCTGCCATTAAAAGGATTAAGGCTTTACTCATCATGATATTTTGGCCAATCTTAAAAACAAAGGAAAGTTAACAGTTTGCCGCTCTCCTTTCCAAAGTGGGCTTATCTCTTTGATAAAATCATTGACTGGATTTACCCCATTGACCTTGATATACTTCTGAACTGACGACCAGGTAGAAATATATCCCTGAAATTCAGCTAGTGTCCAATCCAAAGAGAAGCTGAATTCCCGAGTTTTAATTTCTCTGAACGGAAAAGGAATAGTCTCGTACTTCTCGTCAATTAACTTCCGCTCTCTATCCCAGTACGACCCAACTACCTGTGTATAGAAGTTTGTAACTATTTTATCAATCGAGGGAGAAACACTAAGTAAACTATATCCCCACACAGCCAGCACCGCATCTGTTTGGGCTACTCGTCTAATTTCACTATAAAACTTTGGAATATCAAACCAATGAATCGCTTGCGCAACAGTAATTAGATCAAACTCATGATTTGGAAAGTTAGTCTGCTCTCCTGCTATCGAATAAAAAATATTCCCGGAATTAACCGCGTTCTCTAATTGTTTTTCGCTGATATCGGTAGCGAACACATTCTTAAACTTAGGCGCTAGATCGCGCGCAACTTGTCCGTTCCCTGTGCCGCAATCCCAGGCTGTATCAAATTTCTTTACATGACTGAAAATGAAATCGTATAATTCCTTTGGGTAAGTAGGACGAAAGGAAGCGTATTGCTTCGATTGCTCCGAAAATAAATCCTTGCTTTTGTTCATCTGATTTTTTCTCCACGGATCCCTCGTTCCCTGCGGTTAAACTTCTTACCGCACAGGATGCAAAGGAATAGACGCAAAGATCGCTAAGAATGCAATCAAATCAATTCTTCAAATCACACTCAGGATAAAGGTATATCTCCTTCTTTCCCTCCTACCACCTCACTCGTGTTTGATTTTTTTCTCTGCGAACCAACGCGTTCTCTGAGGTTAAACTTCTTACCGCACAGGACGCAAAGGAATACACGCAAAGATCGCTAAGAATGCAATCAAATCAATCCTTCAAATCATATTTAGGATAAAGGAATATCTCCCTCTTTCTCTCCTACCACTTCTACCCGTGGCGGCAATAGTTTATACATCACTGGTGTAACCAATCGCGAAAGTAAGGTAGAACTAATCAAGCCACCAATGATTACCCATGCCAATGGAGAATACAGGGGATTGTTTTCAATTGCTAGTGGTGTCAATCCTCCTATTGCAGTTAGTGAGGTTAAAACGATTGGTACGAATCTAATCTCACCGGCCTTCTCGATAGCCTCTAAGAGTGGAATTCCTCGTTCTCGTAATTGATTAGTAAAGTCAACTAGTAAAATAGAGTTCTTCACTTCAATGCCCACCAAAGCAATCAAACCAATTACGGCAACGAATGACAGCGGGTTTCCTGTAATGAACAACATAGTAACGGCACCAATAACGCCCAATGGAATTACAGACAATACAATTAATGTGCTCTTGAAATTTCCAAATTCTAACACCAATACAGCAATGAATCCAAAAATTGTAATGAGTATGATGGTTTGAATTCCACCAAAGGATTCCTTCTTGTTTTCCAACTCTCCCGCTGCCACATAAGAATATCCTTTAGGAAACTTGAAAGCTTCTAGCTTTTTAATTACCTCTCGATTGATATCTTCATATAAGTATCCGCTTTTAACAAATGAAGTTATCGTTGAATAGCGAGCTTTATCATAATGGCGTATAAGGTTTGGGGTTGTTTCTAATTCTACCTCGGCAAGTTGCCTTAATGGAATAGCCTGGCCTGATAATGAGTTCACATAGATATTGTTGAATACTTCCTCCGTTGCAAACTTTTCACGTGGTAATGTCACGTTAATATTGATCTCTTCCTCTCCTTCACCCGGAGAGAATTGAGCAACGTTTAAACCTGCGACACCCAAGCGTATGCTTCTGTCTATATCTCCAATGGCAACGCCAAGCATACCCGCCTTTTCCTTATTTATTTTTACATGAAGTCCAGTTTTCTGACTCGCCAAAGGGTTATTGACATAGATGGTGCCTTCTGTTTTAGAGATTAGCTGCTCAATCTGCATAGATACCTTACGAAGTGTATCCAAGTTTTCACCGAAAATCCGAATGGCAACTGGCGCCTCTAAAGGCGGCCCTTGTTCAAAATCTTTTACTTCAATCTTTGCATTGGTTGTTGAGATAAACTTATCTCTTAGTTTATCAATCAACTTCGTCTTCTCTTCAGGTGTTTGATCATTCAGTTGAACGAAAAACTGAGCAAAGTTGCTTGATTCATTTCGTTGAATGACATTATAATAAATACGTGGATTTCCTTTCCCTACATTGGTGGTTAGAAATTTTATTTCAGGTTCTTTCTTCAACTCCTGCTCTACGTATCTGGCGACTTTATCAGTCTCGTAAACGCTTGTACCATTTGGCATCTCCACGTTAATTAAAAATTGAGGCTTCTCTGATTTGGGAAAAAGACTGAATCCGACTATCGGGAATAACATCAAACTTCCCACAAATAAGACACCTGTAATTGCAAGTGTTACAACAGGCCTCTGTAGCGCAACGTGCAGAAGTTTTCCATAGGTGCCACTGATACCTTTCTTCAAAGCGCGCATAAAAATGTTTCCTTCCGGAGAGACATGCTGTTTAAGAAGTCGGCTGGCTAGGAATGGAACGATTGTAATCGAAACAAATAAGGATGCCAATACTGTAAATATAACAGCCATCGGCAGACTTCGGATAAAATCACCAGAAGCCTCCGGTAAAAAGACTAAGGGGAGAAAAGCCAGGATAAGTGTTACCGTACAACCTATTACGGCCAACCCAATTTGACTGGTTGCCTGGATAGCTGCATCTCGCTTTGATCTACCTGCACGCAAATACCTCTCAATATTCTCTATTACAACAATAGAGTCATCCACCAAAATACCAAGGGCCACAATCAACCCAACAATACTTAATTGATTGATCGTGAAACCCGCTATATCGAGCATAAACAATCCAGTGAAAATAGAAAGTGGAATAGAAATCATCACCACCAAAGCTGCACGTGTTCCTAAAGGCAACAAGGTTATGGATACAAGTAGAATGGCTATCAAAAAATCCTTTGAAAAGCGACTAAGCCGTGTAGCCACACTTGCTGATTGATCAAAGTTTTTAACCAATTTGATATGAGCTGGCAATTCTTTCTGAAATCGTTCAATGACGGGGTTAGCCTGATCAGCTACGTTAAAAATATTTTGCCCGTCTTTCTGACTGGCGGTAAGAAGTACTGAGCGATAGCCATTTAGTCGTGAAAGATGCGTCTCCTCTTGATAATTCATCTCTACTTCGGCAACATCTTTCAGGTAGACTATTTTTCCATTGCCCGTATACACGATTGTATTTTTGATTTCCTCAATGTCATTGTAGTCTCCACTAGTGGTGACGTTAAACCTCCGAGTATTCATTTGAATACTTCCTCCCGGAATATTGACATTCTCACTTTGCAACGCACCAAGTACTCGATTTACAGAAATACCCTGCTGCGCCATCTTCTGAATATTAATCGACACGCGTACTTGCTGTTCTGGATAGCCATGGGTTTGTATTTTCTTTAATCCTTTAATCTTCTCCATTTCATCTTCCAGCTTTTCCACATACTTCTGAAGTTCATGGTAAGGGGCTGTTTCTGAAATCAAGGCGATTTGAAAAATGTTTACATCAGTTGAAGAAAAACGAAGGACTTTGATATCAAAAATATCCTGGGGAAGTTCACTTCTTAGAGCATTCACTTCGCGAATTAGTTCCTGATATTTCTCATCCGGATCGGACTCATGTTTGTAATCAATGCGCACTACTGCCAACCCATCACTTATATCTGAAACGAGTTTTTTAACATCATCCAATTCATTGAGTCTCTTCTCTGCTTTATCTACGACCAACTGTTCCATGTCAGCCGGGCTGGTGCCTGGATAAATAAATACAATGGAAAATGCTGGTTGCTCCATTTCTGGATCTTCGCCACGCGGCATGTTGAACAAGGAATTTAATCCAAGGGCCAACAAGAGCACAAAAATGATCAGCGTGAATTGATACTTCTTAACAGCGAATTCTGCAATCTTCATATGAGCGTTCGATTAGCGTGAAATGGTTATTGTTGAAAACTCAGTAAGAAAGGCAGATCCTTCATTGATTACTTGCGAAATCTGTTCCAACCCTTCCAGAATAACAACTTCTTTATTTTGGAGATAGGCAATCTTAACAGGAATTTTTGAAACCGACTTCTGGTCTGAGTTCACTACAAACACAAATGCGCTCTTTCCATCACCTTCGATTAATGCCTCGATTGGAATACTCTTTAAGGATTTAGTTTCAGAAGTGACAATTTCAATCTTTGCAAACAAACCGGATGCGAGCCGTTTGCCTTGTGGATTTATCTTTACATCTATTTGATACAAGCCATTCACTGGGTCCGACCCTTCATTGATTACGCTGACACTTGCCTCAAATTCCATTCCCGGATAAACATCGGTGGTTACCTTAGCTTTATCTCCCTTTCTAACTCGTACCCAATCAACATCCGGCAAACCAATTTTCACAATCCATTCATTTTTCCCCGCTGAGTTAACCATCAAGACTGGCGCTCCGGGTGATACTAGTTCTCCTTCGGTTGCAAATTTTCGAATTACTTTACCGCTTGAGGTAGCCTGAATAGTAGCATAACGCTTATTGAAGGAAACTATTCGAAAAGACTCATCGGCTACATTATACGCGGTCTGCGTGTTTTGAACTTGCTCCAGGGTAGCAGCAGAATCTGCATATAACCTTTGTGACCGTGCCAGATCACGCTTTGTCTTTTCCAAATTGTTTTTAGCCTGAACTTCTTGAGCATTTATTTCAGTAAGATCTAGTGTGGCCAGAATTTGACCAGCAGATACGGATTCCCCTTCCGTCACGTATATTCTTGAAATAATTCCACCAGTCTTAAACGAAAGCCGAGATTCAATCTCAGTAGCTATCAATCCGGAGTTAATAATTGGAAGGGAATAGGTTCCTTCTTTTACGGAAGCAAGTTTTACAGCAACAGCTGAATCGTCCACTTCAGGTTTTGAAGCATCCTCCTTGGGTTGATTGCCACACATCCATAAGATGGAGCCAAGGGCAATCGGTATTAGAATAGTAATAAAGATCTTTTTCATAAAGGTTTATGATATCAATGATTAACGGTTTTATCGATGCTGTCTACTAACTCCTGCACGGTAGAGTCTGGCCTAATTGATTTCAACTCGAGTTGATACTTCTGTTCAATAAAATAAAGCAAGGCATTTAACTCAAATGCTGTTAAGCCGACATCAGAAGTTAAAACTTGTCTGGAACGCAATTTTCGAACAGGCACTAGTAATTCTCTACTTAGAATATTCCTGACAGTTGAAAATGTAGTCGTCATGATTTTAGTTTATTTATAAGTTGGCAATAGTTCTTTTTAGGGCCGCTTCACTACGTAAAACTTCATATGCGCCTATTGTTTCTGCTAAGCGACCAGTAGTAAGTTTATTTTGAGCATCCAAGTATTCGATTAACAAAGCCTGGCCTTCGAAATATTTTGTTCGAATTATTTGAAAAGATTTTTCGGCATTTCTGATTCCACCCTGAGCGGCCAGGTAGGACTGCTCAGTCGCTTCCAAATCATAATAGTTTTGGATCACTTGCAATTCAATTTGTTTTTTTAGCTGTGTCATCTTGTTCTCAGTCACCTGATAGTCAAGTCTAGCTTGCTGCATCTTCACTTTCTTCTCACCACCCTTAAATAAATCCCAACTTAGGCTGAACTGCACCAACCAATATTGCTGTGGAAAATCGAATTTATATTTGAATCCCTGATAGCCAATATCACCCACTGCATTTACTCTTGGCAGATAAGCATTTCCTTTAGAAAGGCCAATAACTTGTTGGTTAGCGTGCAAAACACCTTGCAGTTGTTTTACCTCTTGACGTTGATTCAAGGCTGTTTTTGTAAGCTCATCTAACTTTGGTTGATCAACCAATGATGCACGTACAGTGGCATCCTTATTAATAGTCAAGGACAACTCGCGATTCAATAAAAAATTAAAGTAGGATTTAGCCACCTCATTGTTTTTCTTAGCCTGAGACAATTGAAACTCGATCTTATCAAGTTCGTAGGAAGTATTAAAAACAACATCGTTTGTGGCTTTGCCATTGGCCACTAACTTCTGGTTAATCTTTAGCAATTCTGAAAGCAGTTCCTTTGTTTTTTGATAAATAATAAACGACTCTTCACTCTCCAGGTATTGATAATAGGCTGAAGCAATAGCGTATTTCAATTCATTTTCGTATGCGCGTTTTTGAGCATCCTGAACAGATATCAATTCCTTTTGTGCCTTATAATTAAAATAGATTTCAGGGCTAAACAGAGGTTGAATGACTCTCAGCTTTGTGTCGTGAAAATTATTTGGTAAAAATTGCTCATTGACATTTGAAATCTGTGGAAAGCTATTTGTGCCAGTCAATGAATTCAGAGTTGAGTATACTGGATTTAACAAATCACCAACAGGAATATTTATTCTTCGTCCGCCCTCTGCGAATCCATATGATGCATTAGCTGAAACCTGAGGAAAGAAAAGCGCTCGAGCAAGCTGTAGATTCTGAACCGAGCGTTCATAGTTTAACTGCTCCTGTTGCAACTGCAAATTGCTTTTCAGCCCCTCTTGAATGTAAGCGTCCAACACGGGGCTTTGCGCTAATGTTACGGTGAATATTAAATTAAGAAATAGCAAAAGAAGGCAGGTTTTTATTTTCATTGTTAACATACTAAACAGTGTTCAGTTATACGGCAAATTTTTTTAATGGTTCTTTAATAATTGAATAAATATTTTAAATGACTTCTCGATCATTCCCTCACCCTCTTCTTCTGAATAATGCTTCATACGATCCCGCAGGACTAACGAGCACATCCCATGCATGTAACTCCAAATGGTAAAGGCCATTGGCTTAATAGGTTGTTTCCTTAGGGAACCCACTTTTACGCAGTCCGCCACAATATTTTCCAAACTCTCCAATGCCCGGCCTCCTTCCATCCATCCTTCCGAACTTTGATCGCAGTGCATGGGCGCTTCTGCTATAAACATGATGGTGTAATACTTGGGATACTTAAAGCTAAACTCCATATACTTCTCGCCCATAGCCACCAGACGCTTAAAGGGGTCCTTAATCGTAAAAACGTCCGCCATGAATTGGTTAAAAACCTTAAAAGCCTCACCGTGAAGCGCATGAAAAATCTCGTTCTTGTCTTTAAAGTATAAGTATATAGTGGCGGGACTATATTCAATGGCTTCAGCAATGTTTCTAATGCTAACTTCATCGAAGCCCTTGTCAATAAAAAGCTGATGAGCGGAATTGAGTATCAACTCCTTCATATCTACTCTATCGCGCTCTTTTCTTTCCTTTACTCCCATAATTGAACTATACGGCAAAAGTACTGAACAGTGTTCATTTTACTAACAATGTTTTATAAAACCAACTTAAGTGACTGATTATCAATCGAATTTATTTAGTAATAGACAGTAAATGAGGCTTCAAAGACTGAACCTAGTGGCTTCTATTTATTATCACCTTCTTTACAAATTGTGTTTGCCCATCGTTTGCTAAGAGTAAGTACAACCCTGATCTTATTTGAAAGTCCGCTACATCAAGTCTAATTCTCTGATTGAAATCATCAACATGTAGCACCTTCGTAACTACTATATTACCTAACACATCTAATAATTCGATTTTATAAAATTGAGGATGAGGTAATTCGATAGAAAAAACACCATCTGAAGGATTAGGAAAAATCCTAATATCAGAATTCTCAAGACTTGAGTCCTCTATTCCGGTTGTTCGATTAACTGTAATGTTAAAGGAATCCCTCAAGCAATTAAGTTTATCTTCGACTACGTATAAGGTGTCAGTTAAAGGAGATACCAAAATGGATGAAGTCGTTTCGCCATTTCTGGTCCATTTATAATCCCCAATCCACGAAGCAGTTAATTCTACTTCATCGCCATATGGCAGAGTAACCACCTTGCTAACTCCAACATCTTTCATCATTGTAAACGAGTCACTAATGTTTCCATTGGCTGACAACCACTTGAGATCGAGTCTGTTTTTCTCAATTTCAAGAACTAAAGAACCTCCTTCTGTGCGATTCGAATAAAGCATGGCTGGATGCGGAAATCCTGATGTGCTACCGCCCACTTGTCCTGCAGAACCTGAAACTACATAAACAATACCTTCACCTTTTTTACTTGACTGCTTAAAATAAGGGCAAGAGCTGGGCGTTCCATTATAAAAACCAGTTGATTTGTTTTTTAAGAATTGGTTTTCATCAAAAGTTGATGAAAAATCATAGTGACCTTTCATCAATCTGGATCGTTCGTAGGAATGACTGTGGCCACAAAGGACAAGGTCAACGGTATATCGCTCAAGAATTCTTAAAAGGTTTTTTCTTATTTCGCTCAACTCACCTTCACCGTCAGAATCGTGCGATCCCATGGTGTAAGGAGGATGGTGCCAATAAGCGATCGTCCATGTCTGATGATTTGACTCAAGATCTTTTTTTAGCCACGTCACTTGTGGGCTAAGCGTATCATACAATCTGTAATTCATGCTCTCCTTCCCGTAAGAATCGAGTGCGATAAAATGAATATTTCCAATGTTGTAACTATAGTAAGACTCAGTACCTGATGCCACTCCTCCTGCTTCTCCTTTCGTTGGTAGTGTAAACAAATTATAGTATGGGACTTGCTTACTACTTTGCAAAGCAGCATTATTCCCATAATCATGATTACCAGGAGCAGGCCACAAGACTGTATGTTTCATAACAGTCTCTTGATACTGCTTAAAGAAATTTAGATCGTACTCAGCCTCAAGACCAGAATTATATGCGTTATCCCCAAGCAGCAGCCAGCCATCTGTGGGTGTATTACCAGCATACTTCAAATACTGATCCCTTACTTGCCGCTGATTGTTTGAGTTATTTCCACAGTCACCTGTGATCCAAAATGTGAATTTTTGTTCAGCTACTGAATTAGGGTAAGTAATGAAGTAATTACTTTCACCACTCTGGAAAACTTGTTGCGAAGAACCAATGGCGTAATAGTATTTAGTATTAGGAATCAGTTTATCTAAAATAACTTCATGATCGGTGGTTTCAGTTTTAAGATCAAAATCATAAATAAAATAATCTGGAAGAAATCCAATCTTAACCCGACTATCAGTTGGTATAGATGTTTTCCATCGAATGATTATACCAGTGGATGTTCCTACCTGCAGATAAGGCCCTCGAACTAAAGCTACTTGACCTGATAATGAGTTACTCAACAAAAAAAAGCAACCAAGAAAAAATGCTTTGAAACAACTATTCATTGTCATAATTGAAAGTTACAACTTCTCTCTCAAATCACTTAACTCTTTATTGTGCTTAATAGCTCTTCCGGGCTTTGCGCCTGTGTGCTCACCATCTTTTAGTACCTGTATTCCATTTACAAGTACATGAACTACACCTGTTGCATACTCATGAGGATTTTCAAATGTGGCGTTGTCTTGTATAATATTGGGATCGAATACTACCACATCCGCAAAGTTTCCAATAGATAGACTTCCTCGCTTGCTTAATTTCAGATTCGAAGCAGGAAGTGAAGTAAGTCTTCTGATCGCCTCCTCCAACGTGATAAGTTTTTCATCTCGAACATACTTTCCAAGAAGTCTTGCAAAACTTCCGTAGGCACGTGGGTGGGTGCCCTCTTCGGTATAAGGTTTTTCTGCCGGGATTGAAAATGCATCAGAACAAAAACTTACATAGGGAAGTTGTACCATTCTCTTTAAGTTACTCTCGGATATCAAAAAGAAAATGGAGGGTACTGTTGATTTATCCATTACGATTAAATCAATCATCGTTTCATCTGCACTCTTTTTATGCAATCGAGCTATTTCATCAAGTCGCTTACCTCGATAAAGGTTATTCAGTGAATCATTCCTAAAACCTAAGACTAGAACATCTTTTGGATCAGAATTTTTGACTGGAATACCCAGTTCAAGTTCGTGAAGCACCTTTTTTCTGATATTCGGATTTTTTAGTCTTTTGCGCATAGCTGGAGCACCCCCTTCTTGCACCCAAGTTGGTAGCCTCGCAGTCAACCCTGTTCCGCTAGCAGTATAGGTATACATGTTGGCGGTAATTTTTAAGCCTGCTTTTTGAGCGCTGTCGATTTTCGATAGAACGGTGTCAATCTTATTCCAATTCCTTTCGTGATTAATTTTTAAATGATAAACTTCGGCTGGAAGGTCAGCTTCCTTTGCAATTCGGAAAGTTTCATTCAAACCAAGGTAGATGTTATCACTTTCACTGCGCATATGCGTGATATACATACCATGGTACTCAGATGCTACTTTACATAATTCAATCAATTCTTCAGTCGAAGCATAATCTGCAGGCGCGTATATCAAGGATGACCCAACTCCCATAGCACCGTCTTCCATGGCTTCACGCACCAGCGATTTCATTTGTTCCAATTCGTGTAAAGTTGGTGCTCTATTTTCATAACCCAACACATACGACCGAACTGTGGTGGCACCAACAAAAGATGCAAAGTTTGCACTTACTCCTTTTTGTTCAAGATAGCTGAAGTATTCTCCTAGAGAAGTCCACAAGGTATCTTTTTCATTTTTCCTCTTACGTGGACCTGGGCTCCATCCTTCGCCAAAGACCTCAAGTGTAACTCCTTGCTTAATATCGCTCATTGATCGGCCATCTTTAATCAATGAGCCATCTGCCCAACTTAACATATTAATAAAGCCAGGGGAAATTGCCATTCCTTTAGCATCAATTTCATTTTTTCCAATTGCCTGTGATAAATCCCCAATGGCAACAATGGTGTCTGATTGAATAGCCAAATCTCCATTAAAAGGTTTCTTTCCGTATCCATCGTAAATGGCACCATTACGGATGATAAGATCAAATTCCTTTTTCCGATTTTGGCAGGAAGTGATGACCAGAAAAAATAATATGACAATAAGAGATCTCATAGAATAGGAGATCGAAAATACTGAAACTATTTGCCAGACCGTAATAAGAGATCAAGCAATTCTTTAAAAAGCTTGGCAGCCAGCATTGCCGTTATGCCAGAAGCATCACGAGTAGGATTGAACTCAACGAGATCGGTTCCCACTACATTGGCGTTGATGTTTTGTAAAATAGAAATCATCTCACGAGATGTAAACCCACCTGGCTCGTGGTGTGATACTCCAGGAGCAAAAGCAGGGTCAATTGCATCCATATCCAAAGAAACATAAACAGGGCCTTCAAATTGGAAACGCATAGAAGATTGCCAGTCTTTCATTTCAATCACTTCTACGCCAAAGCGATTTGCCTGCTCGCGTTGATGGGCATTCATTGTTCGGATACCAACCTGTACTAATCTCTTTGCCAAACCTTCTTCCATAATTCGGGCAAACGGACAAGCATGAGAAAACTTATTCCCTTCAAAATTATCGTAGAGATCTGGGTGTGCATCTAAATGAAGAATAGTGAGCGAGCCATGCTTCTTGGCCATTGCTTTTACAACCGGGTAAGTTGTAGAATGATCACCACCTAGGGAAAGTATTTTTGAATAGGATTGCAGAATTTTACCAACCGAAGAATTAATGGCTTCTATTGCCCCCATTCCAACAGGCAATTTCAAATCACCTTCATCTTTCCAGTCTGGGTGATTCTTTAAATCAACTCCCCGCTCTGTAAAATAGTTTGACGAATCAGAATGATAGGCTTCTCTGATTTTTGGAGGTGCAAATGAGGTTCCTTTAAGAAAAGAAGAAAACTCATCGAAAGGAATCCCAACAACTGCAATCATCTCCCAAAATCGTCTTGCAACCGCACAATGTCACTTTCATCAGAAGGATTTCGTGCATCTGTATGTCGCCAAATTTCTGCAATCACTCCCCAACCATCAACACCGACTAATCTGTGGCGTTGACCTTGTGCCAACTGAATAAACTCTTGGTCTTTCAATACCTTTAAAGAACCTTGTTCATCGGTTGAACTTGTTATCACTCCTGCCGTCCCACTGATTAACTTCCAAATCTCTGCTCTTCTATGATGGTATTGCCAAGATAATCTCTTATTGGGAGCTACCATCAAAATCTTTGGACTCAACTTACCGCTAATTTGTAAATCCGAAAATTCAACAGCAGGAAAAAACAACTTTGCAAACTGTTGGGCTTGTGTCTCATCTATCACATAAAACCCGCCCCAGGGTCTTTCAAAATCTTTTGAAGCTACCTTAAGTTTTAGATCTGCGAGATAGCTTCCCACTTTTTCAAACAACTCGGAACGATTTTCTTTTTGCGTTAATTCTATTTGCATAACTACTTCTAGATTTTTTCTAAAATAACAGCATACCCCTGACCAAGACCTATGCACATAGTTGCCAGCGCATATTTCTTATTTTGCCTTTGCAATTCAATCATTGCTGTTTGGATAATTCTGGTGCCAGACATCCCGAGTGGATGACCAAGTGCAATTGCTCCTCCATTTGGATTTATACGTGGATCTTTGTCCTCTAAACCCAACTCACGAATACAGGCAAGTGATTGTGCGGCAAACGCTTCATTCAATTCAATAATGTCTATTTGTTCTAAAGAAAGCCCCGCCTTGTCAAGTGCTTTTTTTGTTGCCTGAACAGGACCGATACCCATGATGCGAGGCTCAACTCCTATCACTGCAGAGGATACTATTCTGGCTTTGGGGCTTAGGTTATATTTTTTTACAGCAAGTTCGGAAACCAAAAGTAAGGAGGCTGCCCCATCGTTTAGTCCAGATGAATTACCAGCCGTCACACTGCCACCTTCCGATTTAAAAGCTGGCTTTAGTTGTGCCAATCTATCTGTAGTTGTTTCCGGTTTTACAAACTCATCTGCATCAAAGATCTTTGTTTCGTTTTTCTTTGAAGATATTTCTACACCTGTTATTTCTTCTGCCAATCTGCCTCTCTGTTGTGCTTTCTTTGCCTTTGCCTGGGAATGAAAGGCGAATGAGTCCTGATCTTCACGACTGATTTTATATAACGTTGCTAAGTTTTCAGCTGTTACCCCCATCGAATCAACACCATATAAATTTTGCATGGCAGGATTGATAAACCGCCAACCAAAACTGGAGTCAAACAGTTGCGCATCGTTTCCAAATGGTTTTGAAGATTTAGACAGCACCCATGGACCTCGTGTCATGTTCTCTACACCTCCTGCAATAAAAACATCGCCATCCTCAGCCTTAATAGCCCTAGCGGCCTGAATGACTGCCGACATTCCAGAAGCACATAATCTGTTTACTGTCTCGCCTGGAACGGTGTATGGTATGCCAGCAAGTAACAAAGCCATTCTGGCAACATTACGGTTATCTTCACCGGCTTGATTTGCGCAACCAAAGATCACATCATCAATTGCATCAGTCGGTATATTTCTATTGCGTTCAACCAGAGATTTAATTACCAGTGAGGCCAGATCATCTGTTCTGATTGAAGATAGGCTACCACCCAAACTTCCAATTGGTGTTCTTATTCCATCAATGATAAACGCATCCTTCATCCGCTTGCCAACTTGAAATGTAAAATCACTTGGTAATTTTTATCTCGTCAAAAACAGTTCCATTAACGTCAATCTGCTTGAGGGTAAGCACACCTCCATCTGTTTCAATCATTGTAAAGGAATGCCGATCGGAAACTAATTTGCTTGTATAGGGTGCCCAGTTCTCAGGTGGGCCTTTTTTCCACAACTCAGTTTTTTCACTTATTTCCTTATCATAAAGGGCGGCACCACCGGCTCCTGTTGTTACATAAATGATTCCATCTGGTCGGGTGTTTGCTTTTCCATCAAATAGTGTATCTAATTTGAATTTGCCATTCACACTTCCATTTTCAGCAATGATATATCGATTATCTGATGGCCCTTGCTCGGGTGTAAATCGCAAGGGTACAGTACGTTGATAGGAATGGACGTGACCGGTCAAGACAAGGTCGATACCTAATTTTTCGGAGATAGGTGCTAGTACACGCATGATTTGATATTCATAATGCCTTACACTCGAGTTAAAAGCAGGTTGATGGTAGGCTAAAATTTTCCATTCGGCTTTAGAATTTTTCATGTCATTCATGAGCCATTCAATAAGCGCATGATCAACCGGGTTGATATAGCTATTGGCATCAAGGCAAGCAATGTGAACATTGCCGTAGTCAAACGAGTAATTTGTGGTGCGGGGAAAGCGAGGAGCAGTGTTCTTTTTGAACGCCTGAACTGCACTTTTATTTCCAACAGCCTCAACAGTTACGGTTGGTATAGGGGCATTTAATGGTAAATCCGTATAGTAGAAATATGCCAGGCCATCGGGATACTTATCCAAATCATAACTGTATACATCGTGATTGCCAACCAACATATAGAATGGAATGGAATTCATTAATGGAGCACCTTTTTCTGGCACTGCTTCGGGGGAAAGATAGTAAGGGAAAAATCTCTTACGGTATTCCAATTCACGGCCATTTGTGTACACGAGATCACCAGTTAGGAGGGCAAACTGAGGCTTCTGAAGAGAAATTTGATAAGCAACTTTAGCCTGTTCAGGTGAACCCACACCGCAGTCACCGAATACTGCAAATCTTGTCTTATTTTTTTTGGTTCTAGTATCAAATGAACCACTGGAAATTGGCTTTCCATTTAAACTGACTTGGTATGAATAAGACGCATCAAATTCAAGCCCTGATAGATTCGCGCGATAGAGGAAGGTTGATTTATTAATCAATTTAAGTTTTACCGAATTCGGTTTAGCCAAAATTACTTTTGATGATTGCCCAGAAGTCAGTTTGCATTCAACTTGGAAAGTACCCGGTATGCTATCCGTTTGCCAAATCAATACTTTACCTTCCTTCCTTAATGTAGAGGAATTGCCAGGTTGCAAATAAGGCGGAACAAGTATTTCCTGACCATACCCTACCGTGAAAAATCCAACCAGATAAAGTGCTATTAGTATCCGCATAATCAATAATAATAAATCTTAATTAATGCTTTACCCTTCCCAAAATCGATATGATCGATAGAAATCTTTTGAATATCTAAGCCTGTTTTTTCGCGTAGATCAACTATAAGCTGAGCTTGCTTTTCTGGTCGGATATTTTCAAGGGAAGGATATTCAATTGTTTTAAACCGCTGGTTGCGCATCAATCGATTACCATCAACAACATAAACTACTCCTATTATGATCGCATTTATGATCACGATCTCTAAATAGGTGCCCTTCATTATCGAGTTGATCAGTCCAAAGGTCATGATAATAAAAAGATAGGTCATGTCCTTCATCGAGATTGTCTCTGTTCGAAATCGCAGCAATGAGAAGGCTGCTAACAAGCCAAATGCGCTCCCAATAGAACTAAATGCACCGGTGCGTTCTAACATAAACGCAAGTAAAAACACGATTAAATTGAGAAGGAAAAAGGTAAAAAAAGAATCCTTCTTCTTGTAGGTGGTATAATAAACAAAGCGAATCAAAACAATCATCGAGACTGAATTGATCAACAGCCTAAGAAGGAAGTAAGAGGTAAATAATTGAGCTTTATCCATTTTTAAATATAAAATAATAATTGCATTATCTAAGACATAGAATTGAACTTAGGGTCTAGCTGTACTTGCCTCAACAAAAGTAAATAAATCAAGTGAGGCATCAATCAAAATATATATATTACACATAAAAGAAAATATCATTAGTTAATCCCCTTCCTGATGAGAAGATACATAAAACCCATCCTGTTCGGCTTACTGATAGCTTGCGTTTCTGCCTCGGAGGGTAATGCCCAGCTCGCTTCTAACGGTCTATTTGAAAGTGATGAAATTCTTACCCTTAACCTTTCAGGCAATATACGAGAACTGATTAAAGATAGATCGGATGAAATGCAATATCACGATATCATCCTTTCATACAAAGCAGGCGATAGTAGCTTAGTTTCGTTTCCAATTCAGATAAAAACACGTGGGCATTTTCGAAGAACGCAAGGAAACTGCGCCTACCCTCCTCTCCTTCTTAATTTCTCAAAAAAGACTGCACCAAAAAACTCTTTATTCGATCACCAAAATAAGCTAAAGTTGGTGACCCCATGTAACAATGAAAAATATGTACTTCGCGAATATCTGGTCTACAAACTATCTAATTTGGTTAGCCCTAAGAGTTTTAGGGCAAGGCTGGTAAAAGTGATTTACAATGATACTGAGAAGAGCAAAATGTCTGAACCTCTGTTTGGAATACTTCTAGAAGACGAACATGACATGGCTAAAAGGAACAACACCATCCTTATTGAAGGAAAAATGGTACGACCAGAACGTACACAAACTGAAGATTATTTAAAGATGGCAGTCTTTGAATACATGATTGGAAACACAGATTGGTCAGTACAGTACTATCAAAATATAAAATTAATTGCTGCCGATTCAGTAAGTATACCATACACGGTTGCTTATGATTTCGATCACGCGGGGATTGTAGACGCCCCATATGCCAAACCAGCCGAGGCATTGTTGCTGAGTTCTACCCGCATGAGGCGTTACCGGGGATATTGTCTACCTAATTTATCCGCTCTTGACAATACGTTTGCTTTTTATAATCAACTGAAGAACGACATCTATGCTGTTTACACAAAGAACCCTCTGCTTGAGGAAAGCTATGTGAAGGCAACCATAAAATTTCTAGATGATTTCTACAAGACTATCAATACCCCAAAATTAGTAAGCACTGAATTTGGCTATCCTTGTAAAAAAGATGGCACTGGGAACGTTGTCATACAAGGATTGAACAAAAAGTAAAGCGACAACTTTGAAGTTAGTTGCCAAGTATGTCAAACATCCGAGTGTATTTAATAGTCAGACTTCTGTTGTCTATAGTGCCGCCTCTATATACTTCATTGTATACCACAAACAAACCGGTGTTGGCTTGCTCCAACAAACTGAATCGAACGTTGGCTGACCATAAATCAGCAGAACTATTGTATTGAATAAAGCTCTGAAGATTGATGCGAGGGCGGAACGAATAGGAAAAACGTGCCCCTAAGATACTGGCTACGAAATCTCCGTACGGCAAACGAACATCATTCACCGCCAAATTAAGGTCTGAATTAAACTTATCGCCAATGCGCATCCCCAATGTTATGCTGTTCAAATAACGAATACCACCAAACGAACCTCCGAGAATAGAGCGAGTACTTACATAAATTGGTTTGCTTGCATTCGATATAAAAACTATTTGTGCCTCCTTGTGATCATATGTTCCGGCCGGAACAACTACATCCTTAGAAATTTCAAAAGGTTTAACAACTCCCTCCGTAGTAAAATTGACGCCAGTATGAATTTCAAATCCTTTCACCCATGCCCAATGATTATCTACATGCAAATAACTTGTCTCTTGAAAATTATTGAAATTCCAGTACGAGCGATAAGAGACATGTGGCCGTAACTCCAGCAAACCATACTTCCCATCCATTCGCACCTGTTTAAAGATAAGTACCTCAGGTTTTCTATATGCCGATCGAAATAAAAAACCAACTTCAGGATTAAATCCCTCGCTTACTTCCTGATACGAAAGATTCATTCTCAACCCATTCCACTCATAATTTCCTTGCATTCGAAATGCCTGATTAGCGGCTGAGTCAAACGGGCTAATGGTTTTGGCATAGAAGCCAACGAGCTGTGCTTTCTTTCCCAAACCCCAACGGCCATCTAATGCAAAAGTCCGGTTATAATCATTTTCGAGCTCACCCATTCCAGTACGGTTCACAAACATTGCCCCTATATATGATCGCTGCGCTAACTGTTGATTGACACGCGCCACCGTAAAATTATTTTTTTGAATAACTGTAGAGTCAGTAAGTTGCACATCATCGGTAAACATATTCAACATACCAAAGCTTGTATTCTTTACTTTACCCGAGAGCCTTCCTCCGCCAATGATTGGCACACGTTGGCCGGATGGATCTAAACCAATTTTTCGAGTAAAAAACAAATCCACTTCTCCTGGGCTACCTACCGTAAAAAAACCAGCATTCTCGAGGAAAAAGGGTCGCTTCTCAGGAAAGAACAAGTTGAACCGATCGAGATTAATTTGTTGCTGATCTACTTCGACTTGTGCAAAGTCGGTATTGTAAGTAAGGTCAAGCGTAACAGCAGGCGTTATACTATATTTAACATCCATACCTACAGCCGGACGATTTTCCTTTTCAATACTCCCATTGTCATGTTCACGAGTAGCTTGACCAAGTACGTAGGGAATCAGCTTTAGATTTCCTGGGCTCTGTAAGTTCAATCCAGTTAATGTGCCTTCCAGCGAAAGACGCTTAAGGTCAAATTGTATAGGCAATGCTGCCCAAAAAGCAATCTCATTTGTTTTTCTGATGTTACGTTGAAAGTTGATTCCCCACTGCTGATCTTTTCCAGAGGCAAAGCGCAGCGTGCGCAGTGGGATAGCAAACTCTGCACTCCAACCAAAATCACCAACTAAACTTTTCACTTCCCATGAAGCATCCCAGTTCAGATTAAATCCCCCTACTGTTCCAACCTGCAAGCGGTTGTTGGAAAAATTTCCCTGCCCTTCGTTGTCCACCTGCGCATCGTACTCTATCCCAATAGGGTTGCTGCCAAAGATGAAACCATTTTGGCTATCATGATAAGTATCCAGAATAAAAAGAAAACTATCGGTATTATCCAGTGTAGCATCCCTTCGCGCATCTGAAACGACAAGGCGGCCAGGCTCTTTATCATAGCAAACAACTGCCAGATAAAATGTTGTTGCCGTGAGTCCTATTCGTATTTCTGTTTTTTCAGAAGCTGGAAACCCCGAGTTAGGTTTTGATTGCCACAATTGATCCATGGGCTTAATCTCTTTCCATTGTTCATCATTCAATACATCGCCATCAATTTTTAGTTCTTTGTCGAGCGTAGCCGCTTTTGCGGTGGGTCGCTCTTTCACGTTTGGCATATTAACAATAGTTTGAGCCATTGCTAACGAAGTGACAAGGATGACGAAAAGAAAGGAAAGAAAAAATGTGTGCCTCAAGCTAGAAAATGTTCAAGTGAACATAAAATTAACCGAAGTGAATGACAAAGTGAGTCCCTTTATTTTAAAGGCCGCATGGGCAGACTAATGGTAGCTATCATTCTTTTAATTATAGTCTTAAAATAGTCTCAAGCCATTTCCATTCCATCTACAAGCGAAGCACGAGTTTCTCCCCCAATCCTACCCTAAAAAATAAAAACTCTGTAAAATGCTATTTTACAGAGTGAATAATTTTGTGGTTGTGACCCCGGCAGGAATATAACCTTTTGTTTTACTCTTTCTTACTTTTGCTTACCTTTATCTAAGTAATTGAAAAACAGACTCATTTAGTAAAAATGAATGTTTTCAGTATTTAGTTAGAATAAGTAAAACCGTCCGCAATAGCGTCCGCAAAATTCAAAGGGTTATGGTAAAATTTCATTTAGACAGAAAGAAAGGTCAGGAAAGCCCCATTTTTTTGAGCCTGCACCATCATGGTAATAGGATAAAGGTTTATACCGAAAAGAAAATTGATGCCTCTAAATGGCAAATAAAGAGTTGTAGAGCCAATCCCAAGAAATACAAGAATAACTGCAAGGGATTTAATAAGTTCTTGGATGGTATCAAGGATGATGTTGAAAGTTTAGTCAACGAAAACCGACCAATTTCAAAGGGCGATTTAATAGCCATCGTTAATAAGGCAAACGGGAAAGCCACAGATACTACCTTTTTTGGCTTTGCTGAATCATTTATCCAAACTCAATTGGCCAAAAGTGAAATCAAGCCAATGAGCGCAAAAGGGTATCGCACCACCTTGAACCATCTAAAGGCTTTTAATCCATCATTGGCGTTTAAGGATATTACCCTGGATTTCTACGATAAGTTTGTTACCAACCTAAAGTTAAAAGGCCGCGCGCCAAATTCCATTGGCACAAATGTGAAGCACTTGAAATGGTTTATGGCGGCAGCCTTAGATCGTGACCTTCATACTAACGTGGCATTCAAGAAGAAATCTTTTAAAACCATTATTGAAGAAACAGATCAGATATATTTAACAAGGAAGGAATTACGGCAGCTGGCACAAAAGCCGTTAATCGAACGCTTAAGGAAAGTTGCAGACGCTTTTGTACTGAATAGCTATCTGGGTATGAGATTTTCTGACCTTGATCAAATCCAAAAGGACAATTTTAAAAAGGATGATAATTTGCTTTACCTCCACATGGTACAAGGTAAAACAGGAACAAAGATTAGAATACCTGTTCCAAATGATGCCCTACCAATATTAAGGAAGTATAAATTCACTTGCCCGGTAGTTAATCCAAAGGGCAAATTAATCAGCGTTCAAAAGTTCAATGATTATTTGAAAGAAGCAGCGGAGGTTGCGGAAATTGATGCCATTGAAGATATACGGAAAGGTGGCAAAGTTGAAAAGTTACCTAAATATTCACTTATCAAAAGTCATACCGCCAGAAGGTCATTTGCTACCAACTTGTTTCTGGATGAAGTCCCTATTCAAAATATAATGGCGATTACCGGGCATAAGGAAGAATCAACTTTCCTTCTATACGTCCGGGCTGATCAGTTGACTAAAGCAAAAGGCTTAGCAAAACATTATCAGCAGAAAAGTAAACCTGTAATGAAAGTTTCCAAAGGAGGTCAGGCAGCAGCCTAATATTCTATGCAAAATCGTGAACAAATATTCTGGGTAATAAGCAATTCAATATGAACATTAAAGATTTTGAGGAAGATGCTAAATCTATTTGCCGTTGGTATTTCTTAGATGGGGTTGATCCTAATGGAATGATCAAGCCTAATGAAGAAACAGGTTATCGCAATAAATTAAAATTATGGTTTGAAGCCAGAAAGTATCAACCAAATGAACTTCAATTTTTTATTGAAATAATAGGGAAGGAAATGAATAATGGTGAATACCATACCGGAGGCTTCAAATTTTCATTACGAAGAACTGCCCAACTATTTGCTGATCTTACGCCAGACTCTTTTTATCAAAATTTGCAGCCTATTGATTCCAAGTTTGTTTCATATCCTGATAAGATGGAAAAAGCTGAAAAGTGGGCAATTCAAACTCGATTCTTAACCACTGAAATTAAGTGGGTTACTACAAAAAGTAGATTAGGCACATTCCTAATAATATTACAAAATGAGGGTGTAATTAAGAAGCCTTATGCCGCAATCAAAAAGGAAGATATTGATATTTACTTTACTAATCGCTATGGTTTAGGTGAAAAACTAGCCGATAGTTTTAAATGGAGTGGCAAAGCAGATAAACACGAAACTGAATTTGAATCACTCAAGTTTGCAATCATTGATAGGTAAACCTATCCACCTTTTCCCCTAAGGTAAGTAAATCTTTCCCCTCCTTTCCCCTAAGCCTTTATCGGGTTCAATTAACCTAATACAAAAGGGGAAAAACCGGCAAACCGAAAAAAACGAAAAGCTTTACGGTATCGAATTTAACAACGATACCACATGACAATAATCCAACTATCACCTGATGAACTGAAAGAAGCAATCACTTCAGCAGTTCATTCCGAAATTTCAAAACTACAACCCCAACAATCAGACAAACTGATAAGCCGCAAGGAGGCAGCAAAGATGCTTCATATCTCTTTACCAACTATCAGCAATTGGGAAAAGTCTGATCAGTTGAAAGCAACAAGAATTGGCAGCAGGGTATATTTTAAGCAAAGCGATTTACTGAAATGATCTGGAAGCCTATTCCGGGGACGGGTTACGAGGCTTCTAATCAAGGCGAAATAAGAAACCTTGCCACTGATCGCATTATAAAGCCTGTCACACGTGGCAATGGTTACGCGGTAGTAGTTCTGCATGGCCGACAAGAATATGTTCACCGAATGGTATTGCACGCATTTAAAGGCGGTTGCGGTTTGAAAGAACAGGCAAACCATAAGAACAGAAACCGCCTGGACAATCGTTTGGAAAATCTTGAATGGGTAACTGCAAAACAAAACGTTCAGCACTACTTGAGATCCTTAGTTTTTGAAATGGAATCAGCCGGGCAAATGCGATTGATATGAAAATAGCCAATGCCTTTTGCGTCTATATTCTTTCTAATGAAAAATTAGTTGAACCATTGCGCCTATTCCTGCAACTAAAGAAGCAGACAAAAACAGGCAGGCTATTAAAACCAAAATTTGAACGGACGCAAAAGAAGCATTTCAATACCCTGTTAGCCGAACGATGGCTGAATGTAAAAAATGAAATAATCTTTCTTCGTAAGCTTTCAACCATTCAAAGGTATTACGCCATCAAAGGAAAAATGGCGTCTTGTATTACTGATAAAGTTTTAACCGATAGAAGTATTTTTTTAGCCTTTATAGCGGCAATAGTTTTCAAGGCGATTAATAAGAAAAACAAATGGAAGAAGAAAAGGGGGACGCCAGCCGCTGTTTCTGGGAGGGGCAATTCAACGCGTCCCCTTCTTCCTAAAATTGCTTACTCAAATGCGATAAGTGTTAGATACTTCGCATCGCATTTGGGTGTTAGCATTGGCAAAGCCGCAAAACTTAAACGATTGGCTTTGCAGTACAAATTTATAAAAGTAAACCCGAAAGAACGTGAATTTGAATTTTATCTGGATGGCAAACTAATATCACCTACCAATGAACAACTGCCAGCAGTTCATTCAGACTTTCCGCAATTCTTTGGTAGGGTTTTTAAAAAGAAGGGGCAATTATTTTATAGGCAGCCTGATCAAATCTTTACAACTATTTGAAAGCATGAATATAAACACCATTCGATCCATCATGAAGCATCAAAAGCAGATTGAAAAATATAAGCCGATCAGATCCACAGATGAAGATCGAAAACTGATAAAGGAGTTTAAAAAGCACTTGAAACCAAAAAAGATCAATCCATGAAAGCAGTATTAATTCTTTTGGTGGTATGGGCATTTATTGGAATAGTTCTTTACAAAAGAAATCCTAAAAAATAGAGTCATGAAAACCGTATCTACGGCAAATTACGGTCGCGATCAAAGCGGCAAATTCACTTCTGGAAATCCTGGCCGGCCTCCACTAAGCGCAAATAAATTGCAGCAGGATATTAGGCAGCAGCTTGGCGAATTTCTGGAAGGCAAACTTCACGATGTTGAAAGTCTTTACTTAAAGTTACCTGATAGAGATAAAGCCAAATTTCTTCTGGAAGTTGTTTCTTACTTCATGCCAAAGCAACGCGACATTTTTATTGAGAAAAGCAACCCATTGGAAAATGGATTTGCCGACATGGACACATGGGCAGAATCTGACCTTCGATTACTTATTTCCCTTCATGAAAAATATGAAATCAAATGAAAGCACCACACGTTTTTTTTTCTGAAAACTTGCCAAAAGATGGCGAACCTCGGACTTGGTCTTACGGCCATCACAAAGCTTTGACAGCAGCAGAAGTTGAAACCATCAAAAAACTTTTGCCGTCCCCTTCGATAATCATTCAATGTGATTTTGAAGAACCAGAAAAATATAATTATCCAACATCAAACGAAAATAACTATGATACTAACAACTGAAACGGGAATACAATTCAAGACTGACGCCTTCGAAGTTGGCCGGGAGGTTGTAACAACTTCAAATCATAAACCGATGCCAAACGGAAACTATGTGCTTTCAGATTTTTACGAGCCGGGCACGCCCTTCCAGGTTAGCAATGGAAAAATTATAAATATTACTTTACCTAAAATAACAAGACGATGAAAAATGAATTGCTTATCGAAGAAGACAGTTTCCAAATTGCTTGGCATTGCGATTTGGCAAGAAAGAACGCGGCAATACTTCAGGCCGTGAATGAAATTTACCCGATTGAAAACGAATCAGAGGCAAGGCAGGCAGCTAGTAACATTGATGCAATCATTAGGCATAAGTTTGCCGAACATAAAAATTTCAAATCCCTTGCAATGGGGTTTGATGTTCTGGCGATGCCCGGTTTAGTTTGGCCGTCTGAAATATCAGCACTAAAGGCAGCACTTGACAACCTTAGAGCAAATCTGAATTGCAATCTTAACCATGTGCCAGGTACAAGTGGTTTTCAGTTTGTTGTGTTTACCAATGGATGGCGTATTGATCGCAACGGATTAGAAACCTATTGCCAGAAGTATTACAAGTTCACAACCCCAGAAAAATTAAAGGTAGCAAACGACCTTTGTAATGCTTTGAATGCAATTCCTGACTTGACAGAAGGGCAAAAGATAAACCATTTCGGTAATGACATTTGCCGATATTCTGCAGGGAGTCAGAAATTTGAGATAAATAAAAATTATTTACGTCAATGAAACGAGGCTTGCAGTAGCCAAGACGCGGTTTGCTGCATGACTGATTTTTTGCCTTCCTGCTTTTTTTGTGGGAGGGCTTTTTTTTGATTAATCATCTTTAATCAAAGAAGGGAAAAAGTAGAGTTCAACTTAAGAACCGTCCGTAATGGCGTCCGTAACTATAAATTAGAAATGCTTATAATCAACTGATTTACAATTGATTATAGTCAATTTAAAGGTTTTTTATAGTGACCCCGGCAGGAATCGAACCTGCATCTTCAGAATCGGAATCTGAAATACTATCCATTGTACTACGGAGCCAAAATTTTCTTCAAATATCTTCTACCGGCAGCAGTTTTGAAATACTTTTCTCTTTTAATTGCCGCATCTCTTGTTTCAAATTCCTCTTTATAAATTAGATCAAAAGGCACATAAGCCTTTATTGATTTAGTTAGTCCAGAATTGTGTTGTTTTAGCCTTTCTGTCAAATCTTCACAATGACCCTTGTACAAGAAATCGAAGTTCCGATTTTTTAAAACATATGCATAATACATGGAATCTGAAATTCTATCCCCGAACGTACCGTTCTGGACGGGCGGGCACTGTACTACGGAGCCAAAATTTTCTTCAAATACTCTCTTCCAGAAGCATCCAAACATTGCAGAGCCCGAAATCAGGACAAAGATAAGGAATCTCCAATATGGTCAAACGCAAAAAAATGATGGCCGACCCGTCTGGTCAGCCATTCATTTCCTAAACTAAACCTAAAGATTGATGTTATGTTAACTGATGCTGATATTGAAGAGCGTTCTTATTTAATGTATTGAAAAAACCACTCTGCCATGAGTAATGCACCATATGAGCCACGTTTTTGACTCCAAGTTTTCTAACGATGTTTCTGCGGTGAGTGTGCACCGTATGCTCACTAATGCAGAGTTGAATGGATATCTCACGGGAATTGTATCCTTCCGCAATCATCTTCACGATCTCAATTTCACGCGGGGTAACTTCAGGCTGTTGCATGGCAATATTTGGTTTCGTTAGTTCATGATAATACCATAACTGGGTAACCTGTTTTAGGTAGGAAATATTATTTATCTTTAAAAACCACAAAAAGAAGACCCCAATTGGTTTACCATATCCTCTCCTTTTCACTAACTCATGGATAGCATTATAGCCCGATTAAGGTCAAATAGTAAAGATGCCCTTGCCGAGTTGTATGAAAGCTATCGCACGGAATTTTTGCGTTGGATTATGAAATACCGATGCACTTCAGAGGAGGCAAAAGATGCCTACCAATTTGCAGTGCTTACCTTCTATGAAAATATCATGAATGGCAAACTGACATTTTTGAGCAGCAGCGAGAAAACCTATCTTTTTGCAATTGGAAAGAACAAAATCATGGAGATGAAACGCGCATCTGGTAAGCTTACTGAGATAAATGACAGAGAAGAAAATTTGCCGGATATTTCTTTAGACGAGGATCAGCAGGTTGATCCCAATCAACTGAAGAGAGTTGCCTTGTGCCTGGAAAAACTGGGACAACCGTGCATATCCTTATTAAAAGAATTTTACTATCACTGCAGAAGTATGGAAGAGATTGCGAAACTGTTGGAGTACAAAAACACCGATTCTGCTAAGAATCAAAAATACAAATGCCTCCAGCGCCTTAGAAAACTATTCAATAAACCCACCCCATTCGTTAGCTAATGAATGAAGAAAAAGATATAGCGCTGCTCGTTTCTTATTTGGAAGGCACCCTATCCATGGACGATAAGAATGCATTGGAGGAAAGACTCCTTCAGGAACAGGACTTGCAACTACTGCTTCATGATCTAAGACTATTGAAGGCGGGAATAAAACAGGCAAACCGGGAAGAAATACGATCGGAACTGAAGGCACTTGAAAACAAATTAGCCGGATCAACTAGTTCTGCATCACTTTTACAATCAACCTGGTTAAAAATTGCGGCATCATTGGCAATCGTTGCAGTGTCCACCTGGCTGCTCTGGCCAGCCACTAAAACGCCAGAACAACTCTTTGCCGAAAACTATGAACCTTATCCAAATGTCATCATGCCTACGGTGCGTGGTGGTCAAGCACCGGACTCAACAGTGATGGCTCAGGCATATAAAGCGTATGACATGCAAGAGTACTCAAAAGCCATTGAACTTTTTGAAAGCATGGAGGAAAAAGATGAAGGCGTCTTGCTCTACTTAGGCAACAGTTATTTAGCAAATGGCTTAGCAGAAAAAGCAATACCTGTATTTGAAAAGGTCATCTCTGAATTCGATATATTTGATGAGCAGGCGGAGTGGTATCTTAGTCTGTCATACATTAAGATAAGAGATAACGAAAATGCGAAAAGTGTTCTTTTAAAACTTAATGCTAAGGATGGGTTTTATAAGTCAAGAGCCGAGACATTGTTGAACCACTTAAAACCATAAATTCTATGAAAAAGTATCTGTACTCTCTTTCTGTTTTAGGATTCGCGTTACTACTGGTCAGCTGTAGCCCGGATCCAAAGGAAATAGCAGCTGCCAAAAAGCTAGGCTATGACTCGGCCCGAAAAATCATTTTTGATTCTTTGGCAAAATACGAAGCAGTAATGCAAATGGGTGTAAAAAACTATAAAGAAAAACAGTTAATGGTTTACGGGCGAGGCGTACTAAAACACTCTCCCCCAAATGACGGCCATGTTCACGATGGCGGGTTTAGTGTGACTACAAAAATTGGTTCGAAAGATTACGCGACTGGCATTATGGATAGAGTAATAGACGTAGATCACAATCAAGTTGTGGCGACCTTACCCTTTATTGTAAAGAAGGGACAGATAAAACAAGGAGACGACTATTTAAGTGATAAAAAGAAGCATGCCCATCTGGAAGAATACGAAATAGTGGAGATACCCGAACTCGATTCAGCGGGTCACCCCACCTCTAAAACATACCTGTTAGCAATTGTAAAGAAGGTGCTGCCTAAATAATTACGCGCTAAGGTATTTGCGTCTTTTATAAAAGATGTAAAACACGAGAATAGTTAAAAGCAATGTTGCCATTAAGAACCACCAAATTGGCAGCCACTGTTCATTCTTAGGTGTAAAAACCCCGATTGGTTTAATGCCCGCCCAAAAGAACGGGTGGGCATTAAATTCATCTGAATTGCTGAGGTAATTCAACTTTGCTCTTTGAATTGACACACTTGAATTAATTCCTTCGGCCAACGAATTGTAAAAGTCTTCGAATATCAAAGAGGAACTTGCATCAGCTGTCTTCCATAAAGTGACAATCACCGAACCTGCACCGGCCGAAAAAAAAGCCCGACCCATGCTAAAGATACCTTCCCCCTCGTGTGCCTTTCCAAGAGATGATTCACAAGAACTTAGTACAATCAATGGGTAGTCCAGTTCCATGGAATATAATTGATAAGAAAATAAGGTATCTGATTTGGAAAAAATGAGTCTGCTTCGAAGTAAATCATTTATGTCGGCCTGGCCGTGAACGCCTAAATGAATAATCGAATAGTCAGAAGCCTCCTTCAAAAACAAACTCGAGTTGCATTCAGTCCCTTCCCTGCCAATCATTTTGAAATTACTTCTTATTGCTGCTAATTCTCTTTTTACTCCACTTAGCTTATTCGGTCCTTCAGTGAAGCCAAAGGCCAACACCCTGTTTATTCTTTTTTCAGCTCTTGTAGTTGAATAAAGTTTAAGAGAAAGTGAATACTCGATTTCATGGTGCATGAACAGATAGTCCATCTCCTTGAACGAGGAACTATTTTCACCACGTTGAATCAAAAGTTCAAATGGTAAAATGGTAAAACTTCCGTCTGGAATGATCACCAACCTTGAATGCTCTGTGAGTAAATTCTCAACCGGCTTAACCAATATATCAAAAAAGTATGCTGAATTTGAAATGAATTTCTCTCTGTTCTGTTTAAAGGATTGAATATCGGGCGCATTTCCAAGTAAATTTAATAGCTGATTAAGTTGATTCTTCCATTCTGAAGGTTTATTTACTTTGATAAATGCCTTTCCAGAAGATGAAATACAAATAATGTAAAACATGCCGGTTGTTTCCTGATATTCTAAAAGTACATCCTTGCTATTGCTATTTTTCCACGTCTCGATGATACTCTTAATATTTGCGGATTTTTCGGTGCGCGATGGCAATAGTGACTTTATCGAATCGGACACTTCAAACAATTGTTTAGACAATTTCAAAAGTCTATCCGAGTTTACACCAAGGGTGGTGGCTTTGTAAAAAGCGAGCTCTCCTTTCAGGTGCAATTGCCGGGTACTCAAACTTTTTAGTTCTGGGTAATCAAAAGATCTGTGCGCCATCGCCTGACTTTCAAGTGTGCTGGTGTATCTCAAAAATTCCATTGCTTCAAGGCCATCGACCAGGTACTCTTCTTTTTTTGTTGATCCGAAAAGTTGTTGTGCCACTTCCACTCGCTTTAAGAGTAAACTTCTTACGTCAGATGTATAGGCTATTTTCGAAGACTCGAATTCAAAGCTTATGTAATTTCGCTCGATGATCCTGCTGGCAGTTATCAAATTCTCAAGTGCCATCTTCAGGAATTTTATATCATGAGATACCTTAAACTTTTCCTGAAAAAGTTCTGCTTCCTCTTTCAATGCAAATGCGTACGGAAGATCATAGATCGAAGAAAAATAGTTGTAACTACTGTCATTTGGACTTCTCATCGTGCTGATTGCTTTAGCGTAGCAGATCATTGCAGAATCAATAAGTGATTGCTTTAAAAATAGTTGACCCAAGTGTTGATATCCCAAAGCAACTTCAGGATGATTGTCGCCATATATTTGCCTTCTGAGACCCACGACCTGCCTGAATATCGTAAGAGCAGTTGTCATGTCACCCTTCTGCGCATAGTGTGCGCCTATATTATTGAGGCTCGAGGTGACCCAATATTGATTAAACTCAAAACGCTTATTCACCGTAAGCCCTTGTTTTAAATAAGTAATACCTTGATTACTGCCTTCTTGATTTAGGCAAAAGCCAAGGTTATCAAAGTATTTACCTAGATTGATTTGAAATTGCGATTGATTCTTTGTAACAAGATGAATCGCTTTTAAAAATTCTTCCTTCCAAACTATCGATGAATGATTTTGATAATAAAATAGTAGGGCGTTCAAATTATAACATTCTGCCAGTTCTATCGGGTATAGCGCAGGATTCTTTTCAAAGAAAACCATGGCAAGACCGTTATAGTAGGTTCTTTTTTCAAAATCAGAAAAAGGATAAGATCTGGCCATCTGAAAATTGACGTTGGCTGTATTCTCTTCATAATTTTCAAAAACTGCATAGGCCATCTTCGCCTTTTCAAGAAAAAATCTCGCTTGCAGTGAATTAGAAAAGCCATCTTTAAACAAACGCCCTAAATACAAATTGATGTGCCCTGCATAGACATTGGCCGAAGCACCTTCATATTTCTCACGGGCAAGAGCTAGTTCAATCAGCGCCTTCCTAAATTGATATAACTCAAGATAAATGGCCCCCTGAAGAAAATGTATTTCTCCACTTTTTGAGAGGATCGGGTCTACCTTCAAATTTTGCAGTTCTTCCTGTGCTTGACGTAATTTTCTTAATTTAACAAGCTGAAAAATTCTGTTAAAATCATCGCTGCAATGTCCAGAAATAGAAAGGAGAATTAAACCGAGGCAGATTAAATATCTCACAATTCTTTCTTCATTTAATGCTTGGGAACATAACTTACTAAAGCCCGGATCGCTAATAGTAAACTCAGCAACGATAGCATCGCTCCCATCAGCATAGGTGCACCAGGAAAATATAACGGAGCACTTGAACCCGTGAAGTAGCCAAACAACTGTGTCATTAATAATGGACCAATAATAGAAGTGACACTCATCAAGCTTGTAAGGGCACCTTGCAACTCTCCTTGTTCGTTGGCAGGGACCTGTGAAGAAATAATACCTTGTATAGCGGGACCTGCAATTCCACCCAAACAATATGGAATAAGAAAAGCAAACATCATCCAACCTTTGGTAGCAAAGGCAAATAGTACAAATCCAATACTATATAGGGCAAGACCCACATACAGCGATCGCTTTTGTCCAAGTTTTGGAATAATAATCCGTATCAACCCACCCTGAACACCAGCAATCAACAAACCCACGGCCGCCAATGACAAGCCTATCATTCCGGGAGTCCAATTAAATTTTTCAATCACATAGTAAGCCCAATTGCTTTGTATAGCATGAGCTGCGATATATATCAAAACCAAGGAAGCCACAAGCCCGAGTATAACTGGATAGCGACCTAAATTAATCAGTGATCCAATTGGGTTAGCGCGCTTCCATTCGAAGGCTCTTCTGTTTTCCGGTTTTAATGATTCCGGCAAAATAAAATATCCATACAGGCAATTGATCAAGCTTAATCCAGCAGCCACTAAAAATGGAACGCGTGGGCCAAAAGACCCGAGGAGTCCGCCCAAAGCTGGACCAATAATAAAACCGAGCCCAAAGGCTGCTCCGATCATACCGAAATTTTGAGCGCGCTTTTCTGGCGTACTTACGTCTGCAATGTAAGCGCCTGCCGTAGAGAAACTAGCTCCCATGATCCCTGCAATGATGCGACCGACAAACAACCACGCGATAGTTGGTGCAAATGCGAGGAAAATATAATCGATTCCAAAACCAAACAATGAACCCAACAAAATGGGTCTCCGCCCAAACTTGTCGCTTAGACCACCTAGTACAGGAGCGAATACGAATTGAACGATTGCAAAAGCGAAAAGTAACCATCCTCCAATGCGAGAAGCTTCACTGGTGGTACCCCCCGTTAATTCCTTAATCAGATCGGGCAGCACAGGGATGATCACTCCAAAGCCAATGGTATCGATCAATAGTGTTACGAATATGAAACCAATTGCTGCCGTGCGTTTTTCTGACATGTAGTAAATTTTTTAGGAAGATAAGACTTACATCATTATTCTAAAATAATCTTATTGCCCAATGCCTGGAGCAATGTCAAACGGTCGCCAAACTCCTTTTTTACTTTAAGGGAAATGGTGCCTTTGAGAGAGCAATCCCCTTCAAAAGTCTGCTTCAGAATTTCCAGGTCAAACTCTTTCACCAATCGCATCACCTCAGGTGTTGCTTCGTATGAATACCTAATTAATATTGGTTCATTCACTTCCTTCTCAATTATAATGGCATGGGCCAACGCATCTTCAGTCGCAGTTTTATACGCTTGAATGAGGCCACCCACTCCCAACTTAGTACCACCAAAATATCGCACTACAACAACCAACACATTTGTCAGGTTTTTGGATCTGATTTGACCCAGAATAGGATCGCCCGCAGAATGGTTGGGTTCACCATCATCAAAAGCACGATGCTTTGACTTATCTGCGCCAAGAAAGTAGCCAAAGCAATGATGGCGAGCATCAAAATATTTCTTTCTTAGATCGGACAATCTCTCTTTAACCTCCAGCTCCGATTCGACTGGAAAGGCAAAGGCCAGGAATTTGCTACCCTTCTCTTTATAAGAGCCTTCTGAGGGTGTTTTAATTGTTTGAAAAGAAAACGGAGACATCTGCAACGAAGTGGGTGATTTTTGCGTCCTAAGGAAAGAATTATTAATTAATAGGCCAATAAAAAAAAAGGCGTCACGCAACCTTACCTATCGCCTTCTGTCTTTCACTTAAATTAAAAGTAAATCAACTCGTAAAACATATGAAAACCAAGATCTCAACCGCACTCCTGTTATTCATCATGAGTATTTCGGCAGTGATGGCGCAAACAAAAGAAACACGCAATGTTTCCACCTTTACAAAAATATCGTTCCGGGTTCCCGGCAAACTTTACCTAAAGCAAGGAAGTCCTCAAAAAGTAGAGATTGAAGGAAAGAAAGATGTGCTTGAAAAGATAGAAACAGAAGTGGATGGTGATCGCTTGGTCATTGGCAAAGAAGGTAAATGGATGGATTGGAGTTGGGGCGATAATGACGATAAAGTAAACGTTTATATTACGGTAAAAGACATTGAAGGGCTGAGCGTAAGTGGATCGGGTGATTTGATTGGCCAGGGAAAAATTGCTTCTTCTGAACTTGATCTCAATGTTAGCGGCTCTGGTTCGCTACAGTTGGAGGCTGCTGTAAGTGGTGATCTTGAAGCGGATGTGTCTGGCTCTGGTGAAATTATTTTGAAAGGCTCGTGCCGAAATTACGACAGTGATGTAAGCGGTTCAGGAAGAATTGATTTAGATGTAGCCATCTCAGACAAAGCCAGCTTCAGTGTTTCAGGTTCTGGAAAAATTCAGGCGTCAGGAACAGCCAACGAAGTTAAAACCAATATCAGCGGATCTGGTAAAGTATTAGCAGCTAACCTAGAGACAAATAAATGTGATGTGCGAATCTCCGGCTCTGGTGACGTAGAAATCAATGTGAAGAATGAATTGGATGCAAATATTTCAGGAAGTGGTAGCGTTTCCTACAAGGGAAATCCAAATCACGTGAACAGCCATTCTTCTGGTAGCGGGAAAGTGAGTAAGATGTAGAATGGACACAAGTAGGAAGTTAGCGCAAAGCGGAGGTGAGAACTTCCGCTTTTTTATTTGACCTTTTACTACCTTAAGGAAAAATTACAAAGCCATGGAGTTTAATGTGGATATGGAATTAGCATTGCGTTTACTCATTTCCTTCGTGATAGGGACTGCCATTGGCCTTGAGCGGGAATATCGAAGTAAGGCAGCCGGCTTGCGCACCATGATCATGATTTGCCTGGGCTCCACCATTTTCACTGAGCTCTCTATTAATATGGGTGGCGATACGACAGATCGGATTGCATCTACCATTGTAACAGGTGTGGGCTTTTTAGGTGCTGGCGTGATTTTCAAAGATGGCCTTAGTGTGACAGGCATTACCACGGCTACTACTATTTGGATATCAGCTGCATTGGGCATGGCCGTTGGCGCAGGAGAATATTTCATTTCATTAGTGGGATCTGTGGTGGTATTGATCGTTTTGATCCTATTTGAAAAACTACAACTCTTGATCGAACGCATACATCAAACACGAGCCTACAAAATATCATTAATAAAAGAGCAAAATTTCGAAGCCATTCTTAAGGATGAAATTCTTCTGATGCAACTTCAATACCGGAGAAAAAAAGAATTTAAGGAAAAGGATCATTTCATCGTGATCTATGAAATTTTTGGCAGTGAGAAAAAATTGGATCAATTGAATGAATTTCTTAATAAGCAATCACATGTGATGTCATATGAGTATTAGCAGTGGCCATGATACCAGCTGGATAACCATCAAAACTTTTCAAGGACGTTAGTTCCATTAGATAAACCTGACCCCATCCTGATGAAGCTTCTTGTATTTATGCTTATCAAACACAAAATAGAAAGCCCCTTTTCGAGAGGTTTCTCTTTCCTTTAGTTTTAGTTTGTTTAAAATCTTTAGCGATAAGATCTTCCGGGTAAAATTTCGCTTGTCCAACTGTTGTTCATAAATGGCTTCGTATAAATTTTGAAGCTGTGGGAGCGTAAATTTTTCGGGTAACAATTCAAAGCCAATTGGATGGTTACCTACTTTTTCCCGTAGTCGTTCCTTTGCTTTGGCCACCATTTCCTTATGGTCGAAAACCAGCTTAGGGATCTTATCCATGATGAACCACCTTGCTTCATGGTCTTGCTGAAGTTGTTCATTGTAGGCAGCTATATTAATCAAGGCAAAATAGGCAACCGAAATTACGCGGCCTGCCGTATCCCGATTAACATTGCTGAAGCAGTAAAGTTGCTCCATGTAGATGTTCTTCATCCCGGTGAGTTGTAGAAGAATTCGAATAGCAGCGACATCGGTACTTTCATTCTGCTCGACAAATCCACCCATTAAGGACCATTTTCCTTTTTCGGGTTCAAACCCACGCTTGATCAACAACGCTTGTAACTGATGTCCGTCAAAACCAAAGATGATACAGTCTACTGCAACCAATATTCCTTCATGGCTTTTATACTTTGAGATATTCATTAAGAAAGATTATCTCATTTATAGTATACTTCACTCCACCGCAATTCATTTCTGAATTGATGAAGGTCAGTCTTTTTGCCAATCAACACACATTCGATGTTGGCCATTTCGGCAAAGTCAATCAAATGCTCCGATGTTAAATTCTGGCTGTAACAGGTATGATGCGCACCACCCGCATAGATCCATGCCGCACAGCCTGTTTGCATATCCGGATATGGTTTCCACAACACGCGGGCAACAGGAAGCTTAGGAAGGTCATGTTGTGGCGCAACTGCTTCCACTTCGTTCACCAATAATCGGAAACGATTTCCCATATCGATAACGGAAGCATTTAGTGCCGGCCCAGCCGCACAATTAAACACTAATCTTACGGGATCTGCTTTTCCACCAATACCTAAGGGATGAATTTCACAAGAGGGTTTTCCATCGGCAATCGATTCACAGATTTCTAACATGTGCGAACCCAATACCATTGGATTGGCTGGATCGAAATGATAGGTGTAATCTTCCATAAATGAATTTCCACCTTTTAATCCACTGCCCATCACTTTCATGGCTCGCACTAATGCTGCCGTCTTCCAATCACCTTCGCCAGCGAATCCATAACCTTCACCCATTAAACGTTGCGCAGCTATACCAGGTAATTGAACCATGCCGTGTAAATCTTCGAACGTATCTGTAAATCCTTTGAAGTTTCCTTCTTTCAAAAAGGTGCGCAACCCAATCTCAATTTTTGCAGCATCCCGCAATGCATAAGCTTTCTCGGCTCCTTTCCTTAAGGATGGTACCACAGCATACTGTGATTCATATTCAGCAGTCAATTTATCAATATCACGATCGGATACTTGATTGATAATCTTAACCAAGTCACCGACTCCAAAGCCATTAACAGAATATCCAAATTTAATTTCCGCTTCCACTTTATCGCCTTCAGTAACGGCAACTTGTCGCATGTTATCACCAAAGCGACAAAACTTTCCACCTTGCCAATCGTGCCAGCCCGCTGCAGCACGCATCCATACATTTAATCGCTGTTGAACATTTACATCTTGCCAATGGCCCACGACCACCTTTCTATTCAGCCGCATGCGAGACATAATAAAACCAAACTCCCGATCACCATGTGCACTTTGGTTTAAATTCATGAAATCCATATCGATTGTAGACCATGGAATATCACGATTGAATTGTGTGTGCAAATGCAATAATGGTTTTTGAAGAATTTTTAGTCCGCCTATCCACATTTTTGCAGGAGAGAACGTATGCATCCAGGCCACAATGCCTATGCAATTCTTGGCCGTATTCGCATCCTGGCACAACTGATAAATTTCTTCTGCAGATTTTAATACGGGTTTGAATACCACCCGCACAGGAATAGATGAGGATGCATCCATCTCCTTAACTATCTGATGGGAATGCTCGGCCACTTTCTTCAGTGTTTCTTCACCATATAAATGTTGGCTGCCGGTGGCAAACCAAACTTCAAGGCCTTTTAAATCAATCATTGTAGTACTTGCTTAATTGTCTATAAATAAATTATTGTCCGTAGTAAGAGTCTGGTCCATGCTTGCGCTCAAAATGCTTTTTGATGAGAGCATCTTTTAGGCGAGGAGCTTTAGGATTGATCTGCTCCGTGATCAATGCCATGTGCGCTACTGATTCTAATACAGCACTATTGTAAACTGCCTTCTCTGGTGTTTTGCCCCAAGTGAAAGGCGCATGGTTACCCACGAGCATCATCTCTACTTCTTCATAACTCAATTTCCGATCGCGAAGGCAATTCATGATTTGAAAACCTGTTTCAAATTCATAGTCACCTTTGATCATTTCGTCACTCATTGGTGGTGCGCAAGGAATATCTACTGTGTTATGATCAGCATGCGTTGTTCCAAAAATTGGAATATCTCGCTGGGCTTGTGCCCAAGCCGTTGCATAGGTAGAATGGGTATGCACAATGGCACCAATCTTTTCCCAATGTTTATAGAGGACAACATGTGTTTTGGTATCAGACGAAGGACGAAGGTTACCTTCAACGGTTTTTCCATCAAAATCCACGATTACCATTTTTTCGGCTGAAAGCTCATCATATGGAACACCGCTTGGTTTGATAGCAAATACGCCTAATGCACGATCTGCTGCACTTACGTTGCCGAACGTAAACAACACAAGTCCCAACTTGGGTAGTTGCATGTTGGCTTCGTAAGCAGATTGTTTAATGTGGTTGTATGTATTGGACATAAGTAATAAGACGTTAGACTAAAGATTGCACAACTAAAGAGATTTTTCTTCAAGTAATTTACCAAGGGCTTTATACTTCAAGTACCGCTTCGAATACAAACCCGCAGTTGAAGCATTGGGTTTATATTCGTGATCAAAGCCCTGGCCCATTGCCTGCATGGCTTCTTCTACGGTTGGATAAATTCCAGCTGCAGTGGCAGCAAACATAGCTGCACCAGCTGCACAAGTCTGTTCTGATTTGTGAATGCGAATGGGCATGTCCATGACATCAGCCATCAATTGCATGATGTAAGGTGATTTCCGCGCAACACCACCTAAGCCAATAAGACCTTTTACAGGAACGTCTTCATCGTTAAAGCGATCGACAATTGCTTTTGCTCCGAAGCAAGTTGCCTCCACCCAAGCCTTAAAAAGATGCGGAGCTTCACTACCCAAACTCAAACCAGAAATAGCACCCTTTAATAATTGATTGGCATCGGGAGTTCTTCTTCCGTTTAACCAATCAACTGCTAACTCGTTATCTATATCAAGCGGAATGGCAGCAGCTTGACGGGTAAGTTCTGGAATTAATTTTTCAAGAAGCTCTTCCTTCAATTTTGCTGCCACCTCAGCGCTAACCACCGAAGATGATTTCAGGACATTTGTAATCGGCCAAGCCAAAATATTTTTAAACCACGCGTACGTATCACCAAAAGCAGATTGCCCTGCTTCTAACCCTATCATGCCTGGAATAATTGAGCCATCTACTTGTCCGCAGATTCCGCGAACCAATTTTCCGGTCATATCGATTTTAGGAACGACCATCATATCGCACGTAGACGTTCCCATCACTTTACTCAAATGATACGGCTCAATCTGCCCACCTACGGCTCCCATGTGGCAATCAAAAGCACCAACTCCAACAATAACTTCTGTGGATAGCCCTAAACGCTCCGCCCATTCCTTATTTAATGTGCCAGCAGAATTATCTGAAGTGTATGTGTCGTTGAATAATCTTGAAGTAAATCCTTTTAGCAGTGGATCCAGTGCCGAAAAAAAATCATCAGGTGGTAATCCGTCAAACTCCGCAGCCCACAAAGCCTTATGCCCTGCGGAACACACTCCTCTTTTCATTTGATGAACATCAATTCCACCCGTAAGTAAAAAGGGAATCCAATCACAGTGTTCAACCCACGAATAGCACGCGTTGCGCACGGCTAGATCTTCGCGCAATACATGCAACAGTTTTGCCCAATACCACTCTGAAGAATAAATGCCTCCTACAAATTGCAAATAGTTAACATCAAACTTTTCCGCATGTGCGTTAATCTGTGCTGCCTCTTTTGTTGAGGTGTGATCTTTCCACAACACAAACATTGCATTAGGATTATTTTCAAATCCCGGCAGGAAAGCCAATGGTGTTCCTGATTTGTCGACTGCTATTGGGGTAGACCCTGTGGTGTCGACAGAAATAGCCTTTACATTCTTTTTAACTGCTGCTCCCGCCTGCCGAAGACAATCTTTTATTGTGGTCTCTACTCCTTCCACATAATCTTGTGGGTGTTGTCGGAATTGATTCTTAGATGGATTGCAAAATAGCCCATCTCTCCATCGTGGGTAATTGAAAACGGAGGAAGCTACTTCCTTCCCGTTTGCTGTGTCTACAATGATGGACCGTACAGAATCTGTTCCGTAGTCAACGCCTATCACAAATGTTTCCTTACTCATACCGCTTCTTGAAAACTAGTTGTTAGATTTGAATGCCAAGGTACATTATTTTTAATAAGTGTATTTAATACATTTATTAAATACAGATTATGCATTAAAAAAAATGGCACGACCTTCAGGTCGTGGAATAAATGAAGGCAAACCAAAAGGGCTTTAGCCCAAATATAATTTTGGCTAAAGCCAAATATTTTCTCCTTTATTTCCCCCGACCTGAAGGTCAGGGCTATTGCATGATTTGGGTTCAAAAAATTACAACCAGTAGCAATGGACGTGCTGTCATCAGATTCCTTTTAATCGAATTTATTATAAAACAGAAAACCGCTAAAGCATCTTCAAAAGGCGTGGATCAGTATAATCCTTCACAAACATGAGGATGTTGTCATACGCACTGAATTCATTTTCCTGATGCATGGAAGTGATTACTACACACTGCATGCCTGCATTGCGCGCTGACTCAACGCCTTTGGGAGCATCTTCAAAAACGATGCACATTGATGGTTCCACCTGCAAAAGCACGGCTGCTTTCAAATAAGTTTCGGGGTGTGGTTTGCTTCGCGATACTTCATCCCCGCTCACAATGTATTCGAAGTAGTGACGAATATTCAAATTATCCAATGCAAAATCAATATTGAACAGGCTTGCCGCTGAGCCTATCGCCATTCTGATTTTACTAGTACGCGCACGCTCCAAAAAATCAAATAATCCAGGAAGCAGGTCGAGATGGGGTTTATACAAAGTCTGGTATTTGACTTCTTTCTGATACGAGATTTCATCTGCTTCTTCGGCTGTAAATCGCCTATCGCCAAATACCCGAACCAACAATTCCTGATTTCGACCATACATATGACTGCGCACTTCCTCTCTTGTCAATTTAGCGTTGAGATCATTATTCAACACATCGTGCCATACCTCAATGTGAAACTCCATATCATTGATCATCGTACCATTGAGATCAAATAAGAATGATTTTCTGCCCATCATTGCTTCACTTACGGTGTCGGATCAAGCCATTAACAATCAAGTATTGGGCAGCTATATAAGTTAGCATAATCATAAAACCAGCTCCAGCTAGTGGGTTAAGAAATTTATTGATGGCAAGTAGTGCATCTGAAATCATAAATAACCCTGCCCCAATAAATGCCATCCAAAAACTTTGCTGAGTTGTCCGTCCGTAGCGAAATAAAGCTGTGAGCACCATTACACATAAAACCAGCGAATATGCCACAACGGGGATTTGCAAAGTGCCAAGTGAATTAAAAAGGATAACAATCAACCCAGTTGAAGCTAAGATAATCGGCAAGGCATATCTTACTTTTTGAGTGCCCAACAATTCTTGACTAACATTTGAGTTTCTGTGCTGTCGGTAAGCCTGGATAAAAAGCAGATGCGAAATCAGAAATGCTATCAAACCGGTAATAAAAAATAGTTCTGAACCGGTAGAGAATAACAACAAGACATCACCTACCCATGAAAAAAAAAGTGCACTAACAAAAACCATGTACCTTGTTTCAACTGTGGCGAGATAATAACCAATCAAAGAAAGTAGAATTAGAGGTTTGCAAATAAGCTGAAGTTCTTGATTTGGAATGCAGATGGCAATCAGGTCACCTAGGCTAACCAAAAAAAATAATACTATGAAAATAGTTCTTAGTTTCATCTACTCCGGTTGACAGAATGATATATCAAATACGCAAAAGCAATTGCGCTTAACAAGCCACTAATAAAAAAGGTGATAAAAAAATTATCTGACCTATTGCCATAAATCCACCCCGAAGAAATAGCGCCAAGTCCAATCCCTAATTCCATAAATATATATAGAGATGCAATGCCACGACCTTTGAAACGATCATCACTCAAATCTGTTGCCCAGGCTAACAAGGTTGGCGAAGTTGATCCTTGTGCCAAACCGTATAACGTAACTCCTAAGATTAATAGTTGAGATGTGGTAGCCAGACCTATTACCAAAAGTGAGACAAAGAGCAGGAGAGTGCTTACTCTTAAGACCTCTACCCTCCCATATCGGTCTGATGCTTTTCCTGCAAGCAACCGCACCAAAAATGAAGCAACGGTCAAAAATGTAAAAAGGAGCCCCTTATTTTTTATGCCAAGAAATTGTCCAAAGTCTGGGATTACGGTGTAAATGGTTCCATATGAAAAGGCGATTAACACCATAATCAAGCAAGGCATCCAAACCAGAGGTTCAAAAATATCTTCCTTTTTTACTTTCAATAAACTTAACGAAAACTTGGTCTTGGTTTTAATTGTCTCTTTGGTTTGAACAAGAATAATAATCGCCACCAAACCGAAGAAAGATGAGCAGTAAAACATGGCATCTAATCCAAATTGATTGGCAACTGCACCACCGACCGCTGGTCCCGCTGCCATGCCAACTGAGCCGGCCGTTCCTAAAATTCCCATCGCCTCACCTCGCTTGTGAATCGGAATGATGTCTGCCAGATATGCAGTTGTTCCAGTTGGGGTGAAGCCCGTTGAAAAACCATGAACAAAGCGCAACAAAAAAAACCCAAATAGTGTAGCGATGATGGGATAGAAGAGACTGCAAACAAAACAAACTGATGCTCCAAAAATCATAACGGGCACTCGGCCTATTGTATCAGAAAGCTTTCCGCTAAATGGCCTTGACACCATAGCCGTTACGGTGAACAAAGAAATGATCAGCCCTTTATAATCTGCTCCACCCAATGCAGTCAGATAATCTGGCAACTCAGGAATAATCATGTTGAAGCTTGCAAAAAATAGAAATGAACTTACACAGATCAGCCAGAACGAGGTGTTGTATATATTGGGAGTTGCTTTGCTCAAGAGTTGGTAATCAGTGGGTGGTGATCGGTTATCGGTTACTGTTGATCGTTGTCATTACCGCAAAAGGTTGAAGATTTGTTTATCATTGAGTTTAGCATTTTACCCACCGAAGCATATTGGTTCAGCAAACTATTTGCAATATCATTGGAAATGTAGAGCAATCTAATGATGTTTCAATCCAGTGTTGTGTTTCTTGTTGTTCACCATCTGCATCTGTTAACTTACTTACAAAGTGCTTCTCATATTTTCTCTTCGCCCAAGCCTCAGCTATTTGCGCACCCACAGACCGTGATGATCTTCTTACCTGGTCGGTGAGTGAGTACATCTCCTCCTTTGGAAACTTTTTTGACACTTCAAAAATCTCCTTGGCTAACTGCCGTGAAAGTTTGTAAACCTCTAGCTCTCTATAGCCCTTTACATATTCCATAATGATCATTGGACTCTAAACACCGATTACTTATTACCACTTACCGATCACCGATTACTATTTGGTTGCCTGTTCCTGATCTTCCAACAGATATGCTTTTATGAAATCATCAAGATCTCCATCCAAAACATTTTGTGCATCAGTTCGCTCGACACCAGTCCTTGCATCTTTTACAAGCTTATATGGATGTAGCACATAGTTTCTTATCTGTGAGCCAAAATCAATTTTCATTTTTCCGGCTTCCACTTTATCACGTGCTGCATTACGCTTTTCCATCTCCATTTGATAGAGCTTGGATTTCATCATCTGCATTGCTTTTTCCCGGTTAGCATGTTGTGAACGCTCTACCTGACAAACAATAACAATACCGGTTGGCTTATGTGTTAGCTGAACCTTAGTCTCCACTTTATTTACGTTCTGGCCACCAGCACCACCGGACCGTGAGGTGTGAAGTTCAATATCAGCGGGATTAATTTCTATCTTAATTGTATCGTCAACAACAGGATAAACAAAAATAGAAGCAAACGAAGTATGTCTGCGACCATTTGAATCAAAAGGTGAAATACGAACAAGACGATGGACTCCAATTTCTGATTTTAATTTTCCATAGGCAAAGTCTCCACCAATCTCCAGTGTTGCTGATTTTATTCCCGCCACTTCTCCGGACTGGTAATCAACCTGCTTAACAGTGTATCCATTTTTCTCTCCCCACATGATGTACATGCGGTAAAGCATCTCCGCCCAATCCTGGCTTTCTGTTCCACCCGCCCCTGGATTGATTTCAATCATAGCGCTGAGTTGGTCTTCTTCCTTACTCAGCATCTTTTTAAACTCAAGTTCTTCAATTGCCTTGAATGATTTCTGATATTCGCGCTCAAGTTCCTCTTCGCTTACATCACCTGCTAAGTGAAATTCATTCAGTACGTCAAGGTCTTCCAATTGTTTATTGACTTTATTATAAGCATCGGTCCACACTTTTTTTATTCGAATATTTTTAAGAATAACTTCAGCCTGCTTGGGGTTGTTCCAGAAATCGGCTTGGTGGGAAATACGTTCTTCGTCTTCGATCTCTACGATTTTGCGATCATAGTCAAAGATACCGCCTGAGGGCGGCAACACGGGCTTTTAAGTCCTTTAATTGTTCAGAGGTCATGAATCAAAAAATTTCTGCAAAGGTAGCTGAAAGATTTAAAGTTCTAGCCAACCGAACCGGATGATAGGCTCTAAATAATAAAATAATTACCGCTACTTACGGTCCATTACAATCACTTTTTTCTTCCTGCCGATTTTAAAGAGGTCATTATTAACAAACAACATGAATATTCCTGTTGCAATAAAAGCTCCCGAGACGGATGTAATTCCGGGGCCTAAATCTCCTGTGTTAATTGCGCTGATCACTACTAATGCCGACCCCGCCACAATAAGCATTACACCAGACCGGTGTACTTTAAAACCACCGTTTGATTTGCCGCGTAAATCAATAGCAGCAACATTATATAAATAAGTGGTGTCTTCACCCATTCTGAAAGATTCCTTTTGAATGCCTTCAATAATTCCTCGGGTAAAATGATCCTCACCTTTACGTCTAAATCGTATAGACTCTCCTTCACTGATACGGGCCATTACTTTGTTCTTCTTGACTAGTACCAATTGTTTCTGAGAATACGCGGAACTTGAGAATAGCCAAGCAAGTAAAATCGTAAAAAACAAGATTCTCATACGCTACATCCGAGGCTTCCAGGGGGTTTCTTGAGTGTCCAATTCCTTCGTCATCTTCCTACATAAAACAAAAAGGTAGTCAGAAAGTCGATTGAGATATTTTATAACTAATTCATCCACCTTTTCTTGTTGATTAAGAGCAATGACTAATCGCTCTGCTCTTCTACAAACTGTGCGGGCCACATGGCCAAAAGAAACAGATACATGACCTCCAGGCAGAACAAAGGACTTCATAGGTGGCAAAAGCGAATCCATTTCATCAATTTGTTTCTCAAGAAAAGTGACATCTATTTCCTGTAAACTTGGAATTTTCACTTTAAAATTACCCGGCTCAGTTGCAAGGATTGATCCAACCGTGAATAAGCGATCCTGAATTTCAACCAGAACTTCCTTTCGTTTTTGATTTACCTCCTGATCGCGCAACAGGCCAACATAAGAATTCAATTCATCAACAGTTCCATATGCATCAATCCTAAGATCTGATTTAAACACTCGCTTGCCACCAAAAAGAGAAGTGGTTCCTTCGTCTCCTGTCTTAGTGTAGATTTTCATGTTTCAAAGTTAGCATCTTTAAACAAAGTGTAATCGTCTTTAGTTTTATTCACCTCCTAATATTTGGATCAAAAAAGTCAATTCCCGATGATTTAGTTTTGATCAGTCAAACAACTCAAGCTGCGTAGGCAATAGTTGAAATGACCTCCGATGAAAAGGGGTGATACCAAGCGCCCTTATTCCATTGCGATGCTCTTCAGTGGGGTAGCCAACATTGGTTACCCATCCATATCCAGGGTATTGAATTGATAATCTTGCCATCAACTCATCCCGATAGGTTTTTGCCAAGACAGAAGCCGCAGCTATGGAAAGATACTTACCATCTCCTTTGATGACGCATTCATGCAACAATCCGGAATAAGGCTTAAAGCGGTTGCCATCGATCAACAAAAACTGAGGCCGGATAGTTAGTTTATCTAAGGCCAAATGCATCGCCTTAAACGATGCATTTAAAATATTAATCTCATCAATTTCAATGTTATTTACTTCTGCTACAGCCCAAGCTAATGCATCTCTCTTGATATCTTGTTCCAAAAGTTCGCGATCCTCCTTAACCAATTGCTTTGAATCATTTAGCAACTCATGCTTATAGTCTTTGGGCAAAATAACTGCGGCCGCAACCACGGGGCCTGCCAGACATCCACGACCAACTTCATCACAGCCGGCTTCGATCAGATTTGGAGTGAAAGAAGAAAGTAACACACACAAACTTAATGCTCTCTTCCACCGATCCAAAAAGAAAATGATAGTTTTGCGAAAGCCTACACGCTCCAATTTATGCCCAACCAAGAATTAAAAAATCCCTGGACGACCGTCTCTTCAGAGGAGAAATACAATAATCCTTGGATTACTGTAACAGAATATCAGGTGCTTAATCCTGCTGGTGGAAAAGGCATATATGGAAAAGTCCATTTCAAAAATAAGGCCATCGGTATAGTTCCATTGGATGAGCACGGCAACACCTGGCTCGTTGGACAATATCGATACCCATTAAGCGAATGGAGTTGGGAAATACCTGAAGGCGGTGGACCTGTTGAACAAACAATACTTCAATCGGCACAACGCGAGCTAAAAGAAGAAACGGGGCTCATTGCAAAAAAATGGACACAAATCCAGCGAACGCATCTGTCCAACTCAGTTAGTGATGAAGAAGGATTCATTTTTCTGGCGGAGGAGCTTGAACAAGGTGAAGCCGAAGTGGAAGAAACTGAAGCCGATATGAAAGTGATGAAACTTCCCTTTAGCGAGGCCCTCGATATGGTCTTGACGGGAAAGATCACCGATAGTTTGAGTGTGATGGGCATTTTGAAGGTGGCAAGATTAAAAAAATTATAACAGCAGGATTCTTGATTTGCTACACTCAAATCACAATCCATTCTAAATAAAAATGTCAACCCTTACTCGCTATTCCAATCACGTTAAGCCTAACTTTCTTCTAGCCTATCCGGTAATGCTAAGTATGCTGGGTCAGGTAATGACTGGTGTAGCAGATAGTGTAATGGTTGGTTGGACGGGGGCCACTCCATTGGCGGCATCGTCTTTTGCTAACATATTTTTTACTATTCCCCTTTTCTTTGGTATTGGGGTGTCGTATGCCATCACACCATTGGTGGCTGAAGGAGCCGGGGCTAAGGATACACGAAAAATAATAGACGTACTTCGGCATGGGGCATTGATAAATCTAATCGTTGGCCTTGTACTGGCTGTATTAATCTTTGCTGCAGAGCCATTTATGTTCTCAATGGGCCAACCTGAAGAGGTGGTGACGCTTGGAATTCCATACCTAAGTATCATTGGTATCTCGATCATTCCAACAATGATTTTCCAAACCTATCGGCAATTTGCTGAAGGGTTGGAAAAAACCCGCATGGCAATGACAATTGTAATTAGTTGCAATCTTTTGAACATCGCACTTAACTATGTTTTGATTTTTGGTAAATACGGCTTTCCTGAGCTTGGCCTGAATGGAGCAGGGTGGGCAACTTTGATTTCACGAATGATGATGGCCATTTGCATGATGCTATATGTTTACTACGGTGAAAAATTCAGTGCGTACAGAAAAGGATTTTTGTTAGGGAATTATTCTAAGGGAATTATTTCAAAAATGTTACACATTGGTTTGCCTGCTGGCTCTCAATATATTTTTGAAGCAGGAGCCTTTGGCTTCTCTGCCCTTATGATGGGCTGGATTGGCACTACTGCCTTAGCCGCACACCAAATTGCTATTAATCTTGCTACCATCAGTTACATGACTACTTCAGGACTAGGCGCTGCAGCAACAATTCGTGTAGGTAATTTTCTAGGACAACGAGACAAAATCAAATTACAAGATTCAGCATTTGCCATGATCTGGATGGGAGTAGCATTAATGGCTGGATGGGCCCTACTTTTTATTTTGGGTCGATATTTTCTCCCGACATTATATATAGAAGATTTTGCAGTTATTGAATTGACCTCAACCCTGCTAATCTTTGCTTCATTTTTTCAACTTTCCGATGGCATACAAGTGGTATGTGCTGGGGCACTGCGGGGGTTACAAGACGTGAAAGTGCCCTCGATTCTTATTTTCGTAGCCTATTGGGTAATTGCTTTGCCGCTTGGTTATATCCTTGCCTTTCCTATAGGCCTTGGAGCGAATGGTATTTGGATTGGCTTGTCAATAGGTTTAACACTCACTGCCATAGCTATGGTTTCTAGATTTAAACACTTGAGTAATAAAATTTAAGTACAGAAAATTTCGAAGCATTCAAATCACAACGATGATGAATAAGACGTACACCATTCTGCTGGTTATGCTTTTCTGCATGAGCAACAAAACTCAAAGTCAGAATCCAGGCAACTTGAATAATTATTTTAGCATTGGAATTAGCGGAGATTCAGCAGATGTTTCAACTCCAACTCAATTTGGCGTAGTGCTAATGGGTGGTAGCACCGATGTGGATGAAGCATTACAGTGGATGATCAAACTTTCAGGTGGTGGTGACTTTGTAATTCTTCGGGCTTCAGGATCGACAGGATACAACGACTATATAAAAGAGTTAGGTAGCTTAAACTCTGTTGAGACGCTCCTGCTTGATTCACGCGAAAAGGCCATGTCACAAAAAGTAGGGGACCGAATTCGGCAAGCGGAAGCAGTATTTATTGCTGGAGGAGATCAGTGGAACTATGTTAATTTTTGGAGCAATTCTGAAGTATCAGCCGCTCTTCGATATCTTATTCATGAAAAGAAAATACCTATTGGAGGAACTAGCGCTGGATGCGCAGTCTTAAGCGGTGTTTGTTTTGATGCTCGCCATGATACATCTATTTCTAAGGAAGTGTTACTAAATCCTTTTCATCAAAGCGTTAGCCTTTCTAAAAGTTTTATTGAAATCCCAATACTTGCCAACACCATTGCCGATCAACATTACAGCCAACGCGAAAGATGGGGAAGACATTTGGTTTTTATGGCGCGAATAGCATCGGCATCAGAATTAATTAATGGAATTGGTGTTGACGAAAAAACAGCCGTGTGCGTTGATAATGCAGGTAATGCGAGTGTATTTGGCAAAGGCACTGCCTATTTTTTAGCTCCAAAATCAATTCCTGAACAGTGCGTTGAGAACAACCCATTAACATGGAACAATAACGGAAAAGCAATTGCCACTTACACCTTCAATGGTTCAACCAACGGAACAGCCGCCTTTAATTTAAATAAATGGCCAACAGAACAACCAAATCAATATTGGAGTGTAACAGCGGGAACACTCAAGATTACTAATGTAAAATGAGTAGAGGACGTTCCGTTCATCAGGTTTTGCACGCCATATCCCACTCTATACAAATTTTTTCCGGGCAATTTCTGTACATTTAAACCGCGCTCGATTATTATGCAAACTGAAGCCAGGACAGTTCGACATTCACAGACCACAATAACGGAACTTATGATTCCAGCGTATGCCAATTTTGGTGGGAAAATTCATGGTGGAATATTATTGTCATTAATGGATAAGGTGGCCTATGCTACCGCAAGCAAACATGCGGGAACGTATTGCGTCACAGTGTCTGTTGACAAAGTTGAATTCCTTCAACCAGTCGAGGTTGGCGAATTAGTTTCCATGCATGCCTCCGTAAACTATGTCGGCAAGACTTCTCTTGTAGTAGGTATTCGCGTAGAATCAGAAAATGTAAAACTAGGAACGGTCAAGCATACCAACTCTTCTTTTTTTACAATGGTCGCCAAAGGAGATGATGATAAACCCATGTTGGTGCCTAAGCTTATCCTTGAAAGTAAGGAAGATGTTAAGCGCTTCATTGAGTCCTTGAACATGAAAGAAATAAAAAATGCCGTTCGCGAAAAGATGGACGATGCCAAATCGAACATCGAGGTAGAACGAGCAAATGAATTACTAAAAAATGAAAGATGTATTTTTAAACTCAAGCAACTTATCTAATTAGCCCAACTATGAAATATATTTTATCTCTACTTGCTATTCTTCTTTTTAATCTTTCTAATGCCCAATATCCGAATATTCTGACGCAACGAGATCAGGCGCGGGTAATTGATGACTTATTAGAAGATCGACTACGGAACACATTGCCTGCTTTGATGCGAAGAGAAGGGTTTGATATGTGGGTTGTCATTTCCAGAGAATATAACGAAGATCCAGTAATTGAAACCTTATTACCTGCCACCTGGATGGCAGCAAGAAGAACAACCATGCTTGTTGCATTCGATAAAGGTGCAGATAAAGAAATGGAATTCCTGGCAGTGGCCCGTTACGATGTAGGCAAAGTATTTAAACGTGCCTGGGATCCTGACGCTAACACAGATCAATGGGCGCAATTGGGAAAAATAATCAGCGAACGGAATCCAAAAAAGATAGGCGTAAACAAGGCACCTTCTTGGGGTCATGCTGATGGACTTACTTCCAACGATTATGATAATCTCATACGCGTATTGCCTAAAAATTTACAAGGGCGAGTGACCTCTGCAGAAAAGCTAGCCGTAAGTTGGTTGGAAACCCGTACAGAAAAAGAAATGGTTCTTTACCAACAAATTTGTCGCATTGCACATGATATTATTCTAGGTGGATTCTCTGATGCTGTTATTCAACCAGGTGTTACTACAACAGAAGATGTAGTTTGGTGGTATCGCGAAAAGATTAAAGAGCTAAAACTAGATACCTGGTTTCAACCTTCTGTTTCCGTTCAACGAAATGAACCAGAAACTATTACCGCCAAACGGCCAACACCACTTGTCATTCAACCTGGTGATCTGCTCCACGTTGATTTTGGAATTACCTATCTACGATTGAATACAGACACACAACAACATTCTTACATATTGAAGGCTGGCGAAACTGAAGTGCCCAAATTTTTGAGAGATGCTTTTGCCAAAGGAAATCGACTGCAAGATATTCTAACTGGAAACTTTAAGGAAGGACGCACTGGCAATGAGATCCTGAAGGCAACGCGTGAACAAGCAATTGCTGAAGGAATCACTCCATCTATTTATACCCACCCGATTGGCTTTCATGGTCATGCTGCTGGAACCACCATTGGGATGTGGGACTTTCAAGGAGGAGTTGAATTTACAGGTGATTACCCCATGCACAATCATACCGCCTACTCTATTGAATTAAATTGCACTGTTAATATTCCAGAATGGAAGAAAGACATTCGGATTCAATTAGAAGAGGATGGATATTTTGATGGATCCGGATTCAGGTACATTGATGGAAGACAGAAGGAAATAATAGTGATTCCTAAACATTCAGTTAACAAACAGTAAGATTAACTTAACTATCTTATCTGCCACACATTACAAGTAGCCCATAGTCAATGTTTTTTATTACCATTGTGGAAAACCAACTACAATGAAAAAAATATTATTGACAATTCTGACTACAGCGGCCATTACAAGCTGCTTTTGCCAAGATCTACCTGATTTGAAAGCATATCGTTCAGATATCGGGTTCAATACAAATTTTGTATTTAGCGGTATTTTCAATTCCGGACCAACCGGAAACCCATTTGACTTGATGCTAAAGAAACAAAAAACCGCAAATAGTGCCCTTCGGTTTGGAACTAGCCTGTCAGTCCGTAATTACAATGACTTAAGCAATTCCCAGCAAAATTATAGTCAATACTCAAATTATAATTTTAGTATTTCACTAGGTAAGGAATTTCAAAAGCAAATAAACAAGCGCTGGATTTTCTATTATGGAACCGACATTGCCCCTTTTATTCTCTTCTATAAAACACAAAATTATATTCAAGAACCTAATACACTTAACTTAGAACCATACCTGCTGTATTCAAATAGCTCAAATTCATATGGCCTAAGAGTGATTCCTTTCTTAGGAATTCGATTCAACATCAATGAGAGGCTATATGTGGCAACGCAGACTAATTTATTTATTTCCCTAAATAGAAAAACAGTAACCTCAAAATCAATTGACAATAGCAATAGCAGTCCTGGTAATTATAACTACTATTCAAGTCAGAAAATTTTTAATGAAGGTACTGTGAACATTACTCCAGCATCTGGAATATTTATCTTTTATCGATTTTAAATAAATATGAAGTTTCTCCGAACGCTTCACACATACTATGGGCTAACTATATTCGGGATTCTTTTTGTTTTATTTCTTCCCCTCCTTCTCATCCCCATCATCTTCCCAAAAAAATTCCAGTGGGTTGGCACCTTTAATCGATGGTGGGCAAAATTTTTATTCATTTTTACGTTTCTTCCCTACCGTATTGAATGTCGAACTAAACTTGATCCAAAAAAACAATACATCTTTTGTCCCAATCATCTCTCTTATTTGGATATTCCTACTTTAGGTCTCAATCCCATCAACACCATTTTTGTTGGAAAAAGTGAAATGGAAAAAATTCCGCTGTTCGGATATATGTACAGCAAACTTCATATTACCGTTGACCGATCTAAGTTAAAAAGCAAGTTCATCACGCTTCAACGCTCAATAGAAGCTTTAGATGAAGGGAAAAGTTTAGTAATCTATCCGGAGGGAGGAATTATTACTAAGCATCCCCCACAACTCACTCCCTTTAAAGATGGGGCATTTCGCGCTGCTATTGAAAAACAAGTGGCCATTGTACCTGTCACTATCCCCTACAATTGGGTAATCATGCCTGATCCCCCACAATACCTCTATCCACAAACCATTGTGGTGATTTTTCATGAACCTATTGAAACAAAAGGAATGACCATGCAACATGTTGATGGCTTAAAGCAACAAGTATTTGATTGTATTCAAGCGGAACTCGGAAAGCACAGCCTGCAAAAGATTCATTAAATCATCACATCAGAAAAAAGTTGACCTCGAGTGTGCACAAAAAACTTAGTTTTGTGATATGAAAATCGATCGTGCACAGCTAGATAGAATTGCCCACCTTGCCCGCCTGGAATTTGATGAGAAGGATGCCGAAAAGATGATGAAGGATATGACCAACATTGTTTCCTTCGTAGAAAAACTGAACGAAGTCAATACGGATGGTGTGGAGCCACTAACTACGATGAGCCATGAGGTCAATGTTTTGAGAAATGACGAAGTAAAACCTCACCTCAGTCACGAAGACGCGTTGAAGAATGCACCTAAAAAAGATTCTGATTATTTCCGAGTACCAAAAGTTTTGGAATAAGCGCTACTTCTTCTTGCCCGATTAGTAATAAACTCCCGTTGCTAATCGCCTGTTAATAAAGTAAACTTGCAGCCAGTTTTAGTTAGTCTTTACTATGTATTCAATTCAATTCTGGAAATCCTGGCCTGTAGTTTACCAACGTATCTTCGGTGCAAGTATAAGCCTCCTTGTCTTTTCTCTTCTCTTTTTGTGGGTCTCCTATTTTCAATCACCTGCACCTACATTAACCTGGCAATCCCTTCAGGAGCAGGAATTATTAGAAGTCCCCATCCATAACTTTCAAACAGGCCTATTTGACTTTACTATAAAAGGAGATAATTACCTCATATTTGAACGGCTAATCGGAAATGATTTGTCTCCTCTGCCAATATTCGCTTATATTTTTCTTGGCACTCTTGTTTTAAGTTCTATCCTATTGCTGACTGTTATTACTACCCTGAAAAGGTTTTGGTACAGCATAGGCATGAGTCTGTTTATACTCTTCATCGTTGGGTTTCGATTAGAGTTACTTCAATTCTTTGGACTAACAAATAAGATCCCCACAGTGGTTGTATTGCTGATCTATTTGCCGATCAGTTACTATTTTCAAGCATTTAATACCTCAGCGAGTTTTGTAAAACGGATCATTACGTTCTCGCTGATCACAGGTATCATTGGTACAGCACTAATTACCTTTGCTCAAGCCCCTCTTCCTGCCTATCATTTGGCTGCTTCAGGATATATAGCTGCCATTATTCTAAGTGTGGTATTCATTATTATGGTATCTCATGAAATCTTGGCACTATTTATTAATCTGGTCAGCAGGGGTACACGCCAAGTAAAAAGTTTAAAGCATTTTTTGATCATCAGTGCCATTTACATGGTCAATATTTTTTTAGCGTATGCCAATAAAATAAATCTGATTGAATGGGATTTTCTTGCCATAAACTTTTTCTTACTGCTAACGATATCTGGAGTTTTAGGCATCTGGGGTTTCCGCCAAAGGCAAACGCAATATGAAGGTATTATAGAAGCTGACCCTTTTGGGGTCTACGTATTTGTTAGTCTTGCTTGTATTTGTTTTTCAGCAATCGCCTGGTTTCTTTCAACGGCCAACGATCCAGCAATTGATGCTCTTAGCGATGTAATCATTTACTGTCATCTGGGATTTGGAATTATTTTTTTACTGTACGTGCTCTCCAATTTCATGGGCATGTTGAATGAAAATCTTCAAGTGTATCGCGTGTTATACCAGCCGAACAACATGCCTTATTTTACATTTCGCTTTGCCGGAATAATAGCCACTCTTGCCCTTGTATTTGTTAATACGTGGCAAGTACCTGTGCGAAATGCACAAGCTGGCTATTACAATGCGATGGCCGATATCTACAAATCAAACAGCAGTAAATTAGCTGAGGCCTATTATAATACTGCTGGCCTGTACGGATTCCAAAACCATCATGCAAACTATGCTATTGCCAACCTTGAAGCCAAGCGAGGAAATGATGATAAAGAGCGAACCTTCTACAAACGTGCATCAGGCACCAGACCAACGGAGATGTCCTATTTAAATTGGACAAATACCTATCAACGTAGTCAAGCATGGTTGGAAGCATTGTTAATTCTCAAAGAAAGTTCAACCGAATTTCCAAAAAGCGGTGTCATCAAAAATACGCAAGGCCTTCTTTACGGCAAGATGGGCATACTCGACTCGGCTCTTTTCCTTTTTGAAGAATCAAGAACAAATGCGTTATCAAAAAACTCTGCTGAAACTAATATGATAGGGTTAATAGCCAGTAAAAACTTACCCATCGATGCAGACTCCTTATTTAATCTTATCGGTTCAACACATGCAGGAGTGGAAGCAAATGCATTAGCCCTTGCCAACCTCCAAGGAGAAAAAATAAAAATGAATTTTTCTTTGCCTAAAGATTCCCTTCTTGACCTATTTTCATCAACTCTGGTTACTAACTACTTAATTAACCATTTGGGCGACATTGATTCAACATCTATAAACCACATCATTAAACTGGCAAGGTTGAAAAGTAATTTTAGTTACAAGGAAAGTCTATTTGTTGCAAGTGCCTTTGCGCTTTATTCAGATGGTCAGGTGGGCAGAGCCTTTAGCTTATTGGAAGAAGTTATTTTCAGCAGTAGTTCGCAAGGCAAATACAACAACATTCTTGCACTTTGGGCACTAGAACAAAATGCACCAGAGGCGGCATTAAAATTCTTGACCTATGCCATCGATCAAAACTTTCCTGAGGCTGCACTTACAAATGCAGTTGCACTTTCTGAGGCGGGGAAGTTAGGCGAAGCCATTGTGGCATGGGATAGTTTGAAATCACAAGGTGATACCACACAACTTGCTATGGCCGAAAGCAGCCTTCGAGTCCTCGGACTCCCGGAAAGATTTGTAAAAAATTTTACTGATGCCGATAAGTATCAATATTGTAGATACAGAATCCCACTTTCGGATTCATCCACCTTTATTAAAGTTATAACAACCATAAAGAACAATGACTTAAGAGCCAAAGGAATCATTGATAGAACAAAGAAATTATTACGGCATGATGATGTGACATTAGCTGCTCGTGTATTCCAACAAATAAATGGAATTGAAATGAGCGACAAAAAGTTGTTCGAAGACTTCAAGCACACTGAACTTAATCTGTTAGCAGAAAAAGGTGACTTTATCTCATTAGAACAGCAATTTAAATCAGCCTCGTTTGCTATAGACCAAAAAAATGAAAAACTTTTCTTCACAGCCTTAATTAACGAACACTCTGGAAATAGTGGAGAAGCTGAAAAAATATACGATTGGTTGGCTGTGGCAAATCCATTCTTTGACGAAGCCATCGTTGAATCTGCTCGATTCTATAAAACAAACAGTAAGGAAAATTTAAAGGCCTATACTATTTTAGTAAACGCTCTTCAGGTAAATCCTCACTCCGTTAAAATTTTGAAAGCTTACGGACTTGAGGCTTTCAGGATGGGCTTCGATGAGTATGCGCAAGGTGCATTTGACCGTTTGGCTGGTTTGATTGGCACACAGGCGTTTAACAAATTCTATATGGAGAACCGCAACGCTCTTGCCCCTCAAAATAACTAACATCTGACGACTGTCTGCTATTGACTTTCTGTTAACTTTGCCCACTTTCTAAATTTTCTATGGAGATAAAATTAGTTCCCCTCAATCACGTTCACGAAAAGCTAGGTGGCAAAATGGTGCCTTTTGCTGGATACAACATGCCTGTGCGTTATTCATCTGATATTGAAGAGCACATGACTGTACGAAACGGAGTTGGCGTTTTTGACGTGTCGCATATGGGCGAATTTACATTGAAAGGATCCAACGCATTAGATATTATTCAGCGCGTAACAAGTAATGACGCCTCTAAACTTATTGATGGACAAGCACAATACTCCTGCTTGCCCAACGAAACGGGAGGAATTGTAGACGACCTGATCGTTTATAAAATTAAAGACAACGATTACCTACTGGTGGTAAATGCCTCTAACATCGATAAGGATTGGAATTGGATTTCAAAATTCAACACGAAAGGTGTGGAAATGAAAAACATCTCTAATGACACTTGTCTCTTTGCAGTGCAAGGACCTAAGGCAGTTGGTGTACTTCAAAAACTAACAAAGACTGATTTAGCATCCATTAAATATTATCACTTTGCTATTGGAGAATTTGCCGGAGTAAAAGATGTGGTGATGAGTAACACCGGTTACACCGGAGCTGGAGGCTTTGAAATCTATGTTAATAAAGCTTCCGCAGAAAAAGTCTGGAATGCCATCTTCGAAGCGGGCACAGCCGAAAATATAAAGCCCATTGGCCTTGGTGCACGTGATACACTCCGATTGGAGATGGGCTTCTGTTTGTATGGCAATGATATAGATGATACAACTTCGCCACTTGAAGGTGGTTTAGGCTGGATTACTAAATTCACAAAAGACTTTACCAACTCGGCTGCCATTAAAAAACAAAAAGAAGCGGGTGTATCTAAAAAGCTTGTTGGGTTTAAAATGATCGATAAGGGAATTCCGCGTCATGATTATCCAATCAAAGATGCAAGCGGAAATGTAATTGGAAAAGTTACCTCAGGAACACAATCACCTATGTTGGGTATTGGTATTGGCTTGGGCTATGTATCAACACCTAATTCAAATGTTGGGACTGAAATTTTTATTGAAGTGCGTGGCAAGGGATTGAAGGCGGTGGTGAGTAAAATGCCATTAATCAACTCATGAAAACAATAGACGTATGCCTGAGTCCCGATCTCATGCACCTTTACGAGGTGCAAGATAAAACCGTTGTAGTCGTTGATATTTTCAGAGCTACCTCATGCATGGTTACTGCATTTGCACATGGCGTTGAAAGCATCACTCCTTTCGCCAATCTCGATATTTGTCGGGAGATGAAAGGGAAAGGTTACATTACCTCTGGCGAGCGAAATGGAGAAAAAGTACCAGGGTTTGAAAAGGGCAACTCCCCGTTCGAATACATGGGCGAAGACATTCGTGGCGAAAAAATAGCATTTACCACTACCAACGGAACTCAAGCCATTGAAAAAGCAAAAGGAGCTAAAGAACTAATCATTGGATCATTTCTTAACTTATCTTCCGTTGTAAAATATTTATTCCTGGGAGAGAATAGTGTATTAATTGTTTGCGCAGGATGGAAAGGCAAGGTAAATCTTGAGGACACCTTGTTTGCAGGAGCCGTGGTGGAAAAACTTAGAAATCATATTGAACCGGATTGTGATGCTCCACTTATTGCCCAACAGTTATACTCTTTCGCTAAAGAGGATATGGTAAAGTTCCTGAGCACTTCTTCACATGTCAAACGTTTGAACAGGCTAAATGTATTTAAGGATATAGAATTTTGTTTAACACCTGATCAATATAAAGTAGTACCTCGATTAAACCGAGGGATTCTAAAAGCTTGATTTATACATCATGTTGATATCAAATTGACTCTTTCTCTACGTATCCATTCCAGTCATACCTATTCTCGACAACATGCATACATCAACAAAGCGCCAAAAAGATTGTTTGCAACGTATCTTTCTCTTAGTCACTTTAATTAGTCTCAATTTCCATTCAGTAGTAGCACAAAAAACAGCTATCCTTTGCAAAACCCTTATTGACGGAACCGGCAAAGTAATTTCAAATCCAGCCATCTTTGTTGAAGGAAATAAAATCACTTCCATAGGGCAACAGAACAATTTACCCAAAGGAATCACCATTATTGATTTGAAGGATTTTACCGTCCTACCAGGGATGATAGATGCGCATACTCATCCACTGATTGCACCTGATGATTATCAGCTGCAACACTTACGCGGATCATCAGCATCAAAAGCACTCGATGGCTTAAAGCGAGTTCAGGATTTACTACTTGCAGGTTGGACAACTTTACGGGTTGCTGGTGATGCCGATGTCGGATATGCTCACTTGGAAATTCGCAATGCTATTAACAAGGGTCTATTTATTGGCCCTCGAATTTATGGTGCTGGCCATTACATTTCAGTCACTGGTGGTGGCGGTGACATTAATTTTTTATCATACGAACAATCTGTTATTGCCGATGGACTAATAGCAGATGGCACAGATGAATTACAGAAAGCTATTCGTACCGAAATAAAAAATGGAAGCGATTGGATAAAGCTATTGGTGACAGGTGCCTTCATGTCTGTAGGTGATAACCCTCAGAATGTACATTTCAGTCCGGAAGAATTAAAAGTGGCTGTTGAAGAAGCCGCCAGAAGAGGCGTACCTGTTATGGCTCATGCCCATGCTACAGAAGGGATAAAACAAGCCGTCAAGGCTGGTGTTCGGTCTATTGAGCATGGTTCTTATATAGATGAAGAAGCAATGGATCTGATGATCGCGCATGGAACATATCTGATACCAACCCTTACAATTGGTTTATATTTTGAAGAAATGATTTCAGCCAGCAAATCATTAACTAAGGCGGTTGAACTATCAAAAAAATCAAGAGCAGGCGTTTATGAAAGTATGAAGTTAGCTGTTAAAAAAGGTGTGAAAATTGGAGTAGGTTCTGATTATGTTGGATTTCCTCCAGAATTCTCTGCTCGTGAGTTTGCTGAATTAGTAACACTGGGGATGACTCCTATGCAAGCTATACAAGCAGGCACAAAAGTGAATGCTGAACTCTTGAACAAAGACAAAGAAATTGGTACAATTGAAGTGGGAAAGCTGGCTGATCTGATCGCTGTCAAGGGTGACCCTTTGAAGGACCTCTCCGAATTACAACGAGTTAAGTTTGTAATGATTGGAGGCAAAGTTGCCAAGAACATCGAAGACTAACCCCACACGTCTGAATTATTGCAGTTTGGGATTTTGATGATGCCGATCTTTGTCACGTAATGTCTTCTTCTCCATATTTTTCTCAAATGCAGTGGTAAGATCAACACCTGTCTGATTGGCCAGACAAATTAAAACCCACAGCACGTCAGCCATTTCATCGCCTAAATCCTTGTCTTTGTCAGATTCCTTCTCAGATTGTTCACCATATCGTCTTGCCATTATTCGAGCCACTTCACCAACTTCTTCTGTTAGAATGGCCGTGTTGGTGAGTTCATTGAAATAACGAACACCATTGGTTTTGATCCATTGATCAACTTGTTGTTGTGCTTGTTCTAAGGTCATAAAGAGTTTGACTAAGACTAATTAGTTCTTTTCTAGTTCTTCAAAATTAATATCCATTACCTCGTACTTCTGCCAGCCAATAAAATCAAAATGCCACCACTCGGCCGTGTACACTTTAAACCCATTTTTCTCCATGATTGATATCAATGCATGACGATTCTTGGCAACACCTAGATCACTTACAGGAGCATCTGCCCATGATTCCTTTGCCGCTGTATCCCATTCGGTAGGCATTTTTAATTCTTGATTAGTTTTTAAATCCACTAAGGTAATGTCTACGGCACAGCCTCGATTATGCTTCGATCCTTTGTATGGGCTAGCTACATAGATGGTATCACCATTCATTGTTTCATAAAATTTAACAGTAGCCGAATAAGGCCGGTACCCATCATAGACTTTTATTCCATACCCAAGTTTATTAAATTCTTGTTGTGCTTTCTTTAAAGCATAGGCAACAGGCTTTCGGGCATACGCTTTGGCCATGTTATAAATTTTTGTTCCAGTAAAATTATTCGTTGTTGCGTAACGGATGTCTAACACAATGCCAGGAATAAATTTTTCAAGATCAACCAATTCCTTCTCTGGATTTGAAACTAAGGACGCCTTATATCCGTCAAGTTTTGTTGGAGTTAGCCCATATTTATTCTGACACAAGGCCCATGAAAACGGTAGGAGCACAAAAAAAAGACCCAGGGTTAATTTCATGGTATATATTTTTAAACAAGGTAAAAATTCCGGCTCAATTATTTTAACTTTAGTTCTTAGCTTGAATCTATGAAAATCGCAAAACACATTCTTATCGGCTTGGCCGCTGTGCTCCTATTGGTGATCATCAGCATTTACCTATTCCTCCAAACCACTAAGCCTACCTACTCTGGAGAAATAAAACTGCAAGGACTTTCCGCTGAAGTTGAAGTACTATATGATGATTATGGAGTGCCTCACATCTACGCGCAAAATGAAGAAGATGCTTATTTTGCCTTGGGGTATGTTCATGCCCAAGATAGACTTTTCCAAATGGAAATGATAAGAAGAGCTGCCAGTGGAAGGCTATCGGAAATTCTTGGTGATAAGTTTATACCAACAGATAAGCTGTTCCGCACCTTGGGGTTAAATCAATTTGCTAAAGAACATGCACAGAAATTTCTAAGAACAGATACAGCCGCTTACCAGAAAGATGTGTTTGCTTACCAAAAAGGCATCAATCAATTCATTAAGATCGGAAAAACTCCTTTGGAGTTTAGCATCATTGGAATTCCGAAAGAAGAATTCACACCAGAAGATATCTATCTCGCAGTTGGGTACCTATCCTTTGGCTTCGCGGATGGCTTAAAGACAGATCCGGTCTTGCAAAAAATCAAAACTGAATTCGGAGATGAGTACCTAAAAGATCTTGACTTGGTAACGGCTTCAGATGCTATATTGGTTCCAAACTACGATGTCATGAATGAAGCAGCAAAGCTTGATAAACTTATCTCATCGATAGATGAATCCCTTTCAAAATTACCTGTCCCACTTTTACAAGGAAGCAACGGCTGGGTAATTTCAGCGGATAAATCAACCACCGGATTTCCCATCCTCGCCAATGACACGCACATTGGTTTTGGACAGCCTGCAGTTTGGTATGAAGCTCATATTGAGTATCCCGGCTTTAGATTTTATGGTCATCACATGGCCGGCATTCCATTTGGAGTATTAGGTAACAACGAATTTTGTGGTTGGGGCTTAACGATGTTTAAGAATGATGACATTGATTTTTTTACAGAAACGGTTAACCCGGAAAATCCAAAACAAGTAAAGTTCAAAGAACAATGGGAGGAGTTAAAATCAAGAAAAGAGATCATTCATGTAAAAGAAAAAGAAGATGTGCTTATCGAAGTAAAGTCATCTCGTCATGGACCTATCATTAACGGGGCACTTGAAAACACATCAGAAAAATCTAGTCCGGTTGCCATGTCATGGATTCTAACACAGGTTCCCAATCAAGCCTTGAATGCATTATACCGCCTCAACCATGCAAGCACATTCGTTGAGGCACAATATGGGGCTTCATTAATATCTGCTCCTGGCCTCAATATTATGTATGGCGATGTGGATAAAAATATTGCATGGTGGGCGGTGGCTAAGCTACCTATTCGGCCTAAACATGTGGCTTCAAAATTATTTCTTGATGGTGCAAGCGGAAATGATGAATATCTTGGCTACTACGATTTTTCAAAAAATCCACATGCCATCAATCCACCGTGGGGTTATCTATACTCCACCAACAATCAGCCCGATTCAGTAGATGGTGTTCTCTATCCAGGCTATTACTATCAAAAGGGACGTGCTGGAAGAGTGCTAGAATTACTAACTCAAGATCGGATGTGGTCCCCCGATGACATGAAGAATATCAATTTGGATGTTATCTCTAAGAATCACACAGTAGTGGCAAAGGAAATTGCAGTTGTTATAAAGTCGTTGGATAAGCCTGTATATTCTTCTATCGTACAACAATTAGAGATGTGGGATGGCAATCACAAGCAAACAGACACGGCTCCATCTGTTTATTACAATATGCTTTCACAAATTATGTACCAGGCGATGAGCGATGAGATTGGAGCGCAGGCAACCAAAACCATTCTGGGCACTTCCATTTCTAAAACGTTTATAAATACCCTCGTACTTAATGATTCATCTGTTTGGTGGGATGATACAAGAACAAAAGAAATTAAAGAAACCCGTTCAGCGATTTTTGAGAAATCCGCAATTAGAACAATCGAACTTCTTACTAAAACATGCGGGTCTAATCCGGAATCATGGAGATGGGGAAAAATCCACACCTTAACACATACTCACCCATTAGCTGCCGTAAAACCTCTTGATAAATTTTTTAATGTAGGACCATTTGCTGTGGATGGTGGTAGCGAGGTAATCAATAATTTAAGTTTTAGCCTCGATACAACTGGTTATTTTCCTGTCACCTACGGACCTGCTCTACGGAAGGTTACTGATTTCTCGAATGTAGAAGTTGGAGAAACTATTTCCCCAACCGGACAATCAGGAAATGTGATGAGTTCACACTATGGCGATCAAGGTGAAATGTTTGCTACTGGCAAAACACGAAAGATGTTGATGAACCGAAAAGAAATAGAAGCCAAATCGAATAACAAACTTCTCTTGAAGCCTTAACCAGGTAGACAAAGGATGAATTATAAAAACGCGCTGTTAAGCACGCTTATTATTGAAGTTGGCATCGCGCTGCTCGCTGTTATTAATTACGGAGTAACACTCGAAGCCTTACAAGCTGTTACCCGATTTTCCGGAAGAGCTTCATTGGCTATTTTTAGTTTTATATTTCTGTTTCAGAACCACCGTTACATAAATTTAAAGGCAATTCTTTCTGAACGCTATTTTCTAATTTTCGCAATCGCCCATGGAATCCATCTCGTTGAGCTCCTCTCCTATGTTTATTTATCGGGGATTCCACTAGTTCCCTATCGTGTGGCTGGGGGGTTCATAGCCTATTCCTTTATTTTTGCCATGCCCTGGCTGGAAGAACTCCACCGCCAAACAAAACTTAGTTCAAAACAATTTTCTATCACAACCTTACTCTATTTATATTACGTGTGGTTAATTTTTTTTATGACGTATCTATCCCGAGTGGAGGGCTCCTTCCCCAATGCTGGGGGAAGTTTTTCAGAACATATAACACTTTTAGGCTGGGTAGCGTTACTGTTAGGGATAAAACTATCCGATCTTATCTCTAAATCTATTTTAAAAAAAACTAAATAAAACCAAATGGACCGTTCTGAATTTCTAAAGTACATGGGCACCGGCACACTGATGGCTTGTGCGGGTTGCAGTCTTGTTTCGTGCGAAAGCAATGATGATCCTTCTCCAAAAAGTGGGGTGGATTTTACACTTGATTTAACAGTAGCAGCAAACTCAGCCTTGCTGAATGTGGGTGGAAGTTTGTCGAAGGATGGGATTATTATTGCAAAAGTTTCAACAAGCGAATTTACAGCAGTAAATATTGCATGCACTCATGCTGGCACGTCTGTCAACTATCGATCTACTCCTCAGGATTTTCTATGCCCAAATCACGGCAGTGTTTTCGATAAAAACGGGGCCGTTAAAACCGGACCAGCCACCAGAGCATTAGGCAAATACAACACAGAGTTGATCGGAAATAACTTAAGAGTATCTTCTTGATTAGCCTCTGGCAAAAAAAAACAATTCATGTACAGAGTATTCCATTCCATTCTTGTCATTTCTGTTTGCGTTACTAGTTTAAGTGCACAACAGAAAAATGAACGGAGACCTAATGTCATTTACATAATGGCCGATGACCTCGGATATGGAGATATCGGAAGTTATGGTCAAAAGACTTTATTAACTCCTAATATCGATCGGATGGCCAAAGAAGGTGTCAGGTTTACTCAGTTTTATTCAGGCAGTACAGTTTGCGCCCCATCACGTTGTGCCTTGATGACCGGCATGCATATGGGAAATGCTTACATACGGGGTAACAAAGAACTTCCGCTTCGCCCTACTGATATGACACTCGCAAAGCTGATGAAGCAAAGTGGATATGCTACTGGTATGTTTGGGAAGTGGGGGCTCGGACTAGAGAACAATAGTGGCTCGCCCGAAAAACAAGGATGGGATCAATTTTTAGGCTATTTACATCATCGTGCCGCACATAGATTTAATGTGGATCACTTGTGGCAAGTAAAAAATGGAAATCTAAGCAAGCTTCCTATGGACACGATGACCAACACGTATCCGTTCATTTTTAAAGCCGCAGAAAATTTTATTAGAGACCACAAGACAGAACCATTTTTTCTTTACCTACCAGTTACGATTCCACACGCGGAGATGTTAGCACCAACCGAAGAATCACTTAAACCATTTTTGAAAGATGGGAAGAGCATCTTTTCAGAAAAGCCTTTTGTTAATGTAACATACGCTTCCTATCGTCCGCAAGAAATGCCTAATGCTGCATTCGCTGCAATGATGTGGCAACTCGATCAAGATGTTGGGAAACTACTTCAGCTGCTAAAAGATCTAGATCTTGATGCTAACACGTATGTATTTTTTACCTCTGACAATGGACCCCATCAGGAAGGAGGACGGGAAGTAGAATTCTTTGACAGCAATGGACCACTTAAGGGATTAAAGCGTGACTTGTATGAAGGTGGGATCAGAGTACCTATGATCGCCTGGGCACCAGGAAAAATAAAAGCTGGAACTACCTGCAAAGAGCCCTTCGCCAATTGGGATATTCTTCCAACCTTGGCGGACTTGACAGGTCAAAAAGTTTCAGGTAACATTGATGGCATATCTCTCTACAATGCCCTTCATCAACAAAAAATAAAACAGAAACACTCTTATTTGTATTGGGAATTCTTTGAGAGAGGTTTTGATCAGGCCTTGCGAACCGGTGATTGGAAAATTGTAAGAAGAAGTATGAATGCGAACAAAACAGAACTCTACAACCTGGCCGAGGACATGGGTGAACAAAGAGACGTTGCCGCTCTGTATCCTGAAAAAGTAAAAGACCTGGAGAAATTAATGGAAAAAGCTAGAGTAGATTCAAACGAGTTCCCGATCAAGAAGTAACTATCTTCGCTAACTAAAAAGCCCATTACCCCAAAGTGCCTATCACCAAAACCCATAATTGATCTCTATGAAAGTATACAAAACCAAAAAGTCAGTTATCATCTCAAACGATGAAAAATTCTACCTGACTTCTGAAGATTGGGACAGCCTAACCAATCGGAATAACCTTCATGACTATCTTGTAGCAGAAACAAAAAAACTGGCACCCAGCGACATAGCTACCAATCTCATTGAAAAGGAGTTGCTTGCTCCCATTGGTAGTCAGGAAGTGTGGGCTGCAGGGGTTACCTACTTTCGCAGTAAAGAAGCACGCATGGATGAGTCAAAGGAATCTGGTGGCGCATCCTTCTACGATAAAGTATACGATGCGGATCGCCCCGAGTTGTTCTTCAAATCCACAGCTGACCGAGTAGTAGGTCATGGTGGATACGTTCATATTCGCAAAGATTCAACATGGAATGTGCCTGAGCCGGAACTTGCCCTATTTATAAACACAAGTGGAAGAATTGAAGGGTATACGATTGGTAATGATATGAGTTCACGCAGCATTGAAGGCGAAAACATGTTGTATCTGCCACAGGCTAAGACGTATTCACGAAGTGCTGGACTTGGCCCATGCTTATATGTTCCGGCCTCACCACTTCCACAGCACACGGCTATTTCTATAGAAATCATTCGCAATGGCAAAGTGATGTACAAGGACAGCGCTCAGATTAGTCAGATGAAGCGCAAGCATACCGAATTGGCCGGGTGGCTCTTTCGGGAATTAGATTTTCCGTCTGGTTGTTTTCTGATGACAGGCACCTGTCTTGTTCCTACTAATGATTTTACGCTTGCCGTGAGTGATGTGGTTCATATTACTATTGATGGCATTGGACTACTCACCAATACCATAGAGACAAAAAAATCTTAGGGTATGAAATACCTATTCCCTCTTCTACTTTTTTTAATTTCTTGCCAATCAAAAAATAGCTCCATGTCAACTGAAACAAAAACACCTGACGCTTTAGCTGGAACTTTTGCCTACGACCGTACCTTTCTTAAAAAGCATAAAGGAATAATTGAGTTGGGTTATTCGAATGCGCGGTTATTAATTATTAATGACTATCAAGCACGCGTAATGACGAGCACGGCCAGTGGCGATGGTGGAAAAAGTTATGGGTGGTTGAATTATGAGCTTATTCAAGCTGGTGAATTAAAATCGCATATGAATCCATATGGTGGAGAAGATCGGTTTTGGCTGGGACCAGAAGGAGGCCAATATGCGCTATACTTTAAAAAAGGAGATCCATTTGACTTTGATCATTGGCAAACTCCTGCTCCAATTGATTCAGAACCTTTTGAAGTGGTCAACTCAGACAGCCTTCAAGCCACTTTCAGAAAATCAACAACGATTACAAACTATCAAGGATTCAATTTTACTATTACTATTGAACGGAAAATAAAATTGCTGAATGAAATTGAAGTTGAAGAAGAGTTTGGCTTTGCTCCAGGCAATCTAAAGGCCGTTGCCTTTCAAAGTGAAAATTCAATAACCAATGCTGGACAAGAAAACTGGACAAAGAAAAATGGGTTGCTATCTATTTGGATCCTTGGAATGTTTAACCCGTCTGACAGCACCGTCATAATCCTTCCCCATCAAAAAACAAATGACAAGAGCAAAGTTACCCCTGACTACTTCGGGACAATTCCTCCGGAAAGAATTAAGAGCACAGATCAATTTTTATTGTTAAAAGGCGATGGAAAATACCGAGGCAAAGTTGGTGTCGCTCCTTCCGTCACTAGCAACATAGTAGGAAGTTATGATCCAGGTAACCATGTACTCACGCTTGTAAAGTTTGATTTGAATAAAGATGGCTTATATGTGAATTCAAAGTGGGAGCACCAAGAAGAGCCCTTCAGAGGTGATGCTGTAAATTCATATAACGATGGTCCACAAGCAGACGGAAGTCAAATGGGTCCCTTTTATGAATTGGAAAGTTCATCGCCTGCTAAGGAACTGAAGAAAGGTGAGCAACTATTTCATCGCCACATCACCATACACATAGAAGCTGATAAAGAAACGCTCAATGGAATAGCAGAAAAAACACTTGGTGTTTCGTTGAAGAGTTTATCTTTTTGAACATCTACCCTTAAGGTTTACGATAATGCTTAAACATTTCCCGAAGTGCAGACTTCTTGAATTTACCAACTGACGTCTTCGGAATTTCCTTCACAAATTCATAGGCATCGGGCAACCAGAATTTAGCAAAGTGTGGCTCCAAAAATTTATTCAAGTCTTGTGCTGTTGCTTGCTTTCCTTCTCTTAATACGACACAAGCAAGGGGACGCTCTGACCACTTTTCATCAGCAATAGCTATTACCGCTGCTTCCGCAACAGCTGGGTGTCCCATCAAGGTTCCTTCCAATGCTACTGAACTGATCCATTCACCACCTGACTTAATTACGTCTTTTGTTCGATCTTTTATTTCGATGTATCCTTTTTTATCAATCGTGACTATATCCCCTGTGCGGAACCATCCGTCTTCCGTAAATTTCTTTTCTTCATCCAATGTTTTGTAGTAAGCGCTTGCGATCCAGGGACCACGCAATTCCAATTCTCCCATAGTACTTCCATCCCATGGAATAAATCCTTCTTCCGAATTACCTCGTATTTCTACAAAGGAGGATGGCAAACCTTGCTTTGCACGATAATTGAATTGAATATCCTTTGACTCTTTCAATAATTCACTTGTTAAATTCGCAACCGTACCAAGTGGCGATGTTTCAGTCATTCCCCAGGCATGCAATACATTTAAGTTATGTCGGTCGGCAAAACCGCGTATCATTGATTTCGGTGCGGCTGCCCCACCAACTATCAAACAACGCAAAGAGTCCAGCTTATATTTTTTTGGATCTGCATCCAACAGATTTAATATTCCGAGCCAAATAGTTGGCACGCCTCCGGTTACGGTCACTTCTTCCGATTCGAAAAGTTCCAATAGGCTGGCTGGATCTAAATAAGGACCGGGAAAAATTTGTTTTGAACCAAGCATAGTGCACGTAAACGGAATGCCCCATGCATTTACATGAAACATGGGCACCACAGGCAATACTACATCCGATTCACGTATACCAAGACCATCTGCAAACGAGGATACCATAGAGTGCAAAACAATAGAGCGATGAGAATACAATACACCTTTTGGTCTGCCTGTTGTGCCGGAAGTATAACACATGGCGGCAGCAGAATTTTCATCCAGCTCCAAAAATTGAAAATTGCTTATATCGTGTGGTGTAAGAAGGTCTTCATAATTTATCATGCCATCAGGTACTGGCTGATTTGCATTTGGGATAACGATAATCTGCTCTACCTTGATCTTATCTTTAAATTTATAAAACAAGGGTAACAAAACCTGATCTACAATAATCACCTTGTCTTCTGCATGATTAACAATGAACTCCAGATCATCAGGAGACAAACGTAGATTAAGTGTGTGGAGTACTGCACCCGAACAAGGAACAGCAAAATAGATTTCAAGATGCTGATAATGATTCCAACAAAGTGTAGCTACTCGGTCTCCTTTTTTTACACCCAATTTTGTAAGTGCCATCATTAATTTTTTAGCTCGGACAGCAAAATCGCTATAGGTATAGCGATGGATAGTTTTGTCCGGAAGCCGAGTTGCAATTTCTTTATGGCCAAATAAAGTTTCAGCTCTTCTAAGAATGGTTGGAAGAGTTAGCTGAAAAGGCATCATTAATCCTTTCATAGTATGGATGGATTTAGTGGGGATCAAAATGTAGCACAAAAGCACGTTTAATCCAATTTTATGTCGCTACTTTAGCACCCCATACGAAGAACTACAAGGCTTAATTTCAGGCTCATGAATAAACTCCAAGCTACTGATTACGTTGTCTTCCTGATTTACTTTTTCATCGTTTCTGGTTATGGCATTTATATCTATCACAAAAAGAAAGCGAAGAACATCAATTCCAAAGATTTCTTTCTTGCAGAAGGATCATTGACCTGGTGGGCTATCGGGGCTTCGCTGATTGCTTCCAATATTTCAGCAGAGCATTTTATTGGTATGTCGGGCTCAGGGTTTGCGCTGGGTTTAGCAATCTCCAGCTACGAGTGGATGGCAGCAGCAACATTAATTATTGTCGCGATATTTTTCATCCCGCTCTATTTAAAAAATAAGATTTACACCATGCCACAGTTTCTGGCACAACGCTACAATCAAACCGTGAGTACTATCATGGCCATCTTCTGGTTGTTGGTATATGTTTTCGTAAATCTTACCTCTATCATTTATTTGGGAGCCCTTGCGATTACTTCCATCTCTGGAATAAGTTTTGAATTGTGCATTGCAGGGTTAGCCCTATTTTCAATAGTTGTCACGTTGGGCGGAATGAAAGTGATTGGATACACCGATGTGATACAAGTTGCCGTGCTAATTCTTGGTGGGCTCGTCACTACTTATCTCGCTCTTAATTTAGTTTCTGAGCATTTTGGGTATGGAAAAAATGTTTTAAAAGGCCTTCAACTCATTCAGGAAAAAGCACCTTCTCATTTTCAAATGATTTTTGATTCTTCTCATCCTTATTACAAAGATCTCCCAGGCTTGTCCGTTTTAGTTGGCGGAATGCTGATCAATAACTTAAACTATTGGGGATGTAATCAATACATCATCCAACGTGCCCTTGGTTCTGATTTAAAAACTGCGCGCAGTGGAATTTTGTTTGCGGCCTTTTTAAAATTATTAGTACCCGTAATTGCTGTACTGCCTGGCATTGCAGCTTATGTTCTTTATCAAAACGGAATGTTTCAAACTGAAATGATAGATGGTGCTGGCGTATTAAAACCAGATCACGCATATCCTACCTTACTAAATCTTCTTCCTGTAGGATTAAAAGGTTTAGCCTTCGCTGCCCTTACCGCAGCCATTGTCGCTTCCCTTGCGGGGAAAGCAAATAGTATCTCAACAATATTCTCTCTGGATATTTATCATAAGTTCTTTAGCAAAAGCGCCACTGAAAAACAATTGGTGCGAACCGGAAGATGGGCAGTTGTCATTGCCATGCTCCTTGCTTGTTTGGTAGCACCGGCTTTACGATCATTAGACCAAGCCTATCAGTTTATTCAGGAATACGTAGGATTCATATCACCTGGTGTGCTGGCTATTTTTCTTTTAGGTTTCTTTTGGAAACGAGCCACTTCAACTGCGGCCTTAGCTGCGGCTCTGCTCACTATTCCGCTATCAGCAATCCTAAAATTTTTACCCGTCTGGACAGCAGCTGCATTTCCAGACTATCCCTTTCTCGACAGGATGACAATTGTGTTTGTCTTGCTCGTGTTGCTAATGGTCATGATTAGTTTACTGGATCGCAAAAGCAAGAATCAGCCAAAAGT
>JANNAQ010000059.1:0-57566 GCA_031384515.1 Bacteroidia bacterium
GCTTTCAAATGAAACTAAAACTATCACATAAAGATTATCTGCTTCTACTGGGCATAGTAGTTGCTGCCATCGTTATGTTCACGACTCTTGTCTACACAGAGGCTACAAATCCTGAATCAAAGAATAAAGAAGTTACACCTCAACTCAAGACTGGTCTTCAAGTTTCCCCAAAAGTCATCCTTAAAAAAGTTATCGAAAGGGTAGATTTAAAAGCCATTATCCAGAATTCTCAGTCCCGATAAGCATAATAGTGCATCACTTCTTCAATAGCATGTTGAATAGCTGTGTTGATTGGATAAAAATTCCGTGTAAGTTCAACATCAATTCCATGAAGCTGCATATAGAATTGATTCATAACCGGTACTTCTAAACCATGCTCAAGCATTGATTCAGAACTTTGGTAAGCTACTTCTTGCTCTGTTTTAATAATCTGGCAAGTCACGAGTTCCTTTTTACCATACTTATTTGTGCGGGCAGAAAATCCAAACAATCTGCAAATCAGGCCTCGATACTGATATTCTGAACAAAGGCCTACGCCATTTTGCGTTGGATTAAGTATGTGGCAAATCGATGAATCCGAAGATTTGATCTTTTCAAGCCATTCTTCGGCTTGTCCATTTTTATACAAATGCACTGCAAACGGAAGAAATTCTAAAACAGTAGCTTCTAAATCAGACTTGAAGCAGCATTTGCCACAACCTGTCTCACAATGAAGAGTGGACTTAGCCTGAAAAGAAGAAATCTCATCATCTAACTTTTTGAAGAGTTCTTCAACAGCCTTTACTTTTTCTGGTAGCATCACGGGCTAAAAATAGCATGAATATTTTAGCAAATTAGGGCCTGAAAAAGTTAATCGTCCAATTGAACGTTCAAGCTAATGGAAATCTTAATTTCGCTATTCCGATAAACCCTTACGTCTCATTACCTGGCTAAACCAAGAACAGACCAAGGATCATTCGTATACTGAGCTTTAACTATGCCTGCAGATCTTAAGATTTCAATTATTATTCCTACCGTTAATGAAGCTCAGTATATAGACGCAACAGTGCGACAATTCACGACTCATGATAAAAAGGATCAACTTGAAGTTATAGTGGTAGACGGCTCAAGCGATGACCAGACTGCTGAAATTGCTAAAGCATCAGGGGCTATTCTTATTGCAAATGCTCCACGAAATCGGGCGGAACAATTGAATCTAGGAGCAAGAAAAGCCAGGTATGGTATTCTCTACTTTGTGCACGCGGATGTGCAAGTACCCTCATCATTCTTCGATGATATTGTAACAGCATTATCAACAGGATATCATGCAGGTTGCTATCGCTCCGGATTTGAAAATTATCCTGGATTGATGAAGGTAAATGCATTTGTTACCAGGTTCTATTGGCTGACAGCAAGGGGCGGTGATCAAACCTTATTCATTACCAAAAAATTCTTCCAAGACCTGAGTGGCTATGACGAAACATATTGCATCATGGAAGACTTTGATATCATCAAGCGGATTTGGGCAACCGACAATAAATTTATTATACTGCCTAAAGCAGCAATAATTTCCATGAGGAAGTATATTAACAATGGTTGGATTACGGTGCAATATGCAAATGCCATTGCCATGATTATGTTTGGCCGGGGTTATCATCCCGAACAGATCAAAAAGAAATATCAGTCTTTTCTTAAGCCCTTGGGGAATTGAAGAACGAGTTAAGTTCGTCTTATCACATGGGCTATTGATAACGCACTAACATAACCGAATTTACATTGGTTTGATTAAACTAGCTTTAGATAGTGGTCTTGCAATTCTTCCACCAACCCTATTACCAATGCTTTCAATTCCTCAGGGCCTTCTATTTCCACCCCGCTTCCATAAGATAACACCCACCGAGCCATCATCGAAAAATCAGCGGTTAAGAACTTCATGCCTACTTGTCCATCCACTTCTTCTTCAGAAACAAACCCGAAGTAATGTTTTGAATTATTTACCATTGAGGCTTCTTTTTTCCCAAACAATACAATAGTTTCCTTCATCTCAATGTTTGCATTTTGTAAACTATTAAAGTATTCCTGCATCGTAGAAATATTGCGTGGTTCAAATACTTCACTGGTCTTTTTCAACTCTTTTATACGATCACATCGGAAGTCGCGAAAACCATTTCGTAAACGACACCAAGCAATCAAATGCCATGCAGAACTGTAATAAAATAAACCGATTGGCTCTACATCACGGAGTGTAAGTTTGTTTTGATTGTTGCTAAAATATGCCACTGTAATTACCAACTTGCTTGCAATCGACCTTTGTAATTCAGTAAGAAAACCTCCCTGCTCAGCTGACAAACTAGTAGCAGGACGTAAAACTTCAATATGATTTTGAAGACTTTCTAAGTGGTCCTTTTCGGCTTCATTCAAAACAGATTTTATCTTAAGCAATGCACCATTGAATGCAATGCGGACTGATTGGTCTGTCATCCTATCTACCAATTTACCAGCCATCATCATTGCGCTGGCTTCGTCCTGGGTAAACATCACAGGAGGAAGATGGTAGCCCTCTACAATAAAGTAACCTTTGCCTGCTTCGGAGCCAATAGGAACTCCGGCTTCCATCAACGCCTTCATATCGCGATAAACGGTGCGTAAGCTCAGCTCAAAACGGTCGGCTATTTCTTCTGCCTTTACCACCCTCTTTGTTTGAAGGTGAATGAGAATAGCAGTAAGGCGATCAATGCGATTCATGAAAACCTATTTACAAGTAACCAGAAATCTAAAGGTAAATCTTCTCTTGAAATGAAGATTGTTCAATGATAATCAGCACGACTATTGTTCAACAATCTTGAACTCTGTTCTCCTATTCATTCGTCTCCCTTCTTTGGTAAGGTTGGTATCTACTGGCTTCGAATCACCATACCCAACGGCAGCAATTCTATTTGGATCTGCGCCTGATTTAACCAAATATTTTTTAACAGCGTTTGCCCTACGCTGACTTAAATCCTGGTTATAATCTTGTGCGCCTTGATTGTCTGTATGACCACTTATCTCAACCCTCATCGTGTTGTTATTTTTCAACATCACCAATAGATTTTGCATTCCTTCCCTTGAAAGGGGTTGATCGCTATTTAAAGCAAAGTATATATTTAGTTTATATGGCAGATTAATAATCACTCTTTCAAGGCGAATGGTATCTTGAATGCTGTTTTCAGGAGTGCCATGTATAAATAGAGTAGAGGAAAATGAGCTATAGCCAAATGCACTTGCCTCTACCTTATAGCCAGAACCAGAACCTGTTTTGCCAGTTAAGTTGATTTCAAAAAGACCAGTTCCGATATCAACAACATTTAATGGATCTCCTTTTCCATTTTTGAAAACTAAAGTTGCTTTCAATGGATCATCCGATGCCTGATCAATTACGATCATCTGCATTTTGAATGGTTGAGCGGCAGGTGGTGCAATGGTAGTCTGGACAATAGGCGCTGCCGTTACTGGTTTCAAAGGTTGATTGTGACTTTCCACAATATCTATGATTTCAGGTTGATTCAAATCAACAGGTTTCCAATTCGTCATATCAATTTTATAAATATCCTGTTCACCAAGATTTTCTTCACGAACAGAAGAAAGGTAACCTACCTTTTCATCTGCGGTAAGAACAAAATAGATATCATTTTCAACTGAGTTAATTGGGTATCCCAAGTTAATTGGATCAGACCAAGTGCTTGTTGATGAATCATAGGTGGAGCGATAAATATCAAGGTCGCCCATGCCCGCCAGTCCATTGGAACTATAATACAGGTGCTTACCATTCGAAGAAATATATACACCATCCTCGTCCATATCGGTATTTACTTTAGGGCCCAGATTTTTTAAATTAACCCATTGCCCATTTTTTCCCAATTCACAGCTGTAAATATCAGTTCCACCGTATCCTCCAGGCCTATTGCTTGTAAAGAAAATATGCTTATCATCCTTAGAAACAGATGCAGAGTTTTCAACGAATTCGGTGTTTATCCCCAGTAAGGGTTTTGGAGTGGACCAGCCCTTTGCATCTCGTTTTGAAATAAATAAATCGCCTCCGTTAGTATCTTGATACAAAATCATCTCAGTTCCATCAGGAGAGAGGTTTACACTGGCGTTGTGAAAATTTGTATTCAAAGGTGATCCGATATTAGATGCTGGCTGCCACTCATTATTGATTCTTTGAGAAAAGAAGATCTCCTCGTAATACTCATGGTCTACTGCCACGTTGGCATTTAGGTTCAAGTCTGGTCTACGCGTGGTAAACACCAATTGAGTCTCATCTTCTGTTATTGTAGGGGCATAATCAGGGTATTCAGAATTAATCTTATCGCCCAACGGAGTTATCTTCACATCTACCGGTTTAGTGGTGTAAAACATCGCATTTCTACATTCGAAGATTTTGCGATTTACTTCGTTGATCTTAACCGACTTATTAAAATTTAAGGAACGGGATAAGGTTCGATTGTACCGATGATAAAAGCGAATAGCACTATCCAGTTGCATGTCATAATGATAAGCCTTACCAATGAAAAACAATATTTCCTCATCTACATTGGGGTCTAATTTCCACGCTTTTAAGAAATAAGGTAATGACTGCTCTTTTCTGATGGAAAGCATAATCGACTGACCTGTCATAAATTGAGCTTTCGCACTTTTCGGATTCATGCGTGTTGCTAACACAAATAATTCAGTCGCCTGTTTCCTGTGCGAAAAATCAAAAATCTCCATTCCTTGTTGAAAGTATTCTTCAGAAATAGTTACAGAGTCTTTCTGACCAAAGGTTGTTATAAAGGTAAAACCGAAAAGAAAAAGTAAGGCTAATCTAATTTTATACATCAGAGTAAAATAGTTTTCAAAGTAATTGTTAAAGTTCTATTCATAGTTGAACCATCAGTCCAAGAAGTAAGTTAATAATTCCCACGAATAAAGCATCTCTCGAAACGGGTTTTTGATGAACTTTCAAGTTCGATTTAAGGTATTAAGTAAAAAGCGTTCTACCCCTTTAAGGAAATAGAACGCTTCGCATATTTTGATGAGTTCAATCTGCGCCTCCTTTACCAGAAAATAGTATATAATGCGGCAATGATACCGACAATTAGGAGCGATATTGCTGTAAATGCTGGTGACAATTTAAACATGCTCCGGTCGATTTCTAAGCCATTTGATTTCACCCCTCTTCGTTGATCAATATTGGTTATAATACTCATTCCAATCACACATAGCACAAAGACAAATCCCATTCGATCCAAAAATGGAATCTCAAATACACCTTGAGCATTTGCCTTAGAGAAACCAGCCGGGGCAAGGAAAGAAAGATCCACAAATTGCGGAAGCACTTTAAAGATTAAGGAAAGAATGAAGCCTCCGATGGTTGCAAAAAGCGCTGCGTTAGATGTTGTGCGCTTCCAGAAAAAACCAAGTATAAACATGGCAAAAATACCAGGAGAAACGAAGCCAGTATATTCTTGAATGTATTGAAATCCTTGCTTGCCTTCGCCCATAAGCTTTTCGCCTACTAGCAAAGAAAGAACAACGGCCATAATCATAGCCACTATTACTGATATCCTACCTAGCCACACTAGTTTGGTTTCAGAGGCCTGTTCGTTAATAGCCTTTTTATAAATATCCAGGGTAAAAATAGTGGCTATACTATTTGCCTTTCCCGCTAAAGAGGCAACGATAGCTGCAGTAAGAGCCGCGAAGGCCAACCCCTTAAGGCCGTTAGGCAACAGATTCAGCAGCGAAGGATATGCTTTGTTTACATCTATGATGCCTTTTGAATCCAGCATCTCTGTTGCAAAGTATCCCTTTTGGTGTAATACATAGGCGGCTATACCAGGCAAAACAACAATTACAGGCATCAACAATTTCAAAAAGGCGGCAAATAAAATTCCACTGCGTGCCGTTTTCAAATCTGCTCCCAATGCTCGTTGTGTAATGTATTGATTACAGCCCCAATAGTTCAAATTTGTAATCCACATACCTCCTACTAAGACAGTAAGCCCAGGCAAGTCCATGTAATTTGCATTATCAGGTTTAAAGATCATGTGAAAGTGATCATTGGCTTCCTTTGTTAACAAGTTAAAACCATTTACTAAACCCACTTGACCTGCTTCTTCGGCCACCAGATTAAGTGCTATATATGTTGCAACCAATCCTCCCAGGACAAGGAAGAACACCTGAATAACATCTGTATACCCAATTACTTTCATACCACCTAAGGTGATAATGATGGAAAAGGCAGCCAAAAGAAAAATACATAAATAGATATCAAATCCGGTTATCCCACTAATAGCTAACGCGCCTAAATACAAAATAGACATGAGGTTAACAACGATGTAGAGCAACAACCAAAATACAGCCATGATCATCGCCACGGTACCGTTATAGCGTTGATTCAAAAACTGCGGCATCGTGTAAATTTTATTCTTTAAATACACAGGAATAAAGAAGATTGCTACGATAATCAAGGTCAATGCCGCCATCCACTCATAGGTTGAAATGGCCAAGCCCATCTTAAATCCGGAGCCTGACATTCCTATAAATTGCTCAGCTGAAATATTTGAAGCAATCAACGAGGCACCAATAGCCCACCATGTCAAAGATCCTTCAGCCAGGAAAAAATCTTTTGAATCCGTTACCGCTTTCTTCTTTCGATTGTAAATCCAGTAACCGTAGGCTGAAACAATAACAAAATACACTAGGAATACGATGTAGTCTGAGGTTTGAAGGCGTTGCATTATCTATGGGTTAGGGTTTTTTAATTCAAGAGCAGGTCTATTTACTCAAAACTTTTCACAAAATGTACTCCACTCGTCAAGTTGACTGAATAAAAGTCAGGTTCTTTTTTGAAAGTCGCAACATATTTCTTTTTCACTTTAGCCGAGAATTCCTTAAGGTTTCCCTTTCTTACGAGCGCGATGGTACATCCGCCAAACCCACCTCCAGTTTGACGCGCGCCTAAAACCCAATCTGGATTCTCTGCCGAAATAGTTACAAGCAAGTCTGATTCCGGACAACTCACATCATATTCCTTACTAAGTCCCCAATGGGTTTCGAACATTAATCGACCAAAGTTCTTCAGGTTGTTAGCCTTCAAAAACTCTGCTGCACGTTGAGTCCGATCTATTTCCTGAATGACAAACCTGCATTTTACAAATGTATCCTCATCCAACGATGCCTTTACTGATTCAAGGGATTTTAGATCTGCATCACGTAAAGACTTAATCTGAGGAAAGCGTTGTTGCAATACTTTAACACCTTTTTCGCAAGAGGCTCGTCTGTCATTATACGCAGATGATGCAAGTGAATGTTTGACCTTTGAATCCATCAGTAGAATTTCAACATCGTCAAACTTAAAGGGCAAATATTGATGAACGAGACTACGGCAATCCAAAAGCAGAACAGAGTTCTCTTCTCCGAACAAACTTGCATACTGATCCATCAAGCCACAGTTTACCCCGGCAAATTCATGCTCTGAATATTGAGCAATCTTTGCAAGTTCAACTCTACTCAACCCACATTTGAAAATTTCATTAAGGCCAAACGCGAATCCGCAACATAATGCCGCTGAAGAAGACAAGCCTGCACCTGCAGGAATGTTACTTTCAAAAATGCAGTCCACACCGTGTACCGGAAGTCCTTTTCGCGTAAAGCCTTCAAGTACACCCATTAAATAATTTACCCACGTCTCTCCAGGATTAAGATCCTGAAGCGAAAACGTAACACCCTCCTGAAAGTCTTGAGCATAAATGTTGCACCTATCGTTATCGTTGGGTGCTATGGCAAACGTCATATGCTTGTCTACAGCGGCAGGCATGACAAAGCCGTCATTATAATCAGTATGTTCACCAATTAGATTGATGCGACCTGGAGCCTGAATTAAAAAAGAAGATCGCTTAAATCTCTCCTGAAATAGTTGTGAAAGGTGATGGGTTTGGTTTGGCATTCCTGCAAGTTTACTAAACGAAGTGATCAACCCAAAACCGTACACCAATATTCAATAATGAACAGCGAAATCCTTGAAAGCATCAATCTAACCTCAAAAACGAAAAATCCAGTCGTGGTACATCGTTTGTAAAAGTGCTGAAAACTCAGACCTATGCTCAAGAATCATTTTGTCTACTTCTTTCGCAACCTCCTCCGTCAAAAGCTATTTTCTTTCATCAACCTCCTGGGGCTCACCATAAGTATTGTCAGTACAGTAGTCATATACCTTTATGTTAGGCACGAATTCAGTTTTGATCGCTTCCACAAAGATGCAGACCGTATTTATAGGGTTAACCAAACCTTTATCTGGGGTGAAGGAAATAACGATACTCAGTTTGCTTCAACTGGACCTGGGGTAGCCTATGCCGTTGATGCCGAATTAGCAGAAGTAGAACTACTTACAAGTATTCACACGCCTGGCAATTTTATTATTTCCTACACAAGTCCGTCCAATGAAGTTATCTCATTTGAAGAAACAAAAATACTGGCCGCTGATTCCAATTTTTTTAGGATGTTCAACTTTCCTATCATCAAAGGAAATAAGGAAACACCTTTAGAATTGGCCAACACGATTGTACTGGTAGAGTCTACCGCTAAACATTATTTTGGAGACCAAGACCCTATCGGGAAGCTTGTGTACCTCGGAAATTTGGGTGCGGGTTCAGAAAAGAAAACGTATGAAGTAACCGCAGTTGTGAAAGACCTACCCGATAATTCTTATATCAAGTTTGATGTGCTCCTCTCCATGAACAGTTTTCCACAGGTAAAGAGATTGTATTGGAGTTGGGTATGGACTCAACTGGAAACGTACGTGCGCTTGGATAAGAATGCAAATATCATAAACACGAAAGCGAAGTTGGGTGAAATTCCACGTAAGCATGCTGAACAAACTTTACAGCGGATCATGAATACATCTTTTGATGACTACCTAAAATCTGGAAAAAAATGGGAGTTATTTTTACAGCCGATTACAGAAATTCATTTACCAAAAGAAGTCGTTCTTAATCGGCTCACTGATTCAGGAAACATCAAAATCATTTATTCACTAATAGGCGCGGCAGCATTCATCTTTTTATTGTCTTGCATCAACTTCATGAATTTATCCACCGCGCAATTTACACGCAGGGTTAAAGAAGCGAGTGTTCGCAAAATCCTTGGCCTTGGAAGAAAGGAGCTTAGCCTAAATTACTTTACAGAAGCCTTATTGTTTTGCTTGATGGCATTAGGAGTGGCACTTGCTTTCATCCAACTATTGCTACCCGCCTTCAATCTGATGACAGGAAAATCATTGCAATTAAGTTTACTTAACGATCCGAGTCTAATTTTTATTCTAGTAGCACTGGTCCTTTTGATGGCTCTCCTATCCAGCAGCTATCCTGCCCTATTCCTTAGCTCATTCAATCCTGTGGAAGCTATTAAAGGCAAACTCAAAAGTGGAAGAGAAGGGAGGACGTTTCGCAATGGATTAGTTGTATTCCAATTCTGCGTTTCAATTATACTGGTCATTTGCACGGCTATCGTATTTGAACAGCTTACATATGTTTCAGAAAAAGATTTGGGCTTTAATAAAGAGAACCTGCTCATCATCAACCATGTTGAAGGCATACAAGGCGGAGAGAGTTTTGCGAATGCTTCATTAAATACTCCTGGAGTAGTCAATTCCTCCTTGTGCACATCAGTGCCCCCTACCATTTGGGGCGGGGATAAGTTCAGCGCAGAAGGTATGAACGACCAGACATTTGCACTTAACTATACGTCTGCAGACGATGCCTTCTTACCAACGCTGGACATTAAACTAACATCCGGGCGAAACTTTTCTAAAGACACCCCAGGTGATGTAGATCGGGTTATATTGAATGAAACTGCCGTAAAAAGAATTGGGTGGAATCTGGATGAGTCTGTGATCGGAAAAAAAATAGAAACACCCGGAGGCGATGTGAAATTTGAAGTAGTGGGTGTTGTGGCCGATTTCAATTACTGGTCTCTGGAAACAGAGATTGAACCATTAGCCATTTTTCATATTAACAATACGAAAAAAGAATACCTCAATGATGGAGACAAACAATTTCTTGCTCTACGTATAGCAGCTCAGAGTAGTGAAAAATGGGAAAACACATTTGAACAATTAGGTAAACTTTGGAAAGTACATGCAGGCGATTCACCATTTCAGTTTTCTTTTGTCGATCAGTCCTTCGCAGAAACATTTAAGACACAGCAACAATTCGGAAAAGTGTTAACCATCATGGCCACACTTGCCATTGTGATTGCCAGTTTAGGCTTATTGGGTATGATCATTTATTCACTGGAACAACGTTCCAAGGAAATTGGAATACGGAAGGTGTCGGGAGCAACCGTTTGGAATATCCTGGCCTTAATTTCAAGAGGATATACGCGACTGATCGTTCTTGCCTTTATTATTGGTGCGCCTCTCTCTTATTGGTTGATGCAGCAATGGCTACGAGATTTCGCATACCACATCACTCCGTCTCTCTGGATTTTTGTAGAAGTTGGAATCGGAACTTTGTTGATTGCTGCGTTGGTAACAAGTTATCATTCAGTCAAAGCCGCCCAGACAAATCCAGTGGATGTATTGAAAGACGAATAAATTGGTAATCGGTAAATTAGTAATCAGTAAAGGGTAATCGGTGATCAGTAAAAAATCGGTATGTGACTGATTACCCGACCTGATTGCCATTTTCTTTCAGTCTCGCCATATGATTGAGTACCGCTCGTATTTCACCGAAGGAATATTCATCTCCTAACTTTTGTTTTACAAGTGTCATGGATGATTCTCCCTCAACAATGGTATGCATAATAATTTCAAGTCGCTCAGCATTCATCAATTCATGAATATCTAATTCGCCTGCCTTAACCAACAGTGCTAAATGTCCCTCAATTGTAGACGCTGCCAAGGTCCGGGCTTTGGCTATCTCCTCGATGTTCTTGCCTGCACGATAAAACGCCAGTGTTTCCCTGAGGCTGCTTCCCTTTTCACTTTTCTCCTTTTTCTTCTTCGTAACGGCCTTCTTCAAGTCAGCAATCTCCTGCTCTTCCTCTTTCGAAAATGGATTGAAATCCAAATCACCATAACGAGCTGCATGCAATTGCTTAAGTTGAATGGTCAGTGCATATTTCACATCGCTAACAGTCTTAAGGTATTTTTTCACCTTAGCTGCTTTGCTTAGTGAGGCTTCATAGTTAATCAAAGGCTGCAGCATTTCATCTTTAAAGAAGCCAGAGAAGTAAACAATTGCTTTCTTTACACGCTCTTCCAGCGCGGCCGTTCCAGATTGGCCTATGCTGTTCAGCAGTTGACTTAATTCCTGTCGAAATTTTCTGGCCACCTCTTGTTTTTCCTTAGCCCTGGTAAGCAACAAATTCCCAAGATCCATAGCAGACCTAAGATCAGGGAGTTTTTTATCTGGCAATTCTTCAATGAAGTTCTCTAGAACAGCAATTGGTTTTCTAAAATCAAATAGCTGCAGGAGTTGATCTGCCCAAAATTTTTGTTGCTCAAATTTCAGCAATTGGTCCAGTTCCTCCTCTTCGTTTTCCTTTCTGGCAAATTCAATCACACGTTCGTCTGTCGAAATGCTTTCGGATCGGATTTGTGAATGCAGTACAATCCCGTCAAGCGAAGTGCATCTGCTCAATGCAACATATACTTGCCCAGCTGCAAAAGAAGAACCTGCATCTATAATTGCTTTTTGAAAAGTAATCCCCTGGCTCTTGTGTATAGTAATCGCCCATGCCAGCCTTATCGGAAATTGACTAAAGGAACCAATCTCTTCTTCCTCCACGGCTTCTTTATCCCGATCGTAGGCATATCGTATGTTCTTCCATGTTTCCTTTTCAACTTTTAGTTCTTGTCCATTCTCCGGGAAACTTACCTTAATTTCGTTTTCACCCAATGATTTTACTATAGCAATTTTTCCATTATAGAATCTCTTTTGAGGATCTGAATCATTCTTAATAAAGATAACCTGCGCACCTTCCTTTAATTGAAGCTCAATTTCAGTAGGCAATGCCTTATCCGAAAATTCACCTGTTATATTTCCTCGAAAGCGGTGCAAAGTCCCTTTTAATTTTTTTAGCTCCGAAGAGTTTACAGAATCAGCTTTATAATTATGAGTACAAAGTGTGATGTAATTCTCGGAAGGCGAAGGGCTGAATTGGAGGTCAAGTTTATTGTTGAGAAGTTTTAAATCATTTTCCAGAACTTCATTGTTCCTTACGCGGTTCAATAACCCGATAAACCGTTCATCGCTTTGCCTATAGATCTTCTTTAACTCAATGTACAATGGAGGAGAGTTCAATACGGCTTGACTGTGAAAGAAAAAGGGGCTCTCATAAAAATCCCTAAGAATCTCCCACTCTTCATTTCTAGCTACAGGAGGCAATTGAAATAAATCTCCTATGTACAAAACCTGGACACCTCCAAACGGTTTATCGGGTGACTTTCTAAAATACCTAAGGATGGCATCCATGGCATCAAGCATATCGCAGCGCACCATACTTACCTCATCAATTATCAATACTTGTAGTTCACGAAGCAACTCACGCTTGTCTGCACTAAAGCGAATGTTTTTGAAAAGACTATATGAATCGGATACTTCAACTCCATTAAATTTTTTCTGCGCTCCAGGCAGATAAGGCCCAAAAGGCAATTGAAAAAAAGAATGCATGGTAACACCACCAGCATTGATAGCTGCTACTCCCGTTGGGGCAACTACCACTGCGTTCTTTTTTGTTTGAGAAATGATATGCTTGAGGAAAGTGGTTTTTCCTGATCCCGCTTTGCCCGTAAGAAAGATGGATCGATCCGTATGATTAATAAAATCAGAGGCTATTTTGAAAATGGGATTATGACCGTCTGGAGTAATCATCTTTGTTCGTTGATGGTTATTCGTTAATCGTAAAGATCAGGCAACTCACTATTTACAATTAACTATTAACTTTTTTGCTCCCGAAGGCTTAGTCCCAAACAACCCATCACCACCAAAACCAACACCCAACTGGATGCCATTGTTATCTTATTACCGATGATATAAGGCATAGGTTCAAACTTAAATTCAATCACATGATTTCCGGAAGGAACCTCTAATGCACGAAGTACATAATTGACACGAAGAATCGAAACTTCCTTCCCATCGATGAATGCATGCCAACCTTTAGGGTAAAAGATTTCAGAGAAAACTGCAAGACCATTGTTTACCGATTTTGATTCATACTTTAAATAAGAAGGCTTTTTCTCTACTAAATTTATCTGGCTTAAGCTGTCAAAACCAAAGGAGGATATTTTAAATTTTGATACGTCCAACACAGCGGTTTCTTTGGAGCTTATCTCAGATACTTTACTCAATTCTTCATTTGCAGAGTTTACTTCAACTACTTGTCGCGCAAACCATGCGCTTCCATATGCTTCACCATTGACTATGATTTCGTCCGCCTCAGGGCCATACATATAATACTTTGTATTTAACATGTTTAGTACCCCAAATTTATTAAGTTCAAACTTGCCCTGCTGGGCATCTGTTATTAATTGTTCTTGCTGGCGACTTATACATGAGTCAAACAACTCTTGATACCTTTTAAGTCGAACTCCGTGATATCCACCCAATGAATTAAAAAAATTTGAAGTGCCTGCATCGTAAAAATCCGGCAGGTATAATACCCGATAATTTTTCTTATCCTTTAAAATCTCTAGTGTTGATGGAAGAGTCGGGATACTTGCACTGTCGCGCTTTCGCTGATAGTTATCCTTAGAAAAGTACCGACTATCAACAACAGCCATATCGACCACTATCATAAATGATAGAAATGTTAAAAAGCCATTATGAGAAATTTTCTTTTGAACATTAAAATAAAGAAGAATAAAAATTGAAAATATAAAGGCAAATGATCGAATTGCATCACCTCGCATCATGGACTCACGATCGGCATGTAAAGCCTTAGTGAACCACACCGGAAACTGACTTTCGAAAGACCTTGAAAAACTAAACATCCCGGCCAAAAGAAAAAACAGTAAGCACAAGCCTCCTGTAAACCCAAAGGCAATGATCAACTTACGTTTCAATTCTTTCGTTGCAACCTCCTGCATCAATTTCTCAAGCCCTAACATTCCGAGCAATGGCAAGGAAAAAAAGATGATAACCATCGCAAAGGTGACCGATCTGAATTTATTATAGCCTGGCAAGTAGTCGAAAAGAAAGTAGTTGAACGATTCAAAGTTACTTCCCCAACTTAGCATCAAAGCGAGGATGCTTACAGAAGCGAGCCACCACACATATTTTCTATCTACTATCAATAGTCCTAAAACAAATAAGAAAATAATAATAGCTCCTGAATAGTAAGGTGCGGATAGTGGCTGATCGCCCCAATAGGAAGTACTGTATTGCGCTAATTGATTCGCCATTTTCGCATCACCAGATTTCGATAATGCCTTATATGTTTCGCTGTCCTCCTTACTTACAAATGCATTGGAACTACTTCCTCCATAAAAATTGGGAACCAGCATGGTAATAGGTTCAAATATTCCATTGCTATACTGGAAGGCATAACTCTTGGGCAAACCAGATCCAAACGTATTGGCAGAGTTGGTTACTAATTCTGATTTTCCACGAGTTGAATATTTGCCATACTCTGTTATGGCCCACAACGGCCCAAAAAAAGTAGCGGCTGCTAAAATCGCGGAGACAGTAAGTACACCTATTGTTTTAAAAAATTCTTTCACTTGCTTGTCGTGCACCGCAGTAGTTAACTGCATTATTCCATATACGCCAACTATGATTAACAAATAATAAGTGATCTGCGCATGGTTTTCTCGCAAATGCAAAGCCAGTCCTGCCGCAGTTACTCCAAAACCCAAAATTCTTCTATTGGTAAAAGTAAGATGAATACCTGCCATTACTAATGGCATAAAAGCAATTGCCCCTATGCGTGCGTTATGTCCAGCAGAAAGCCCAATGATCATATAGGAAGACAAACCAAAGGCAAGGGCTCCTGCGATGGCCAAATATGGCCTCACTTTAAAAACTAGTAACAAGATGTAATAGCAAACAAATGCCAGAAATATATTTGTGATCGGATGCGGTAAAAAAAGAGACAACACCTTTTTCATAGCTGAAACCGGACTGTCACTCCAATCCAGGTTAACCAGGTAGGCAGGCATTCCGCTGAACATCGAGTTGGACCAAAGTCCCTCTTCTCCGGTTGCATTGCGGTAATCGCGAAGTTCTTTGCTACCCCATAAAAACTGAGTGATGTCGCCTTGGCTAATTACTTTATTATCAAAAAATATAGGATTGAAAAAAGAAACAGTCACCAGTAGGAATACTACTATGGCAACGATATGGGGCAAGACATCGGACAGGCTAATCTTTTTCATGCGAAGAATTTTCAAGGCTGCAAATTAGGCAGGATTGATCAAATCATAAGAGCTTTTTTTGCGACTTAATCAGGTCACTCTTTCCTCATTAAATAATTAAAGATGATCCTTCAGTATGTTTAATCCAGCAATTAATATCAACAAGGCGGTAATGCGCTTTATGTAAATGGGATTGAATTTACGCGCGCCTAATCTTGAACCAATTTGTCCTCCCACAAAAACAGCCACCAGTAGAGGAACAAGAAATTGCCAGCTCAATTCAGGTATCCCTCGCTTAAACTGACCAGCAAGACCGCCTATTGAGTTCACCAGAATAAAGGCACTCGCAATAGCAGATATTCTTTTCGCATTTGACCATCGGAGTAAATGCAAAATCGGTGAAAGAAAAATTCCTCCACCAATTCCAACAAGACCGGAAAGCATCCCGATTGCCCCTCCTATAATGATTTTGATGGGATTGGATTCGCTCAAATTTGGCTTTTGTTGGTCGATATCTTCGTGAGGTTGAAACCATAGCAAAAATGGAACTACAACTAGCGTTACTCCTAACAAAATGAAAAACGTGTTTTGTTGAATGGGCCAAAAACCACCAACATATGCCATTGGAATACTACCTATCAAATAGGGCCACACTTCCTTAACGGAAAGTTTTCCTTCTCTGTAAAAAATGAAAACGCCTCCTGTTACTACGATGATATTACAGAATAACGCTGTAGACCTTATCACTGGAAAGGCGATGGCAAATATTGGTAAGGCAAGTAATGCGAGGTAACTCGATCCTCCACCAAATCCCACAGAGGAATAGATTAAGGCTACTATAAAAAAGGAAAATACAAGGACATAAAATTCCATAGACATCACCCGCCAATTGTGGACATCGATTCAGAGACCGTATTTCCTTTTCTTTTGCTTTCAGCCTCAAAACCATCCTTTGGGCGATGGGAGAAAGCGTTTAACAATTGTTCTTTTATGTCTTCATCCGGTAACCCAGACCGAATAAGGTCTCTTATATTCAAAACACCATTATCGTACAAGCAAGTTTTCAAAACTCCTTGAGCGGTTAAACGAATGCGATTGCAGGTGCCACAGAAAGTTCTGCTAAATGCAGCAATGATTCCAACATTGCCTTTAAAACCAGGAACCTGATAATGATAGGCGGTGGAGTTTTCTTCGTCTTTTATTTTTTGAATGTCTGGAAACTCCTGATGAATGTATTCCAATATTCTTTTGTATGTCCATGTTAGCGAAGTATAATGACTGCCTTCGCCATTAAATGGCATTTCTTCAATAAACCGGATCGATACATTTTGATTTCGAGTCAGTTCTACCATTGGCAGAATGTCCTCAATATTCTGGCCTTCCATAACCACTGCATTAATTTTCACCGGAATGTTGCTGGCTACCAACTGTTGAAAGGTATCCCATGTTTTGACAAACTCATCCCTTCTTGCAATTCGTTTAAAGCGCTCTCTATCTAGTGTATCAAGACTTAAATTAACAGATGCAATGCCCAAGGATTTTAATTCGGCAATGTGCGGAGAGGTAAGAATTCCATTTGTTGTGATGTGAACATCCTTGATGCCTTCAATCTCAACAATCTTGCGAATCAATTGCATCAGGTCATTTCGAACGAATGGTTCACCACCGGTTAACCTTATTTTCGAAATACCTAATTGCCCAAACAAAACCACTAGCCGCTCAATTTCTTCAAATGACAGAAGCTCTTTCTTAGGCAAGTACTTGATACCTTCTTCCGGCATACAGTAAAAGCATCGAAGATTGCAACGATCCGTTACCGCCAATCTAAGGTAGTTAATCGGTCGGCCATGATTATCAAATAGTAGTTGACTTCCCATTCTCAATTTAGTACGAAAGATAGGCATGATCAGTCAATTATTCCGATCTTTGAGCAATGAAATGCAAAATCAAAACATTTGGGATAGCGAGAGATATTCTTGGAAACAAGGAGTTAATAATGGAGATAACCGGAAACAAAGTGATTGATTTGCGAAACCAGTTGTCCGAAAAATATCCAAAACTTGAGAGTCTGAAATCACTTTTCATAGCGGTGAACCAAAATTATGCAGAGGATCACATGGAGCTGAAGGATTCGGACGAAATTGCCCTAATACCACCAGTAAGTGGAGGATAAAACAAAATCTAGCTTCTTGGATTTTGACCTTTGGGCTATTGGAAGTCAGGGTAATTTCATATTTTCAAACTGTCATTAAACTTCCAGAAAATGATTAACATCACTGAGAACCCGATAGAAATAATAAAAGTAATTGATGCTGTTGCGGCTCTGGGGGCGGGAGGCTTGAATGTTTTCATTGGTAATGTGAGGGGTACGGCAAATGGTAAAACAGTTAGGTGGCTCGAATACGAAGCCTACGAGGGAATGGCAGTAGCGGAGATCAAAAAAATATTGGATGCTGCGACACTCCGTTGGGGTTTGTTGGGATGCGCAGTTAGTCACAGAGTAGGAACACTAAAGCCAGGCGAAACTGCAGTTGTTGTAGCTGTATCAGCGCCCCACCGGAAAGAATCATTCGAAGCTTGCGAGTATATTATTGACCAGGTAAAGGTCAAAGTACCGATATGGAAGAAGGAAGTCTTTGAAAATGGCGAAGAATGGGTGGAAGCGAGACCTCAAATGACGATTCACTCCAACTAGTAAAATTGGGCAAAAGCCATCAAACAAATAGTTCGCTACTACTCGTTAGAATTGACTAACAATCATCATTCCAAGGGAAACAAAAGTAATTGCGACCACCATCGCAATGGTAACAACCATTAAAAGATCACGATGAATTGGATTCAGGTGCACTTCAAGGAAATTCATTTTGACAATACTTTTCATAAGCCAGCTTTTTAATTAGACATGATAAAATTACAGCTGGGCATTATTAATAAGTAGTTCAACATTCTACATTTTAAATAGGTGTAAGATTTCTTTACTATTTAGTCAAACTGCTCCTTATTTATTCCTTCAATCCATGCTGTGGATTTCTATTACTATCTAATTCAAGTAATTCTAAAAGTATATGGCCATGGTTAAGACATGGTTTTTGATCTCGATCACAATCTGATTCATAAGCGTTTAGCTTACTTAACACAAAGTGTTTTGAGAAGATACTGTTGTTCACCAAATAATTCTGAACCAATAATTAAGGGTAGAAAAGGAAGACTTTCAGAAATTTTAAAAGCTGAGGATGTCAAAGTAAGTTTCGATCAAATGATTGCATTTTGGAACCTAATCTGACAAAAGGCTCCTTAAATAATCAAGACCAGGCACAGTTGGTGGCTACTCAGAGATTGAAGTATTGAATAAGCTGTTAAGTCTTTTCCAAGATATGACTTCGAACTCAGTCATATTTGAACCCTCGGCTTTTGAAGCATTCACTTTCTTAAAAAATCCTTCTTCCCACCAGTTTTCTTCATCAATTTAACCTCTTTGATGATAATGTTGTGGGACAAAGCCTTACACATATCGTAGATGGTAAGCGCTGCGATCGAGGCACCCGCAAGTGCTTCCATTTCGACACCTGTTTTGCCATTGATTACGGCTGTAGAATTAATAATTACTTTTTCTTTTTTTATGGTAATGTCTATTTGGAAATCTTCAAGTCCAAGTGGATGGCAAAATGGAATCAGTTCATGAGTTTTCTTCGCACCCATCACTCCTGCTATGATGGCCGTTTGAAATACAGGTCCTTTTTTAGTGATCAATTCATCACCCTTGATGCGGCTCAGAATATCTCTTCCGAGATATACGATTGCCTGCGCTTTAGCCACCCTCTTTGTAACCTTCTTTTCCGACACATCTACCATTTGAGGATTACCCGACTTGCTGATATGTGTAAATTGTTTTTTCATTGAACTGAAGTATCTATCTTACTTTCTCAAATTTAGTTAAAACATGATCAGCGTTCAGGAAGCTACCTCAATTATTCTATCTCACTTATTCATATCACAAAAAGAAGAAGTAGAATTAGCCAATGCAGGCGGAAGAATATTAGGTGAACCTATATTCGCAGATCGAGACTTCCCTCCTTTTAACCGTGTATCGATGGATGGAATTGCTATCTCTATTAAAATCTTTCAAAATGGCCGGTCAGAATTTTCAATAGAAGGTATCCAGTCAGCAGGAAAACCACAATTAAAATTAGTAAATCCCGAATCTTGCATTGAAGTCATGACAGGTGCCATCTTACCGGAAGGAACAGACTGTGTCATTCGCTATGAAGATCTTGAAATCAGTGATAAAAAAGCACAAGTTCATATTACCGATGTTACACTTGGGCAAAATATTCATCCAAAAAGTCAGGACGCAAAAATAAATGAGCAGTTGCTTTCTCCAGGGATAAAAATCACTCCCGCGGAAGTTGCGCTTCTTGCTTCTGTTGGAAAGACTAAAGTCATCGTTCATAGTTTTCCTAAAACCGCGATCATTTCAACAGGTGACGAGCTAATCGCGATCAATCAAAACCCGTTACCGCATCAAATAAGAAGGTCGAATGACACAGCGCTTCAGGCTGCTCTATTGGAATTAGGTTGCAACTCCAACATGTATCATTTACCAGATTCACGTGAGCTGCTAGAAAATGAGTTAGCTAAGATTTTTAAAAGCCACCAACTTATTATCTTGTCTGGTGGTGTTTCACAGGGCAAATTTGATTTTGTACCACAAGTGCTCGAATCATTGGGTGTGAAAAAACTCTTTCATCAGGTTAGCCAAAAACCTGGCAAGCCGTTTTGGTTTGGAGTTTCCAATCAGCATACTGTTTTTGCTCTGCCAGGGAACCCCGTTTCCACTTACATGTGTTTTTACAGATACATAAAGCCATGGCTTATTAAAAGCCTGCGTTCTGAATTATTAAACGCACACGCTATACTGGCAAGGGATTTTAAATTTAAAGCTCCTCTTACTCATTTTCTTCAGGTAAAAGTTAAAAATGAGGAAGGCAAGTTAATGGCCTATCCGGAGGCAGGAGGAGGATCAGGGGATTTTTCTAATCTTAAAGAAGTAAATGGATTTCTAGAGTTGCCTTTAGAGAAAAATGAATTCAAAGCTGGAGAAGCGTTCCCTTACTATTCGTTTCGATAAATGATATGAATGCCAGCATTTTTCAAATAAGTCTAGCATTACTTGTTTCCATATCGGTCATGATCGTGATCAGCCGATATTTTAACGTTCATGCCTTCTTTTCTTTGCTAATAGCATCTCTAGTTTACGGGCTACTTTCAGGAAAACAATTCTCGGAAATCCTACTGGCCATGCAATCAGGCTTTGGTTCTTTGCTTTCACAGATTGGTTTTCTAGTTGCAATCGGATCATGCTTGGGCATCGTCATGGAAAAAACAGGAGCGATGGATACAATTAGTGAACGTGTAGTCCATCTGTTTGGTGCAAAGCGGTCCGCTCTGGCTATGACAGTTATTGGTGTGATCGTGGGCATACCTGTCTTTGCCGATTCCGGATTTATCATCTTATCCCGACTCATTCCTTCAATGGCTTCACAAGCATCTATAAATCCAGCACAACTCTCACTTGCGCTCTCCACCGGACTTTATACAACTCACACACTGGTCCCTCCTACTCCTGGCCCTTTGGCAGCAGCAGCCAATCTAGGAGTTTCTATGTATCTGGGTACCGTAATTTTTATTGGAATGCTCGGTACAGTTCCGGTGGCACTTGTTTCCTTTTTTCTGGCCAAAAGATTTGGTAGCAATATCACATCAACATTAACCCTTCATACAAAAATCAGAGAAACAAAATCGCTTTCTACTATCAGTGCTTTTCTACCAATAGTAGTACCCATTTTTTTAATTGCGGCAGGCTCGTTTCCTAAGGTCTTTACAGAAGGAAACTTTCTTTCATCCACTTTGCTGGTACTTGGTCAGCCCATTGTTGCGTTGGCAATAGGATTGCTATTCGCTTTCACATTAATTAAAAAAAAACAAACCAAGGAATGGCCTAGCTGGATTTCTGAAGCATTAAAGGATGCTGGCATAATTCTACTTATTACAGGTGCCGGAGGGTCATTTGGTTCCGTTATTAAATCAAGTGGTGTAGATGTACTTCTAAAAGAACATGTTTCTAACTCGCAAGTAAGTGGTCTTATTTTTCTATTGGTTGGATTTGTAATAGCGGCCATTCTAAAAACCGCTCAAGGATCTACTACTTCCTCAATGATAATTACCAGCTCTTTACTTGCTCCGCTGGCTACTTCCTCTGGATTTACTTCACCAACTGATCTAGCCATTCTTATTTTGGCCATTGGCGGAGGTGGCATGGTGGTCTCTCATGCAAATGATTCCTTCTTTTGGGTGGTCTCCCAATTCGGTGGAATTTCTTCCAAGGAAGCATTTCGAAGCTATACGCTGATCACGTTAGCTCAGGGTCTTACTGCCCTCATAACGGCAATTTTACTTTTTCTCTTGTTATGAAGATTCTAGTAGCCCCCGATAAGTTTAAAGGTTCGCTTACCGCAATTGAAGTTTGCGGGGCAATCAAGTCAGGCTTGCTTCAAACAGAGCCTGGTCATCAAATTACCGCCATTCCAATGGCCGATGGAGGGGAAGGAACATGCGAATTACTCACCCATTATTTTAGTGGAGATACTGTATCTCTTGATATCACCGGGCCGGACTTCATTAGAATAAAATCGGAATATGGAATCTCTAAAGATGGTAATATTGCTTTCATTGAAATGGCGAAAGCTTCCGGTCTACAACTTTTAAAAAAAGAAAATAGAAATCCACTTTTCACCACCACAATTGGAACAGGTGAGTTAATAAAAAATGCGTTGGACCGAGGCGTAAAAAAAATACTTCTAGGCATAGGAGGAAGTGGTACCAATGATGCTGGGATAGGGATGGCTAGCGCCTTGGGATTTGATTTCTTTGATTCAAATAAAGAGCTTTTAAAACCCATTGGTGAAAACCTTGTCCGATTACAGTCAATTGGAACAAATCATATTGATCCTCGCATAAAAGAAGTTGAGTTTGCCGCTTTGTGTGATGTAGACAATCCCCTATTTGGACCAAAGGGTGCTGCTTATATTTATGCCCCACAAAAGGGAGCCGATGAAAAAGCTGTAGAATTACTTGATGATGGGTTAAGAAATTTCGAAGCAGTAATTCAGAGAACGTACAATACCTCTGCAAACTTTCCAGGAGCTGGCGCTGGAGGCGGATTACCAGGTGGTGCTAAAGTATTCTTAAACATTACCATCCACCGCGGTATGGATTACATCATCAAAACCACCGAGCTTGAAAGTAAAATTCAAAAAGCAGATCTAATCATTACAGGTGAAGGTAGAATCGACCAACAAACTCTTTCCGGTAAAGTGGTCATGGAAATAGGAAAGCTTGGGATGAAGTATAATAAGAAGGTTGTGGCGGTTTGCGGAAAATGTGAACTTGGAAACTCGGAATTGCAAAAAATTGGGATATCCGAAGTGTTAACCTTGATAGATGAAAATACCTCTGAAAATGAAGCGATAAAAAATGCATTTCAGATAATAGAAAAAAAAATAATATCCATTTTATAGAATCATTGAAGTGAGTGGCAATAATTATTTACTCAATAAGACAAATTTGTTAATTATCTTTGTGATAAATCTTTTAAGATGGAAACGATTGTAAAGAAAAAACCCAGCGCCAACGACCTCGATTCGATATTCAGAAAGATTACAGGAAACAAAAAGGGTGTTGACGTTAAGAAATATGCAGGCAAAGTTAAAGCAAAGGATAATCCATTAACTCTGCAAAAAAAGCTGCGCAATGAATGGAAATAAAGTCCTTTTAGACTCAAATGCTATTATAGCATCGCTGGATGGAAATAAGATAGCAATTGAATTAATTCACCAAAGAGTTCTCTTTATATCATTTATTAGTGAATTAGAAGTTCAATCCTATCAAAAACTATCTGCAGAAGAATTAAGAGTTATTAGAAATTTTTTAGCTGAGTGCATTGTAGTGGATCCCAATACAGAAATTAAAAAAGGAGCAATTGCATTAAGAATAAAATATAAGTTGAAATTACCTGATGCAATTATTGCTGCTACTGCCTCTTATTTAGATCTCCCACTTATCTCTGCTGATAAGGCATTTGGTAAAGTGGATGAAATTCAATCCATTCGTTTTTTAGCATAACCAAACAATATCATGTTCGATAGTTTAAGTATAAAGTTGGAAAAAGCCTTTCAAACTCTGAAAGGCCAGGGTAGAATTACAGAAATCAACGTTGCCAGCACCATTAAGGAAATCCGTAAGGCCCTTATAGATGCTGACGTTAACTATAAAGTTGCTAAAGATGTAACGGATGAAATAAAAGAAAAGGCGATGGGGCAAAATGTGCTCACCGCCATTTCACCGGGTCAATTGCTTACCAAAATTACAAATGACGAACTCACGCAACTCATGGGAGGCGCAAGCGAGGACATTAGCATTGAAGGTAATCCTGCGGTCATTCTTATTGCTGGTTTGCAAGGTTCCGGTAAGACAACATTCTCTGGCAAACTCGCAAGCTATTTGAAGCGCCAAGGTCGCAGCGTTTTGTTAACGGCTTGTGACATATATCGTCCTGCAGCGATTGATCAATTAAAAATTCTTGGGCAGCAAGTGGGTGTTGAGGTGTATGCAGAGCCTGAAAACAAAGACGCCATCAAAATTGCTAAGGCCGCACTTGAACATGCTAAGAAAAATAATTTCCGGGTTGTTATAGTTGATACAGCGGGTCGCCTTGCCGTTGATGAAGAAATGATGGATGAGATAGCGAGATTGAAAGCAGCACTCAATCCATCCGAAACCTTGTTCGTTGTCGATTCTATGACAGGACAAGATGCTGTAAATACAGCCAAAACATTTAACGAAAGATTGAATTTTGATGGCGTTGTATTAACGAAGTTGGATGGTGATACACGAGGTGGTGCAGCACTTTCCATCAGGAGAGTAGTAGACAAGCCAATTAAATTTGTCAGCTCTGGTGAAAAGATGGAAGCAATCGACCGCTTCTATCCTGACAGGATGGCGAGCAGGATTTTGGGCATGGGCGATGTCGTGAGTTTGGTTGAGAAGGCCCAGCAAACTTTTGATGAAGACGAAACCCGCAGGCTGAATTCCAAAATGCGAAAGAATCAATTCGACTTCAACGACTTTCTTTCGCAGCTTGAACAAATCAAAAAAATGGGCAACATGAAGGACATGCTAAGCATGATACCTGGCATGAGTAAGGCCGTAAAAGATGTAGACATAGACGACAACTCCTTCAAGCCAATAGAAGCAATTATTAGATCTATGACATTGGAAGAAAGAGAAACACCCGACAAAATAAATGTGAGTCGCAAAACGCGAATTGCCAAAGGCAGCGGCACTTCCGTGCAGCAAGTCAATCAATTGCTAAAGCAATTTGAGGACATGCGAAAGATGATGAAGACGATGAACAAAATGGGCGGTGGAAAAAGAGCCTTAAATGCATTAAATCCTTTTAGCCGGTAATGCGTCAGCTTGCTTCCGATGATTGAAATCTAAACATTATCCCATGTCAGATAAAATTTTTCAGACCCTGCTGGGAAAAGAAGTTGATATTTTCGGTCTACCCAAATCATTTCCTGCTGATACGGTTATTCTAAGTGAGGCCAGCCATATCAAATTCATTCCAATTGTGTTGAAAGGAAGTCTTAAGGTACTCCGCACAGAGGAAGATGGACGAGAGATTCTTCTTTACTATATCAAACCTGGCGAGAGTTGCATTATGTCATTCCTTGGCGGCCTTCACAATGAGACCAGCAAGATCAAAGCTGTTGTCGAAGAAGAAGCACAAATTCTAATGATACCTGTGGATAAGGCAAACGAATGGATAAAAAAATTCCCGGAATGGACTGATTTCATTTTTAAGCTCTACCATAAAAGGTTTGAAGAACTTCTAGAAGTAGTAAACGCTATTGCTTTTCAAAAACTCGATTCTCGCCTGCTGCATTTGCTCACTCAAAAAGCTGAATTGTTTAAATCCAGAGAACTTTCCGTAACCCACCAGCAACTGGCTCATGAACTTGGTTCCACTCGGGAAGTCGTCTCCAGAGTAATCAAACAAATGGAAAATGAAGGTTTGGTGCGACTGGGAAGAAATAAAATTTCGCTAATGTGACTTTTATCACCGATTCTGTCTGATCGATGCCCTAGTTTTGTTTCATCATTTAAACAAAATGACTATGAAAAAAAATATGGGATCTGCTGACAGAGTTATCCGGGTGATACTCGCAGCTATTGTAGTAACTCTTTATTTCGCGAACATCATTTCAGGAACTGTTGCTATTGTGTTATTAGCATTAGCCGCTGTTTTTGTTCTCACAAGTCTGGTGAGTGTATGTCCGCTATACTTACCGTTTGGCTTAAGCACATTGCGAAAAAAGATCAATGCACCTCAATAGAAATTATTGGCTGGTTTCCGTAGGTATCCTGGCCGGGCTGGCCGCTGGGTACTTATACTGGCAACAGATTGGCTGCGTAACCGGCACTTGCCCAATCACCTCCAATCCTGTTAACTCATCACTTTATGGAGCCATGATGGGAGGTCTGCTATTTAGTATGTTTCGAAAAGAGAAAAATAACCACAAAAATGAAACTGGAGAGAACCATTAAAAATAAGGAAGGTACTATTGTTGATGTAAGAACGTTGGGTGAATACCAGGGCGGACATGCTGCTCTTTCAATCAATGTACCGCTACACGAACTATCAAAGCGAATTGAGGAGATTAAGAAAATGAAAACACCAGTCATCCTCTGTTGTGCCTCAGGTGGACGAAGTGCACAAGCAGCACATTTCTTAACAAGCAATAAAATTGATTGCATTGACGCTGGTCCCTGGAGCGCAGTTCATTCTTTACAATCTTAAATTTTTTTATCCATGTTCGAGACATTAAAAAAAATATTCGGAATAGGTCCTGGCGTAGATTATTCCGAGCTCGTTAAAAACGGAGCGATTATACTGGACGTGCGAACAAAAGGTGAATATGCTGGAGGACACATCAAAGGATCAATTAATATTTCTGTAGATCAGTTGAGTAACAATTTACATCGGTTTAAAAACAAGGAGCAAACACTTATTACCTGTTGTGCCTCTGGCATGCGTAGTTCATCTGCAAAGAGTATCCTCAAACTAAATGGGTATACACATGTACACAATGGAGGAAGTTGGTACAGTCTTCAACAAAAAATAAACTAACTCGATGGAACCCCATTTTTATCACGTTGATATCAATTGGAACAAGGAGCGAAAAGGAATAATGTGCTCGCCCGAATTGAATTCTGTTTCTAATGCGACAGGTGGTTGTATTGAGGTGGCTACACCACCGGAATTCCCAAAAGGTATCCCCGGCATCTGGTCACCTGAGCATTTATTTACAGCAGCCGTTAGCAGTTGCTTGATGACTACCTTTTTATCAATAGCTGAAAATTCCAAACTGGAATTCACTGGCTTCCGCTGCCAATCAGAAGGGAAGTTGGAACAGATAGAAGGAAAATATATTATGTCCGAAGTGATTCTCAAGCCAGTTGTAACGCTCGTAAATGAAAAAGATCGCGAGCGCGCAGAAAGGGTACTGCAAAAATCTGAAGCAGCTTGCCTTATTTCAAATTCAATCAAATCAAAAGTAACTATGATCCCCCAGATTGTAGTAGGTTCAGGAATAGTAACTTTAAATTAATATGTATGGCTCATTCCTCTTTTTCAGAACTAATAAAAAGTGACACCCCAACCCTAATTGATTTCTCTGCAGAATGGTGTGGTCCTTGCAAGATGATGAAACCTATTTTGGAAGATTTGAAACGAAAAATGGGAGATACTGTCAAAATCGTTAAGAGCGATGTGGACAAGAATCAAGCATTGGCAGCCTCTTATCAGGTTCGAAGCGTGCCCACTCTTGCGCTATTCAAAAATGGTGAGCTAAAATGGCGGCAGGCAGGCGTGGTGCAATCAGAACAGCTTAAAATGGTAATTGATAAGCTTTAATAATGCGTATTTTGGTAAAACTGCAGGTTATTTTAAAACACTAAATAACCGCTTGTAAATAAATTAAGAAAAGAATCCGTTAAGAAGAGAACATTAAATTAGTAGAAACCGTTTTGAAAGAAGTTTACAGGTATTATTGCAAAAAAGTGCCTCGTCTTTCATAGGGATGAGGCACTTTTGTGTTCGTTAAAAAATCTAAATCTAAAAATTATGAAAAAAACATTCTTTGCCCTTTTGACATTAATGATCGCTATGGTTCTTAATGTATCCGCACAGGAAAAACCTTCTAGTCCGAAAGAAACAGTAAAAGGATCAATAGATGGATCCAACGTTGAAATTGTGTATTGCAAACCTTCAGCGCGTGGAAGAAAGATGTTGGGCGAGAAGGAACCTTATGGACAAGTATGGCGCACAGGTGCCAATGACGCCACTACTATAGAATTTGATAAAAATGTAAAAATTGAAGGTAAGGACCTGCCTAAAGGTAAATATGAGTTATTCACCATTCCAGGTGAAACTGAATGGGTGATAATCATTCAGAAATTCGGAAAACAATGGGGTGCATACAGCTACAAAGATTCCAATGATGTCTTACGGGTAACTGTAAAAGCAGGAAAAACACCAGCATTTGTGGAAACTTTTTCAATAACTGTCGACAAAGGTGCCGTTAATTTGACTTGGGAAAACACTGCAGTTTCTTTCAAAGTGAAAGGAGCCTAATTTTAAAAAGTAATACTATTTAAGCCAGGAAAACCTCCTGGCTTTTTTATTTTATCTAAAATCGAGTAGTTTCCGAAAGATTAACACGCCAAATGGAAATTCTAGGACGATATGATCGTGTCGATTTACCCGAGCTTGGGTTATCAAACATTCATGCCAAAATTGATACTGGAGCCTATTCCTGCAGTTTACATTGCTCTAAGGCGGAGATAGTAAATAAAAACCTCGAATTCATTTTATTAGATGAAGAGCATCCAGAATTCACAGGAATGAAATTCTCGTTCAAAAAATTTGAACAACGAGAAATCAAAAATTCATTTGGTGAAGCAGAATTGCGGTTTGTCATTAAAACCAAAATTAAAATCTTTAAACGCATGATTAACGCGGAATTCTCACTTAGTAATCGAGGCAACCTACGATTTCCTGTTCTGCTAGGAAGAAAGATTTTGCGCCAGCGATTTTTGATTGACGTAACTAAAAAAGATTTATCTTTCAAAAGTAAAAAATCAGGCGCATGAACATCGCCATTCTATCCCGCAACTCAAAACTCTACTCCACCAAGCGCCTTAAAGAAGCCGGTGAAAAACGAGGTCATAAAGTTGAGATCATTGATCACATGAAGTGCATGCTCCTCATCGAGAAGAAAAACCCAATGGTGTGGTACAATGGTCGTAAACTAGACTACTTTGACGCGATCATCCCGAGAATTGGTGCCTCTGTAACTTTCTATGGTGCAGCTGTAGTGCGTCAGTTTGAAATGATGAAGGTATTCACTGCTGTTGAGTCTCAAGCACTAATTCGTTCGCGAGATAAACTCCGTAGCATGCAAATACTTTCTCGTGCCGGACTTGGTTTACCTAAAACCATTTTTATGGATTACTCTAAAGACACAGAAGGTGTAATAGAAGCGGTTGGAGGCGCACCAGTTGTTATCAAACTTTTAGAGGGGACCCAAGGCCTTGGTGTTGTTCTTGCTGAAAATAAAAAAGCAGCACAATCTGTCATTGAAGCTTTTCATGGTGTGAAGGCAAGAATCATTGTTCAGGAATTTATTAAAGAAGCTGGAGGTGCTGATATTCGAGCGTTCGTTGTTAATGGTGAGGTAGTAGGTGCGATGCGAAGGCAAGCGCGAGATGGAGAGTTTCGTTCTAATCTGCATCGCGGTGGTCATGCATCTGTTGTAAAACTCGATCGACATGAAAAACATGCTGCGATAACGGCCGCAAAGAAAATGGGCCTTGGCGTAGCAGGAGTGGATATGCTTCCTTCTAAACGAGGGCCGCTTATCATTGAAGTAAACTCTTCACCTGGTTTGGAAGGAATTGAAGGTGCTACTAAAGTCGACATTGGGGGGAAAATAATTCAATACCTTGAAAAGAACGCCTCAAAAAAAAGAATACAGAAGGACATCATTAATGCTTGAAATCAGGTATTGGGCAATAGGCATTGGAGCAACAATAAAAAAGTGTGAGCAATGATAAAAAATTTAGAAGACTTTAAGGTCTATAACCTATCCATGGCTGTAGCCGAAGAGGTCTGGATCCTAGTTGCTAAATGGAATTATTTTGAAAAGGATACAATTGGGAAACAGTTAGTGAGAGCCGCAGATTCAGTTGCCGCAAACTTATCCGAAGGATTAGGTCGTTATCATTTTAAAGAAGCTAAGAATTTCAGTTACTATTCAAGAGGGTCGCTTTTTGAAACTAAAACCTGGCTAGCCAAGTCATTGAATAGAAAACTTTTGACCGAAGATCATTATAAGAAACTACTAGAGGAGTTAGATATAATCGGTAAAATGCTAAACAGTTATATAAATTCAATCGGCACTGTGAATGAACCTGACGAGGGGTATATCGACCAAGCCCAAATGCCTAAGCCCAAATGACCAAAATTATTTCAATTGTAGACCAGGATATCCGTCCGGGTGAATTCAAAGAAATCAATATTAACATAGCGCGCCTTCCCTCGCGCACTCAAATTGACACACCCATTTATGTATATCGCGGTTTAGAAGATGGACCAGTACTTGCACTCACAGCAGGTATGCACGGGGATGAGATCAATGGGATGGAGATCGTGAGAAGAATTTTGGATGCCGGGCATAACCGAGTTAAGCGAGGAACAGTCTTGTGCATGCCAGTAATCAATGTGTATGGCTTTCTTAACTATTCACGAGAGGTGCCAGATGGAAAAGACATTAACAGGTCCTTTCCTGGAAGTAAAACCGGTTCGTTGGCAGCGCGTGTTGCCTACCACATGACACACGATATCATTCCCTTCATCGATTATGGTGTTGACTTCCATACAGGAGGTGCCATGCGCACCAACTATCCTCAAGTTCGCTGTGTGATGCAAGACGCAACTAATGTTGAATTGGCTCATGCGTTTCATGCGCCCTTCACCATCGATGCGCCTTTCCGACCACACTCATTGAGACAAACTGCAGCCAAGAAAGACAAACATATTATTGTTTATGAAGGAGGAGAATCGGTGCGTTTTGATCAGCATGCTATTGAAGAAGGTGTTAACGGAACGTTGCGATTAATGAAGCATTTGAAAATGATTGACTGGGCACCTGAGCCTACTACAGAAAACAAAATCATCTGGAGTTCATCATGGGCACGAGCACGCACGGCAGGATTATTTCAACCCATCATTAAATGTGGAGATCTAATTCAAAAAAATCAATTGGTTGGAACGCTAACCGACCCATTCGCAGAATTCAAGGAACAAATCAAATCTCCCACAACCGGTTATGTAGTTGGCCTTAACAACAATCCCGTTGTAAACGCTGGCGATGCCCTTATCCATATTGGGCTGGATAACCAATGTAAGATTGGTGGCAGCAGTGAAGAGTAACTGGCATAACTAACAACTATTATTCTCCAACTATTTGGTGATATCAATCACAACTCACTTATCAATTATATATATTCGAATATGCGAAAGAGAATTTGCGGTTTTTGCCTTATTATTTTATTGGCCAGTTTAATAGTCACTTGTTCAGAGACTGATGAACCTAAAATTTCATCAGCTGCCGAAATGCACTTAAATGAAATTCTTAAACAGATGGAATCACGCTCAATTAACCGCAAAACAATTGATTGGGTGGAGTTGAAAAGAAGAACACTTCAGGTGGCAGGGCAAGCAAAAACAATAAAGGAGACTTACACCGCCATTCGATTTGCCTTAGAGGAACTTAAGGATAATCATAGCTTTTATAAAGGAGTTGATGGTACATATATTTTCAGCGGGCTAGAAGGTTGTAATTTTGATTCTCCTCCAGATGCGCAACCAAGTCCAGCCATCGGCTATATTCGAATCCCGGGTTTTGATGGATTCAACTCCGTTTCTGAAACAAATGCCTTTGCCCAATCATTACAAGCGAAAATAAGAAGTCAGGACAATTCTGAACTCAAGGGTTGGTTGGTTGATCTCAGAGGAAATGGTGGAGGTAACATGTGGCCTATGTTATCTGGGATAGGGCCAGTATTAGGGGATGGAATTGCCGGTTATTTCATAGATCCAGATAATCAAGCCTCCGCTTACTCCTACCAAAATGGAGTAGCCTCACTAGATGGTAACTCCATCTCAGTCGTTAGTAATCCATATTCTCTAATCAAACCCAACCCAAAAGTTGCTGTTTTAATTGATGGCCTGACTGCTAGCTCAGGGGAAGCGATTGCCATTGCCTTTATTGGCCGTCCTAACACTAGACTATTTGGAGTAAAATCAAGCTGCGGTCTAACAACGGCAAATCAAAGCTTCACTCTTTCTAATGGAGGACTGCTCTTTTTAACTGTGGCTGTTATGGCAGACCGTAGTAAAAATAAATTTGGTGGCCCCATTCTCCCTGATGAAATGAGCAACAGTGGTCAAGAAGGTGCAGTCACCTCAGCAATCGTTTGGCTAAACAAGTAACGATAGAATCTTTATCTCATCGAACTGGATCAATTGGAAGTCAATTTCATAATAACAATTCAGAATAAAAGTAAACAAAGCTATTTGAACTACTAAGATCAATAACTAGAGGCACTAAACTAGACTCTAAAAATCCGAACGCGTAATAACCAAACTTATCCTTCGATTGCTGTCTAGTCTCTTTATAACCTTACGCAGAGCTATTTTGGATTTATCTTGAACCCAGCTAACTTAGCTAAATGGGAACCATCAATTTGTCTTCCTTAATAGAGAAAGCTTTAAGAGGGGAAAAAATTATTAAATCAGGCAAACGTATTGGCGGACAGTTTAAGGGAACAGTATGGATGGCGAAGGACTTTGATGTACTGCCTGGAAAATTCATGAAATATTTTAAATGAATATCCTGATGGATACTTCCTACCTCCCAGCGGAGTCTCTCCCTTGACTCCGCGTTCAGTGAATTAATTCCATTTTAAACTTACGGAGTGTCCCCGAAAAGGGAGACACTACTTGGAGGAAGACGGAAGGAAAGTGTCACGATCTTACGCTTGCCCTAAAAATCCGGACACGGAATAACCAACTTATCCTTTGGTGGCTTGCGCGGATTTCGCGTACTCCAGGAATACACCAAACTTATTTCATGTGCACCCCCACTTGTGGGGCCAAGTTTTGAAATAGTATAATCGTAACTGTATCCAATGTTAAGAATGTCCTTTGGTCCCTTTTGGGTAAAGCCAATCAATAAGACGATAGATTCATTATTAAGATTACCATTAACTGCTTTAAATGGAATTCCTCTATACCACGTACCTAAAATAATCGGCTCAAATGTAAAATACATACCTAAGTCCATCTGATCGAAACTACCTTGGTGCCTATATTGAACTGCGGGCGCAACACTTCTCTCTTGTTTACGTGCAAATACACCATTGCCAATTACCCCTGGATTAAAAAAGAATTTATATCCTGCATGACCGGAGAATTTCCTGGGTAAGGGACTATCCTCTCCAAGCACGGATTGATTTGGTTTAGTTAAATGGATAGCAGAAAAACCTAACCAAGCACTCTTCGTATAAAATAATCCTCCAGCACCAATGTCTGGAAAAAAAATACTCTGGCCAGAACCAACTGTCTCGCTTGTAGGATTTACTACTTCACCTGTAGCTGGGTCAAACTGATCACCAAATGTCAGCCGGTTAAAATTAACTGAGCGGTTGTAAATGGAAGCCTGAAACCCTGGCCGAAATGAAAGGCCTTTAACGATTTCCAAGTTGTAAGAATACTGAAGGGTAAGGCTTATGGATTGAAGGCCGAGTACACCTTCGCGGTCACGAGTTAACAACGCTCCTATCCCACTATTGTAATCTTCCAGGTACACATCACCATAAGCAGAGATCGTAGTAAAATTTGCATCAATAGCAGGCCATTGGTTGCGATAATTCATACCCACTCTTGCCTGACTGGTAGATCCGGCAAAAGCTGGATTAAGGTAAAGTGGTGCCGCATAGAACTGAGAAAATTGTGGATCTTGTGCAGTTACCGAAGTTTGAGATAGTAGCATTAATCCGCAACCCGTTAGTAGAATTCGGTACAACAAGTTGGGGTATTTTATTTTCTCCATCAAAGCAAATTAAATCCTTTATCAAGACTAAAAAAAATGTGGCACAATGATTTCCAAACCAGCCACCTACTTAACGATATTTTCGTGCAAATTATATACTTTAGTGTGATTTAGTCGTTTTAGATTTCGACTAATAGCCCTAACCTGCTATGTTGAAAGAATGTGTGCGTATGAAGTATAGAAATCCTGTTTCGTTGAATCTTAAGTTTGTAATCACATTACTGGTTTTCATATCTGCCTTTCCAGCTTTTTCTCAAAATCAAGAGCAATCAAATTGGTATTTTGGAAATTCGGTGAATGGCATCCGATTCAACCGGTCAACTGGCGTACCAACTCTCGTCAATAATCAAGCAATTCCTTTCGGAACAGGAGGAAGCGCTGTAGCAACAGATCCTACAACTGCCAATTTACTTTTTTATTCAGACGGCTCGGTTATTTACGATGGATGTCATCTGCAAATGTTAAATGGAGGCGGACTTGTTGGCAATAATTCAGGTAACCAACCCGTTGCCATTTGTCCTGTCCCAGGGCAAACCAATAAATATTTTGTTTTCACAAACTCGGCTAACTATCCTGCTGGAGGAACGATCAGTAGAAGTGTTGTGGATATGAATTTATTTGGCAACGCGGTATTTCCCGCACCACCGTTTGGAGATGTTGAAAATCCTAAGAATGTGGCCATTCCAGGATTGACTGGCAGATCAGAAGGAATGATGATTATTCCACATTCGAATAGAACTGATTATTGGTTAATCACTCATCAAAGTAATTCGATTAGCTATTCAGCAACGTTAATTGACGCAGCTGCATACGCTGGCACTTTTAACACAACAGTTTCCTCTACGGGAAATCTTCCACTTTCTATCGCCAATTTTTCCTACCATTATGGCTTGGGAAAAATTGCTGTATCACCTCAAAGTCCAAATGAAGACGCTATCATTTTTGATTTTAATGATACCAATGGAATATTCTCTTTTGACCGATTTATTTTTAATACAGGTTTTGCAAGTACAACCAATCAAGAAATTTATGACATCGAATGGAGCACGAGCGGACAGTATCTATATATTTCCAGACCTGGTGAAACTGGGGTTACCGGTGAAGTTCTTCAATACGATTATATAAATTCAAACACGTCTACTCCATCAACCATTATCACATCTGTTTTAGGTGCACCTGTATTTAGAAGTTATGGTTTGCAATTGGCCTCCGACAGTTCCCTTTATTATTTATACCAGAATGTTTCAGGTGGGCCCTTCCTAGTAGACAAATTTTTAAATACCGACACCATTGCCAGCAGGGTAACTCGGGTGTCATTACCTTTTGGAAATGTAGATTTTGGAGGCCAGCAATTTCCTTCCTTCGCACAAAGGGATAGTATTCCATTGACAGTAAGTTTTACTACTATTGGAAGTTGCCAAAATACACCCACGTCATTTTTTCCTACAGTATTACCTGCAGCCGATAGCTTGATTTGGGATTTCGGGGATATGGTAAGCGTAAACAGTTGGAGCCCAATCCATACGTATGCTGCGGCCGGATCATTCAATGCTACACTTACTGCATTTTATCGTGGACGTTCTCAGTCAGTCTCGCAAGCTGTGACGATTGGTGCGTTTGCTTTAGAATTAACTCTTGTACAAGACACTACCGCATGTCGTAGTGAGTTTCCACCTCCGCGTGGATCTTCTTCACCAACTCAGTTCAGTGTAAAGGTAAGTGTGCAGGGTGGTACTCCAACTTCTTATGCGTGGTCAAATGGTGATTTCGGAGACACGCTAACACCTGACTCGGCAGGCTATTACTATGTAGTAGTTTCTGATGCGTCCGGTTGTTCTGCTTACGCAGGTGTGAATGTAAAAGAGTATGGACTACAAGATGGGCGAGGGAATATTTGGTACTTTGGAAATAGAGCAGGGATAGATTTTAATCCGCTTTTTACAAACCCCAGCGGGCCCGCTGTTGCGCTTAGCAATAGCAGTATGAATGCTCCTGAAGGCTGCGCTATTATTTGCGACCGTAACGGTCAGACTATTCTATACACCGATGGAAACAATGTGTATGACAAAACCGATACCCAAATTGATTTAGGAATTGGTGGTGACCCTACATCCACGCAATCCTCTCTAATAATCGCGGTGCCCGGAGACGAGACGCTTTATTATATTTTTACTACCCAGGCAATAAATGGTACATCTGCCAATGAACTCCGCTATTCTCTTTTTGATCTTAAGCAAAATTCAGGAAATGGAAGTGTTGTTCAAAAGAATATCTTACTCTTTGGAAAAAGTACAGAGCGAATAACTGCGAGCGGAACCTGGCTTATAGCACATGAATACGGTAATAACACCTTCCGGTCTTACCCTATCAGCGCGGATGGAATTGGAGAACCCGTGTATTCGAGTATCGGATCAGATCACTCCTTTAAAACTCAGCAAAATGGTGAAGGTTATATGAAACTAGGCCCACGTGATAATCTTGCTGTCGCACTTTCAACCCCTGGTACTCAAAACCTACTCGAGCTATTTCATTTAAATGACACAACAGGAAAACTTAACAACTATCGTAAGATCAATCTTAATCAATCGGCAGGGCAGGTGTATGGCCTCGAATTTTCTCCGGCAGGAAATAAACTTTTCGCCACGGTAAAAGGTACTCCAAGCCCATCCGAGCTGTATGAATACTTTATTGATTCCATTGACAAACCGTACTTCAGACAAAAGATTACACAACCTCTTGAATTAGGTGCCATGCAACTTGGCCCTGACGGGCAGATCTATGTAGCTATCAACGGAAGTGGTACACTTGGCACCATAAACGCAAATGAAGACACTACCCGTGTGAGTGCATTTATTCCTGCTGGCTTTACATTGGCATCGGGAACTATAAGCTCTTTAGGGCTACCAAATTTTACCCAAATTGTTTCCAATGCCTTTGGTGGACCTGGCATTGATGTCTCAGGATTATGCTTTGGAGATTCTACCAGATTTGTAGGCACTGCAACAGATGCAATTGACAACTTTCAATGGTTCTTTGGCGATGGTGGAAGCGATACTGCCTCATCTCCTGTTCATTTGTACGCTGCCCCTGGCATATATAGAGTATCGCTAAGGTTAACAAATCGATGCAGTCTTGACACAACCCTTGTTCAAAATGTAGTTATCACTGCCCCACCTCCTAACCCAACAATTCCAGGAGCAATAGCACTTTGTACGGGAGCTGTCACACTTGATGCGAATGCTACCAATCTCCCCAATCTCACGTATCTATGGGCTACTGGAGAAACAACGAAAACAATTGTAGTTAATGATCAATCACTAATTTCAGTTGTAAATACAGATGCAAATGGCTGCACCTCCACAGCACAAACTTTTGTAGTTGATAACCGACCGCAATTGGACTTAGGTCTTGACGTGAGTCTCTGCGAAGACAACTCAACAACAGCACTTAATGCGCTCAACCCAGGTGCCACTTATCAATGGACTATTAACGGAGTGAACTCCAGCAATTCTCAAGTTCAATCCATTGACGTAACAACACCTGGTGTATTTACTTATCAAGTGACCGTGAGAGATCCTATCACCACGTGTACTGTAACAGATGATAAAACCTATACTATAAAAGTTTCGCCATTGTTTACACTTACTGGCACAAATCCTTTGGGATGTGGGCTTGCTAACGGTACCCTTCATCTTAACTTGCTCACCTCTGCTCCTGCAGGTGGACCATATTCATTCTTTGTATCAGGTGCTGGGGGTTTTAATGATCAGCGGATTGACCAGACTGCACCGAATACTATTAGTTATGCCAACCCAACATTTCAAATTCCTGCTGGCACGTATTCAGGTATTGTTACTGATCAAATATCAGGTTGTACTATTTCGACATCACTAGGACTAAGTGATGCTACTTATGTTCCAACTGCAACAGTTGCTTTGCCAAATTGTGATCCTGTAATTGTAAATGTTGTCTCAAATGCGCCACCAGCTTCTTTGCCACTGTCTTATAGAGTTACTGATGCAGCAACAAGAACGGTAATCGTAGGGCCAACTCCACAACCTACGGTAAATTTCAGCACACCAGGACTAGCTGCAGGAAATTACGTTATAGAAATAACAGACAACACTGGATGTATATCAACTATCAACCAGCCAATAACACCCAATGCGCCAGTTGCCATAGTACTTACTCCTGATGCTTGTGCTACTCCGGCAATCATTACAGGATCAGGGGCCACAACTTATTCATGGACGGGGCCTGGACTTGTTGCACCTTTTGTAGGATCAATTTTATCTGTTCCGGCAGGACAAACTGGATTGCTAACTTATACTGTTACTGCATCCGCGGCAGGGCAATGCCCGGCAACACAGCCTATAGATATCACCGTTGCACCCATTAATGCAACCTTTACACAAAGTGATGCCTGCCAAAGTTCAGTGGTCTTAACAGCGGCTCCCTTGGGTAATTTTACTTATCGATGGTTTAAAGCAGGGGTTTTTCAGCCAACTTTATTAGGTTCTCAAATTGCACTCGGTCTTCCGGATAATGGTACGTACAGCGTAACTGTTTTAAACACGATCAACGGATGTTCAAATGCATCTCCATCTGCTCAAGTGAACATTGTTGGACAAGTTGATGCAAGTCTTGTATCTACACCGCCTTGCTTAGACAATCAACCTTTTACCCTTACATCTGCCACAACTGCAACGGGCGTAACGTATGCGTGGTTCTTGAATGGAACATTATTGTCGCCAGCTGTAACCACTGCCACAACAAATCAAAGTGCAGAGGGCACGTACAAAGTCGAAATATCTAAATCTGTTTGTAAGACTCCCGCACAACTTCAAATTAAGAGAGCTCCTTTACCTGAAGGAGACCTTCCTAATCGGGTAATTATTTGCAATGACCCCGACAACAAGGATGTAAGCACTTCCAAAATAGATTTGGATCCAGGTTCATTTACGGCATACAACTGGCTAAAAAATGAACTGACAATTAACTACGTAAGTCGAGTTTATACAGCCGACAGTGAGGGTCTTTATAAAGTAATGTTGACCAACTCATTTGGATGTGTTGCACCTGATGAGACAGAAGTTTTAAATCAATGTTTACCTAAAATTGATGCACCAAATGCATTTAGGCCCACAAGTAGCCAGGCGGCCAATAAAGAATTTCAGGTGTTTAGTTTTTTTATCACGGATGAATTTCAAATTTTTATTTACAATCGTTGGGGTGAATTGATCTATGAATCAAAGGACAGGTATTTTAAATGGAACGGGGGTTATAATAATAATTCAAGCCAACCATTGCCAGGAGGTGCCTACGCTTATGTTATAAAATACGTTAGTTCATTCCGCCCAGATCAAGGAGTAAAAGAAAAACACGGTGGGATTGCATTAATCCGGTAGTACTTCACAATAATCAAATCCAAAATAATATGAAAGCAATCAAATTCATCCTTGTATCTGCCTTATTCATTTTTTCTATGCCTTCATCTACTTTCTCCCAAATCATTAAAACTTCTCTGACCGTTACTGTAAGGGATGAGTTGGGAAACACCGTTAAAGGGGCACGTGTTGTTTTGTTTGAAAAAGAAGAAGAGTATACATCTGAGAAAAATTCTGCTGCCGAAGGAACAACGGATGATAAGGGTGTAGTCAAGTTTAAAAACCTAAAAGCAATCCCCTACTTTGTATTGGCGAAGAAAGATGATAAAGACAATGCCGGTGGTGGAGAGCAGACGGGAAAACTGGAGGAAAAGAAGTTTAACAAGGTCACCATTGTTATTCAATAGTTAGCTGCTTACAACAGACTTGCATAATTGATCCCCTGCCTAAAATCGTTCATGTTTCTTCTTGAGCTTTGTGGATAGACTTCAACTTATACACGAAATACAGTCGTATTATACTTCCTATTTGGAAGAAAAGGAGTTTGTTGCATCATTTTTAAATCTACTAAAGGATGAAAATGCCTTTCAACGCAATCACCTTCCGGGTCACATCACTGGGTCGGCATGGATAGTCAACTCAGACAAAACAAAAGTGTTGCTGGTGCATCACGCCAAGTTAAACCGGTGGTTGCAGCCGGGAGGCCATGCCGATGGAGATGAAAATGTGTTACGTGTTGCTTTACGTGAAGCTGAAGAGGAAACAGGGGTAAAAGAATTACATGTGATACATCATCAGATTTTTGATTTGGATATTCACACCATACCGAAACGTAAAGATTTTCAAGAACATCTTCATTTTGATATTCGGTTTCTGATTAAAGCCAATGAAGCCGAACCCCTAGTAGTGAGTGAAGAATCTCATGATGTGAAATGGATTCTTCTCAAAGATTTGGAAAAATACAATGATGAGAACTCGATTCTCCGGTTAAAGAAGAAGCTACTTTGAACCAACCAACAGCAATCCAAAGCCGATTACTACCATCCAGAATTTGTAAGGGACTAGGAACGGAACAATGACAATCTGAAGTTGCATTAGTACCGCCAGCAGTACTATAATGACAGCTACACCTTTGAGAATTGACCTTGTTTTGTTACTCATGAATGATTGTTTAATATGTTAGCCACCAAGGCACAAAGACACTAAGAATACTACAAAATAATTCTTTTAATACCATCTTTAATTAGCGGAACATTAAAATTTATCAAATATCCCAAGCGCAAACCTGTTAATTTCAAATGACTTAGGACTTGTGCCTGCCAAACAGGATTTACCTGATCCAATGCTTTAGTTTCAACAATAACTTTATTTTCAATCAAGAGATCAAGTCTGAGTCCCTCTTCAAATTTGATTCCATCATATTGTATTGGAATTTCAACTTGTCTGACAACTCCATATCCAGCCTTTCGTAACTCATGAGTGAGACATATTTCATATACTTTTTCCAATAATCCAGGCCCTAATTCAGAATGAACTCTAAAAGCTGCATTGACAATTGCTCGTCCTATTTCTTCCTCCATATCGGAAAGGTTGCCATAACTCATTTTACTTAGTGCCTTAGTGTCTTTGTGGCTATAGACAAATTTAAATATTTTACCTCTAAGTAATTTGGCATTACCAAATCAAAAGAGCTCCTGCAAATTAATTAGCTTTACAATTCTTATGGCTGAAATCGGCACTGATCTTCTCAAAGCAATTGCACTTCTTGAAAAAGGAGAATTGGTAGCCATACCAACCGAAACTGTCTATGGTCTGGCTGGGAATGCTGTGAACTTAGAAGCAATCACCAAAATCTTTCAGGTGAAAGACCGTCCACAATTTGACCCATTGATTGTGCACGTTCAAAATATTGAGTCTGCCAAAAAATATGTTGAAGATATTCCTCTGAAAGCTAAACTTCTTGTTGAGCAATTTTGGCCAGGTCCGTTGACAATTTTACTTAACCGTAAACCGATCATACCCGATCTGGTGACGGCAGGTTTGCCTACCGTTGGAATCCGTTGTCCTGACCATGTTTTAACAAGAACACTATTAGCATCAATTTCTTTTCCATTAGCAGCACCAAGCGCTAATCCATTTGGATATATAAGTCCTACCCGACCTGAACACGTCAATGACCAACTTGGTAATAAAATTTCGTATATCCTTGATGGCGGGATTTGCCAAGTTGGTATAGAATCGACTATCGTGGGCTTTGAAGACGATCTCCCCGTTATCTATCGTATGGGTGGGCTAAGTGTTGAAGCGATCGAACAGGTAGTGGGTAAAGTGTCTGTTCAACTTCACTCGACTTCAAACCCAACATCACCAGGGCAATTGAAAAGTCACTATGCCCCTACCAAAAAAGTAATATTAGGAAACATACCTACCCTTATAAAACAATACAGCGGGATCCAATTCGCTGTACTTTCATACCAAACTAATTTCAAATCTAACTACCAATTCATCTTGACCCCTTCAGGTAAACTTGAAGAGGCAGCTCAAAATTTATTTAGCGGATTACGGGAATTGGATAAAATGCCAGTTGATATAATCTTTGCTGAACTGGCACCAGAAATTGGTCTTGGCAAAGCACTTAATGACAGGTTGAAAAGAGCGGCTGCAGAATAGGCATAGCTATTTAATGCTATAATCAAATAACCATTCTTCAGTATTTTTCAACCGAATACAGTATATTTCAACTCCAAAAATAATCAACAATGAAAAAAATTCTTGTTCTCACCGGTGGTGGTGATTGCCCTGGTCTCAATGCTGTCATACGTGGAATTGCTAAACGTGCACGTATTGAAAATCTCTCTTCGAACAGGAAAGATGAATGGGAGGTGTACGGCAGCATTGAAGCTTTCAATGGAGTATTTAATGAACCACAGGAGATCATAAAACTCACTAACAAAATAACAGCTGGTATTCATGTTAAAGGAGGAACTATCCTAAAGACGACAAATAAGTCCAACCCCATTAAGTATCCAGTCATTCAACCAGATGGTTCAACAAAATTTATCGATCGATCTGACGAATTAGTGAGCAAACTTAAGGCGTTGAACTTTGATGCAATAATCAATATTGGAGGAGATGGGTCTCAAAAGATATCAAAAACACTTTTCGACAAAGGGGTTCCTATGATTGGAGTACCTAAAACAATTGATAATGACCTTTCCGCTACCGACATGACATTCGGATTTCAAACCGCAGTTCAGATTGCAACAGATAGTTTTGACAAATTAGTGACCACGGCAGAAAGCCATCATCGGGTCATGATTATGGAGGTAATGGGGCGGGATGCTGGGTGGATTGCTTTGCATACGGCCATTGCAGGCGGTGCAGAGGTATGTTTAATCCCAGAAATACCATATGACATCAATAAGCTTGTAAAGCGAGTAGAAGCGCGGTACAATAACGGAAGAGGATTTGCGAACATAGTCATCGCAGAAGGGGCGAAACCAAAAGCGGGAACCATTACGTCAAGTGCCGGAGAAAGAGGTTCAGAGCATGTGCGCCTAGGTGGGGTTGCTTTCCAGTTATCCAAACAGCTTAAGGATGCAGGATGCAACGCAGAAATTAGGGAGACTGTAATTGGGCACGTTCAGCGTGGAGGTATCCCTTCAGCATTTGACAGAGTCTTAGCGTCTCTCTTCGGAGTAAAAGCTTTTGAACTTGCGCTTGAAAATAATTTTGGAAGAATGGTTTCATTAAAAAATAATTCTGTCACTTCTGTATCCTTAGACGAGGCAACCAAAGAATCTAATTTTGTTAAGCGAGATGGAGCTCTTGTGATGGCTGCAAAAGGTTTAGGAATATCCTTTGGTGATTGACTATATCCGTGAATAAAATCACTCGCCTTTCAGTAAAACGTATTGAGGAAGCCTTCACTAAAATCGATCCGGTCTTTCTTAACACACCACAATACATTAATGAATCACTAAGTAAGCTGCTTGGTGTAAACCTGGTTCTGAAAATAGAGACTATAAACCCAATCAGATCATTCAAAGGACGCGGTTCAGATTGGCTTGTTTCAAGTGTTGAGTCAGAGACTTCTTTAATTTGTGCTAGTGCCGGCAACTTTGGGCAAGCCATGGCCTCTTCTTGCCGGAAAAGAAATTGTAACCTCATCGTGTATGCAAGTGAAACGGCCAGCCCATTTAAAGTGGAGCGAATGAGGTCATTTGGTGCTAATGTAATTTTGTATGGGAGTGATTTTGATGCAGCCAAGCTAGAAGCCAAAAGGGTAGGAATTGAAAAAGGAATTCGATTTATTGAGGATAGTCAGGACATTGAAACAGTAGAAGGTGCAGGAACGATTGGCTTAGAGTTACTTAAGTTTCCACGACCAATTGATGCGCTCCTCGTGCCGTTAGGAAATGGAGCGATGTTCAATGGCATTTCTTGTATGTATAAAGCTAAGAGCCCGCAAACAAAAATAGTTGCGGTCCAGGCGGCTGGTGCAAGCGCCATGGTGGACTCATGGAAAAGCGGTAAAGTAATTACTCATAAAACTACTGATACAATTGCAGATGGAATTGCCGTTCGTATTCCTGTGCCTCAGGCATTGGAAGACATGAAAGGTCTCATAGATGATGCTTTTCTCGTCAAAGAGGAATCCATTCATTCTGCAATGAAACTACTTCACTCTCATGCGGGAATTATTGTTGAACCTTCGGGAGCAGTGGGTGTTGCAGCCCTTTTGGAGCAAGGAGAGAAATTAAAAGGAAAGACAATAGGAACAATTATCTGTGGTAGCAATCTCACCGAAGAACAAATTGATACATGGCTTTAATTCATTATTCAAAAGCGAAATCATTTTTTCCATTCAACCTATTGTTGCTGCTGTTGTTGCATCTGATGATAAGCCAGGTAAGAATTTTTTGGAACTCCTTCTTCACTGACTTGGCTAGGAATCATGAAACTGGAATCGAAAGCCTCTGTCTCCGAAAATGAATTGGCGCTAAATTTTACCGTCACCTCTAAGGTATGCTTGCGTGCACCTTTGTAGGTTCCCTTCACAGGAGTGCAATCGCTAAAGTTCCTACCTGTCGCCAATCTCACGTGCCGTACACCTGCAAGGCACTTATTAGTTGGATCAACACCTATCCACCCCAAATCCGGTAACCAAACTTCAGCCCAGGCGTGCGTTGCCCCCTCTCCTCTCCATTCACTAGTTCCTGGGCAAATGTAGCCACTAATATATCTGCTTGGAACACCCATCAACCGAGCCATATATAAAAGAAGATGAGCAAAATCCTGACAAACACCTGCCTTCAATTTCCATATTTCGTCAACACTGGTTTCAATGTCAGTGACGCCCTTTGTATAGGTAAAGTTTTTATAAATGTAATTGGAAAGCTCCTGGATAGTGTCTAAAGGATGCTGTTTATGGTCTATCAGCTCGCTAATTGACCGTTGGATGTCCGCACCACAAGCTACCATTTCTGAGTTTATATAGTCATGAAATTCAGATTGAACTTTATCGCTCTTTATCTTCTCCCAAACCTCGTTCCAGTTAGGATTTCTCGGCAAGAAAACTATTGGCACAAGTTCAACCGCCACCAAACTTTCTATAAACAGTTCCTCATGTGGAGAAATAAGTGAGAAAAACCCTGTAGTATTTCCGAAGTAATCTTTTAATACGTCAACAATAGGTTGTTGTGAAATATTAATATGCTGCTCAATTACTTTTTGAAATTCATCCTCTAAGGGATACAACTTAAGCTCGCTCGCTGCATCTATTACAAAACCGGAATATTTATACTGAGTTCGATGACGGATGAAAAACAAAGGAATCTAAATTTTGCGCATTAAGAATATCCAAAATATAAAATTCCCAATTTCTGCCCGATGGTTATTACCTGTTGCCTTGTTTTCTTGAAAAGTTCCTGGAGGTCATGCTCATCCTGCATATTTACAGAACTATATTTTAAATCATTTAGTGCCTTTCCAATGGCATACTCGATTTCTTTAAAATGTTCAGGAAGCGAGATCGTTTCCAATCTTTTAAAATAACGTTCAGTCTGAACTAAGCTATACAATACCGAGTGAGGAAACTGCGTATTAAAAAGTACCTGATGGATAACATCCCTTGTTAGCAAAGAGTTTTTGTAATACTTTCCATGAAACTCATATCCTGACAAGGAGTACAAAAGATATTTCCAATGCGAAGACTCAGTAGCACCCTCTGGAAGAGCCTCTAATTGCATACTCAGTAAGTCCAGGCTTTGCAACGCACGCTCAATAAATTTACCAAGACTTAGAAATGTATATCCTTCACCCCTACCCATGGTGGTATCTACTGTACCATAATATAACGTGCTCTCTCGCAAAAGAGTGTCCATTGCTGAGACGGGATCGTCATTCAATAGTAATTGTTCCATGTCAGGATTGCGAACAAGATGATAGTAGTCGTTGAGGCACTGCCACAATTCTTTGGTAATAAAATCCTGCACAGATCTTGCATTCTCGCGAGCCCTGATAATATAACTAAACACGGAGGCGTCATGCTGCTTGCTTAGAATCAAATAATCCATCACATCGCGGTAGGTGGTAATTCCAAGTTGAGATAAATCATCTGGAGTCCCATACTGTTTCACCCAAGGCTGCCAGTCAAACTCGATAATCTCATCTTGCGAAGCAATATAGTTCGTGCGCAACATTCGCAAAACGTTATCTGTTCGCTCCATGTAACGGGCGGTCCAGAATACGGCATCGGCTACTCGACTTAACATAGTGTAGAGTTGAACTTGTTAAGGACATTAATCCTCGCTGCTGGCTTCAAGCTGCTAGCTGCTAGAAAATTTAGAGTCCTCACTGCTAGAAGCTTGAAGCTTGAAGCCAGCAGCAATTGAGATAGGTTTTCAGCGAGTCTTTCTATCATAAAAATTACATCAACACCCATGTATCCTTACTTCCACCACCTTGTGAAGAATTGACTACCAAAGAACCTTCGCGCAATGCTACTCGTGTTAAACCGCCAGGCACAATTTCAACGCCTTGAGGGCCATATAAGGCAAATGGACGAAGATCAACATGCCTTGGCTGGATCTTTCCATTGATGTAGCAGGGTACTGAAGATAAATTGATAATCGGTTGGGCGATAAATTGCCGAGGATCAATTACTACCTCAGCTTTATATGCGTCCACTTCTTTTTCTGTTGCCGAGTGTCCCATCAACATTCCATATCCACCACTTCCATTGGTCTTCTTAATCACCATTTTATTGATGTTCCCAAACACATGTTTGAAATGCTCAGGATCATCCATAGAATAGGTAGGAACCGTTTTTAAAATGGGCTCCTCATTTAAATAATATTTAATCATTTGTGGAACATAGGGATAAATGGCCTTGTCATCAGCAACACCATTTCCCATCGCATTTACTATGGCCACATTTCCTTTGCGATAGGCATGATATAACCCAGATACTCCAAGAATACTTTCAGGATTAAAAACAAGAGGATCTAAATATTCATCATCAACCCTCCGGTAGATCACATCCACTTGTTTTAAACCGGCTGTAGTTTTCATAAATACTTTCGCATTGTCAACCACAAGGTCTTTACCTTCCACCAACTCAATTCCCATTAAGCGAGCCAATGTGGTATGTTCGAAATAAGCTGAGTTATAAATGCCAGGTGTTAGTAAGACAACCGTAGGATCACTCTTTTGGCGATTCGAAAGACTTAAAAGGTTTTTTAGCAATAGATCAGGATAATCCTTCACCGACCTAACACCGTTTCTTGGCATAAGGCCAGGGAAAAGGCGATACGTCATGTTGCGATTCTCCAACATATAAGACACCCCAGAAGGTGTCCTCAGGTTATCCTCCAGCACATAAAAAGATCCATCGCTATCGCGGATCAGGTCGATGCCTGCAATGTGTGTGTAAATCCCAAAAGGTACCTCTACTCCAACCATTTCGCGAAGGAAGTTTGGGCAAGAATTAATCAAAGCAGCTGGAACAATACCGTCCTTAATAATAAACTGATCATGATAGACGTCACGCAGAAAGATATTCAATGCTTTCAACCGTTGCTTGATGCCCGCTTCAATATGCTCCCATTCTGCACCCGTGATGATCCTGGGAATAAGATCGAATGGAAATATTTTCTCAATCCCTTCACCGTCATTATAAACGGTAAACGTAATGCCCTGGCTCATGAATAACTTCTTTGAAAGCTCATCTTTCTTAGCCACCTCCTCGTTGGAAGATTGCCTGAAATAATTAAAGAAAAGTTGGTAGTGTTGGCGGATATCCCCGTTCAGGCACATCTCATCCCACACATTTGGCTTTGAAAAATAGTCCGGTAAAAAATTTGACGTAGGCATTGACATAAATATACAAACCGAAACTTTGGTTGCAAGGAATTATCCCTTCATTTCTAAACTATTAGAAACCGCATTTGAGGAACCATTCTGAAAACGTTTGCAGGATTCATCGTATGATAATCACAGGGCAAATTTTGATCAACTAAAGGCCCTTAACCGAATAGTAAACTTAAAAAGACACGGTAGAGTCCAAGTTGATTTGTAAATTGCCTTCCCTTAACCAGACTTATGAAAACTCTTAGCGACATCAACTTCAAAGGCAAGCGAGCACTTATACGAGTGGATTTTAATGTTCCTCTTGACAAGAGCTTTAACGTTACGGACGATAACCGAATAAGAGCCACTATACCGACAATTAAGGAAATTTTAAAAGGTGGTGGCAGTTGCATTTTAATGTCCCATCTGGGGCGTCCAAAGGACGGGCCTGAGGATAAATTCTCATTAAAACATACCATTAAAACCACTGAACAACTACTCGGCAGCCCTGTGAAATTTGGAGGAGATTGTATCGGTGCAGAGGCATTTGCTATGTCCTCGGCTTTGAAGCCTGGAGAGGTACTTGTCTTAGAGAATCTCCGCTTCTACAAGGAAGAAGAAAAAGGAGATGTTGTTTTCGCAGAAAAACTTTCAAAGCATGGTGACCTCTATGTGAACGATGCCTTTGGAACAGCCCACCGTGCACATGCCTCTACTACAATTGTGGCGCAGTTTTTTAAAGAAAAATGTGCAGGCCTTGTGATGGCTGCAGAACTTGCCAATGCTAAAAAAGTCTTGGAGAACGCTGAGCGACCTTTCACTGCCATCATGGGCGGAGCAAAAATCTCAGATAAAATTCTACTTATAGAAAAAATGCTGGACCGAGTTAATCACCTGATTATTGGCGGTGGCATGGCGTATACTTTTTTCAAAGCCCTTGGCGGGAATGTTGGCAACTCATTAGTAGAAGCGGATAAACTGGATCTTGCAAAAGAACTGATTCAAAAAGCTAAAGCCAAAGGTGTTGAACTTCATTTACCCATCGACTCTATTGCTGCCGATAAGTTTGATGCGAATGCCAATACAAAAACTGCCAACAACAATTCCATTGGCGATGGATGGATGGGTTTGGATATCGGTCCACAAGCACGAGTAGTATTTTCAAAAGAAGTAGAAGACTCTAAAACAATTTTATGGAATGGTCCCATGGGTGTATTTGAAATGGAAAAGTTTGAAGGAGGTACGAAAGCCATAGCAGAAGCAGTTGTTCGTGCTACAGCGAAAGGTGCCTTCTCTTTAATTGGTGGTGGCGACTCTGCAGCAGCCGTGGCAAAATTTGGCTTCGAAGAAAAAGTAAGTTATGTATCAACAGGAGGTGGTGCTTTGCTTGAATATTTTGAAGGCAAGGTGCTACCAGGAGTGAAAGCGTTGGAATAGCCTATAATGAAGCTGCTACTTTAATCCCTTCATTACGAGATTTCTGACGAATCCTTTTTTTGACGCTAGATTAATAACTCCATTTAGCAGCCAATCTTTTCGACCAATAATTTGTTGGATAACATAATTTTTGCGGTGCCTTACCCAAAATTTATCATAGACTTGTTTATCATACTGCTTCATGAAAGTGTCTGTAAAATTATTTTGTTCAAAGCACTTTTTAGCTTGCCAACCTGCATATCTACCGGATACCATTGCCTGACCAATACCTTCGCCTGATAGCGGATCGATTAAAGACGCTGCGTCACCACATAGCATAAAATTATCACCACTCATTTTAACTTTCCGCGAGCCCAAGGGTAATCCAAATCCCTCCAGATCACCTACTGGTTCAGCATCTTTGAAGCGTTCCTTTAGGTATTCCACACTAGAAATGGAATCATGAAAAATCTGTCGCAAATTTAGTTTCCTTTTGGAGATGTCAGCGGACAGAGCTCCTAATCCCACATTGGCCATATTATCTCTTATTGGAAATATCCAGAAATAACCCGGCAATAAGTTTTTGATAAAATGAATTTCAAAAGTCTGATCAGGAATGCCAGTTACATTTTTATAATAGGAACGAACACCCCCAGAATAATGATTCAAATCGATTTTGGTTCCCACTATCTTCTTGTTAACGATAGAATGCGCTCCATCGCAACCAATTACTATTTTTCCTTTGAATAACAGTGCAGATGTTTGAACAGTAACTTCGCTTTTAACTTTGTCAACCGACACATCCACTATTGTCTGATTTAAAAAGAACGTGACGTTTTTCTCAGCCGATGCCAATTCAAACAGATAGTTATCCCAACTTACTCGGGTAGAAATAAATCCACTTTCAGAATATTTAATATCAAACGATTTAGTGTTGGGTGCTACAATCCGGCATGTATTTACCATCACTTTCTCATTAAAGGTTGACAAAGCCTCTTTAAACTTTGGATGAAGTGTCCCTAGTACTTTGGGTACATAGGCAGCCACTGCATCTCCACATACCTTATCACGAGGAAAGCCAAACTTTTCAATAACTGCCACCCGTAAGCCACTGCCAGCTAATGCAAGTGCACACGTACTTCCGGCAGGACCTCCCCCGCAAATAATTACATCAAAATAATTAACAGGTTGGTCCAACACCATACTATGATTGCAAATTAAAATCCTATTCGTAATTCCTTACAAAAAAACTCTCGCTAATTTCCATTAGCTCTTAACTCCCTTCAAACTCAACACCCAAAAAGCATCATAAACAATTTCTGCGGCATCCACCATTTCCCGAAGTACTTCAATAAATAATTCGTGATCATTGGGCGAAACGGCTCGTTCCAATTCTTCAACTGTCATGCTCTTCTGCTTAAGTAAATAAATAATCTGATCGTGATAATCTGAAAACACTGCCAGGTCTTCTTTCTTCTTCTTTTCCAGACACACATCACACTTTTCACATGTATCATACGTGACTTCGTTAAAATATTCCTGAATTACCTGCATCCTACATCGGTGCGATTGGTTAACATAGTTAACCATAGCCTCCATCTTGGAAAGGTTCAAATTTCGAAGCCGTTCCATCCGCTCGCGGTCAACTGGTAAATAATCGACATCCTGTCTTGGGAGAGTAAACGTAATTTGTGGTTTATCGGAAGAAGGTTGATAGGATAGTAATTGTAATTCATTAAGCTGACTTAAGTCAATCCGTATCACCTGCTCTTTCATTTTCAAAGCTTGTGAGATATACGATTCAGAAATCGGAAGGAAGTCAGAAAACAGTTCGGCTCCATACAAACGCAGTAAAGATTTGATCAATGGATCAAACTTCGCATTGGCAATTTGAAATTCATAGAGTCGCTTCTTATCAGCCGTTAAGTGGATGCGTGACGGCCGATAAAAACTTTCACTGAGTTGAATCAATCCTTCTTGCTCCAGTTTTTTTAAAGCAACGTACACGGCAGATGATTTCAATGTGAACCGTTTACAAAACTCCTCCAGATCAAATTCATAGCTCTCTCCTTCGCTACTGCCAACTGCAAGTTGGTAGAAATTGCACAAGGCTTGATAAATCTTTTTTAAGTAATCAAGTGAGGGCTGTGATTGCTGTACCTTATGCTGCAATGACAACACATCTACCTCATGATAAATAATAACTGCGTAGGATCGTTTACCATCTCGCCCTGCTCGTCCAGCTTCCTGGTAATATGATTCCAGATTTTCAGGCAAATCCATGTGTATCACGCTGCGCACTTCAGCCTTGTTAATGCCCATGCCAAATGCATTTGTAGCTACCATCACCCTCACCTTATTTGTGAGCCATTCATCCTGCCTGGCGCTTCGCTCCTTGTAATTCAATCCGGCATGATAAAAAATAGCCGAGACCCCTTCCCTTACCAAGGTTTTTGCCAGGTCTTGTGTGGCTTTGCGTGAACGGACATACACAATTGAAACTCCTTGAACTTTTTTTAGAATCTCAATGAGCTTCTTTTCTTTGGCTTCTGTCCTTCGTATGGCAAAAGAAAGATTTTCACGCGCAAAGCTCTTCTGAAATACAGCCGGATTCTTAAGTTCAAGCTTATCAATAATATCCTCCTTCACCTGGCGAGTGGCCGATGCCGTAAGGGCTATGATAGGCACACCTGGTTTTGCCTCTTTAAGAATGGCAATCTTCAAATACGGAGGCCTAAAATCATAGCCCCATTGAGAAATGCAGTGTGCCTCATCCACGGCAATCAAGCAAACGTTCATCTTCTTAACGCGCTCTTTAAATATCTCCGTTTGGAGTCGTTCTGGTGAGAGATACAAGAACTTTACCTTCCCGTATACGCAATTGTCGATTGCAATGTCTATTTCCTCGCGACTCATCCCAGAATGGATCGCGAGAGCTGCGATTCCTCTCTTTTTCAGTTGGGTAACCTGATCTTGCATCAAGGCAATCAATGGTGTGACTACCAGGCACACTCCATCCATCAACAAAGCAGGTACTTGAAAACATACTGATTTTCCTCCACCTGTTGGTAAAAGTGCAAGTGTATCTTTTTTCTCCAATACAGCCTGAATAATTTCAGATTGAGGTGAACGAAAGACATCATATCCCCAATATTGCTTTAGAATTTTTTCGGGCGTAGACACAGATTATAAATGAGTTTATAGAATGTCCACTACCAGTCCAACTCCTCTTTATTCAGAAAGGCGCGAATGCCCTTCCTGCAATCGTCAGAGGCTCGTGCTTCAACATTTTTATCTGCGGCATATTCCAATGCATCTTCTAATTTCATCGACTGTACCTCACTTATCATTCTTTTAGTAAGTCCCATTGATTGACCAGAATTATTCTTAACTAATTTTTTAGCAAATTCAATAACCGTTGATTCTAATTTCTCGCGTTCAACAACCTTATTGACCAATCCCAATTGAACGGCTGATTCACCACTAACCAAGTCAGCACTTAGCAGTAAGTGCTTTGATTTCTGTTCACCGATTTTACGGATAAGAAAAACCATTACTATTGCTGGAACAAAGCCGATCTTAACTTCCGTGTACCCAAACTTTGCATCAGGCACTGCAAAAACAAAATCGCATACACTAGTTAACCCGCAACCACCAGCCAACGCATGACCATTCACTTGAGCTATGACAACCTTACTGAGCGTGTAAATTTTATATAACAAATCTTTGAGGTGTCGGGAATCCTGCAAGTTCTCCCCCTTCGAAAAATTCTGTAACTTTTTCAAACTCTCAAGGTCAGCCCCTGCACAGAAAGCTTCTCCGTTTGCCTTTAACACAATCACTTTAACGCTTTCATCATGATCCGCCAGATCAAATACATTTTTTAACTCTGAAATTAACTCAACATTCAACGCATTTCTTTTTTCAGGACGATTGAGAGTAATAAACCCAATACGATCCTTTACTGAATATTCTACTAATTTCATAGCTATAGAGTTTCGCTAAAAGCTCCTTGTATTAGCACAGCGTGAGTGGAAATATTTTTTGACATTGCCTCATTTAAAATTCTATTTGAATAGGCTTTGGAATTACTACTGTCTAGAATGAGACGGTTAAACTCAACCTTATCCTGAATTTTATCCAACGAACTTACGGCATTATTTCCAATGATCAGGTAATCAACAATCACTTTATCAGGAAGAATAATGTTTTTCTGATCTATCCAAAGCATTCTTAGGTGTTGAAAGTTAAAGTACCGAAACCCATGGATCGATCTAACAAACAATGCGTCATTAATACTTACGACTCCTACCCTAGAAGCAACTCGGTTTGGTATAATATGAAATCGAATGCGCTCCATGTCATTAATCAAGGTGGAATCAGAATAGAAGTAAGATTGCCCTTGCGCAATCCATTCCATTGCACCATGCCCCGCTATCCTATAAATAGTCAACTGTTTTCTATTTACTTCCTCAAAATAATGTTGCCACTGTACACCGGAAAAAATAAGCACCATAAAGAAGGCAAGGAGCAAATAGCCAAACCTCTTAGCTTCAATGAAAAGAATAAAAGAAACAATTACACCAATCAAAAGCCAGCACTGGAAAGTGGTAAGAGACACTCCGTTGATCAGGCTAAATGGCCAATCTTCTACCGCAAAAACACCGAAGTTCACGACTTTAATAGTCCATTCTAATAACCACCCGATACTAACTGCAATTGAGACAATCGGGCTAACTATCAATAGGAGAATTCCTAGTACCAACACTACAAACGAGCCGGGAATCACAAACAGATTGGAAAATAGAAAATAGACCGGGAATTGATGAAAGTACAATAACCCAAGCGCAAAAGTGGCTATTTGAGCTGCTATGGAAACGCAAGAAATACTCCAGCACCAGTCCAGAAATTTATTTGGTGCCTCCCATAAGTTATAGAGCGGTCGTTGTAAATAGACAATACCAAGTACCGCCAGATAAGAGAGTTGAAAACCAACGGACATGATTAAGTAGGGATTATAAAGCAAGAGTAATAATGCTGATGCCGCTAAGGTGTTATAAATATTAGTGCTTCTTGAAAAAGGTTTGGCAATAGCCACAAACGAAAACATAGTCACTGCTCGCAATACGGATGGGGAAAGGCCTGTGACAAAAGCATAGGCCCAAAGACAAACAAGGCTTATAATGGCGACCACCCAGGTACTGGAAGACAGTGAACGGATTGGTTTCAGCAAAATAAGAATCATCCAATAAATAATACCTACATGCAAACCTGATACAGCCAATACATGCATGGCGCCACTTGCCGAATAGGCGTTTTGAAGATCGTTGTCGAGTCCATCAGTTACTCCCAATACGAGAGCCAACGCGATTGCTTGCTCCCTTTCTCCTACCACAAATTCTTTCAATTTTGCTGAAGCCCATAAGCGAGCTTGCTGCGAATAAAATAAGAAACCTTTTTCCTGATTCTGGGCAATCAATTTAACCTGTTCACTCCTTATAAAATGCTGATGAAAAATATTTCTGAAACTCAAGAATCGTTTAAAGTCAAACTCATGGGGGTTGCCAGGAGGTTCAAGAAGCATAGGCGGGCCTTCAATTAAAACCTGATCGCCTAATCTGAAGTCTATGAAATTCGACTTCTTCGAAATATAAATCAAAACATTACCAGCAGAAGGCCTCCATCCCTCTTTCAGCTTAACGGCATCTACAGCCACTTCCATTTTCCATGACTTAATCTTTTCCTCAGGCTGTTTCTTTACGCTTGCCCGATAGGTTTCAATTGCAGATTCGATATGGACCAGATGATTGGGATCTGTCATCTCATTATGATGAATCAGGTTTATGAAACCTGCAACAAAAACAGCAGTTAGGCCAGCAACCCCAAGTCCTATTGATCGAAAACTAGAAGCTGTCAGGAAAAAAAACCCAATTGAGAAAAGAAATAACAAGACTAAAAAGGAGATGGCGGCAAAATCTGGTGAAATGACTTTGGGCAGATAAATACCAAGTAAAGTCCCAGCAATAAAGAATGCCGCTATCCGTACCATCGCATATGGCATCCATTTTAGCATACGGTAAGATACGACTAATTTAAAAATTAGATACTCTATTCGATACGCTTATATAGCGTGATGCTTAATATCCAAGTATTCAAAAAATACAGGCTATTAAAAAAGGATACTAGCTATTTTAGTGCGTCCAACTTCCCATACGCCTCAATAATATCGCGAACTAATTTATGGCGAACGACATCTTTTTCATTAAGTTCCACCATTTCAATTCCCTTTACGCCATTGAGAATTCGAATAGCCTCCTTCAAGCCAGATTTCTGATTGCCTGGTAAATCAATTTGCGAAGCGTCACCAGTCACTATCATCTTAGACTCAGGTCCCATTCGAGTAAGGAACATCTTCATCTGCATGGGCGTGGTATTTTGAGCTTCATCCAACAGGATAAATGCGTTATTGAGAGTGCGACCTCTCATATAAGCTAAGGGTGCAATCTCTATTACTTCACGCTCCATGTAAAATTTCAATTTTTCCAATGGGATCATGTCATTGAGTGCATCGTAGATAGGCCGTAAATACGGGTCAATTTTCTCTTTTAAGTCACCTGGAAGAAACCCTAGATTCTCACCAGCCTCAACTGCTGGCCTGGTAATAATAATTTTTCTGACCTGTTTGCTCTTTAAAGCCTTTACGGCCATCGCAACCGAAATGAACGTCTTGCCAGTTCCCGCAGGCCCCAAAGCAAATACAAGATCATTTTGCTTAATGGCAATTACCAACTTCTGTTGATTAACAGTTTTTGCTTTAATGGGATTCCCCCGGGTACCATAAAGCAGAACATCATCAGCGAAATCCTCAGGTAAAAATTCCTGACGTTCTTGTGCAATATATCCACGAACATTTTCTTCGTTTATCCGACCAAACTGATGAAAATGGTCAACCAGCGAGTTCAGAATATCTGTGATCTGCACAACATCTGTAGGGTCGCCCTTCAGCACAATTTCATTGCCCCGTGAAATAATTTTACTTTTCGGAAATGCATGAGTAAGCTCATTCATATTTTTGTTTTCTACTCCAAGAAAGTCGAGTAGAGAAACATTTTCGAGGGTAATGGTTTTTTCTATCAATGAATAAGTGGTTGAAATGATTTAATTTTGACATACAAAACTAACTAATATTCCGGCCCGTTGAAAACATGCCGGTGATCCAAAGTTCAATCCATGGCCATCGTCACCTTACTTACCGACAGTGGAGAAAGTGACCACTATGTGGCCGCCATTAAAGCCAAAATCTTAAGTATCAATCCAGGGCTTAACATTGTGGATATTAGCCATAAGATTGCCGCCTGCGACATTGCTCATGGAGCATACGTTCTGAAAGCTGTATTTCGAGATTTCCCGAAAGGAACCGTGCACCTTGCTGGTGTAGACGCTACTTCAAACCGAGGAGATAGTAGCATTGCCCTACAGCTTGAAGATCATTTTTTTGTTGGGCCTGATAATGGACTCTTTGGTTTAATCAGTGAGAAACCACATCAAATGTTGGTTGAATTAAATAAAATAAATCCAATTACTTCTACCTTCCCAGAGAAGGATATTTTTGCTATTGCCGCTGCTAAACTTGCTAGTGGGGTTGCTATCAATACAGTGGGGATTCCGATGATCAGCTTCCGAAAAATGACTGACCGCCATGTGAAGGCGACTAAAAAAATGATTGCGGGAAATGTTATTCGTATTGACAATTATGGGAATCTTATCACGAATATTCCGAAAGATGCTTTTGACACCTTGAGTAAAGGAAAGAATTTTACCATACAGTTTAGTGGTGAGAAGTTCAAACGGATTCACAACACCTATCATCAAACCGACCAGGGTGAATGTTTTTTGATTTTTAATAGCCTGGGGCTTTTAGAAATAGGAATCTATAAAGGAAATGCAAACGAGCTCTTAGGGTTAGGGTATGATAGTCCGGTGAACATTTTGTTTGAAGATTAATTACTACTACCTAATAAATTATGCTAACTCGTATTGTCAGAATGCACTTTACTGAAGCTGGAGTGACGGAGTTTCTCGAAATTTTTGAATCAAATAAAGTTGCCATCCGAAACTTCAGCGGATGCACGCACCTCCAATTATTGAAGGATGCCGATGATCAGTTGTGTTACACAACTCTTAGCTATTGGAACAACCAGGAAAGCCTTGATCTCTATCGCCAGTCTGAATTGTTTGGCAAGGTATGGGGACGTGTGAAAACCCTATTTTCTGAAAGAAGTCAAGCATTCTCATTGGTGAAATATATTGAACTATGAAAAGATTGTGCGGCAAAAAAAGATTGCACATATTTGCAACCCGTTTGCCTTAGTGGCGGAATTGGTAGACGCGCACGACTCAAAATCGTGTACCGTAAGGTGTGCCGGTTCGATTCCGGCCTGAGGTACAAAAGCTTTCAGAAATTTCTGGAAGCTTTTTTTTTCATTGGATTAGGTAAGATTAGTCGAAGATATATGAAGATGGACTGGCTACTTAGTCGGTTCCCTGCCTGCCGAAGCGGCAGCGCAGGCAGGGATTCCGGCCTGAGGTACAAAAGCTTTCAGAAATTTCTGGAAGCTTTTTTTTCATTGGATTAGGTAAGATTAGTCGAAGATATATGAAGATGGACTGGCTACTTAGTCGGTTCCCTGCCTGCCGAAGCGGCAGCGCAGGCAGGGATTCCGGCCTGAGGTACAAAAGCTTTCAGAAATTTCTGGA
>JANNAQ010000092.1:0-38866 GCA_031384515.1 Bacteroidia bacterium
GATTGAAAGTCGTGATACAAGTTGAGAAACTTGATTTTTTTGGGCGGCTGAGGCTGGCCACAATCGGGGCAATAATTTGAAACTACTTCTCCTCCGCAGTTGATGCAATTCATCGTCAAAGAGTTGGTTGGATTGATGAAACTTGACTAAATAATCTATCAGTAATAATACCCCAGTAAATTCCAGTAATTCAGTTGCCAGAGCAGCAACGTACAAGCAATTCCAAAACTCGTATAGCTCAACCGATCCATTACATCGCCAGACCTGCTAATCCAAATCATAATCACGAAATACCAAACAAGTAGCGTAAAAAAGATTGCAACAAGAGGAAAAGCCAGTGCTATTTTTACAATTACTGGAACTCCATAAACGATTTCATTTGGGTTGGCTAGTCCTACCATAAAGAGAACAAAGAAAATCAAGAAACATAAGGCTGAAAGCCAGGAAGTAAGCCGGGCCGATAGCGGCACTTTACGAGCAGAGTTAAGTTCACGTTTATACTCTTTGCGGATAAAGAATTTTAATGGGCCACCTATCAAGGTTAAGAAAATAAAGATAAATGACACAATCAAAATCATAAAATGAACAGTGGAACTATCTACCCCAAAAACTTTATCCAAGGCAAAAATAGGTAAGCCTCCTATAAACAAGGATTGTATAGCGCCATCAGGTCCAACCTTAAACTCAATCACGTCAGAGTTGTGTTCCTTCCGAAAAGTGAGTTTATCAATAGGTACCCAGTAATCAACTTGCTCTCCAAAAGTTGTTTTCAATTTGGTTTTTGCTGAAATCGATATTTGGGCCCGGCCCATCAAAGATGCCACCTTTGTTAAGTCTTTGTACGCAAACCTATTGACACGATATTCTCCTGCAAACTTTTGCAATTCACTTTCAGGAACTACAATGACTGGTTTCAAAGGATATTTTTCAGGAAAGTAGCGGTCCATAAATGCTTCAAGGACCTCCATGTAGGTACCTCCGCCTTCTTCCGAATTGAAAGAAATAAATAATCCAACATTATGTTCAGGCAACAAAGCCATGTTGGAGTGAAACCAAAACGTATCTCCACCATGACCAATAACCTCTACACCATTTTGACTCATATCCATAAACCCGTATCGCATAGGGTTGACATTGGGTGCATGTTGAAAGGCAATGCTCTGCATCAATTTCGAAGTCGCACTATCTAGTAGGGTAATTCCCTCAAATGAGCCAAGTTGCAGATGGGCCCTCATAAAATTTGCCATATCTATTGCAGTGGTTGATGCCGCCCCTACAGGTGCTAATGGCACATATTCAAATGGCTTTTCAATGAATTCTCCATTACTAAACGTATATCCCTTTGAAAGATAGTGTTTCAATCGGCTGGGCAAAGGCTGACGAAATGAAGTGGAAGTCATTGCCAACGGGTTGATAATATTCTTCTCTGCATAATCAAGCCAGTTCATTCCTGAAACCTGTTCAACAATGTATGCAGCTATACCCGTTCCGTGATTAGAATATGAAGCTACCTCGCCTGCTGGCCTTACTCGTGCCGGCATTTCCTTTGAAAGAATCTCCCCTAGACGTCTCATCTTTGAAGAATCTCTTGCGAATAACCCCAATACTAAATCTTCAAAGCCAAGGGAATGAGTCATCAAATGTTTCAAGGTAATCGGTTCCTTGTAGGTTGCCGGGATTTGAAAGTCCTTGAGGTAGGTATTAACATCTTTATTAATGTCCAATTTTCCCTGTTGAACCAACTGCATAACGCTCGTCCAGGTAAACAACTTAGAAATGGAACCAATTCGAAAAAGAGTCTCACCAGCTACAACAGGTATACGTTTTTTTTCATCAGCAAAACCATAGCCTTTTGCGAACAGAATTTTGCCATCTTTCACCACACAAGCTGTGGCACCCGCAATATGTTTATCGCGAAGGTGCGTTTCCACAAGCCCATCCATGAAGTTGAGTACATCTAGTGAATCTAATTTTGGTTGCGCCTTGACAAACATCGAACTGACTACCAAGACAAAGAGAATAATATTCTTTTTCATGCGCGGGGATTAGCACTTAAAGATAATAAAAAGGATGTCCAAAAAAGTCAACTTATCTATCAAGCCAATCCTTAAATTCTTGAACTCGCTCGCGTGCAACAATTACCTCGTTGTCATCAGAAGTTTTTAAGACTAACTTAAGTCGGGAATTGGTGTAGCTAATCATATCCTGAATGGCGTCTGACGCAACCAAGTACTTTCTATTGATTCGAAAGAAGCGATCAGGATTCATCAATTCATCCACTTGCTCGATGGTAAAATCCAAAATATGCTTGCGTCCATCCTTTGTTTGAGCAAAGGTTGTCTTCTCCAGACTAAAGAAAAAAAGTACATCCGATACTTCAATGGACTTGAGGTGTTCACCCACTTTTACAACAAACCGTTCTTTGTATTTTTTGGTTAACATCTGCATAGCCAATCCGATACTCTCTAACATTTTATCTGGTGATTCACTTTTAGATACCGAAAGGGTTTCAAATTTTTGAATGGCTCGCCTTAATTCAGTTTCATCGATTGGTTTTAGAATATAATCAATGCTGTTTACTTTAAATGCTTTTAAAGCATACTCATCATATGCAGTTGTAAAAATAACTGGCGACTTCACTTCGCATTGATCAAAAATGGAGAAGCTTATTCCATCGGCCAATTGAATATCCATCAAAATCAAATCGGGTGATGGATTTGATTTCAACCATTGCACAGAATTCTTTACGGTATCGATTTTTGCCAATATCGTTACTCCTGGTACAATTACTTTAACCAGTTTCTCTAAACGCTGAGCAGCTTGCGGCTCGTCCTCTATTAGTAATACTTTCATCATTATTCTACTTCTATAATCGGAAGCTTCACAATAAATTTTCCATTTGTCTCACTTACCTCCACAGAAGTTGGACTTAAAAATTTATAACGGTTTTTTATATTTTCAAGCCCAATGCCCTGTGATGGTTCTCCTAATGATGTCTTGCGCTGCAAACTATTCTCCACTACAATAAAATTCTGTTGTTGCCATAGCTTAATTATTAGTGGATTCTCTGACGAAACAATGTTATGCTTAATGGCATTTTCAATAAGCAACTGCAGGGCAAGAGGTGCTACCATGGATGGCGTATTTGAGAGATTAACTTCAATGGTAAGATTTTCTCCAAAACGAATCTTCTGTAAAAAGAGATAGGAATTAAGAAATTCCAATTCCTCCTGCAAAGGAACTACCTCTTTGCTTTGGGTATCCAGCACATACCGATATACTTCAGAAAGCTGCTTTATGAATTTGACAGCCTTGTCCTGATCTTCATAAACCAGATTGGTCAAGGCATTTAAACTATTGAATAGAAAATGTGGGTTGACTTGACTTTTTAAGCTGTTGTATTGCGCAGTAATGCTTTCCTTCTGAAGTCGTTCGGAATCAATGGCCGCTTGTTTCCAGTTCAGGAGGAATACCCGGCTTGTCATAAACAAGGTGATGATAAAGGTAATCGATACGGTACCGTACAACATGCCAGTAATGCCTCCCACATTTACATCAAGACCTTTTTCAAATATCGTCACTAGAACAAAAACTACAACAATCGTATAAACCAACATTCCCGCAATACCAACTGCAAATCTTTTAATGGGTTCTTTTGTCCAGGAAATCTTTTGATCTAGAACATGTGACATATACTCATTTCCTAACCACATCGAAATCCAAATAGCGGAAGTAAATACTGATACCTTAACAAACCAACTTAAGGAACTTGAACATATATCACACACAAAAAATGTCATAAAGCTGCCGCAAATAATCAGGCAAGCGACTAAGACAGATCTTGATTTTAAGTATTCGATAAATGTCATTAGAGATATTTATTAGTGTTGCTTGTCAGCAAGTTAGTACTTCTTATTTTAATTGGATAGTCGTATTTCTGAACGTTCACCAACGAACCATAAAACTAAAATCTATACCATCATTTACATTGCTCTTTCATTCCTTCTACCGTTCCTTTTCCCCATTGAGGAGCGAGTGGATTTGAAGGAGTGAATGTGGCAAACTTTTCAATTGCCTTCGCTAGCGTTGCGCATGCCTCATCTGTTGAAGACTTGAAGAACTGTGCTGTTCCATATTGCATCTGAGCCATAAACACAAGAGCTCTCGGATTTTCGGGATTCAATTCAATAGCCTGTGAATAAGACTGAAAAGCCAGACTTGAGTATTTTTGGCCACGAGCAGCAGGATCGACCGTCACACGGATCATATGTACAAATCCCTGTAGAGCAACAATTTCGGACTCCTTTCCGTCAATGCTTTTTGCCTTGTCTAAAGCAGTTGACGCCAGATCAAGGAATTGATCCTTTTTCGTTCCATCCTGCTCGCGAGTGGCTTGCATAACATAGCCAAACGCAACATAGTAAAAAGGTTCCCACTTTGTTTTTTCAGAAATCCCAATTCGCTCAAATAAGTTAATAGCACTTTGAAACTCTTCGTTGGTTTGGGCCTTATACACAGTAGCAATGTTCTTCATCATTTGTTCGGTGTACTTGTCATCGTTTGCAAATACCACTGTTGAATACAGTGTTAGAATTAAAGTGATTGTTTTCATATTGTTTTTAGTTTAAAATTTTAAAGTTTTATGGTGAGAAAGAGCTTAATAACAATGCCTAAGTCCTAATTCCCAAGTCCTGAATTAAAGGTTCGGAAGTTGATTCATAGATTTATTTTTTGTGATGGTAATAAAGACTCCAAGAAATAGAAACCTGGGTGCCGGTTGGCGAATTGCTCTCCTAACATATTCTCCCGATGCATTTTGCTGAGTGCTGTATTGATAACCAAAAATATTGTCGCGACCAAGCAAGTTTGTTGCCGATAGATAGAAAATCAAGTTTGACTTTGGTAAGTAAGCAATGTTCGCGCTTAGATCCTGATAAGACGGGGTTCTTTCGGAGTTGAACTGGTCTGTAGGATTATTGGGATTGTTGTAAGGCCTGCCGCTAGCATAGCTATAAGTAAAACCAAGTTGAGACTTGATGGCCTTGATAAAGTGTTTGTAGACCACTGAAAAATTATGTTTAGAAGCAAAGTTAGGCGTGGCCAAACTTGGAAAATAAAGGTAGTCGCGCTTGGTATCCAAATAGGAATACGAAATCCAATAGTCAACATTTTTTAAGGTCTGACTATCGCGCCAAAAAAGCTCTACACCTTTCGCATAACCAGTACCTCTGTTGGTAAGCAATTGTGAACTACTACTCTCAAACTTGATCAGTTGATCATACTTTTTGTAATACGTCTCTACACGAAACGTTCTTCGATCATTAATGATCTGATAATTTAGAATGAAATGATCAGCTTTTTCAGGATCAAGACCTGTATTCAATATCACATATTGGTTCTTTGAGGTTTGCCGAAAGGTGCCATAAGCAAAAGCAAACTGTCCATTCTTCCCAGGCTTATAGGCAATTGAAATTCGTGGATCAACGCTAACCTGATCAATCAATCCATTGTATTCCAATCTGGCTCCCGCTTTCGTCACAAAATGTTTGCTCGCATAAACTTCCGCCTCTACAAAAGAAGCTGCAATAGGTTCGTGAAAAGAAAGTGTCTCAATTTGTGATGAGTTTTCATTTGGTATCGATGCAGTATACTTCCGATCAATTAATTCGCCCCCGAATCGCACTTCTATCCGATCTGAAATAGAATTTTCCAAAACAGCCTTAGCGTGAATACCCTTTTCAATATCGCCCAATGGCGATCCATCAACTCTTACATTGTTTTCATTAAACGTATAAGATAATCCACCGCGAAGTGACCAATTCTTATTGAGCGATTGCTGGTACGAACCATTGCCATAGCGATAATTATTTACCAGGTCGTATTGAAATTTTTGTCCTGGATCTAGAATTTCATGCACATACATTGAAAGATCAGAGTGATTGAAGTTGCCAAAGAACTTCACCACACCATCCTTACCAAACTGCTTTCGATAAGCAGCTGTTCCTTCTATCGAAGCTGGCGGAGTTTTCCAATCGATTTCCTGATTAATCAAACCAAAGTAAGGCCGAATGTTGGTGTACTGAATCTTGCCGGATAAAGAAGATTTGTCCCACACTTGTGTATGAGCTATGTCAGCCCCAATGGATAAAATCCCGATGTCCGTTTGATTCATCTCGACTTTGTCTTTAGAGTTTAAGACCAAAGCAGAAGAAAGCGCTTGTCCATATTCGGCAGAGTATCCACCTGTACTGAAACTTGTTCCTTTAAACATAAACGGTAAAAATCTTCCACGAGATGGCGTGTTAGGTGCTGACGGTCCGTAGGCATCTAACACCACCATACCATCGATGAAGGTTCGCGCTTCGTTGCTGTCTCCACCTCGAACAAACAATCGGCCACTCTCTCCTACTTTGGTAGTGCCCGGCAAGGTATTCAGTGCGCCAGCTATGTCAGCGGTGGCACCTGCAGTCATTGCAATATCCAAAGGTTTTAAAATGGTTCTGCGCTTTTCTTCGCCTGCGGTAAATGAGCCTGCTGAAATAACTACCGCATCTAACTGATTTATCTCCTCATTCAATTCTACTGTTACGATAATGGGTTTCCCGTTTAATTCAACCGCCTGCTGAAATTGTTTATATCCCACAAAAGTGGCTAACAGAATTTTTGGACCTTTCTCATCCGTTGTAAATGAATACTTGCCTTCAATGTCAGAACTGATACCATCATATGAATCTTGAATAAAAACGTTAGCTCCAGGAATGGCTTCCCCTTTTTCATCTTTTACAATGCCTGATACTAAAGTTTGACCAAAGACGGAATAACCAAGGAATGTTAATAAAATAGTAAAACGAATTTTCATAGTTGGCTTTTGAAGCGATTACAACGTAAAGATGATTGGGCAGGCCAAGGATTCTAAAATCGAGTTACTGAAGTGTTAAAACAGAAGGATGACCTGTCGAAAAGGCCAATGAATATGGGTAGGCCTCAATTCAAATTTTTATTTACCTTTAACTATGCAGCAATCATCCGCCACCTCTCTCTTCTTACCCATTGCCCTTGGCATCATTATGCTTGGTTTGGGTTTGTCACTTACTCTGAATGATTTCAGACGAGTAACAAAATATCCGAAGGCTATGACCATAGCACTGGTGTGCCAGATGTTGGTGTTGCCTTTAGTTTGCTTTGTGATAGCGAACTTTAGTGGACTTAGTCCGGTACTATGCGTAGGACTATTGTTGTTAGCTGCCTCACCAGGAGGCCCTACGGCTAATTTGTACAGCCACCTTTCACATGGTGATGTGGCCCTCAATATTTCCCTTACAGCTGTAAATAGTGTGCTTACACTTTTTACCCTACCCATTATTGTAAACCTTTCGATGGAATACTTTATGGGGGCAGGGCAATACATACCACTACCTTTTATTAAAGTAATAGAAGTATTTGTTATTGTTTTGTTACCCGTCACTATTGGTATGCTGATTAAAAGCAAAGCTCCTCTGTTTGCGAATAAAATGGAAAAGCCTGTAAAAATAATTTCCGCACTGCTGTTAGTGGTCATTATTGTGTCAGTCACAATGCGAGAAAAACAAATGCTTGTAGAACACTTCGCCCAATTGGGAATACCCGTGCTACTCTTTAATATCCTTAGCCTGGCCATTGGATTCTATTTGCCTCTTCTCTTCAAGGTTGATAAGAAGCAGGCAATTGCCATTGGAATGGAGATAGGTATTCACAATGGAACGCTAGCCATATACATTGCGTTGAACGTACTTAATAATTCCACGATGAGCATTCCTCCCGCCATATATAGTCTGCTCATGTTTTTCACGGCAGCAGCATTTGGCTTTCTTGTGAACATTGGCAAAAAGCAGGTAGCTTAAATCGGTAACCAAATTTCCTAACAGAAATAAATCATCCTGAATATCTCTACCAAAAAATTGTTTGCTAAGTTTGGCAGATGAAAAAACTTATCGTTATTCTCTTCATTTGCGCTGGTGCATTGGCGCATGCTCAGAAAGTATACAAACAAATTAAAGAAAAAGATATCGCGCGCATCATCAGGACCTTGTCTGCGGATGACATGATGGGGCGCTCTGCCAGAGAACCCAAACAAATTGAGAAAGCCACAGCTTTTATTGAAGGTGAGTTTAAAAAAATTGGATTAACGCCATTAAAGGGACTTAAAGGGTTCAGACAAGAATTTATTAAGGAGCAAGTCAGTCCTTTAACACTAGATGTTACGATTGATGGTGAGCGCATCGCCAAGGAAAATTTGATTATAGTATCTGAAAAGGAAGCCATCAATATGGACAAAGGGCTTTCCATCATTACCATTGACGTAGACCCAACAGCTACAAATAAAGATCAGTATTTTTTCACCAAGGCCTTTGGCTTTGCGCGCGACACCTCCTCTTCCATGATTTTAATTGCGCCAGAATTTGAGGCAAACTTCAAAGAGTTCAAAGGTTATTTTGGAAAACGATTTTTAAACAACCGAAAATCCACCAAGGTCTTCGTTCTGGGGAAAAGTCAAGCTTCTACTTTTTCAGTAAAAGCCACACAGAAAATCGAAACCATCAAAATGACGAATGTAGTCGGCATGCTGGAGGGAAAAATCAAACCAGATGAAATGGTGGTGTATTCAGCACACTATGATCACATTGGCATTGAGCAAGCAGTTGAAGAAGATTCTATTGCCAATGGTGCCGATGATGACGCATCGGGTACAACGGCTGTCATTTCACTTGCGAAATATTTTAAGAAACAAAAGAATAACAATAGAACCTTGATCTTCGCAGCCTTCACAGCAGAAGAAATTGGAGGCTACGGCTCGCAATATTTTTCAAAACAATTAAATCCAGACAAAGTTATCGCCATGTTCAATATTGAAATGATTGGCAAACCATCCAAATGGGGAATCAATAATGCATTCATCACTGGCTTTGAACGCTCTGACTTCGGACCGATCTTGCAAAAAAATCTGACAGGCACTCCATTTCAATTTCAGCCCGATCCCTATCCAGAGCAAAATCTTTTCTATCGATCAGATAATGCTACACTAGCAAGATTGGGAGTTCCTGCTCATTCTATTTCTACGGATGAAATCGATATTGATAAATTCTACCACACGGTGAACGATGAAGTGGAGAGACTGAATATGGTTAACATCACCTCTACCATTCGCGCCATAGCTATGAGCTCAAAATCAATCATTTCTGGGGATGACACTCCGTCTAGAATCGATAAGGCTTCGGTCAGGTAGGCTCTTATCTGATTTTACGATTGCCTAGTTATAATCTGGGAATCTGTGGCAAACTTTTGTGGATTGGATTATTTTTGCAGATTAAATAAAGCAAGAATCAGTTAATTCAGTAGAAAATGGCCGAATACAGCAAAGAAGAGATCAAGTTAATTGAAGAAAAGTGGCGCACTGAGTGGCAGAAGCGGGGCGTTTATAAAGTTTCGAATGAATCAGCGAAACCAAAGTATTATGTGTTGGACATGTTCCCTTATCCATCTGGAGCCGGATTACATGTAGGTCATCCACTCGGTTATATCGCTTCTGATATAGTAGCTCGATTCAAAAGAATCAAGGGATTTAATGTACTTCATCCAATGGGCTTTGATGCCTTTGGATTACCTGCAGAACAATATGCGCTGGAGCATGGTATACACCCTGCCATTTCAACGGCTGATAACATTAACAACTTTAAACGACAATTAGGAAAGATTGGCTTCTGTTATGATTGGAGCCGGGAAGTTCAAACTTGCGATCCTACTTATTATAAATGGACCCAATGGATATTTCTTCAAATCTTTGACAGTTGGTTTAACCGTAAAAAAGAGAAGGCCGAACGTATATCAGCCCTGGTTAAAATTTTCGAAGAGGAAGGAAACATTAATCATTCCTTCCCAAATACAAAATATACCATATCCGGAAAAGAGATTTTTTCTGCAGGTGATTGGAAATCGTTTGATGAGAAAACAAAGCAAGAGCTATTGATGCAGTATCGATTAGCATATTTGGCTTACACAGATGTGAATTGGTGCGAAGCGTTGGGGACGGTGTTAGCGAATGATGAAGTTATTAATGGGGTAAGTTATCGCGGTGGCTTTCCTGTTGTTAAAAAGCAAATGCGTCAATGGAGCTTGCGCATCACCGAATATGCTGATCGTTTATTGAAAGGATTAGAGGAGATAGATTTCAGCGACTCGATGAAAGATGTCCAGCGAAACTGGATTGGGAAAAGTGTAGGTGCGAGGATTGATTTTCACCTCACCCCTAGCCCCTCTCCGGAGGAGAGGGGAAGTGCTTCGGATGAAGTTTATGCACAGGATTTTATTTTTACCTCCGATTCCAAAACCTGGAAGGCAGTCAAAGAGAATGTGCATGAGAATAGAAAGAATCCTACAGAGGCTGAAGAGAAAATATGGGAGGCAGTAAGAAATTCAAATCTTGGTCATAAATTCAGAAGACAACATTCCATTGGAAAGTTCATTGCTGATTTTGTTTGCATTGAGAAAAAGTTGGTCGTAGAAATTGATGGACCAATTCATGATGCCCAACTAAAAGAAGACGCAGAGCGCACAAGGATCATTCAAGAAGCAGGCTTCAAAGTAATCCGTTTTACAAACAAAAAAGTATTAAGCAACCTCGAAGAGGTTCTTACCAAAATTAAAATCGCTCTCACCTCCCCCTCTCCTCTGGAGCGGGGGCCGGGGGGTGAGGTTTTAACCGTCTTCACCACTCGTCCCGACACCATCTTCGGTGTTGACTTCATGGTCATAGCCCCGGAACATGAGCTTGTAAAAAAGATCACCACCAAAGAACAAAAGGAAGAAATAGAAAAATACCTGAAGTACGTAGAGAGCCGTTCGGAAGTAGATCGCATGGCGGAAGTGAAAAAGATAACCGGATGTTTTACCGGTGCCTTTGCAATCAATCCATTTAACGGAAGAGAAATTCCAGTATGGATTAGTGAATATGTATTAGCGGGATACGGAACAGGTGCTATCATGGCAGTGCCATGTGGCGATGAACGCGATCATAAGTTTGCTAAGCATTTTAACTTGCCGATCACGAATATCATTGGTTCATTTTACAACGGTGAAGAAGCAAACCCAACCAAAGAAGCGATATTAGAAAATTCCGATTTCCTCAACGGCAAGGTGATGCACAAAGCAATTGATGTGGTTGCCAGTAAATTGCAAGAGATGGGAATTGGCAAGCGACAAGTGAATTACAAAATGCGCGATGCAGGTTGGAGCCGTCAACGCTATTGGGGCGAACCATTCCCCGTAGTATATAAGGATGATATTCCTTATGCGATGAAGGAAAGCGAATTGCCTTTAGAGTTGCCGCCATCCAACAATTTTAAACCATCCGGAAACGGTGAAGGACCATTGGCTAATTTGAAAGAATGGATCAACTTTAGTCCAAATGCAAAGCGTGATAGCAACACTATGCCCACCCATGCGGGTGCAGCCTGGTATTTTCTGCGCTACATGGATCCTCACAATACTAACGCTTTCGCAGATCCAAAAGCCCTTGACTATTGGAACCAGGTGGATGTTTACATTGGAGGTTCAGAACATGCTGTAGCTCACTTACTGTACGCACGTTTGTGGACAAAAGTGTTGCATGATCTTGGCTATATCAAATTTGATGAGCCGTTTAAGAAGTTGATCAATCAGGGGAAGATTACTGGTGATTCAAGATTTGTTTATCGAGTAAGGGGAACAAATCAATTTGTTTCGTCAGGGCTATTGGATAAATACGAAACTGATCAGCTTCATACAGATGTAAATATCGTTAACGGTGTCGAGCTTGATACTGAAGCCTTTAAAAAATGGAAGCCAGACTTCGCAAATGCTGAATTCATATTAGAAGACGGCAAATACATCTGCGGTTCAGCAATTGAAAAAATGAGCAAGTCTTATTTCAATGTAGTGAACCCGGATGAAATTATAGATAACTACGGAGCCGACACACTCCGCATGTACGAAATGTTCCTTGGACCATTGGAGCAATCCAAACCATGGAGTACAAGTGGTATTGATGGTGTATTCAAATTTTTAAGACGTATTTGGAATTTGGTTCATGATGGAGCAGGTAATGTTAAAGTCAGTGATGCCGAACCAACTGCGGAAGAATTAAAAGTACTTCACACTCTTATTAAGAAAGTAGAACAAGACATTAACAACTTTTCATTCAATACTTCGGTAAGTGCTTTTATGATTTGCGCCAATGAATTGAGTTCATTAAAGTGCAACAAGCGCGCGGTTCTTGAACCTCTTATTATTTGCCTGTCTCCATTTGCTCCACATATTGCCGAAGAGTTGTGGGGGAAACTCGGACACAAGACTTCTATTCTCGAAGGAAGCTATCCTGTATTTAATGAAGCGTATTTAAAAGAGAATGCTTTTGAATATCCGATCTCCATCAATGGAAAGGTGCGTGCTAAGATGAACTTCGCGCTGGACATGCCGAAAGAAGATATCGAAAAGCTGGTTATGGCTTCTGAAATCGTAATGAAATGGACAGAGGGCAAAGCTCCAAAGAAAGTGATTGTGGTTCCTGGAAGGATTGTTAATGTGGTGATGTAATTCTTTGGGCTAAAAAATAACCGCTAAGGCGCGGAGACGCAAGGGGAGGCACGTCTAAAGCACAATTATTAGCATTTAGAGAATTTGAAATTCACACAAATGAATCACATATCAATTGCTACAACCCTTCGATTAACGACCAACCAATAACGATCAGCGATACTACTTTATAAACTCTTTGGGCATGAGTTCGTGAATGGCTTTCATGACTCTTTCTTCCGTGTCTTCGGTAAGTCTAGAAGGATGGTTGTAGTAGGGCATTGAGCCATCCACTTCGTATCCACCTTCGGCAAACAATCTTTTCGAAGCGATGTAGGTAGATACATCATTGGAATAGGCATTTACCCACATTTTGTCTTTCTTAAACTCTCGCTTGATGCGGATACTGAAATCCACCACCACCTCCCCACCAAGGGACACAACTGCTAATTGATCTCCAAAACTCCAGACCTGAACAGGATAAGACATGGTGTTAGAAATGGAGCCACCACGCGCAAGTATCTCTAAACTATTTCTTGCATAAAGACCTTGAGCGGCCTCCAGTTTTGATTGCTCTACAAATTCCTTCGCATCGGGTACATGCATAAACGTGAGATCTACCATTTTCATTTTACCTGTAGGAATGGAATATAGTGTAACAAACTTATTGGAAGTTATCAACTTGTTTATTTCCTCGGTTATTGTAGCTCCGTGTTGGTTTACATGTTTAAATTCTCCACGTGGTGAAGGGTTGGCATCACCGGCACAACCAAGTGCCACCATAGCTATAGCCCCTGGATATTTTTCCTCCAGCATTTGTTGGGCTGCCCCCATCCAATCTCCGTGAATAAAATTATGTTCTGGCACCAACGTTGTACCATGGCAAGCATAATTAAGTAGCAAACCGATGGTTTTTCCTTGTTGATCTGTAGCACGCAATACAGGCAAGTCATTATCCACCGGGCCAGTTGGTACTTCGCCAAAGTCTTTCCATTTGCCATCCGCCAATACCCTTCGGTTCATCGCAAAGTTTGCATTGCCCATCGCCCAACTCAACTTGCCCGGTGTTTTGGATCGATGGGCTTCGACAACCATTTTTTCTAATTTACTGAGCAAATTATCACGATAGATTTTTACATCGGCAAACTGATTCGGAGGAAGTGTAGAGCCAAAAATGTTAAGTAATACTCCTGTCTCGGGCCCATTATGGGTATGTGTGGCAGACACCACTAACTGCGCACGATCTTTCAATCCAATCTTTGACGAGAGTCGTGCAAATAATTCATCTGCAAAAAAACCGGGAAATCCGACCAGATCAAGTGTCACCCACACCATCGGTTGCTTCCCTTTTTGATCAAGCACCAACACCTTGCCCCAAAGCTTTTGTTCTACACTGTCAAACACGTTGGTGCGGTTACCATAACCCGTGAGTCGAACTGGATATTCCGGAGTAATGTCAATTCTCCCCGTTCCAATTTCAACAGAGGCAATCTGTTGTTGGCTTGAATTAAATGAAAATACAACCGCAAGGACTGGCATTGCAATGAAGCAGATAATAATTGCTTTTTTGTAGGTTTTGAACATGCCGAATGTGTTGGATTAGAAACATTAAGTTAGAAAAAACAAGAATAGAATCACATAGTATAATTCAGCTTCGGACGGACTTGCTAACAGTCATTCGCTTTCCAATAACATTTCCTTAACTTAGTCGCCACCAAAAAAGAACGCGCTATGCATTATTCTAAAATTGTTGGGCTCGGCCATCACGTACCGGAAACGGTCATCACCAACCAATACTTATCCACCATCATGGAAACAACCGATGAATGGATCATTGAGCGCACTGGAATAAAAGAGCGTAGATGGATTGATCCCGCGAAGGATACTGTAGCAAACATGGCGGCCAAGGCATCGCGGATAGCTTTGCAAAGAGCAAACCTAACTGAGAAAGACATTGACTTTATTGTTTTTGCTACCATCACTCCTGATTATTTTTTTCCAGGCTCAGGTGTCTTGCTTCAGCGCGAACTTGGACTGGATGGAAGAATTGGAGCACTTGATATCCGCAATGCTTGCTCAGGTTTTATTTATGCCTTGTCCGTTGCCGATCAATTTATAAAAACTGGAATGTACAAGACTATCCTTGTAGTTGGCGCAGAGATCCAGTCCACTGCTATCGATGCTACCACCCGGGGACGAAACACGGCAGTAATTTTTGCCGATGGCGCAGGAGCTGTCATTTTACAACCTTCTGACAAGCCCGGAATACTTTCTACGCACCTTCATTCCGATGGTCGTTTCGCGGAGGAATTGTATGTTAAAGATCCAGGCAGCAGTCGCCCAAGAGAAGAAAGGCAGCCCGAGCAAATACTGGATACCACTAACTTTAAAGTGGTTATGAATGGAAGTCAGGTATTCAAACATGCTGTGGTCCGGTTTATGGAGGTGATCAACGAAGCACTTGCTGCCAATGGCATGAAAAAAGAAGACATCAACTTATTAGTTCCTCATCAAGCCAACCTACGCATTAGCCAATATATTCAGGACAAGCTTGGATTGCCAAACGATAAGGTCTTTAACAATATTATGAGGTATGGCAACACAACAGCGGCTTCAATACCCATAGCCATGAGCGAGGCCTGGGGAGAAGGAAGAATCAAAGAAAATGACTTAATTTGTTTAGCCGCATTCGGCAGTGGCTTTACTTGGGCTTCTGCTTTGATCCGGTGGTAATTAATCAAAATCTCAAGATTCAATGTTTGAGTCATTGGTTTTTGAATATGGAACTTTAAACCATGAATCCATTACATGAAAACATCTACCTACAACCCTAGTCCACTTGAAGTTGATTTTGCTAACGCCTTATATATTCTTCAGAAGGATATCGAGAAACATCTGCAAGGAAATAAAATAGTTCATGTAGAATCGAATATTAAGCGCGACAACCCCATGATAAAGTTCAATCTGATGGATAAGGATGGCGACCAACATGAAATCGTTGTCCGCATTATTCAAATACCTGATAAGTTCTAGCCTTTCGAAAGTTTGTTATTCCTTTTTTTGAATTCAACTCATCAGATATGTCGCTACTCATCGTACTGTTTTGCATTGTTCTCTTAGTACTGCTTATCTCGTATTACAAGATCAATCCATTTATTTCCTTTATGATCGTATCTATCATTGGAGGATTGCTCTTAGGTATTGACGTTTCTAAAATCAGCGGCTCTGTTCAAAAAGGACTGGGTGACATGCTCGGGTCACTGGCCGTAGTAGTGATTTGCGGTGCCATGTTAGGAAAACTGGTTGCTGAAAGTGGAGCGGCCCAACAAATAACTGGGGGCCTAATGAAACTTTTTGGAGAAAGTAGAATTCAATGGGCCTTGATGCTCACTGGTTTTGTGATTGGCATCCCCCTCTTTTATAATGTTGGATTCGTTTTGGTGTTTCCATTGATCTGTTCAGTGGCCTATCGGTTTAAGCTCCCAGCTGTTTACGTTGGAGTTCCAATGTTGGCTGCTCTATCTGTAACCCATGGATTTCTTCCACCGCATCCATCGCCTACTGCTCTTGTTGCCCAATTTCATGCCGATATGGGAATGACGTTATTTTATGGAATGATCATAGGCTTTCCTACCGTAATCATTTCGGGCCTTTTATTTTCCAAGACATTGAAGAACATGAAGGTCACCGTTCTAAAGACATTTCAATCAGAGGGCCTTCCAGAAAATCAACTTCCAGGAATGGCAAATTCTTTTTTTTCTGCATTGCTACCGGTGTTGTTACTTGCCTTTACGACTATCGTCAATCCCATGATTCACAGTGATGGCGTTTTAAAAAAGGTTATCATATTTCTGAGTGACCCCGCTATTGTTATGCTCATCTCTTTAGGAGTAGCTACCTACTCCATAGGACTCAGAAAAGGATTAACCATGAAATCCATTATGGGCATGTATGGCGAATCCGTTAAAGATGTTAGCATGATATTGCTAATTATGGGCGGTGCCGGTGGACTCAAGCAAGTGTTAATTGACAGTGGGGTAAGCAATGAGATTGCCGGCTTCCTGAGTGGAATGGATGCTCATCCTTTATTACTGGGCTGGGCGATTGCTTGTTTAATACGACTTTGTGTAGGTTCAGCTACTGTTGCTGGCCTCACGGCTGCCGGAATTGTTGCACCATTATTAATGAGTCATCCTGAAATAAATCCAAACCTAATGGTTCTGGCAGTAGGTGCTGGAAGTCTTCTCTTCTCCCATGTCAATGACGCAGGATTTTGGCTATTCAAAGAATATTTCAATTTAAGTATTAAGGACACCATCCGTTCATGGTCATTAATGGAAACCATTGTTTCAGTCTGCGGAATTATTGGAGTTATGATTATCAATTCATTTTTATAACATTCTACAAATTAAATTCATTTAAAAAAATCGCAAACCACTAATCAACTACCTATACTATGACACCAGATCAACGCTTCCAGCAACTAAGTTTAACATTGCCTCCAGCCCCTACTCCCATGGGAGTTTATAAACCGTTCTTAATTGTCGATAAATTTGTTTTTGTGTCTGGGCATGGGACGGTCAAAGAAGACAGAAGCATGATTATTGGTAAGGTTGGTGTAGACCTAAATATGGAGGAAGCCAAATTAGCAGCGCAACAAGTTGGGCTTGCCATCCTAGCAACCCTAAAAGCCAACCTGGGTAGTTTTAACAAAATCAAAAGGGTAATTAAAGTTTTAGGAATGGTAAACGCTGTTCCTGAATTTGAACGCCACCCGTATGTGATCAACGGATGCAGCGAGCTTTTCGCGAAAGTATGGGGCGATGATAAAGGGGTGGGTGTAAGAAGCGCAGTTGGTATGGGCTCCTTGCCAGATAATATCCCTGTTGAGATTGAAGCAATGTTTGAACTTGAATAAAACGTAATGAGTAGTCAACCTTAAAACAAATCATTACTCAACTACTAAAAACTTATTGCAAAAGACTTTTATGGAAAATTGGTATACGATTAATAACGTAGCAGAACTCGACTCTCCGGCACTTGTTGTATACCCTGATAGGGTTAAAGAAAATATTCGAATCCTCAAATCATTTGTACCGGATACTAACAGATTGCGACCGCACGTAAAGACAAACAAGTGTGCCGAGGTTTGTCAGTTATTAATGGAAGCGGGTATCAACAAATTCAAATGTGCAACCATTGCGGAAGGAGAGATGCTTGCCATGATTGGGGCACTTGATGTATTACTTGCTTATCAGGCAATTGGGCCAAGAGGTGTGCGACTTTGTCAACTCATAAAAAAATATCCCAAAACTAAATTCTCATGCCTGGTTGATAATGAGGTAACCGCAGCGGAATTATCGGCAACGGCTGAAAAACATGAGATTCAGATAAAAGTATTCCTGGATTTGAATGTTGGAATGAACCGAACTGGTCTCACTCCTGAGGTGGCGCTGCCACTTTTCTTATACTGTAAATCTTTAAAAGGAATCTTACCAATTGGCCTTCACGCATACGATGGACACAATAACCAATCTGACTTATCAGTTCGAACAAAAGGATGCGATGAGGGATTTGCTCGAGTCGAGGCCCTTCAGACTGAAATAGCAAAACAAACCGGGGTCACTCCTACTATTGTTACAGGTGGAAACACCACGCTTTCCATTCATGCAAAAAGAAAGAATGCCGAATGCAGCCCAGGTACCTTTATTTTTTGGGACTACGGTTACCACAAATTATTTGCTGAACTACCCTTTGTATTTGCCGCTACCCTGGTTACGAGAATTATCTCCAAACCAACTGAAGAAACGATTTGTATCGACCTTGGTCACAAAGCAGTTGCTTCGGAAAATATACTTACAAACAGAGTTTACTTTTTAAATGCTCCAGAGTTGCAAGCTATAGGTCATAGCGAAGAGCATCTTATTCTAAAAACTGAAAAAGGCAACTCATTTAAAGTCGGGGAGGTATTATATGGTGTCCCGTTCCATATTTGCCCAACAGTTGCATTGCACGAAACTGTGGCCATAGCTGAAAACAACCGAATCACAGGAAGCTGGAACATCGTAGCTCGAAAAAGAAAAATTTCTATATAAGCCCAACTGTCACATGCCACATTTTATTGTAGACGCACACCTCGACCTCAGCATGAACGCCATGGAATGGAACCGCGACTATCGCCAACCCATTTCTGAAATACGAAGACGCGAACACGGAATGACCGATAAAAACGATCGTGGTAATGGTGTTGTGAATTTTGAAGAATTACGAAAAGGAAATATTGGGTTGGTTGTCGCAACACAAATCGCCAGGTATGTTACACCAGATAATCCATTGACCGGATGGAATTCACCACATCAGGCTTGGGCCCAAACGCAAGGGCAATTAGCCTGGTATAAAGCCATGGAAGAGGAAGGAGAAATGACTCCAGTTATCGATTTAAAATCTCTTGATGCACATCTAATAAATTGGAATAAGACTTCATCTACCAAAAAACCTATTGGGTATATTTTAAGTCTTGAAGGAGCTGACTCTATTCTCACACCAAGGCATTTGGAAAATTCTTATCGACAGGGTCTCCGTGCAATAGGCCCAGCTCATTACGGCCCGGGAAGATATGCGCAAGGCACAAATGCAACAGGCGGACTAGGGAATATTGGACGCGAACTATTAAAAGAAATAGAAAGGCTTAATATTATTTTGGATGTAACACATCTCTGCGATGATAGTTTTTGGGAAGCGCTGGATCATTACCGTGGACACCTGTGGGCAAGCCATCATATCTGCAGAGCGCTAGTTGATCACAATAGACAACTAAGTGACGACATGATTAAAGAGCTGATTAATCGCGGAGCAGTAATTGGTGGCGTGCTTGACGCATGGATGATGGTGCCAGGTTGGATAAAGCAAAAGTCAACACCAAAAGAAATGAACTGCAACCTTAACACACTCATTGACCACTATGATCACATCTGTCAGATAGCAGGCAATGCTTTGCACATTGGTATTGGTTCTGATTTAGATGGCGCATTCGGTAAAGAACAAAGTCCATACGACATTGAGACTATTGCGGATCTTCAAAAAATTGCCACTCTCCTTTCGCAACGAGGGTATAGTCAAAATGATATTGAAAATGTAATGGGAGGTAATTGGCTTAAGTTCATTAGAAGGGCATGGGCGTAAATTTTGAATTCTTCTCCGGTAAAATCCGTTAAATGATTCAAAAAGCTTAGAGTTAACTTGGTGTTGCCCTTTTCTGGCCTTTATTTGAAGTAAATTGCACCAAAACCAAATGCTTTTCGTTCCGTTAATCTTAGGAACATAATTTATCCAACATGAAGAAGAAGATTGCCATATTATTACTGCCATTTATCATAATCGGCTTGCTTTCCTTCACACCGCCTGCGGAACGCTACTTCGAAATTGCTAAGAACCTCGACATTTTCGCCTCTCTTTTCAAAGAAGTGAATGCACTTTATGTGGATGAGATAAATCCTAATAAATTAATCCGAACTGGAATTGACGCGATGCTCAATTCACTTGATCCATATACCAATTATATCGCGGAAGATGAGGTGGAAGATTATAGGACCCTAAACACAGGTCAGTACGGAGGAATAGGAGCCGTGACAAGGGAGATCGGAAATAGAACCGTTGTAACACTTGTTTACGAAGGCTATCCCGCCTCCAAAAACGGGCTAAAAATTGGCGATGAAATAATAAGGATGGATGAAGTTGACTTATCAAAAATTACACAAGAAGAAGCCAATCATTTAATGCGCGGCCAGGTTGGCACTTCAGTAAGGCTAACCATCAAACGAATAGGAGTTGAAGAGCCAATGAAATTAGAATTCAAAAGAGAAAAAATAAAAATAAGCAACGTTCCTTACTTTGGAATGGTCAGCAATAATGTCGGTTTTATTCAATTGACAGACTTTACCCCTGAAGCTGGTAAAGAAGTAAAAAATGCTGTAGTTACATTAAAAGAAAAAGGTGCAACCAGTATTATACTTGATTTACGTGGGAACCCAGGTGGATTGCTGTTCGAAGCAGTTAACATTTGTAACATCTTTATCCCGAAAGGAAAGAAAGTAGTGACGACTAAGGGCAAAGTTGAAGACAGTAATATAAATTATGAAACGCTTAACAACCCGGTCGATCTGGATATCCCGGTTGCCGTATTGATTAACCGCGGAAGCGCTTCTGCGTCTGAAATTGTTGCCGGCACCCTTCAAGATTATGATCGGGCTATCGTTATCGGAGAAAAATCATTTGGAAAAGGCCTTGTCCAATTAAGTCGGCCACTATCGTATAACTCACAAATAAAAATTACAACCGCTAAGTATTATACTCCAACTGGCCGATGCATTCAAGTGCTGGATTACAGTCACAGAAGAGAAGATGGAAGCGTAGAATCTATACCAGATTCTGTAAAAAAAGAATTCAAGACTTCAAAAGGAAGAACGGTCTATGATGGTGGAGGAATAGATCCTGATTTAGCTATAAAGCGTTCAGAGCCTGCAGCCATCACACAAACGTTATACGCAACAGGCTATCTTTTTGATTACGCAACACTGTATGCTTCCCAGCATCCAACGTTACCTCCTCCGAAAGAATTTAGTTTAACAGATCAAGAGTATCAGGAATTTGTGATCTGGATGAAGAATAAGCCTTACAATTATCGGTCTGAGCTTGAAAAAAGGCTCGCACTTTTTACTAACGAGGCGAAGAAGGAAAGATACTATGCTGATCTAAAAATCCAGCTCGACCAAATTACAACTAAGCTTGCCGAAACAAGAAAGAACGACTTGGTTACGTTCAAAGATCAAATTAAACTCCTTTTAGAAGAAGACATTGCAACACGCTATTATTTGGAAAAAGGTGCAGTAGAAGTTGCCTTTAAATACGATGATGAGGTTAAAAAATCGATCGAGGTTTTGAATAACTCAACTCAGTATAAAAAGATTTTAAACATTCAATAGCCTTAATTTTTCGATGTTACAACTGCTTGTAAGCCTTCAGTTCAAGCTCGAAGTCTGATTCCTAAAATGCAACTTTAGAATGCCCCAGAAATCGGTTCGTAAAAACGTATCTTCTCTTAGTAAGTGGGGAATTACGTTATTTATCTTAATTGGATCGCTTCTCTTACTTGATTCCTGTATGCAATTCCGGATGAGTAAATCAGAAATAGAAACCTACTTTGCCAACAAGGAAAAGAAAGGAACATTTCATTCGTATGATATTGGAAACCGTGTTGTCACCTATGTAAAAGCTGGTGACGAAAACCTCCCATTAGTGATTTTTGTTCACGGTTCGCCAGGATCTTTAAGCGCATTTATACATTTCCTTGCCGATAGCATTCTCCTAGAAAAGACGCAGCTTATTTCAGTTGATAGACCTGGGTTTGGTTCTTCCAATTTTGGCTACGCAGAACCCTCGCTCCTAAAACAAGCAGCTTACCTAAAACCAATTTTAGAAACCCATAAAGGTGTAAGACCAGTACTACTTGTCGGACACTCTTTAGGCGGCCCACTAATTGCACGAATGGCAATGGATTATCCTGACCTGATAGATGGGCTGGTCATTGTTGCCGGTTCCATTGATCCTGAACTTGAACCAAACGAAACCTGGTTCAGAGCGCCATTAGCTACACCTTTTTTGAAATGGATTTTGCCGCGCTCATTACGGGCCTCCAACGATGAGATCTACAAGCTTAAACCAGAACTACAAGAGATGATACCCTTGTGGAAAAACATCACCACTCCTACCATACTAATTCAAGGTAAAAAGGATAGTCTGGTACCCGCTGGCAATGCTGACTTTGCCAAGAAAATGATGATCAACGCTCCTTTAAAAATTGTTTTAGTCGATGGTATGGATCACTTTGTTCCTTGGTCCAATCCCGAACTTATCCGCAATGCTATTCTAGAATTGTTACCAACCAATACCGCTTCAACTGCTGGTAAATAAAAAGGCCGCCTGATAAAATCAGCCGGCCTAATTACAGGTTTAGGTATAGGTATTATCTCAAAAACAACAACTCTCTGTATTTTACTAAAGGCCAATCTTCATCGTCCACTAGTAACTCAAGTTTATCAACCGCATCACGTATTTTATCAAAGAACGTATCTTTGATGTCATCACAATATGCGTAGGCCTTCTTGTGAGTATCCGTCATCTTATTGATGCGCTTACGCTCTTCTACCATCTCACGAACACCAGTTTTTATAACTTCAATATGCTCAGAGATCTCTTTGATCGTGTTAATAACTGCCTTGTTGTCAACTCCGAGACCTTTTAAACCATTCGCGTTGGTGATCAGTTTATTTTGATAAGCTATGGCAGTAGGAATAATATGATTCATTGCCAAATCTCCTATTACACGAGCCTCAATCTGTACGCGTTTAATATAACTCTCCAACTTAATTTCATTGCGAGCTTCTACTTCTTTGTGACTCAACACGCTATGGCGTTCAAATAGGTCAAGAGATTTCTTTGACAAATAAGCATCAACAGCGCGTGGCATATTTTTAACATTTCCCAATCCACGCTTAGCGGCTTCCTTCACCCATTCATCAGAATATCCGTCTCCTTCAAAACGAACATCTTTAGATTCCTTGATGTACTTACGCAGGACGTTTACAATAGCAATACGCTTTTCAGTACCCTTTTCAATATCCTTAGTTACCGCTTCGTGGAATTTATCTAGTTGATCTGCTACAATAAGATTCAGCGCAGTCATAGGAGTTCCACAATTGTCGCTTCCACCAACAGCACGGAATTCAAACTTATTTCCAGTGAAGGCAAATGGAGAAGTTCGGTTACGATCAGTTGCGTCCAGAATAATTTCTGGAATCTGATCTATTCCCAACTTCATATACATGTTATCACCCTTCTCGATTTTTACGTTGCCCTTCTTCTCAAGTTCATCCAACACAGCCGTCATTTGAGAACCAATAAATACAGACATGATTGCAGGAGGTGCTTCATTTGCTCCCAGGCGGAAATCGTTAGCCGCTGTTGCAATGCTAGCTCGCAATAAGTCGCCATACTCATGCACTGCTTTTATAGTAGTGATGAAGAAAGTTAAGAAGAGCAAGTTGTCTTTTGCCGAGCTGGTTGGTGCGTACAAATTAACACCTGTATCTGTAATAAGTGACCAGTTATTATGCTTACCGCTACCATTCAATCCAGCAAACGGCTTTTCATGGAAAAGAATCTTAAGGTTGTGCTTCTCTCCTACCCGATTCATAACATCCATCATCAATTGATTGTGATCGTTGGCCACGTTCACTTCTTCGAATAACGGAGCTACTTCAAACTGGCTTGGTGCTACTTCGTTGTGGCGAGTGCGCACTGGAATACCCAATTTCCAACTTTCGATTTCGAATTCACGCATGAAATCATATACACGAGGAGGAATGGTACCAAAATAATGATCCTCCATTTGCTGTCCGCGTGCCGGAGCATGACCAAATACAGAACGGCCAGCCATAACAAGATCTGGACGTGCGTTAAACAACGCCTTATCAACCACGAAATATTCTTGCTCTGCTCCAAGTGAAGCAACTACATGCTGAATGTCTTTATCAAATAATTGACACACCCTAGTTGCCGATAAATCAACTGCTTTTAAGGCCTTCAATAATGGAGATTTTGTATCCAGTGTTTCACCTGTATAGGAAACAAAGATAGTTGGGATACTTAACGTCTTACCATATAAGAACATAGGTGAAGTTGGATCCCAAGCCGTGTAACCACGAGCCTCGAAAGTACTTCTGATTCCACCACTAGGAAAAGAAGAGGCGTCAGGCTCTTGCTGAACCAATTCACTTCCTTTAAATTTTTCTATTCCTGAAAGTGCATCGAAAAATGAGTCATGCTTCTCAGCTGTCCCGCCTGTCATGGGTTGAAACCAATGGGTAAAATGAGTTGCTCCTTTCCCGATTGCCCAGGATTTGGCGGCTGAAGCAACAGCATCGGCTGTCGTTTCATCAATTTTTTCGTGGTTTTTTATTGCATTGCTTACCTTCTTAAAAACAGCAGGAGCTAATGTGGCCCTCATTTCTTCCATGCCAAACACATACTCTCCAAAAATTTTAGAAATATTAGGAGAATTGAATTCAACATGAATTTTGGGGCGTTCATTTAATTTTTTTAATGCTTCAAATCTTAGTTGCGCCATATAGTGGTTATTTTAGATAGTGATAGCGCCAAAAATAGGAGAATATTTTAGGATTGAGGGTAAAATATTACCCAATTTTTAATAAAAAATTAAAAATTATAGAATTTATAGCCCCTTAATCGATTGCACTGTTACCGAATCAAAGGATAGGAATCAAAAAAAGTAAGAATCGAGGAGTTATTGAAGTAATATCTGTTGAGAATTTCCGTTCTAAATTCACAACCCGCAGAAAAACTGATGGTAATTTGTAAACTAAAGTTGCCTTACTCTCGTCTTATATGGAAAAAATCGTCATGATAAACTTTACACTTAAGAAAGCTATCTGGACTTCTATTTATACATCAGAAGCATCCTACATCAAGAATTTCACCATTGCACAGTTAAATTGGGAAAGGAATAAGAAAGAAGGGAGAGGTTTACAGCCTAGCCGAGTCTTTATAAGAAAAGGCCCTGGTCAGATGAATACCAATTGAAACATTTTACTAGTTAGATTTTTTAACTGACCCACCACTATTAGCGCCAGTATTTGTTTTAGTTGGATTGCCACGGTATCGAACACTGCCTCCACTATTTGCATGAGCATCTAACTCTTTGACTACGTTAACTTTTACACTGCCTCCACTATTCGCACTAGCTTTGACTACTTCACTCTCAAGGCCGTAGGCATCCACATCTCCTGCACTATTTGCTTCAACTGTAATGGATTGTGCTTTTCCCTCCAAAACAGCATCACCTGCACTAGAAGCATCAAGGGTTAAACGCTTTACATCAAGACTTACTTCTACAGAAGCGGCACTAGAAATATTTATTTCAAAATTGGTGCCGGTAATCGTTCCTTCAGAATAAACACTGGAGGCAGAGCTTGCCGAAATCTTTTCAAGATTGACATAGGTAACATACACTTTTACGTTGTTGTTTTTGTAATTGCCCTCACGCATATGAATCTTCAAATAGGTGCCCGATACTTCGGTAAGTACATTATTTAAACTTGTACCTGAAGCTTCGACCTTTACACTTTCTTTGGCTCCTTTTTTTAGGTAAACATCAATTGCTTGACTTGATTTTATTCCACGAAAAGAATCAATTACCCGAGTCTCACTGGTCTGGGCCAAAACAAGAGTAACTGCGAAAAAAAACACCAACAGAGATAAACCAGTCTTCATTTTTATAGATTTTGGACTAAAGACAACCTGCGAAATTAAGGGTTGCTTATTAACATCAAACAATGTAGTATTTTTTCCGGTGCACGTACGAATTATCAGTTTTTTCATTAAATTTCGTTCCTGTAGATTATAATTTTGTCAAATACTAATTTTTATGATTAAAGAACAGCTTAATATGTTGATAAACCTGGCCGCCAGTGATAACAAAGTGGCCGAAAAGGAGGCTAAAGTAATTCACATGATTGGAAAATCTAACGGAATTCCTAAGGACGAAATTGATAAAATGCTCCAAACTCCTCAGCCCATAGGTGATTTGTCTTCGCTATCGGATGACCAAAAATTTGAAAATCTTTATTACCTGATTCAATTAATGAAAAGTGATGGTCAGGTATTTAAGAGTGAGGTTCACTTCTGCGAACAAATTGCTGAGAAGTTGGGCTATAAAAAATCTGTGGTTGGAGAACTTGCTTCACGCATTTATAGCGATCCAACCATCACAGCAGATCGTAACATGTTAATGGAAAGAGCTCGGAAGTTTCTAGTATAGGGTTCATTAAAGCCAAGTAAAAAATCCTCAGATAAATCTGGGGATTTTTTTTGCCCTACTTTTTATAGACGACTTCACCTCCCACAATTGTCATTACAACCTCCGTTTTTAGAAGATCTTTCTCATCCACTTTCATGATATCCTGGGAGAAAACGGTGAAGTCCGCTAACTTACCTACCTCAATAGAACCTTTAATCCCCTCTTCGAAGGCTCCATAGGCTGCATCCAAGGTGTAGGAGGTAAGAGCCTGCTCACGGGACATCTTCTCTTCAGGTTCATAACCACCTTCAGGCTCACCTTTTAAAGTTTTCCTAGTTACAGAGGCATAAAAACTTGCAATAGGATTGATTGGCTCAACCGGAGCATCCGTTCCATTAATCACCTTTGCGCCAGATTTCAAAAGAGATTGCCACATATAAGCACCTTCCTTGATTCTCTTTTCGCCAAGCCTATCAATAGCCCAAGGCCGGTCAGAAGACATATGAACAGCTTGCATAGCTGGAAGGACACCAAGTTTTCCAAATCTAGGAATGTCATCGGGATGTAAATGCTGTGCATGTTCTATTCGGAATCGATGGTCAGTTGACTTCTCAGGATTTTCCTTGAAGGCCATTTCATACCGGTCTAAAATTTCACGATTGGCACGATCACCAATGGCATGCGAGCAAACCTGAAAACCGGCTTTGAGCGCCTTGCGTGCAGTGGATAGAACTGTATCCATAGAAATGGTAGCCATTCCATAAAAATCTTCCCGATCTGAATAGGAATCTAATAACCACGCACCTCTTGACCCCAATGCACCGTCACAAAATAGTTTGATCGACCGAATGGTAAGCAGATTTGCAGAATCAATTTCAGGCCCTTTGTCTATCCATTCTTTCACAAGCCCTTTATCATCACCAGCGATCATCACGTATAAGCGCACATCTAATATCCCATCCTCTTTGGCTTTCCTATAAAGCTCAATGTTCCTTCGAGTGGCACCTGCATCATGGAAACTGGTAATACCATTTCTCAAGCATGCTTTTGTAGCCAGCTCAATTGCATTACGATCGCGCTCATCATCAGCAACTGGCATGTACTTATAAATTAATCCCGTTGCGAGTTCATTAAAAATACCCGTAGGATTTCCATTCTTATCCCTTATAATCTCTCCTCCTTCTTGCGAAACAGTTTTCAGATTTTCTTTTGAAAGCTGATTAACTCCGGCAATCTCCATCGCTTTTGCATTTACCTGAACCGCGTGACCACTGGCATGCTCAAGCACCACAGGATTGTTCGGAGAAACCGCACTTAATTTTTCATGTGTCTGAAAACCTTTCACCATATTAGAAGGCAATGTGTCCCACTTCTCCTGGTGCCAACCTCGGCCCAGAATCCACTGACCAGGCTGTGCTTTTGAAGCAGCAATTCGAACCATCTCAACTATCTCATCATAATTTTTAGCCTTCATTAAATCGAGATCTAACTCGAAATACCCCACACCAAAAAAATGCGCATGTCCTTCAATAAAGCCTGGCGTCATGGTCTTGCCCTGAAGGTCGATAAGTTGAGTGCTCTTTTCTTTATATTTTTCAACTCCAGCTAAACTTCCTGCATAGACGATCTTATCATTTAGCACTGCTATTGCCTCAACAATTGGATTATCTTTATTTGCTGTATAGATTACTCCACCTGATATAATCATATCAGCTGGCGTTTCTTTGTCAGCGCATGCGAACAGCAGGATGCTAAAGAGTAGAAATATGAATCTTTTCATTTGCTTATATTCAATTAGACTTGAGTCTACATAAAATTCTTCCATTCGAAAAGTAATACCTTTTATCTTCTCCATGAACATCTTTAGGATAGGAGGTTTAAGAATTATCAGGTTGTGTTATCTTCGTGCGACAAATATGAAGAAAAGACTTAGGCTTTTTGGCTTACTTGGCCTGTACTGGATTACTTTTTTCATTGTCTGCCGCCTTGTTTTTCTTATTTATCATTTTAACCAAACCGCATCCTTAGACTTGATTGATTTACTCACGATCAACTTCCTGGGATTGCGAATGGATTTAGCGATGGCAGGGTATTGCCTTATCCTTAGTGGACTGCTTCTGACAGCATCTATGTATAGCAAAAGCAAAATAGTGTATTATGCAAATAACACTATTGTCACCATTTTCCTGCTTCTCTCAACGACCATAGTTGTTGCCGATCTTGAGTTGTATAAGCATTGGGGCTTTCGAATGGACACAACACCGTTAATGTATGCACGGGGTGAAGGGGTAGCTAGCGTGAATACTTACAGTCTGGTATTGCTGATTATCATTTTTACTGCCATCTTCTGCCTGTTCATATGGTTGTACTATTCCAAAATTTCAAGACTATTTCTCAATCTACCTTCTGCTAGACCTTATTGGGGAATTCTAATGTTTACCATAACAGGCGCGCTAATTATTCCTATTCGAAGCAGCTTTTCAGTAGCTCCCTTGAATACAGGTGTTGTCTACTACCATAAAACAAAAGTTTTCCCTAATCATGCAGGTATCAACGTAGTGTGGAATTTTTTTTTAAGCGTTGTTTCATCTAAAGGACACAAATACGCCAAAGATTTTTATGAGCCAGTAGCTGCTGATCGTTTGCTTTCAGAAATGACAGCCTCCCAGCTTGATTCCAACACTTTTCTTACTAACGACAAGCCTAATATTATAGTGATCGTACTGGAGAGTTTTACTGCAAAGATCATACAACCACTGGGAGGGCTTGAAGACATCACACCTAACTTTAATCGGCTTGCACACGAAGGAATACTGTTTGATAATTTTTATGCAAGTGGTGATCGTACCGACAAAGGGATCGTGGCCATACTAAGCGGGTATCCTGCCCAACCCGTTACGTCAATAATTAAATTTCCTAACAAGACACAATCACTCCCTTATCTTCCGAGAGTTGCCAATTCTCTGGGTTACAAAACATCTTTTATTTACGGTGGTGATATCAGCTTCGCCAATATGAAGTCATATGTTACCACAGCGGGCTTCACTCACATTACAGAAGACGATGATTTTGAGGATAGTCTTAATAATTCAAAATGGGGTGTTCATGATGAGTTTGTATTTGATCGGTTGCTTTCGGAATGCGATACCTCTTCTGGTCCTTTCTTTAAAGTCATGCTCTCCTTGAGCAGCCACGAACCCTTTGACGTTCCCATGGAACCAGTCTTAAAAGGAAACGATGATGGATCTCTGTTTCTTAATTCCTGCCTCTATACAGATAAGAGCCTTGGTGATTTTATTGCGGAAGCCAAACAAAAACCGTGGTGGAAAAACACCTGGATAATTATTACGGCTGATCATGGACATCGCCATCCTAACCAGGAGGAGTTAAAAGAAAAAGAGCGATTTAAAATACCGATGTTATGGATTGGGGGTGCTATTACAAAAGGTGATACAGTAATCAGAACGATAGCCGGGCAAACTGATATCGCTAAGACGTTATTAGCTCAACTAAAAACTCCTGCCACTGAATTTAAGTTTAGTAAAAACATTTTATCAAAAAACGTAAAACCCTTTGCAACTTATATATTCCATAATGGATACGGATACCTTGATCCTGAAAATGAAAATATCTTTGATTTCGATTTTAAAAATTTTATCAAACAAACTGGAAAGGATGATGATCTCAAATGGGGAAAAGCATACATGCAAGCTCTCTTTACAGATTATAACACCCGCTGATCTATCCCATTTCTAATGACTTTAATTTCACTATTATGAAAAAAATATTTCTTGCTATCCTATTGGGCTTAGTTTTTACCATTCCTTCTCTGGCACAAAACTTAGGTTTGTCCTTCTCCTATTTTATTCCAAAAAATGGATACTTCTCCACACCCATTAGTCCTTTTTCCATACGAGGAATAGGAGTCAACCTAAACCGCTTTATTGCACTAGAGACAGGTGCTTCCCTATATCGGATGTCAGGCTTAAACATGAAAGGGCTTCCATTCGAATCAAAAGACCCTTTGCTTGGACCAAACTTCACCATCCTTGTGCCAGGTGAATTGGTTTTTCAATTGAAGGGAAAAGGTGTTGAACTTGACGTAAAAGGTGGAGGCTTTTTCTTTTATGGCTTCGCTCAAAAATTAGACTACGGAAACATTGATCGAGCATTAAGAAAAATGGAGGGTTGGGATGTAGTTAATTCTGATTTGAAATATTCGAATCATCCGGGCTTCGGCTATTTAGTTGGAGCCGAACTTACCTTTTACGTAACTAATCAATTTGGAATTTCACTGGAGACAAATTATTTGTCAAGTCAGGCAAAATTTCCACTTACGGGAACCTATGCTGGTGGAAATCTGAATGGAACTAATCAAGTAAAGCCTGCTGACTTTTCAGATTCTAAAATAGATTTTACAGGGCTTGAGTTTTCCATTGGTCTCATTTTTACAGGCAGTGGCAAACAGAGCGGTTCAAAGAAAAAGAAAAGGTGAAATGAAGATCAACAATTAGGTTAGATAACTCTACTTCTTTATCTCTTCCTTTACTTCAAGATTATATGTGTTCAACAGAACTCTTGAGTCATCCAGGAATAGTTGGAAGGCTTTTTTATCCGCCAGAGGTAAAGTCAAATTAGATTCGTTCATAGCTTTATTCTTTTCAGAAAGCTCCTCTTCAAACTGATGTGCAGGAAGAATAAAATATTTTTTATCTCTTCCAGAAGTGCGGTAGACCCATTCCAACTGATAGGTTGAATCATGGATGCGTGTATTGGAACTACTGTCTGACTGAGAGATTTTCTCAAGTTCAACCTTAAGCATCAGTCCACCATCGGTGTATCGCTTCCGTTGACCAGAAACAAAATTACCCAGTGAATAGGCAACAAGTTGATCCTTTTCTTTTCGCCATTCAATGGGTTGAACAACATGAGGGTGCGATCCAATCACCATCTTGGCTCCATATAAAAAACATAAATCGGAAATGTCTTTTTGGAATTTACTGGGCAGACTTTGATATTCAGAACCCCAATGCATGAATACAATGATTGCGTCTGGGGCAAACCCCTTGGCTTTTTCCAAATCTTTTTTGATCTGAATCGTGTCAATTTTATTCACCACGTTAGGTTTCTCAACAGGCATTCCATTCGTACCATAGGTATAATTAAGCAGGCAAATTGAAAAACCATTTTTGTGAACCATCAACGGATAATCATTCATTCTAGTAACGGTATCCACAAATGTGCCGGTGTGGGAAATCTCTAAACTGTCTAACAGGGTAATTGTTCGCTCGAGCCCACGCCTTCCTCTGTCAACACAATGATTGTTGGCGGTAACTAATACATCAAGCCCAATATTTTTTAGCGTGATTGCCAATTCATCAGGTGCACTAAACATAGGATAGCCTTTGTAGGGCAAACCCGCTAAGGTTACTTCCAGGTTACCGATAGCAAGATCAACTGAGTCGACAAGAGGTTTTACATATTGGAAGCATGATCCATAATCATATTTTTTTGTTAGTGTATCGTATGCTCCTTCTATTTGAGAATCATGTTGCATAATATCGCCTATAAATAGCATAGACAAACGGGTAGTATCCTGAGCTGCAATTGATGTTGAGAAGAAAAAGAAAATAATAAGGAGTTTTGGCATGAGGTGGCAGCTAATCAATTTTTAACACTTTTCTTTCAGCAATCACGAATAGTTGATCTTCCTTTTTGGGGTTTATTTTTGCCAATCCCGTAAAGGAACCAAAAGCAGGCAGGATGCCCTGATGCTTGCCAAAATAAAAACATGGTAATGTTAAAGATTGCCTGCCGTTTCCTTTCAAGTTAACTCCCGGATGAATATGTCCTGCAATATTATAGAAATCACCTTCTGGTTTTTCGAGTGGCTCGTGGGTGAATATAAAAGGACCAATCTTTAAAGCGCCTTCGTGAACTTGCATTTTGTGTCTGTCATATTGCAGGTTGCTCATGATGTCATGATTCCCTCTTACCAACTCAAAACTACACGCTGAAAAATGATGAAGTACCTGCCCTAGTACTTCCCACTCTTCATTATAATGGCTATGAAACAAGTCACCAAGAAAAATTACCCGTTGTGGCTTTACTCTGTTTATCAAATCAATAAGGAACTCTGAATTCTGATCATTGGCCTTTGTTGGAACTGGAATTCCCGATTTTCTAAAATGGTTGATCTTGCCAAAATGTAAATCGGCCAGCACCAATAGCTTATCAGCCATCATGGTCAATCCCTTTTCGGGATGCATGGTTAATTGTTGCCCTTTTATTTCAATATTCATGAATGCCACAAATGTATTGAACCCAAAGGACAGCCCTCTTGTATGTACTTTGAAATCAGTCGGAATAACAGTCTAAATTAAAAAATAAAAAACCCTTAAATCATTGACATTCAAAGCAATAAATATTTTTTACCTGAAAGCTGATAACCTTTATTGTTCAGTTACTATTTTATAATAAACTTGGCGGAATAAACTCGGATATTGTTAACAATAGAATAACATTCGAGTGCTCGCAGACCCTTACCTTTAATCGATTTTAAGCCCAAATCAGCACTTTAATTCCTATTCATGTTCGACTTAGAATTTTCCTATGCAGTCCTGTTGGTGCTGTGCCTTATTGCAGCCTGTGGCTTCGAATTCGTTAATGGCTTCCATGACACCGCCAACGCAGTGGCTACCGTTATTTATACCAATTCATTAAAGCCGTGGGTGGCGGTAGTTTGGTCGGGCTTTATGAATTCCTTAGGCGTATTTTTAGGGGGCATCACGGTTGCGATGGGTATTGTAAATTTACTTCCTGTTGAATCGTTGATCGATCAAAATATAGCTCATAGTATTTCCATGGTGGCGGCACTTTTACTTAGTGCCATAGCTTGGAATCTTGCGACCTGGTACCTCGGCATTCCATGTTCTAGCTCACATACTCTGATCGGCTCAATCCTTGGAGTAGGAATTGCTTATTCCCTGCTTCCAAATACAGAAGGAGTTGCCGTCAACTGGGGACAAGCAGAGAAGATTGGTGTCTCATTACTGGTTTCTCCTCTTTTTGGGTTCACCATGGTCATCATATTGATGTTCTTGCTTCGCAATCTGACAAAGGATAGCCCAACAGGTGATGACTTATTTAAAGAGCCCAAAAAAAATACTCCTCCGCCACCGTGGATCAGGGCAATACTCTTACTCACATGCACCGGTGTCAGTTTTTTTCATGGTCAAAATGATGGACAGAAAGGAGTTGGACTGGTTATGCTGATCCTTATTGGAATTGTTCCGGGATATTTTGCGTTAAACTCTAATATGGAGACAGCGGGTCTTTTAGATCCTTTGAAAAAAATTGAACTCATTGTTACTAACATTGATCCAACTCCATTAGCCTCTCCAGATCAAAAAAAGTTAACAGAATCTATCTCCATGAACCAGCGCCTCCAGGCAAATTTCTTAACTGTTGGCAATATTGATAACATAAAAAAAGAAGAGCGCTTTGTTGTACGTAAAGATTTACTGGTAATGAATCGCAATTTAAGCGAACTGATGAAAAAAGAGGAAGCGAGAATAAGTGAAGCAGATAAGAAAAGCTTAAACGATCAACTAAAAAAACTTACAAAGGCAACTGATTATGCACCAGGCTGGGTCATTTTTATGATTTCGATTTCTTTAGGTTTAGGTACTATGATCGGATGGAAAAGAATTGTAAAAACAATTGGAGAGAAGATTGGCAAGCAACACCTGACGTATGCGCAGGGTGCCAGTGCGGAGTTGGTCGCTGCCAGCACCATTGGACTTTCCAGTTATTTTGGATGGCCGGTGAGCACCACCCATGTATTATCATCTGGCATTGCCGGAAGCATGGTAGCCAGCAAGGGTATTAAAAATTTGCAACCGGAGACCGTTCGAAATATATTGATTGCCTGGCTATTGACTCTGCCAGTAGTGATGGCCTTATCTGGCGGTTTATTTCTATTGTTCAGAAGTCTATCGGCCTAAAAATCTATCACCTCCCCATCGTCAACACATGCTTGCCTCCTACTGCTTTGGTTCTTCCACCAAATACAGTATCACCTGTGCGCGTAAATGAAATGGTCATGGTCTTATCGGTGATGGCATCGATTCCAATTTCCAATCCATCTTCTCTCACCATTACTTTGGCGTCAGGATTTTTAAATCTCCAGGTGCCACTGGCGGGCCAAATAACACCACCATTAACAGACGTATATTTTCCGTTTGATCCATCGGCATCTGATGTAAATGAGATGTTCAGGTTCTTATAAAGATCAAGCACAACATCATCCACTTTCACGCCAGACATTACCCAGGCTGAGCCTTTTAATAATGCTGCAGTCTCTTCAGCAGCCGTTGGAACAGGAGGTTCAGGAGGATCAACAGTGCTGTCGCACGAAGAATTCGTAATGAGCACTCCAAACAACAAAAGAGTCATTACTTGCAAACTATACGCGTTAATTGATTTCATGGCTTCATAGATTTATATACACAATTTTATTAACTGATGTTACTCACTTGGTGTTTTCTTAGTGACTTGGTGGCTCCGTGGCAAGATAAATTATTCGGAAATTAAGCCACAAAGGCACAAAGACACAATGTTTATTGAACTGCAATCCTGGCAGCACTCACTTCGGTATTACCTCTGTAAATTTTTAAAATATATACTCCCGTGCTTAGTGTGCTAAGGTCGAACGCAGATGTTCCTTCCTTCAAGGGTTGCGAAAGAATTTCTTTGCTACTGCCATCGAACATTTTCATTTCGCCAACACCACTCCCCTTTAACAGATCGATATATAAATCGGTTGTTACTGGATTGGGATAAATCTGAATGCTCGCTTGCTCTTCTTCGCTCACGCCAACGATCACCTTGCGCGTTACCACAATCTTTCCCCCTGTAGCTAAAGCGGTTACTTCCTGTATGTTTTGTTTCCTGGAAGCTGGCCCGATGGTAGTTACCAGATTCGACTTCGTATCCATAGGCACGCCTGGATATTGTATGTTAAGTAAATAAAATCCTTCTTCTAACTCCTCAAATACAAATCGGCCATCGTCATTGGTATACAAAAAGGCAACAATTTCATCTTCGGCCATTTTGCGACTTGGGCGGCCAGCATTCTGTTGTCTTCTTACCGTAACGCTTGCGCCTGACACGCGCCCCCGACCCCCAACACGTCCTCCGGCAATTTCATTTTCAAATGTTCCTCTCAACTCTCCTACTCCTTTTGGTTTTACAGTAGGCAGTGCAGCCACCGCATAGGATAAGTCATTTCTATTTTCATTTAACCTGATGGTATCGGCCTCTTCCCAAAACACAGAACCATTATAATAGGTGGGGAAATAACCCTTGTAGGTAATAGTGTCTGCCTGCCCCAACAAAATATAATCATCGAGTACCACCTTTGGCATGGAATAGGTGCCATCCGGTTTTAAATCCTGTATGCGTGTGGTGTCATAGCCTAGGCCCACTGGTTTAATTTTCAGCAACGTCATCTTGCCTTTGGCAACAGGGGTGTTGGCATCTATGCTTAATTTCCCTGATAGGTCGGCAACCGCTGTTACTTTTTGTGGAGATGACCTTAAGGTAACACCCGAGACAAGTGTGTTTGTTATTTCCAGCGTGTAAGTGCCTGAGTTGGCTCTTCCAATAGATGTTATCTCGTATTGATCTGAAGTGGCACCACTTATCAACGTATTATTTCTTTTCCATTGATATTGATTGGCCGTGCCACCAACGGGCACTTTCACGGTGAAGCCAGTTCCTGCTGGAACCAATTCATCTACTGGAATACCCAATTCCTTTTGGTTGGAAAAGTTAATGCCTGCTATACCTTTATTAGGTTCCAATGATGCAAAGTCGAGTTTATTGTTTGAAACGTTTAAGGTAGTAATACCGCTCAAGGAAGTAAGATCGGGCAATACCGTAATATCATTCCCCGACAAATTAATAGTTTGTAATGCTGCCATATCTAAAAATAAATCAGGCACCCCTCCTTTAATTTTATTGTTAGATAAGTTTACTGCAGTTATCTGTCCTCCCGTTTCGGTAACGCCTTGCCAGGTAGTTACTTTCCCAGTAGTCCAGTTTGTTTTGTTTGTCCACGCAGTTCCATCTGTTGATTGGTACAACGAAACCAATGCGAGCGAATCGGTCTTCAAATTACCTTTGAAACCTCGCGCAATGGAGAACGTACCTTGCAGTGCGCGCGAATAGCTACGTACCTTAACGGTGTTGGCAGTAGTAGTTATCTGGCGCGCGCCAATGCCTTCATACCGATTCTGACCTGTCAGTTTTTTCACTACTACCACATCGGCAGCGGTAGGCAATGTATTGGGATATTCTATCTCAACATAAGAGGCCGAGTCGCTTACATTCACTTTGGTTGTTTTCCAGATGTATGGAAAATCAATTAAAGCATTTATGCCGGCACCGGCTGTATAACCAGTTGGTGCGTCTTCAATAGTGACCGATACACTTGGGTTGGCGCCTGTTACATTTAAAAAAGTTATGGGCAATGATTTGCCACCCTTGCCGACTGGGAAAAATAAGTTGCCCGTACCCTTACGCACCAGGTTGCCACCTTCGAGAAATGAGCCGGGCACACTGGTTACAGTTCCTGTTTCTGACACTGTTAAAATATCGGTTGAGGTCAATGGTGTGATCAGTCCGCCTTTGATAGAAAGACTGTCTTTCACCGCAAACTTGCCTGTGATGTTAGCATTGCCGATACCTTTCTTTTGCAAGAAGCCAAAGTTGATACCACCGGGAGTAAAGGTTTTGTCTGAGGCATAATTTAATACAAAGCCACCCGTGCTGGCGGCATCCAATGTTCCATTATTGGTCCAGCTATCCGATGTAGTAATAACTCCATCATTTTTAATAGCCGTGCCGGAATCATTTACCCAATCTCCATTCACCGTTAGGCTGGCACTGTTCACAATTTCTATCCCCGTGTTTTTCATAAACTGCGCCTGTGCAAGTGAGGTGATAAGAAGCAAAGCTGCGGTGAGGTATTTCATAATCTTAGTTTAAGATTTTGGATTCAGGATTTTAATCTACCTCTATAGGCATCCAGGTTAAAGTTGTATTGGCGCCTATCAAAGTTTGATGATGTAGTTTACATAAGCATTCTTTGGACGGGTTTCGTTACCACCTGCAGCAGTTGTTGTCTGGCCTCCGTTCCATGCTTGTAATCCTGCGACAAAAGTGTCCCCTGGCGGAATGCTGTTTGAATACCCGCCAGAAGGAACATTATGAGTATGACTTAGATATTGATCATCCTGATAACTTCCCACATTATCACCGATAGCTCCGCCATTTAATGCAACACGACTTCCCGCATCCGGATCATTGCCAGCACCTCCATCAACACCTCGCATAAACCTTCCTCGAAAATCAGGTAAGTTGAAAGTAGTTGAACCATCACCTACTCCCCAACTTGTTCCAATGGCAGCGAAAAGATTAGCAAACGTTGTTCGACTCACTACCGAGCCATCGCAAAGCAAATAACCCGATGGAGAAGATGTGCCTGCAAAGGGCATGATGATGCCTGAAGGAATTACGTTGGTTAGCAAACTTCCATCGCCTTGAAAAGAAGTAGCTTGAATTTTACCAGTGGCAGTGATAGCATTGCCAGTGCCGGTATGAGTAATTTGTAAAGCAGCATTCGTATTTAACGGATTTAATATTTGGAGATCCAACGCCTGACCGGTTCCATTGGTGTATGCCTGCAATGCAGAAAAATTGTTTGTTGGATTGTTAATTCTGAAACCACCGCCCACTCCATTACCGTTATTCTCACCAAAGATTGCATAGCTGTTGTTGGCCGGATTAATAGTGGAAGAATATAAACCAAAACCTGACCCATTATTGGAGATGGCGACCACTGGTGCGTTGTTGTTAACGTTGCCAGAGCTAAAAGAACCTGCTGATCCATTTAATGCATTAGTATTGGTTATAAAAAAGCTAGCTGCACTTGCATCGCTTGAGGAATAAGGTAGAGTCAGCCCAGTTGGCAAGTTCGTTAGTAAACTTCCATCTCCGATAAATTGACCTGTTTTATTGATGCTGGCAACGTTGATATCATTATTTTGAAAAACCGCAATGTTTCCCGAAGGCCCCGTATGGTTGACCACTAAGCCAGACCCAGTACCATTAGTTGTTGCCTGTAAAGCCGAGGCAGAGTTAGAAGCATTCGTTATTTCAAACCATCCACCATAACCTGTTCCTGTTGAGGTTGCCCGAATAGCTCCACCTGATGCATTAGTCAAAGATGTTAAATTTGGATTAGTTGCTGCAGCATTATTAGTTTCAAAGCGTGCCGCTCCGCCTGTACCAACCGTGGTAGATTTTATAGCTTGGAATGTATTCGCTGTATTCGTTACTTCG
>JANNAQ010000014.1:0-90232 GCA_031384515.1 Bacteroidia bacterium
TTGCAAAGAATTTCATTTCGAAGTTCCAAAAAAAATGAAATTGTCCGAAAATAAAACCATAAAGCAGTAAAAAACTATTATAAACAGGAAGGATTAAAATGTAATAAACAATGGAGGCAATGGTTGGAATTTGGCCATCAGCAAACAAATATTGGAACAATGGGCGCTTAAGAAATAACACCGTAAAACCCGTACATGCAAAAACCAATAAAATAACAATCACCTGAAAAGTGCTACCAACTTTCCATCGAGTTTGTAATTTTTGCATCCAACCCATGACCATCAATTTAAACGCTCAAGATAGAAAAAGTAATGGGTCAGGAAAAAGGTTGCCAATAATGATTTTGGGGCAATGTAGCGGTAATACGAATTGGTTCTTTCTTTACAGGGTGAACAAACTCTAGGTCATGGGAATGAAGACAAATACTGGCATCAGAATTAGGAGCCTTAGAACCATATTTAACATCACCTACAAGAGGGCATCCGATCGAAGCTAGCTGGACTCGTATTTGGTGTGGCCTGCCGGTAATCGGATGTACTTCCAATAGATATAAACCAGACTGATACCCTACAACTTTGTAATTCAATTCCGAACGTGAGCCTTCCGGATGCTCTCGCTTGTAAGCAGTTGTTTTGTTTTTCTTTTCGTCTTTTACCAGCCAATGAATAAGTGTATCGTGATCCTTTTCTGGTTTACTGTCCGTCAAAGCCCAATACGTCTTTTTTGTTTCCCTGTTTTTGAATAAAGCATTCATTCTTTCCAGTGCCTTTGACGTGCGGGCAAAAACAACAACCCCGCTCACTGGTCGATCCAAACGGTGGACAACACCTAAAAAAACATCGCCTGGTTTTTGGTAGTTGACTTTGATGTATTCCTTGCAGATTTCAACAAGCGGTTTATCTCCTGTTGCATCGCCTTGCACCAAAACCCCTGACTGCTTGTTGATGACAAGCAAATGATTGTCCTCAAACAATACATCCAGATCTTGATATTTCATTGGACTTAAATTTAGTCCTTAAACTCGGATGTGAAATGGAAATTGATTTCAGGAAAATTATCTTGCACCATTTGCAGCCAGGCCTTCGATTCTGCCATAAACACCAATTTACCATCTTTATCTAAAGCAATGTGGCGTTGTTTGGAATTAATAAACTCATGAAGTTTTACGTTATCCTTGCTGCTTATCCAGCATGCCTTAAAAATATTTTGCGGCACAAACTCTACTGTAGCACTGTATTCATTTTTCAACCTAAACTGAATAACCTCAAATTGCAATGCTCCTACAGTTCCTATCACCTTCTTCTTTCCCAACTCATAGGTGAAAAGTTGCGCAACACCTTCTTCCATTAATTGAAGAAGACCCTTTTCCATCTGCTTAGTCTTCATGGCATCTCTATTCACCACCTCCTTGAAAATTTCAGGTGAGAAACTTGGGATGCCCGTGTAAATGCCTTTTTCACCTTCCGTAAGTGAATCACCGATTTTCAAATTTCCTGTATCAAACAATCCCACTATATCTCCAGGCCAGGCTTCATCTACTGTTTCACGATCTTGTGCCATAAATGCAGTTGCATTGGAGAAGCGAATGTTCTTGTCATTTCTCACGTGTAGATAGTTACTTCCACGTTCAAATTTTCCTGAACATACCCGTAAAAATGCTATTCGATTCCTATGCTTTGGATCCATGTTGGCATGTATTTTAAAAATAAAACCACTGAATTTGGGTTCATCAGGCTCTACTACCCGTAAGGTAGTTTCCCTTGCGATAGGTGGTGGTGCAATTCTGATAAATGTGTCTAGTAATTCTTTGACACCAAAATTATTGACTGCGCTCCCAAAAAAGACAGGCGCCACTTTTCCATCCAGATAATCTTGAATATTCAATTCAGGATAGACACCATTTAACAACTCTACATCGGCTCTTAACTGCTTAGCATTATTTTCCCCAACATACTGATCAAGAATTGGATCGTGTATATCTTTGATTTCGATCCCTTCTTCAATAGTAGTCTTACTGGGTGAGAAGAGCTTCAGACTTTTCTCATATAAACTATAAACTCCTTTGAACGACTTGCCCATGCTAATCGGCCAGCTCAACGGATGAACTTTGATACGAAGCTTAGCCTCAATCTCATCCAATAAATCGAATGGATCCTGACCTTCGCGATCGAGCTTATTAATAAAACAAAGTACAGGTGTGTTTCTCATCCGGCAAACCTCCATTAGTTTTTCGGTTTGCATCTCCACCCCCTTTACGCAATCCACTACCATGATTACGCTGTCTACAGCGGTTAGGGTGCGGTAGGTATCTTCTGCAAAATCCTGGTGACCGGGTGTATCCAGCAAATTGATCTTGATGTCTTTATAAGTAAAACCCATGACGGAAGTGGCAACAGAAATACCACGTTGCTTTTCAATCTCCATCCAATCGCTACGAGCGTGATCTTTAATTTTGGAGGACTTCACTGCGCCTGCCTTCTGAATAGCCCCTCCAAACAGGAGAAGTTTTTCTGTGAGCGTGGTTTTTCCGGCATCCGGGTGGCTGATAATTCCAAACGTTCTTCGTTTCTCTATTTCTTGTTGAATAGTCACATTAAAAAATTAAGGGGTGTAAAAATAACTATTCAGAAAGGGAAGACCTAACGGAAGTCATAAAGGCCGAAATAATAGCATGCTTATTACACGTCCAATTCAAAATCCTTTAACCGAATATCGTCCAGACCGTCTTGATCAAAAGGATGCTCCATATGATCCTGAACATTATATAGTGAAATCAGTATAAATGCTTTGAAGCCGGTTATGAGATAGAGTATATACTGAGGGGTTTCCTTATCAATATCGTGCAAGAATGCTGGTATATAGATAACTGGGAATATATATATGAAGAGAAGACAATACGCCCGAAGGCTAATAGGTGTTCGATGACGATTAATTGCCATTACGTTCTCCGTACCTTGGTGAACGTCTTTCATGAAACGAAATATTTTAAGCGCAAGGCCTCCAGAAATATCATCTTGATGTTTTTGAATAAAATCAAAAATTGATTTTATCTTGAGTTTAGTCTGCTCCTCACTTGTTTGTTTTGTCAGATAGGAAGTCATTGATTTTGGTACCTCAATCAAAGCCGCTCGTATCTCGGCCTTTTGCTCGTCATTAATCTTACCTGTATTTTGAAAACAATAGTAGATGGTCATCAAGCCAGCTTTAAGCCTGCTCAAATGCTCCATTGCCTTTTCTCTACGGCTAAAAGCTGCACGGATGGTAAAAACCAGCGGAAAAATGATAGCTATACTGATTAGGGTAGTGTCATAATCATACCGGATATCAAAATGGATAGCCAAAAAACAACATACCAGGGAAATCAAAAGGACATAAAATGTTCTTACATTTATAACAGCCAAATATCTATTCATATAAATTAAAAAGTTATGAGAAAGAATCTTTTATTGCTTTGCTTGTTTGTAGCAAGCGGAAATATCCTTCTTGCCCAAAAATCAAAGGTGACTTCTTTGTTCAGCGAGGAAAAACCAGTTGACATCAAACTTAAGTTCTCTATCAAAGATATTAAAAAGAATACGAATGATTCTGTATTCATGCCTTCCGTTCTATATTATAAGAACCAAAGTGGAGGATATGACTCGTTAAAAATCAGTATACGAGTACGAGGTGATTACCGCCTCAAGACATGTTACTTCCCTCCGCTTCGGATAAAAATAGAAAAATCGGCCTCAAAAGGTACCCCCTTTGAAGGCAATAAAAGTCTAAAGTTGGTCATTCCGTGCCAGAGCGTGGACAACAAAAACTATCTCCTCAACAAAGAATACCTCTGCTACCAAATGTATGAAGCCATTACCCCCTACTACTTTAACACACGGCTAGTTAACCTTGAGTTTATTGAAGATGGTAAGAAACCTAAGACCTTCCAGCTGGCTGGATTTTTCATTGAAGATGATGACCTTGTAGCCGACAGACATAATGGTAAGATCGGAGAAGGTTTAAAAATACACCCGATGATGCTACAGGATACAAGTGCGATTCGATATGAAATGTTTCAATACCTGGTTGCCAATACCGACTGGTCTACCACGTTCCAACACAATACAAAATTATTAGTGAAAGAGCCCAAGAAATACATTCCACTTGCATATGATTTTGATCTATCAGGCTTCGTTAATCCTCCATATGCAGTGGTCGATCCATCTCTAGGTATCGAAGGAGTAACGGATCGACTCTATCGTGGTTTTTGCCGGTCTCCACAAGTAACCCAATATGTAAGACAAGAATTTATAATCAAGGAAGCCGCGATAATGGGGGCTATCGACAATAACGCATCCATGTTTGAGCCCAAGCAACTTGAATCGATGAAAAAATACACGAAAGAGTTTTTTGTGATCCTTAAAGACGATAATCGCTTTAAGCAAAATATTACCGATAAATGCAGAACCAAATAAAATGCAAACAAGAAGATTTGGAAGAACAGGTTGGCAAGTAAGTGAAATAGGCTACGGCATGTGGGGCCTTGCAGGCTGGACCGGTTCAGAGCCTAAGGAAGTTGATTATGCGTTAGAAAAGTCAGTAGAACTGGGTTGCAATTTCTTTGATACCGCTTGGGGATATGGAGCCGGAGCAAGCGAACAAATTTTAGGCGCATTGTTGAAACGGCATTCTTCCAAACGACTTTATTTTGCAACTAAGATTCCTCCTAAAAATTTCAAATGGCCATCGAAAGCTTCTTATAAATTGGCGGATTGCTTTCCTGCTACTCACATCATTGAGTACACGGAAAAAAGTCTAAAGAATTTGGGTGTAGATTGTATTGACCTACAGCAGTTCCATGTGTGGGAAGACAGTTGGGCTCACATTGACGATTGGAAAACGGCAGTGGAAAAACTAAAGAAGGACGGAAAAGTGAAACACTTCGGCATCAGCGTTAATCGCTGGGAACCGGATAACGTGCTCCAAACATTGGAGAGTGGATTAATAGATGCCGTGCAAGTCATTTATAACATCTTCGATCAAAATCCCGAAGACAACTTGTTTCCACTTTGCAAAAAACTTGACATTGGTGTGATTGCCCGTGTGCCTTTTGATGAGGGAACATTAACAGGAACGCTCACTAAAGAAAGTGTTTTTCCAAAAGACGACTGGCGGTCTAGTTATTTTGTTCCTGAGAATTTAAACTCCAGCGTTGATCATGCTGATGCATTAAAACCGCTTCTTCCAAAAAATATGACCATGGCCGAGATGGCCTTGCGTTTTATTCTTTGCACCGATGATGTTCACACTATCATACCTGGAATGCGAAAAGTGAAAAACGTAGAAGCCAACACCGCTACAAGTGATGGTAAAAAACTGGAGAAGACTTTGGAGTCAAAACTAAAAAGTCATCGGTGGGATAGAACGCCTACGGAGTGGTCGCAGTAATTTGAGCAATGAAAAAAATTCTTATTCTGTGGTTTGTGTCCTCACAAACCACCTTCATCTTTCGGTCTTTTGGGAAGACCTAGCAACAAGAAACTTAACCGTAATGTTGAATCTCGCGGGCGAGATGCATGCCTGTGCAGCTTCGGCAGGCAGCGGCCTGTTTGAGCCTCCCGCATGAAGCTGTGGGACTGGCCAATGTAGAACGCGGGTTGATGGCGGGTAGCGGCAGCCCGATTAGCCGCCCAAACAGCCGACTAGACTATTGAAACAGCTCTGACATTATGCCATTGTGTCACCTTTTTGCATAAAATCTCCCTTGGCACAGGTGTTGTTCATGGGGTGATAACTCAAAAACTGTAATCAAAAACTGAAAATATTATGGGAAAGATCATAGGAATAGATTTAGGCACAACCAACTCGTGCGTGGCCGTAATGGAAGGCAATGAACCTGTGGTGATTGCCAATAGCGAAGGGAGGAGAACTACTCCATCCATCGTTGGCTTTTTAGATAATGGAAAAGGCGAACGCAAAGTAGGTGATCCTGCCAAACGTCAGGCCATTACCAATCCTAAGAACACCGTTTCTTCAATCAAACGCTTCATGGGTAAAAAATTTGCTGAAGTGACTGGAGAGAAAAAGATGGTATCGTATGAGGTAGAAAGTGGTAACAATGATACCGTGCGCGTGCGCATTGGTGATCGGTTATATACTGCTCAAGAAATCTCTGCCATGATTCTTCAAAAGATGAAGAGCACTGCGGAAGATTATCTTGGAACTACCGTCACAGAAGCTATCATTACCGTTCCTGCTTACTTCAATGATGCGGAGCGTCAGGCTACGAAAGAAGCTGGACAGATTGCCGGGCTCGATGTAAAGCGAATTATCAATGAGCCAACGGCTGCTGCTTTGGCTTATGGACTTGACAAGAAGAATAAAGAAATGAAGATCGCAGTGTACGACTTAGGCGGTGGTACATTCGATGTGTCGATACTTGAATTAGGCGATGGCGTGTTTGAAGTGAAATCGACCAACGGTGATGTTCACCTTGGTGGTGACGACTTTGACATGCGTATTATGAACTGGCTGGCCGATGAGTTTAAGTCGGATAAAAACATCGACTTACGCAAAGACCCTATGGCCTTGCAGCGTTTGAAAGAAGCTTCTGAAAAAGCAAAGATTGAATTATCAAGCTCAACAGAAACTGAAATTAACTTGCCATACATCACTTCCGTGGATGGTGTGCCTGAACACTTAGTGAAAAAACTTTCACGAGCAAAGTTCGAGCAATTGTCTGATGATTTGATTAAGAGAACCTTAGAGCCATGCCGCAAAGCTGTTGCAGATTCTGGTATCTCTGTAAGTCAAATTGATGAAGTGATCTTGGTAGGAGGTTCAACTCGTATCCCTCGCATCCAGGAAGAAGTTGAAAAATTCTTCGGCAGAAAGCCATCAAAAGGTGTAAACCCTGATGAAGTAGTAGCAGTAGGCGCAGCGATACAAGGTGGTGTATTGACTGGTGAAGTAAAAGATGTGTTGTTGTTGGATGTTACTCCATTGTCTCTTGGAATTGAAACCATGGGCGGTGTGATGACGAAGTTGATTGAGTCTAACACTACCATTCCTTCTAAAAAATCGGAAGTGTTTTCAACCGCTTCGGATAGCCAGCCATCTGTAGAAATACATGTGTTGCAAGGCGAGCGTCCGATGGCAAAAGATAACCGCACAATTGGTCGCTTCCATTTAGATGGAATTCCTCCAGCTCAACGCGGTGTGCCTCAGATTGAAGTAATCTTCGATATTGATGCCAACGGGATCTTACACGTAGCTGCTAAGGATAAAGGTACTGGCAAAGAACAGAAGATTCGAATCGAAGCCTCTTCTGGTTTAACAGATGCCGAGATCCAAAAGATGAAACAAGAAGCCCAAGCCAATGCAGAAGGCGATAAGAAAGAAAAAGAGAAAGTGGAGAAAATTAATCAAGCCGATTCACTTGTATTCCAAACTGAAAAGCAATTGAAAGAATTTGGTGACAAGCTTTCTGAAGGAAATAAAACTGCTATTAACGGTGCGCTCGAAAAATTAAAGCAAGCCCATAGCATACAAGATTTAGCTGGTATTGACAGCGCCATGGCAACCCTGAATGCGGCTTGGCAAGCAGCATCACAGGAAATGTATGCTGGTGGCGCTGGACAGCCTGGGGCACAGCCCAATCCAGGTGCGGATGCAAACTCAGGTGCAGGTAATACTACAGGTGGAGCTGATGCTCAGGATGTAGAGTACGAAGAGGTAAAAAAGTAAAACATAGAAATTATAGTAAGCTAGCCAGGCTTTCCTGAAAAATCAGGAAAGCCTGTTTGCTTTAATCCCAGTCTAACGTATTGAATCGTACTTGCCATGAAAAGTAATAACTATCCGATTTTCCTTAGCCTTGAAATTAACAAGTCTTTATAAGTGGCTCCTATGGGCAATGTTTTCTTTTTTAATATCAGTTCATGGGTCTCTAAATTCAGCCGTTGAATTTTTGTGGCATCAACTATGATTGATCGATGCGTACGGTAGACTCTCTTGTAAAAAGAGAATGGTTCATGCTGATCACTGTTGGCAGCATTGCGATAGCGATCATGCTTTTCGAGCTTCTTTGAAAATTGTAATTCTCGATACCCAAGCCTTTGGTCAAGGCATTTTTTAAAGTGCACTTGGGCTTATAGAAGTATTATGAAATTCAATGATATCCCTCTTCTTCACATCTAATAATTCATTAATTCATTCCTTTAACCAAACAATCGTTTGTGTCTGGTCTCAAAAAAAATAGTGAGATCGATCCATTGTTGAGCCGTCATTTTTATCTTTGCAACCCCTAAAAAAAGAATTATGCTGGTTGTAAAATTTGGTGGCACTTCCGTTGGCAAGCCTGAGCGAATGAAAAAAATTGCTGACCTCGTTACGGCAATGCCTGGTAAAAAAATTGTAGTACTATCTGCACTCAGCGGAACCACCAACACGTTGGTACGAATGGGGGAACACCTACTTGCACAACAACATACAGCTGCGCTTAAGGAAATCTCCGATCTTGAAAAACATTATCTGAGTTTCACACACGAACTTTACTCTTCTCCAGCATATGCTGCAATAGGGCAGGAGATAGTTAGTCGTTATTTTAGTTTGTTCAGGTTATTAGCTGCTGGAAAGTTTGATGATCGAAGCTATCGCGAACTACTTGCACAAGGTGAACTAATTTCTACTGAGTTATTCTACCACCACCTGCAAGAAAGAAAAATTGGAGCGCGAATGTTGCCTGCACTTCACTTTATGTCCATTGATGAAAATGATGAGCCCGAACTTGAAAAAATTGGAGAACGCTTGAGGCCATTAGTTGAAACCCTTGCCAATGTGGATATTTTAGTCACGCAAGGCTACATATGCCGCAACTATAAAAACGAAATAGACAACCTAAAGCGAGGTGGTAGTGATTATACGGCCTCTTTAATTGGTGCGGCTATTAAGGCCGAAGAAATCCAAATATGGACCGACATTGATGGCATGCACAATAATGATCCAAGGATTGTAAAGAAAACATTGCCTATTGCTGAATTGACTTTTGATGAGGCCTCCGAGTTGGCCTACTTCGGTGCAAAGATCCTTCATCCATCCACCATTGTGCCGGCTCAAAAAATGGGGGTTCCCGTAAGGTTAAAAAATACAATGGACGAAAAGGCGCCCGGAACAATCATCAGTAATAAAGGTAGTCGCGGCCAATTTAAAGCGATTGCAGCAAAGGATGGAATCATAGCCATCAATATCAAATCATCTCGCATGTTGCTGGCTCATGGCTTTTTAAGACGTGTGTTTGAAGTATTTGAAAAATATAAAACATCTATCGACATGATCTCCACCTCAGAGGTGGCTGTTTCAGTCACTATAGACGATGACAAAAGGCTAACAGAAATTTTGACAGAGCTTAAGGATTTTGGAACAATCGAAGTCGATAAGAATCAATCCATCATTTGTATTGTAGGCAATATGTTGGCTGAAAAGGAGGGCGTACTAAAAGAAGTATTTCAATCACTCGCTCCAGTGCCAATTCGGATGGTCTCGTTTGGGGGTAGCCATAACAACATTTCCATTTTAGTTGAAACTACTCTGAAGGACAAGGCTTTAAATCTGCTAAATGAAGGTTTGTTTGGACTGAAGTAGAATAGTAAAGGGGGAACAACAAAACCTCATGTCTAAAATCTTTAGGAAAACTACATGGTCGGTAAACAAGCGTTACCTAAAGATTATAATTTTCCGCAACGGTTTTCGTAACACCTTTTTTAGCTTATATTTACTTACGACCTTAACCCTTGCCTATGGAAGCGCTTGTCATAATTGTATTCATTGTAGGATACCTTGCTATTGCTCTTGAACACCCAATCAAGATAAACAAAACAGCTTCCGCTCTTTTAACAGGTGTACTTTGTTGGACCCTCTTTGTTTTAGCTGACCCCACCACGTCAGTTACCGATAGTAAATCCTATACGTCCTTTCTTGAGGTTTTGAAAATTGAACTAGGTGAAAAATTTACTGCCCTTTCTTCAGCCGAGCTTTATCGTGAATTTGTCACCTTTTCTCTGTCAGAACATTTGGCTAGCATTTCGCAGATTCTGTTCTTTTTACTAGGCGCTATGACGATTGTGGAATTGGTTGACGCGCATCATGGCTTCAGGTTTATTACTGATCGCATCAAAACTAAAAACCCTAAGACACTCCTATGGATTGTCTGTTGGGTTACATTTTTTCTGTCCTCGGTACTTGATAACCTGACTACAACTATTGTTATGTTATCCCTTATTCGGAAATTAATTCCCGATAAAGAAATGCGACTTTTTTTTGCTGGGATGATTGTAATTGCTGCTAATGCCGGAGGTGCATGGACCCCAATTGGTGATGTTACGACTACTATGTTATGGATTGGTGGACAAATTTCAACAGGAAACATCATGGTCACTTTATTCCTTCCAAGTGTTGCCTGTATGCTTATTCCCTTAATTTACCTAAACTTTACGCTGAAGGGAACTTTGGGGGAAAGCCATCAACCCCAAAGCAAGGAATCAGAGGATCACGTGGTAAGGTCTGGAAATCTGATGCTCGTACTCGGAGTTGGTGCGCTTGTATTTGTACCCGTGTTTAAAACTATCACTCACATGCCACCTTATATCGGCATACTTCTAGGACTTGGAATACTATGGGTCGTATCAGAATTAATAAATCCCGATCTTGATGAATCTCTTAAGAAAAACTATACAGTAGCTGGCGCTCTTGCACGGATTGATGTTCCAAGTGTTTTATTCTTCCTCGGCATTTTATTAGCGGTGGGTGCTTTGGAATCCATGCAGGTGCTACATCATGCAGCTGAATGGCTGGATCATTCCATTGGAGACCAGCGCATTATTGTTACACTAATTGGTTTACTTTCCGCTGTGGTAGATAACGTTCCGCTTGTGGCTGCCAGTATGGGTATGTATAGTATGGATGTGTACTACCAGGATCATTTGGTGTGGGAATATTTGGCTTATTGCGCGGGTACAGGAGGAAGTATCTTAATAATCGGGTCGGCCGCAGGAGTTGCTGCTATGGGCATAGAAAAAATCGATTTCATCTGGTACCTCAAGAAAATATCCATGCTTGCCATGATGGGATATTTTGCAGGAGCTATTATCTATCTGATTATTCAACCTTATCTGGCTGTTCATCCACCTCATTAAAAGTTAGACAAGCTGTTTCAGCGCAATCTCAAAAGAGGTTTGTGCTATTTTAGTTTTGGATGAATTGACTTTCTTCGTTTTCTCTAAGCCCTTTCGGATTGTATCTGAGATATCATCAAATATTGATTTGTCATCCATAGGCACTTCGCGTTCCATGAAGTGAGCAAACACCCGGGCCATTCCACAATTGGCAATAAAATCGGGTAAGACCGAAAATTTTTCATCCGCATATAAACCTGTTGGCCCAAAGAAAATCTCAGGATCAGCAAACGGAACATTAGCCCCACAAGAAAAGACCTCTACCTTAGATTCGATCATTCTATCTACCTGGTCTTTTGTAACAAGGCGAGAAGCGGCAGCAGGAATAAATATTTCAAATTCAAGATCCCATATTTTTTGATTTACAGTTTCAAAGGATAACAGATCATCAGTTACGAGACGATTGCCTTGCCTGTTTACTACCAAGGCACAAATTTCTTCATGCGAGAATCCTTTCTGATGGATCAATCCACCTTCGCGGGTTAGAATTCCAACTATCCTCACGCCCATTTGAGATAAATAAAAACCGGCTGCAGCTCCCACATTCCCCCATCCCTGCACAACAGCACGCTTACCTTTCATCTGACCACCCCACAATTCGTAGTAATGACGAATAGCCTGGGCAACACCAAAGCCGGTACACATATCTGCTATCGTATACTTTTTTGATAGAAATGGAGTATACGATTCATCCTCAATAATTTTAATTACCCCTTGGCGCAGTTGCCCTATTCTATTCACTTTCTGGGGCTCAGTCGGCTTATAATGTCCTGAAAAAACTCCTTCTTGGGGATGCCAGATCCCGACATCCTCAGTGTGTGGAATCACCTCGTGAATCTCATCAACATTCATATCACCACCAGTTCCGTAATAATATTTTAACAGCGGCATGACTGCTGAGTACCACCGATGTAGAACGCCTGATTTCCGTGGATCATTAGGGTCAAAGTTAATTCCAGACTTAGCGCCACCTATTGGAGGACCAGAGACTGTGAATTTAATCTCCATTGTTTTTGCTAGCGACTCTACTTCACGCTTATCAAGTCCTATTCGCATACGAGTGCCTCCACCAGCCGCGCCACCCCGTAATGAATTAATCACGACCCAACCTTCTGCTTCTGTTTCTGAATCTTTCCATTCAAAAACGATCTCAGGCCGTTTAGTTTCAAATTTTTGGAGAAGTTCTTTCATTTTTGAAAGTTATAAGAAAGATCACATTGCAAATAAACCATTTTGAAGTAAGGGAAGTGTACTCTTGTTAACTGCTTACAACCATATTAACGTAAGCAAAAATTACTTAACTATTGAAGCCCACCATAACCCCACCACTACTATCACTCTTTGCGCCTGTTACACTTTTCAAACAATTTACTTCGCTTCTAACACGAAGTACACCAAGCAAAGCAAATACTACGGCTTCTTTAAACTCGATTACTTGCTTTCGAGGAATTACTACTTCTACCTTGTTCTTTAGTCTCTCTTTTATTTTTTGAATGAGAAAAGAATTAAAAGCACCTCCACCTGTCACCAATAATTTAGTTTTACTTTTCTTAGCTGGAATCGCATTAACTGTTTCGATCGCAATTGATTCGCAGAAGGTCCTCATTCTATTAGATAAAGGAATTGCTGCATTATTCAAAATTGACTTAATTGATTTTTCGAAATCCTCTCTACCCAGCGAAGGTCTTTTCTTACGAAGAGGTCTGTAAACAGCTTCCAGTCGTTTCAACATTATTTCGTTGACTATTCCCACAGAAGCCAGTGCTCCGTCTTTATCAAACTCTTTACCAGCTTTCGCGGCTAAGTAATTCAACCCCATATTTGCAAAACAAAAATCAAAAGCAACTCTCTTGCCTTTCCGTTCCATCGACAAGTTGGCGATGCCGCCAAGATTTAGGCAAACATCATACTCGCTGAAAAAATATTGATCACCAATTGGCACGAGTGGAGCTCCCTCACCCCCTCGAATCACATCCAAACTACGGAAATCAGAAACTACAGGAAGGCCAGAAACTTCATGAATGGTTTGGCCATTACCTATCTGATACGTAAATCCATTACCAGGTTGGTGAAATACAGTATGGCCATGCGAAGCAATGAAGTCCACATCCTTGATTTTATTATCCTTTATAAAATCAAGTATAGCCCTGCCTACGTATTGACCATACAGGTGATCAAGTGAAAATAATTGAGCAGCCGTGAGAGTATGTGCTGATGATAACTTTCTTTTCCAATTAGCGCTATACTTCTTTGTGGTTGCTGATAGAATTTCAAACTTCTTGCTTTTCTTCCCACATTTGATTTTACAATACACAAGGTCAAGTCCATCAAGAGAAGTACCCGACATGAGGCCTATGACTTTATACTTGTTTCGAGGTTTCATACTTTAGCACTTTGATGTCTATGAATCTGGTTATCGACTTTGGTAATACAAGAATAAAAGCCGCTGTATTTAGCGGAACGAAGCTACACGAAAAATTTTTGTTCAGCACAAGCCAACAATTAAAGAGCTTTCTTGAAAAAGAGAAATTTGAACATTGCATTGTTAGTTCTGTCAATGAGCCAACAGAGGAAGTGGTAAGTTGGATTGACAGTGGTAAGAAGTTATTACTGACCACAAATCTTCCGTTGCCAGTCAACATTGCCTATGCCACCCCTGCTACGCTTGGCGTTGATAGAATTGCTGCTGTTTGCGGAGCTATTGAAATATTTCCTAATCGAAACTGTTTGGTTATTGATGCTGGCACGTGCATTAACTATGAGTTTATTGATGCGGAATTTAATTACCATGGAGGTGCCATCTCGCCTGGTATAAAAATGAGATTTGAAGCCCTGCACAAGTTTACGGCACGATTGCCGTTAATAAAGGAGTTTAACAGAACAGAACTTGTGGGCAATAGCACTGAAAGTTGTATGACAAGTGGAGTATTAAATGGAGTGCTTGCAGAAGTCAATGGTATTATCGATCAATACTCCAAAAAATTCACTGATCTAGGGGTAATTTTATGTGGTGGGGATGCCTACTTTTTTGAAAACAATCTTAAACAACCCATATTTGCAGCCCCTGATCTGGTCTTGTATGGCTTAAACAGGATTTTGGAACATAATGTCGGTCATTAAAAGAATCTTCCTCCTATTTTTTAGTATCCTATGTGGCATCGCCAGCTATGGTCAAGCGACTAGAAGCCCCTTTTCAGCTTTTGGTTTAGGAGAGTACTATGGGAATTCCTTAGCCCATAACCAGGGAATGGCAGGAGTTGGAATTAGCAATCCTCAATACTATTATTTGAACAATAAAAACCCTGCTTTGTTGGTCTTCAATTCACTAACAGTGTTTGAAAGTGGTATTGTTGGAGAAAATCGCACCATCAAAAACGGTACTGATCAAGAAAAAAATGCAAGCGGCAACATTAATTATCTTGCACTAGGCTTTCCAGTAAAACGCGGGTGGTGGTCAACTTCAACCGGCCTAATGCCATACACTAACGTAAATTATAGATTTAATTACACCGATGACATTACAAATAGTTCTGACCAAGTTGCTGTTGCAGAAAGCGGAGACGGTGGAATTAACCAGGTATTTTGGTCAAATGGTGTTGCGCTAAATAAAACATTTTCACTGGGCATAAGATTCAATTACCTGTTCGGAGCTGTCAATACCACTTACGCGAATGCACTTTTAGGAAACCAGCAAAGCATCGTTTTTGTGCCAACTGTAGTGGAGCGATATTATTATAAAGATTATAATGTTTCCACTGGATTTTCTTTTCATAAGGATTCAATATTCAACAAAAACTATCGGTTAAACATTGGGTTAACTTATGACTTCAGTTCAAAATTAAATACCTCCTATTACGCTCGGGTTGAACGATTTGTGGGCAACCGCCTAATTGATTCAGTTGCTATTGCAACTTCGCAAGGGCTAACTACCCTGCCTCAAACCCTTGGAGCCGGCATTTCTTTTAGCAAAGGTGATCAAGTAACAATAGGTTGCGATATCGTTTATCTGGATTATACCAAATTCAGGGATTTTCGGGGTGAAAACCCTGCCGGACAAGGTGCATGGAGATTTGCTGTGGGCGGAGAATTGACACCTAATGCAGCCTCACCAAGCAATTACTTAAAAAGAGTCACTTACCGAACAGGTGTAAGCCTAGACCAGTATCCTTATTTGGTAAATGGTAACACTTTGAAGGATTTTGGCATTAATTTTGGATTATCCTTGCCAGTGGGTAGAATATCAAGCGTAGATCTTGGTGTTAAGTTGGGGAGGCGTGGAGATCTTCAGCTAAATAAAATTGAAGAAAATTATGTAAAGTTATATTTTGGTGTGACGTTTAATGATCAATGGTTTATTAAAAGAAGGTTCGACTAGAAATGAAAAAAGTTATGAAAATGAAAATGTTGACAAGCGCTTTGGCGATTTCCGTACTTACTCTTGCTGGAAATTTAGCATTTGCACAATGCAAAGAATATAAATGGCCAGATGATAAGGCGAAAGCGGAAGAGTCAGTTGCCATCTATGGCGATGCTATGAAGCAGGGCAATTATCGAGGTGCTACATCAGCTTGGAGCTGGATGCTTTCAAATGCCCCCAACTGGAATACAAAGCTCTATATTGATGGCGCTGAGATTTATGATAAACTAGCTGAAAAAGAAACTGATCCTGCTAAGAAGCAAGTGTTGATTGATTCGCTTATGTTGATCTACGACCTGCGCATTAAGTCATGCGGAGAAGAAGCGAGTGTTTTAAATCGTAAGGCTGGCGCTCTTTTCAAACACAGCGTTAAGAACAAGGATAAATCTGCAGAACTTCTTGCTCTTTATGATAAGGTTTTTGAAATGAATGGGAATAATGTTTCTGATCCCTCCTTGCTGAACTACATGAATGTTGTAAAGGCTAATTCGGTTTTTCATAAAAGTCTAACAGACGAACAAATTTTACAACGATATGATAAAATTATGTTAGCCATTGACGCGAAAACAAAAATTGCGCTCGAGAAAGGAAAACCAGCTGATGCTGATAAGTTGAAAGGCTATAAAGATTCAATTGACGCAATTCTTGTAAGCCTTGTTAAGGTAGATTGTCCTTTTGTAAAGAAAAACCTGGAGCCTAAATTCAAACAGAATCCAACTGACATAGCCTTAGCTAAGAAAATATTCGGCTTCATGTTAAATGGCAAGTGTACCGATGATCCACTATGGTTAGAAGCAGGCGAAGCCATTCATAAAGTTGAAAAAGATTTCGGTTTAGCAAAGAACATAGGTCTACGTTATTTATCAACGGACAACACGGCAAAGGCAGAGGATTATTTGAAAGAAGCCCTTTCATTGGCAAAGGATCAAACTGACAAATCTGAGATTTTGATTTATCTAGGAGGCATTGAAAGCAAAAAAGGCAACAAGATAGGAGCCCGTGATCTTTTTCGCCAATCGTTGGCAGCCAACCCAGCAAACAAAGACGGTTATGAAAAGATCGGAGATCTTTATTCTAACAGCATGAACGATTGCTCCAAAAAAGTGAGTATGGCAGAAGATCGCCTTGTTTACATAGCTGCCTTTGAAATGTATCAACGGGCGGGAAACAACCAAAAGATGGCCAATGCTAAATCACAATTCCCTTCCGTAACCGAGATTTTTGAATTGAGTTGGAAGGAAGGCGAATCTAAAAAAATTGAGTGTTGGATTGGCGAAAGCGTTGTTTTGAAAACTCGCAAAGATTAATCAGCAATGGTAAAATAGTAAAAGGCCCGCCTAATGGCTGGCCTTTTTTTTGCTTTTATACGTGGGCACAAAAAATGAAACAACATTATCTTTTTCTGGTTCTTCTATGTGGATGCTGGTCATGTACAACCCAGGAAACAGCAAAGCCAGTAGCCTATACGGGTCCTATGCGAGAAGTGGAAAATGTGGAGATGCTTTATACTGAAAAGCAGACCTTAAAAGTAAAACTTCAAGCCAAAAAAATATTTGAATTTCAAAATGGAGATAGGGAATTCCCAGAAGGGCTGTATCTCGAATTTTATGATGAGGCGGGTAAATTAACTTCCACATTGCAAGCTAATACTGCCTTCTTTTTTAAAACTGAATTAAAATGGCGTGGCCGGGGTAAAGTAGAGGTAAAAAATATCGACAAAAATGAACAACTGAATACCGAAGAGTTATTCTGGAAGCAGGATACAAAAAGGATTTTCACCGATAAGTTTGTCACCATAAAACAACAGACAGAGGTAATCTATGGAACCGGTCTTGAAGCCGCTCAGGACTTATCTGATTATACGATATTGAAGCCTGAAGGTGAGTTTGAAGTAAAAGATAATCCATGAAACTTGTTGATACACTTATTTTTTCCCTTGCTGTTGTATTTTTCATTATTGGCATCTACGAGATAATGACCTTGGGTATTGCCCATGCGTATTGGTCTATTATGTTATCTATTGCCCTATTCTTCCTTTTCACCATGCGAAAAAGGAGAAGCTAATTCAAGTATTAAATTTGAATTCTTGGCTAGGTTGGCTTGTTCAAAAAATGTGTTGGCCGTGAATTTTTCAGTCTAAATAGCTGAAAATCAATAGAATTAATTCGAGATTATTAAGATTTGCCCTTTGCTGAATTGAAGTAACGGGTTAAATTTGCGGGCTCTTTACGAAGACCCTTTTTTTAGGTGTAAATAAGAAGAGCGGAGTTTTACTATTTTATAAATTTTTAATCATCAGTTATGGCATTGATTGGCACATTAAGGACTAAAATGACCAAATGGGTAGTAGGCTTCGTTGCCTTGGCCATTGTATCCTTTATTCTAAATGATTTATTTGGGAGTGGGCCTACGGCTCTTTTTGGGGGCACAGATAATACAATTGGCGAGATTGGAGGTAAATCAATAACCCTTGAAGAATTTCAGGCTGCCGTACAGGAGCGTGAGAACAATTATATTCTCAATTTCGGACGTCAGGCAGGAGAACGCGAAATGATATCCTTGCGTCAGCAAGCCTGGGATCTTTTGATTGCGCGTCACGCAATTGTTCCTGAATTTGAGAAAGTTGGTGTAAAAGTACCAACAGACGAGATCTGGGATATGATCCAAGGAAAGAATATTGATGAGAGTATCAAAAGTTCGTTTGTTGATTCTACTGGTGGGTTCGACCGCAATAGATTAATTACGTATATCAAGTCGTTAGATGCACAGCCGGTCAATTCAGAACCTCGTATTCGGTGGAACTTATACAAAAAAGAATTAGCACCTAGCCGGGAACGGATCAAGTATGAAAATCTACTTTTAAAAACCAATTACGTTACAAATGAGGAAGGTGAACGCGAGTATCATACACAAAATGATGTAGCGGAAGTAAAATATTTATTCGTTCCTTTTTTTGGAGTAAGTGACTCGCTCGTAAAAATTTCAGATAACGATCTTAAATCTTACTACGACAAAAACAAAGTAAAATATAAGGCTGAAAACACAAGAAATGTAAGCTATGTAGCATTTCCGCTGGCGGCATCCAGTGAAGATACTACTGCTATTCGTGAAGAAATGGTTAAGCTGGCCAATGATTTCAAAACAGTTAGCGAGGATTCAATCTTTGCAACTGTTAATACAGATGGAGATAATGCCTTCACAAAATATAGTATTTCATCGCTGCCCGATTTTTTGAATAATCAAAAAGAAAGCCTTACCTCAGGAATGGTAATGGGACCCTTCTTAGACGCTAACTCTTTTAAAACTGTCAAAATAGTAAAGATTGGCACCGACACGATTTTTAATGCAAAAGCGAGTCACATCCTTATTAAATGGGACAACACAACTGAAGAAGCAAAGCAAATTGCAAAAACTAAAGCCAGAAAAATCCTTGGAGAAATCAAAGCAGGTGCAGACTTCGGAGCTAAGGCACGTGAGTTTGGAACAGACGGAACTGCTTCTCGTGGTGGGGATCTAGGTTGGTTCCCATCAGGCCAAATGGTAAAGCCGTTTGAAAAGGCTGTCTTTGATGCTAAGAAAACTGGAATATTAAATGATGTAGTGGAGACTGACTTCGGTTACCACATTATCAGCGTGACAGAATTGAAAAATAATGTTGCGTATACTGTGGCTACCATTGAACGTGAAATCACCCCAAGTGATGACACCCAAAACGAGGCTTATCGCAAAGCCGATACTTTTTCAGGGGATCTTTCTGGTATAGATGATTTCAAAGAAAAGGCTAAGAAGGAAAATCTAATTGTTGTTGATGCGAATGACCTTGGGACAGCCGAACGAAGAGTGAATAACCTAAATGATGCCAGACAAATGGTGACTTGGTTGTTCCGCGATGCTAAAATTGGGAAAGTTTCTGACGTCTTTGATCTTGGTGACAACTATATCGTTGCAGTCATGACAGGAGAAACGGAAAAGGGTTTTAAACCATTGGATAAAGTAAAGGATGAAATAACTCCAGCTGTTCGCAATGAACTTAAAGGAAAGTTGATTGCCGAAAAATTGTCTGCTCAAAAAGGCACACTTGAAGAAATTGCCAAAGTATATCCTGATGGATCAGTTGGAACTTCCAGTGATCTTAAGTTAAATACAAACAATTTATCTACGGCAGGTTTTGATCCAATTGCTGTCGGTAAAGCCTTTTCATTAGAAACCGCAAAACGCTCTTCCCCATTTATTGGAGAGAATGGCGTCCTTATTATTGAAATGCAAAACAAAACAATAGCTCCAGCCATTGGAGATTATTCTATGTTTAAGAATCAGGCCTTGCAGAACTTGAATAACAAGGGGGGATTAAATATTGCTGAAGCGATTAAGGAAGCCTCAAACATCGAAGACAAACGCTATAAGTTTTATTAGTCAATAGAATAAAAAATCGACAATCAGGATGAATACCTTGATTGTCGATTTTTTTTGCCCACAAAGTTTTAGCCAATGAACGATCCCGGTTCCAACGTTACAGACTGGACACAGTCACTTCGAGAAAAACTTGATCAGCATTATGCGTGGCCTGCCCTCTATCTTTTCAAATTCATAGTGCCCAAGGGAAAAGAAGAAGAAGTAAAACAAGTTTTCCCGCTTCATACTGTGACGGAAAAAGTATCCAAAAACGGTAACTACACAAGTCTCACTATTCAAATGATGGCTCCCTCCAGCGATACGATAATAGAAGTTTACCTAAGGACTTCGGAAATTGAGGGGCTCATTGCTCTATAGAATAATCACTTTGCCATCTGACGAACAATATTATAATAGAACCGCTCCAGTAAACGCATATCTCTGGTAACGATTTCCGCATTCGCCAATAATCCATCACGATATTGGATTTGTTTATTATAAGTAGTTGTAAGGCCATTCATAAAAACAACTTTTGCTAAGTAGCCATCCTCGTTCGGGATATGATTAATAAATTCAATTTTTCCCATGACAGAGCCATACTCCTGAAAAGGATAGGATTGAAATTTCAACAACACCTGCTGACCAACAGCTACTTTCCCAAAGTTGGATTGAGGAATTGTAATCTCAACAAAGTACCGACTGTTTTCGGGATTGATAAAGCAGATTGTTTGGTTAGCCTGTAGTTGTTGATTCTCTTGAAAAAAAGACGCGAAAGCTACCTGCCCCGCAATAGGTGCAATAAGAGTATACTTCCTTTTCCAATCGTCAACCTGGCTTTTGAAAGTATTAAGCGCCTGTTGAAAAACTAACTTTTGCTGCACTATTGTATTTTCCAATTCCATTATTTCCTTTTCCTTTTCCGTTTGTTGGCTCTCATTGCTTATAATACCCGACTTGATTTGAGGCAAGCTCAATTTTTTATTGATCAACTTACTTTCCTCGTTGCGATAATCAAAATCTGAAATGACCTTATCTTTTTTTAGCGATTCGTTTGCATCAAAAGTTTTTTGAATGAGTGCAAGATCTTCTTCCTGCAACTCCCTTTGTAGGTTTAAATTGTTGTAAAGTTTCAGCAAGTTGCTTTTATCTTTTAATAGCATTGCTCTTTTCTTCAAATAGAAGCCGTCAGCTAAATAGTTTTCGAAGGAAAGAAAAGCCTGCAAAAAAACCTGATAGTGTGTTTGCAATTCGCCTAAGAGCGTTGTACTGCTCTTGAAATATTTTCCGACTTGATCGTCCTTTCCGCTATTTAGCATTACTTGTACAGAGTCAAGATTGGCTGCAAGTATCAAAATCTCTTCATGGTTAGCGGTTGATTCCAAGTATCCCAAAATCTCAGCCTTATGCACAAATTGATTCTCAGCAATGCTTAGTTTAATAAGCTTTCCGTCTATCAAACTTAGTACTGGCTTCGGGGCATTTATAGACGTCAATTTGGCCGGAGCCTGGATGGTATCAGGATACTTGATGAACCAACAAGCGATACCAGTCATTAGTAAGATGAACAAGAAAAAAATGTTTCCCCACCGAATTAAAAACCCAGGCTTATCCGACACAATTTCTTGCATTACCTCCGAACGTTGAAAAGTAAGGTCTTTCATTTGTGCGGGCGCATCAATCATTGCTTCGTTATTCAAAAATTGTGTCGGCATTTTTTAAGTCCCTAGTTCAAGTTGGTTTTTCACTAATTCATAATATTTTCCCCTTTTCAGAGTGAGCTCTTTATGATTTCCTTCCTCTATTATTTTCCCATTTTCAAGCACTACAATTTTATCCGCATTTTTTACTGTACTTAAACGATGAGCTACAATAACTACAGTTCTTCCCTTAAAAAATTCCTGCAAATTTTCCATGATAGCCTTTTCGTTATTGGCATCCAGAGCGTTTGTGGCTTCATCAAACAAAATGAATTTTGGGTTTTTGTAAACGGCACGCGCTATCAATATTCGTTGTTTTTGTCCTGTGCTTATACCATTCCCTTCGGCCCCAATCTTTGTGTTAAAGCCTAGTGGCAGCGATTCTACAAAACTAAGTATGTTAGCCACTTTACAGGCGTGTATAAGTTTTGTGTAATTAGAGGTTTCATCGCCTACGGCTATATTCTTATCAATGGTATCGCTAAAAATATAGCCGTCCTGCATGACGCTACCGGAAATGGTTCGCCAAAAGTAAGGACTCAAGTATTTCAAATTTCCTTCACCGATTTTTATTTCACCACTATAATTCTCATAAAATTTTTGAATGAGTTTAAGGATAGTTGTTTTTCCGCTTCCGCTCATACCAACAATGGCAGTTACTTTGCCTCCTGGAAATTCAACATCTATGTTTGACAAAACCGGAGTGTTGCCAGCACCTGTGTAAGCAAAGCTCAGATTCCTTAATTGAATACTGTGATTTTCCGAAATAGAATTAGTGTAAGATCGGTCTTTGCTTTCTTCATCTTCTAACTGGTGGATTTCATTCAACCTTTCCAATGATATTTTTGCGTCTTGTGCTTGCTTGCTTAAAGAAATAAGTTGTTCCACCGGACTATTTAGTTGGCCTATAATATATTGGATGGCCAACATAGCACCCAATGTGAGCTGGCCTTCTAATACTGATTTGGCGACCAGATAAGTGATAAATATGTTTTTGCCCTGGTTGATAAAAAATGCCCCTGCCTGCTGGTATTGACTTAAGGAAAGTGATTTGAAATTCAACTTAAAAAGCGATGCCTGAAGACTTTCCCATTCCCAGCGCTTTAAGTGTTCTGCATTGTTTAGTTTGATTTCGTGCATTCCATTGATCAACTGAATAGTAGCGGAGCTTTCTTTCGAGGCTATGGCGAAACGTTTGTAATCCAGCGTTCTTCTAAACCCTAAAAATAGCCTGATCCAAAACAAATACAGTACACTGCCTGAAGAGAAAACAGCAAACACGGCTGTATTGTATGTTAACAGCACAACTGAAAAAACGAGTAAATTAAAAATTGAAAACAGGGTTTGCAGAGCCGTTCCCGTTATGAAACTTTCTATTCGTTTGTGGTCATTGATGCGCTGTAAAATATCGCCTGTTTGTTTGGTGTCGAAGAAATTTAAAGGCAACCGCATGAGCTTGATCCAAAAATCGGATAAGATTGAAAGGTTGATATGTGTGCTGACGAACAATAAAATCCTGCTTCGTATGAACTCCACAGTGGTCTGGCCAAAAAATAATGCGAATTGAGCAATCAGTATAATTTGGATGAAGTGTAAGTTTTGGGTGTTGATACCCGTATCTACAATGCTTTGCGTGAGGTAGGGAAAAATCAATTGCAATAAACTGCCTATTAGTAAGCCAATAGATAATTGAACGATTTGCTTTTTGTAATTAAGTGCATACCTGCTCAACAAGCCCCAACTGATCTCTCTATCTTTTTCATCTTCCTGCTGATAAAACGATCCGCGTGGGGTTAAAAGCAGGGCAATGCCTTTTTGTTCCCCCTCTCTATTAATAGAAATCCAGGATTCTAAAAATTCTGCCTTCGTGTAGGTGATTAAACCTTTTGCCGGGTCGGCAATCGTTAACCTTTTCTTATTTACAGATGGAGTAAGTACCACAAAATGATACTGGTTCCAATGTAGAATACAAGGAAGAGGGGCATCCTCCAACAATTGTTCAAACGTAACTTTGGCACTTAGGGTGCGGAAACCATATTTCTCTGCAGCCTCAGACATACCCAGTAATGAAACCCCTGTTGTGCCTATTTGAGATGCTTTCTTTAAACCTTCTAAATTTATTTGTTTGCCGTAGTGTTTGAATACCATCTTGAGGCACGTGGGGCCACAATCCATGGCATCCAATTGCCGGTATGTTGTAAACTTTTTGAAGGCCATACCTACCTAGGTTACTTACTAAGGTAGATCCTAGTAGGGCTGATGGTAAAATTATCAGTGATGCTTAACGGCCTAGCCTTTGAAGTATATCCTTTCTTCAATTTAATTAAATGGTAAAGTAGAACTTCATATCTATTTCTATAGGTTAACTTACCATTCTCCCATTTCAATTTTCCGGGAATTCCTTCAATAATAAATAAATCAAAGTAAGGTTTTATATAACCTGTCTCTTCCAGTTTTTTTACGACATGCATCATACTTTCAATTTCCGTATCAACATCAGTGTATAATTTCCCCTCCGTAAATCCATCGTGGGCAAAATTGGTTTCATCAAAGCAGTAATGAATATCACTTGTCAGCACTTTTTGATAGTCCTTACTATGTGTGTAGAGTCTATTCATTTTTTCATTGTTACGAAACAGGAGAAAGCAACCAGGTATCCAATCAGGTCGAACACTGATCAAGTCGAAATTTTGTAGCAAATCTTCTGTTATAAAATTTCTAATGTTACCATAGATAACATCAATGTCGCCAAATGCCCAAAAATCATAGGGATTAAGAAGGTCTGAAAAAATCACGCCATAGGCGGGTTTGAAATCGCATAGCTTATAGCCACTTGTTATTTTAACATCCAACTTCAATTTTATCTTCGCTTGCACACCTATTTCAGTAAGTGTTTTGTAAACCAGTTTTAAATTAGTTGGAATTGATCTGCAATAAGAAGTATCATCCGTAATAATTATAAAGTCTATGGACGGGTTGTATTCACAAGAATGAACAAAGTAATCAAAATACCAAGGTAATTTGCCGATATAACAAATGATCACACCAATGCTTTTTTGTTTGTATGAAGTATTCGTTGTCATGCGATTTATTGTTGAGGAATCAATTTCAAATTGCTATTGGTGCAGGGGTCTACCCCCATTGAGTGGCGTATTCATCCAATAATTTGAAGGATTAACATCAGAAGATATTCTTATTTTATTTTTTGACAGTGGAATTTCTTTACCCATATGCAAAGAGTCAATAACCAACTTGCCATGACCAGTTTGAGTCTGCACAAATAGTTCCCTGAATTGGTTCACAGGAATATGAGTAAACACATTCACTTCTCTGCCTGTTACATCTTTAACCCCTTTCACATCGACTTTAATTCTCTTTAACAATTCAGATGTCTTTATAAAAGGTAGGTATCGCTGCAAGTAGACTACAACCTCACTCTCTTTCCCGCGACTTTTGGACATAAAAACCCGCTCAACTTTTAATTTTATATTATCCAGACTGAAATAATAATTTTTCCAATCTAAAGCCGATTGTTGCTCGGGAATTTTATTAAATGTAATGACAAATGCATTTGCATCCCTGTCTAGCAAAATATCTTCAACTTTGAAATCAAGTGGGTCTCTGATTTTAAACAAATTATTAAAAGAAACAAAGTTTAAGTGCATCAAGGAATTAAGCCTCGCGTATTCAACCTGGATATTGTATAACATGTTCGTTTTTGAGTTCTCATTTTCATATGTAGTGTATTCAAGTGTATGAATTGCAAAATTTCCTCGTTCTATATAGAGGTGACCCCTTGCAAAGTGTTTGGATCCAGTAATTTCTGGTTTGGAATGAAATGTTATATTGTAGAGAGGAATTTTGTTTAGATAAACAGTTTCAGCAAATTTGAATCGGTGATTTTTAATAAAGTCAGTATCAAATTGATTTATATAAGAATATGAAAACGTCTGACTATTCCGAATCGCATCATGCATTCTTAGAATACTTAACTCATTTCCTCCAAAAGGTGATAAGATAGCGCCAGGAATAAATTTAATCCCACGAGCATTATCATACGCCATTTCGGTTGTTGAATCTCGTTTAAACTCTTCATTTTTTTTATAGTCAATTAGATTCAGGACTGTAGTGAGTTGGTCGTTTGAACCAAAACCTAAATCAAAAACTTCAACAATTGCCTCATTTAAATTGATATATTGATCTGCTTCCATTTGATAATCTCTGTAATAACCAACATAAGAGTTAGCGGTTAAAGGGTAATTAATGGGTATACTTTCGATCGCTGCTTGAACGATTTTCTCGGCAGTAATTCTCCCCTCTTTCTTTCCTTTTATTATAACTTCTGACAGTTGCCGAACTGATTCTTCAAGCCGAATTACATTTATCCGGTCATCGGTTAGATCATTTATAAAAAGTTTTTTATTCAGATAGCCAATGCAAGAAATCGCGATCGTATCAACAATCGATTTGTAAGTACTTGGAATTTGAAAATCTCCATCAGCGTTAGAGATAACGCCATGGATTCCTTTCTGAGTGATTAATCGAATGGACGCAAACGGAATGGGGTTACCTGACTTAAGTTCAACTACTTTACCTCTTACGATAGTCTCCTCCTGACCTAATAATGGAATATTTGAACTAAAGAATAGGGCGCTTATTATAAATAAACGAGTAGTATTCATAATCAAAAAAAACATCATTAATACGTTAAAAACTGCCCCAATCAAAATGAAATAATTATTCCATCAAAATTGAGGCAGCGGCTACTGCGTATCAATCTTTTACAGTTGACAAATTGCGCAATTGAAATCAACTAACAAAACGACTGATTTCCGTTGCAAAGGCATAAATAACCACCGTTGTACGAACAGCCGAAACTCATCGTTTGGATTCCCGAACCTGCTGGTTCATTGGGTCCAGTGACTCCAACTGTAATCATACACATTCCACAGCCCTCGCCAGATCCTGCCATAATCATTTTCATCTCATCTCTACTAAGCACATCCTTAATGGTCTTAAAACTCATTTTTTCTGTTTTCATTTTCTTGAATTTAAAAAGTTATAATAAGATAACCAACCTGTTTCACCTTGCGGTAGGGTGCAAGTTCTTTAAAACCCCTGCTTTGGCCAAACAATATTTTACTCAATTGTCAATGATAGATGTTCAATTATCAATGCCGCAGATAATCTCTCCTCGTTTCAACCTCTTATTGCCAATTGTTTTTTGTTTACTGTCCATTTTTATAACGGTTGCAATATCATTTCTTTCTCCGTTGATTTTTCTATGCTATCCGATAGGGAGAGCACCATAACCAACAAGTCGTCAATCACATATTCCTTGGGCAGCTCATAACCGTTTATAAAGAAGGTAGGAGTCTGCCTTATGCCAACAGCTTCTATCCAGGCATACTGCTGTGCCTCTAATTTCGCTCCCCGTGTATCAACAGCTTTCACCGGATACTTTTTCATAAACTTTTCAATGTCCCACAGGTCAAACCAATCGTGCATAAGGTCTACAGTCTGTTGTGATTCATCCTCTTTTCCTTGAATGGCTTGATGCCAATAGCCTACTAATTGCCCCACAGATGCTACATCTTTCCCGCTTCTTACAAAACGGAAAACCACGCTCACTTTATCAGGGTACATGGCCAGCAACTGATCCACCACTGCATGTTTCAGCTTGCAGGGGTTGCAGTATAAGTTGCTGACCATAATTATCTGTATTGGCGCATCAGGGCTGCCCACTCTCATCTCCTTTTCAAAAGGCCTATCATCTATTTTCTTCTGCTGCTCCAATAGATAGCTGAACACACGCGCATCGTGCTTTACCCGGTTGCCGTGGGCACCTACAGCACTTAGTTGGTTACCATGCTCTATCATTGACTTTATCAGCAGCACGGTCAACCCAATAACAGCAAACAGCACGGCCAATACAAGGGCAGAGGCATAAGACACATTGCCGGGCAGATAAGCACAGCCGTTGAAATAGCCCATTGCAAAAACAAAAAGTTGTATAGCAAGAATGCCCACCACCATCAGGCATAACCGACACCAGGCTTTGGCCACAAAATATTGGTAGTACAAAGAGAACAACATGATGGGCAACGTAAGAACACTCAGCCAAGCCAATACCGTTATAAAACCAATAGTGGCCTGTGGCAAGGCCTGCACAAAGCCAAGTGCCAATACCTGAAAAATAAAATAAGTGAGCACGGCATCAGAAAACTTTATCCCCAGCAAGCTGATGTCGGCTTTTAATAGGGTGTCACAGCTATTGACGGCCGTTTTGCCCGGGTTGCAGAAAGCATCCACTACGGTGTACGTCACGCCCATTTCTTTGGCAAAGATAAAATAACCCACTACCGCCCCAGCCAGTGATGTGATAAGTAGAGTGAATGCTATCCATGAAAAAGAACCAACAAACGGGATTAAAAGCAGAATAGCGAGGAGTGCCAGCAATGCACTAGCATATTGGCGGCTACGCCTCTCTTTCAAAAATAGTTCGTGGTTTGTTTTATTAATGGTTTTCTTTAGTGGCTCTGCCTGCAAAACAATACCGCTCCATTGCTCCAGGTCAATTTTGTGTTTGACTAAATCTTGTTTGCTTTTAATGAGCAAGATGTCGCTCCTTCCTTTATTTAGAGGCAAAAGATATGGATAGGGCAATTCTGCGAGTGCCTCCATTTCTATCCTGCCCACAGCATGATCAATGCCAAATCGATGGAGGATATCGGAAATGCTTAGCAGCGAAGGAAAATCCGGGTGCGAGGCGATGATCTTGCGCACATACTTCTCGGAAACAGGTATCTTTATAAATCGTAGAAAATCAGATACAACTTTTTCCATAAATAAAGAATTGATTGAGGTTCAATTAGCTAAGAAGTAAGTTTTTCTATTTTGTTTTTCACTAACCTCTATTCTTTCGAACAAAGAAGTCAAAAGCATTTACTTTAACAATGTACCCCTCCATAAATGGTGGTTGTTTATCCCTCCATTTTCGGTGTAATTGCATATATTTTTCAATATGATGTCAAAAAGTATAAACATAGTTATAGCGGATGATCACAAATTGACTTGTGAATCATTGGGTGCCCTTTTGAAAACGCTACCCTTTGTCAATCATATTCACCTGGCTCACAATGGTGAGGAGGCACTTGCTTTTGTACGACACCATCCTATTGATGTGGCACTGTTAGATGTGCGAATGCCCGTGATGGATGGCATTCAAGCAGCCGAATGTATTTTAAGAGAACATCCATCTATTAAAGTGATTAGCATGACCATGTTTGGTAACGATGCAACACTCTTGGATCTATATCGGGTAGGAGTGCATGGGATTATACTAAAGGAAAATGCCAACTTTACACACCTTACACTAGCTATTACTGAAGTGATAGAGGGAAGAAAATATTTTAATAAAGACGTAATACTGGTCCTTGATCACAATGTAAATCAACTTGCAGAACCTTCACGCACACACTTAACACCCCGCGAGTTAGATGTATTGCACCATACATGCAACGGAGCAGTGGCTAAGGAAATTGCGAAATGCCTTAAGATAAGGGTGGGCTCTGTTGAGAACCACCGGAAGGAAATGCTGCGTAAAACAAAAACGAAGAATGTTGCCGAGCTGGTGAATTTTGCCCATCGCAACGGACTACTTTGAGATTGGCGAGTTATAAAAAAATCCTCAAAGAATTTCTACCTTTATGTGGACAATCTGTTTTTAAAATAGACGCCTTGAAATAAAATGAGAAAAATTGTTTCCTTATTTCCAATTGAAGATTTTCAACTTAGGTTGAAATTTGATGATGGCACTGAAAAAAAATTCGACATGAAGCCCTATTTTCGATTTCCCGTTTTTTCAATTCTGAAAGACGATGACCTTTTTAAACAGGTGACCAATCGTGGATATTTTATTGAATGGCGGGAGCCAGAAATTGACTTAAGTGCTGATACTTTGTGGCACGAAGGAAAATTGATTTAAGGAACTAATAAATTCACCTCCATGTGGGAAGAAAAAAACAACCGGCTCACCAAAGCCTTTCAATTCAAAAATTTTATTGAGGCTTTTGGTTTTATGACCAGAGTGGCTATTGTGGCTGAGAAGCTGGATCATCATCCATTATGGACGAATGTCTATAATCGCGTAAGCTTTGAACTTTCCACGCACGATGCGGGCGATATCGTAACAGATAAAGACTGGACACTGGCCAAAGAAATTGATAAGCTCGCTTAATTTAAGTTCAAGATTCAACGTTCAGGATTGAATCAGTTTAATGTTGAATTTTGAATTACTAATCTTGAATGATGAATGAATAAAACTTCCCTCTTCCTCGTTCCCACACCCATTGGAAACCTGGGAGATATGACATTGCGCGGTCTTGAGATTTTAAAATCGGTTGATACCATTTTAGCAGAAGACACCCGAAAGTCGGGTATACTTTTAAAACACTTCACCATCAGCAAGTCTCTTCAAAGCTTTCACATCTTCAACGAGCATAAAATCCTAGACGGCTTGATAAAGCGAATGGCCGATGGTGAGGTGATGGCATTGATTACCGATGCGGGCACACCAGGCATTTCTGATCCGGGTTTTCTTCTGGTGCGAGAATGTTTGAAAGCAGGATTAAAATTAGAAACACTTCCAGGCGCTACAGCTTTTGTTCCTGCTCTAGTAAACTCTGGATTTCCAACTGACCGTTTTGTCTTTGAAGGATTTCTGCCACATAAAAAAGGAAGGCAGACTTTACTTAAAAAGTTAGCAGAAGAAGACCGCACTGTTATTTTATATGAATCGCCTCATCGGCTGGTGAAGGCGCTGGAGCAAATGATGGAATGCATGGGGCCAGATAGAATGGTGTCTGTGTCCCGGGAGCTGACAAAACTTTACGAAGAAACGTTTACAGGGAAATTGTCAGAAGCACATCACCACTTTTTGCAAAAAGAAGTTAAGGGAGAAATAGTAATTGTGATCGATGGCAAAAGAGAATAAGCGAGCATCCTCTGCAAAAGGTGGCTATGAAGTAAATCCATGGATGCTTTTTTTTATGGCTACAGCGCTGATGATCATCGGCTGGCTGATGAAAACTTTTCCCGTTATGATCTTTGTTGCCCTATCGCCATTATTTGCCCTTGCGGATAAAATTGACTCTGAAGATAAATTCTGGAACTATGCCGAGTTGATTCTTATTGCCTTGGCTTTATCACTACTGGCGGGTCATATCTTTCAACTCCAATTTCTGATCCCATCCATAATTCAAGCCATTGGCTTTACTCTTGCATTTGTCGGTTATGGGTTTGTGCACCAAAGCTTAGGGCCAAACGCTGGAAAGATCATCATTATCATTTTTTGGCTCACGATAGAGTACATCTTTTTGAAATTGCAATGGCCAGCTGACAGGCTCTTTTTGGCAGACGCCATTCAACTTAAAAATATGTGGTTGAATTGGACCTACTATACTGGCTATCTGGGAGCATCGCTTTGGATTTTATTGACAAACTTTATAGTATATCTGGCCGTTTTTAAATTTGGAAGAATAAACTGGATATTGGTGATTCTTTTTGTCAGTTTACTGGCTGCTCCAATAACTTATTCGTTTACAACAGGGTTCAAAGGTGTTAGTCGCGAAGAAATGCTTGCTTTATATTCAAATTCTACTGGCGAACTTAGGTCAATCTACCTCAAACAGGGTGAGTTCATTCCCCGGACGGCAGCATGGATTTCAGTTTTGATCTTTATCTTCGCTTTAGTAAAAAATAAAACGCTAAAGAAATGATCAACCTTCCTTCCATCGAAAAAAATGTAACAGAGCTTTGCGAAGAGGTGGGTGAATTTATTCTTACTGAGTGCGAGAATTTTGATACATCCAGAATTGAACAAAAAGAGGGTTTCAATAATCTAGTCTCTTATGTTGATAAAGAATCAGAACGCAGAATAGTAAAAGCGTTAGAGAATATTTTACCTGGAGCTGGTTTCTTAGCGGAGGAAGGCACAGACAAAAAAGGTACAAATGACTACCAGTGGATTATAGATCCTCTTGATGGTACAACCAATTTTACCCACGGGCTGCCACCCTTTGCCATCAGCATTGGATTAGCAAAAGGAAAAAAGATGGTTTGTGGCGTCATCTTCGAAGTAACTAAGAAAGAATGCTTTCACGCCAGCGAGAGCAACCCAGCGTACTTAAACACAAATGAGATTCATGTCTCAAAAATTCAATCCTTAAGCGAAAGCCTATTGGCAACTGGATTTCCGTATTATCATTTGGATAAGATTGACCCTTATCTCGAAATAATAAAGACCTTTTTGAAAGAGACACATGGCATCAGAAGGCTAGGGAGCGCTGCAACAGACCTCGCATATGTAGCTTGTGGACGACTAGACGGATTTTTTGAATACAACCTGAATTCGTGGGATGTTGCAGCTGGAAGTTTTATTGTTGAACAAGCCGGAGGGAAAGTCACCGACTTTAGAGGAGGTGATAATCATATCTTTGGCGGAGAGCTCTGCGCTGGTAATATGGTTCACCCTCAGATGCTGGCCATTATTAAAAAAAACTGGGGTTACTAAGTCTTATTAATATCTTTATCGTATCGATAAATCAACAACCTCATAATTAAAAGAGTTATTAGTAATTGATTACTTAAAGAAATAAACATCACGTAATATGTCTATGAAAAAAATTAATGCCAAACGCTCTCTAGCTAGTATCACCATTTTGCTTTTGATAGCAACCATCGGTGCAGTAGCTCAAGTAAAACTTACAGATCCACTACCAATATCACCTGATATAAAAATTGGTAAGTTACCCAACGGCCTAACCTACTACATCAGAAAAAACAGCAGGCCAGAAAAGAAAGTGGAACTACGATTGGTGGTTAAAGCTGGTTCTATTTTGGAAGATGACGACCAGCAAGGACTTGCTCACTTTACAGAGCATATGGCGTTCAATGGTTCTAAAAATTTTAAGAAGAATGAGCTTGTTTCATTCCTACAGTCTATTGGAGTAGAGTTTGGCGCAGACTTAAACGCGTATACTGGTTTTGACGAGACTGTTTATATTCTACCAATTCCATTGGATAAAAAAGAAAATTTGGAAAAAGGGTTTCTGGTATTGGAAGATTGGGCCAGTACAGTAACATTTGAAAATGCAGAAATTGATAAAGAACGAGGTGTTGTATTGGAAGAATCCCGTTTAGGAAAAGGGGCGAATGACAGAATGAATAAAGTTATTTACCCAAAATTGTTTGATGGTTCAAAATATGCAGAACGACTACCAATAGGAAAAGAAGAAATTCTTAAGAACTTCAAATATGATGTTATCAAACGCTTTTATAAAGATTGGTACCGTCCAGAGTTAATGGCTGTCGTGGTCGTTGGTGACCTGGATCCGGCTGAAGCAGAAAAGATGGTTAAATCCCATTTTGAAAAACTCAAAAATCCCGCAAAGCCTAGACCAAGGTCATATGCCACGATGAGTTTGCGTAAAAAATCTGAAGGGCTGGTTGTAACAGATAAAGAAGCAACAAACCATATTTTGCAGATTTTATATTCTAACAAAGTGGCTAAACCAGAAGTATTGATTAGCGATTATCGTGCACAGATCGTTAAAAATATATTTAACACAATGCTGGGTCAAAGGCTCCAAGAACTAACTCAAACACCTAACCCTCCATTCGTATTTGGTGGTAGCGATTTTGGTGAGTTTGTACATGGTTATCAGGTCTACAGCTCATTCGCTGTAGTAAGCAAAGCGGGGGTTGAGCCCGCTATTTCGGCTGTGATTCAGGAAAATGAACGTGCCCGCAAATTTGGATTCACCGCCAATGAATTGGATCGGACAAAAAAATCGCTGCTTCGGAATATGGAGCGCGCATACAACGAACGGGATAAAAGTGAATCCGAAAACTATGCGGATGAATACATTCGTAATTTTCTGGAACAAGAACCAATACCTGGAATTGAAAACGAGTACAATTATTACAAGCAATTTTTAGATGGAATCTCATTGGAAGAGGTCAACACATTTGCTTCAACCCTTATCCCATCAAATGAAGAAAAACTAGTAATCCTGCAGGGGCCGGAAAAAGCTGACTTTACTATCCCTTCAAACGAAGAACTACTCTCCATTACAAATAAAGCAGAAAAGATTACGGTTACAGCGTACGCTGAAACTGTAGTGGCAACAACTTTATTAGAAAAAGCCCCCATTGCGGGAACTGTTGTCTCAGACACGGAAAATAAAGAGTTGGGTTACCATACGTTGGAGCTGAGCAATGGTGTCCATGTAATTTTGAAACCCACAGATTTTAAAAATGATCAGGTTGTTATGGCCGCAACACGCTTTGGTGGGCAATCACTTTATCCTGATACCGATATTTATAATGCGCAATATGCAGCAACCCTAGTCCAGCAAATGGGTGTAAAGGACATCTCTCCTACAGACTTACGCAAAATACTTGCTGGAAAAACGGTTAGTGCTGCCCCGCGAATATCTAATCTAAGCGAGGGAATGACAGGCCAGTCAGGTTCAGCTGATATTGAAGGCATGCTCCAACTGACTTACTTGTATTTTACACAGCCCAGAAAAGATGAGGCATTGTTTACTTCGTTTGTAACAAAGCAACAATCGATGTATCAAAACCTGATGTCAAATCCACAGGCTGTGTTTCAAGATTCCATACAAATGATCATGTACAACAAACATCCTCGGGGTCCACGTGTGCCCAAATCTGAGGACTTTAATAAAATCAATCTAGATAGGGCATTAGAAATCTATAAAGAACGATTCGGCAATGCTCGTGACTTTACCTTTATCCTGGTGGGTAGTTTTGATGTCACCAAGATTAAACCATTGATAGCTACTTACCTTGGTGGTCTTCCATCCTCTGCAACCGTTACAAAAAATTTTAAGGACCTGGGCATTCGTCCTATAAAAGGAGTAGTGAAAAAAGAAGTAAAGAAAGGCACTGAGCCAAAAAGCTATATCTCCATGGCATTTACGGGTGAAACTCCTTACTCAGACGAAGCTAACTTGAAATTGCAAGGGCTAATTGAAGTGTTGAACATCAAATTGATTGAATCGCTGAGGGAGGAATTGAGTGGAATTTACGGAGGTGGTATGAGAGGAAGCCTTAACAAAAATCCCTACAACAACTATTCGATTAATGTGTCATTGCCATGTGGACCTGAAAATGTAGATAAACTTATTAAGGCTACTATTGATGAAATTCAAAAAATAAAAGACGCTGGCCCACTGGAAGCAGATCTTAACAAAGTAAAAGAAACCTGGTTAAAACAATATCAAGAAGATGTTAAAGATAATTCTTACTGGATAAGCAAACTGCAGCAAAGTGTTGAAAGCGGATCAAATGTTGGTGATGTCCTTACCGTTGAAAAACGTATTAATGCACTCACCGTAAAAGATGTGAAAGAGGCCGCCAACTTATACTTTAATATGAAAAATTATTTACAGGTTGTGCTCAATCCTGAAAAATAAGTAAGGTTCAAAAATTTAAAAACCATCCGGCCATAAATGCTGGATGGTTTTTTTTGTTTTCAAAATAGATACTCTACACTCAATAAGTTTACAAACCGAATTTCAAATAGGAATTCAAAACTACTCAATCGCACTTCAGTGAGTCAACAGGATTGATAGTTGCAGCGCGAAGGGAGCGATATCCAACTGTGACAATGGCAATCAAAAATGATACACTCAATCCCGTAAGGAAAATAGCTGGACCCATCTCTATTTTATACTCAAAATCATTCAACCACTGCCCCATCACATACCAAGACAAGGGCGCAGCTAATGCAAAGCCAATTACAATTAATTTTAGAAATTCCTTCGAAAAAAGGACTAGAATACTCTGAACAGAGGCACCCAATACTTTTCGTACTCCAATCTCTTTTGATTTCTGATTGGCCATAAAAGTAGCTAATCCAAATAATCCTAAGCAGCCAATAAAAATAGCGATGCAGGTGAAAATTGCTAATAGCGTTGACATTTTCTCTTCTCGATCATAAAATTTCTTGATCTCATCATCAAAAAATGTATAGGAGAAAATAAATTGCGGATAAGCAGCCTCCCATTTTTGCTGTACAAGTTTGATGGTTTGCTGAATATCTTTGGAGTTAACCTTCAAGGAGAGCGTTTCATATCTGCGAATTCGATTGTAAAGAATGGTGGCTTCTATCGGTTCATGTAGTGACATGGTGTGAAAATCCTTCAAAACTCCAACTACTGGCAACGTCAAACCGTTAAATTTTACGTTCTTCCCCACTATTTCTTCAGGATCGTTGTAACCCACCATGGTGGCAAGTTTTTCATTCACCATAAACCCGCTGGCTGTATCTAAATCCAAAACGTTGCTACCGGCAATTAAATTGAGACCGTAGAGGTCAACATAGTTACTGTCAATTATTTTTATTTGGGTACCATAACGCTCGTCTTTACCCTCCATCGAAAAGTCTGTCGATTGCACGTTGCCAGACGAAGGTGGAGTGTTGCTGAGACTTGCAAGCTCTACCCCCGTCAGCTGCGCAACCTCATTTCTTAACGTACGCATTTTACTTGATGCGCCTTTAAATCCAGAGCCTTCATTTTCAGGAATAGGAATGGTAACGATGGCATCTTTCTTAAATCCTAAATCCTTATTGCGGAAGTAATTCATCTGACTTATCAAGACGATAGTGCCAATTATAAAAAACTGAGAAATAAAAAATTGAAAAACCACCAGCCCCCTGCGAAGTAAATATCCTGATGAATTTTTATTGCTCATTTGGTTCTTAATGGCAAACACCGGCTTTAACCCAGAAACAATCAAGGAAGGATATAAGCCAGAAAGTATTCCAACGAAGGCGGTAATACTTGCTAAGAATATCCATAGGCTAGTATCTGTGAAAAAATTAATTGCCAATTTCAACTCCAAAAATGGGTTAAGAAATCCTACACCTAATTGTGCAAAACCCACAGCCAGCAATACGGACAATAATGTAATGAGACTAGACTCACATAAAAACAAGGCGATCAATTGTCCGCGTGAACTGCCAAGTGTTTTGCGAATGCCTACTTCTTTTGAGCGCTTGATTGACTCAGCCGTAACTAAATTGATAAAGTTGATGCATGCTGTAATAATCAAAAAAATACCAATCACGCTCAGTGCGCCCAGCATCTGTCTACTGATGGTGTTATAATTGTAAGTGCCGTAACGCTCATCATAGTGGATTTCAGACAAGGGCTGCATTTCATAGTTAACTCCATCGCTATTCTCCCCATAATGCTTCTTTAAAAAAGCAGGCATGCCTACTTCAATAGTGGCAATGCTTTCACCTTGCTTCAATAAAAAATAACAGTGCTCATCACTCCATATTCCATTCCAGCCTACTTCATCTTTTTCCTTTTTGATGGTTGCAAAAGAAAGCATTACTTCAAATGGAAGGTCAGTATTGTTAGGAGAATCCTCCATGATGGCCATGACTTTAAAATCTCTACTCTCAAAATTTATGATCTCGCCAATCGCATCAACTTTACCAAAGTATTTCAAAGCCGATTTCTTCGAAAGGATCGCTTCATTGGGTTCATCCAATCCTTTTTCTGAACTGCCCATTACTATTTTACGATCAAAGACTTTGAAAAAATTTGGTTGAGTGTAAACCACACCTTTATCCTCCTCAAATTTCTTTGGTTCGCCCTGTGGTTGTGGAATGGTAATAAGCGCACCATTACCGCGGTAAGACGTAAAAACTACTTCTTCGGCTACTGAAAAATCGGTTTTGAATGCGTCTGGAAATGCAGGAGGAACTCCAGCGGTATAACTCTTACCTTGGTTACCATCAGAACTGTATCCTGCTCTATAAATACGGTCCCGATTTGAATGAAAATCATCAAAGCTGGAATGAAACCTAATCATCAAAAAGAGGATGATACTGGTTGTGACTCCAAGGGTAAGACCTGAAAGATTAATTAGAGTGCTTACTTTGGATCTCCAAAGATTGCGTAGGGCTGTAGTGATATAATTCCTTAGCATAATTGATGGTTTGTTGAATAGAGATGGCAAAGCCATCAAAAAAGTTTCAATATTTCTGCAAATATCCATCCCCTGCAGGCCAAGATTGGTGCCACACTACAACCCGCTTAAAACACATCCCGGAAGCCGTAAAAGAAACATCTAGTGTACACTCGTGCCTCCATCCGTCCGAAATCGAACGGATCAAATCTTAGCGTGGCACTGGTAGATTCATTTATAGTCGCTAGCTTTACATCATGATTCAAATGATAGCCATAGCTGCCCTTTTTTCAGGTGCTATTTTTTTCTTGGGAAGGATTGTATACCGATCTTTTCAGGCAAAGAGTGGATGCGCAACTGGCTGTGGCAAATGTGGAGCTATCGATTTTGATAAAATTGGAAAGCAAATTAAGAGTAGCTCGTTGCATTCTTGACTTATTGCACGGCTAAGCCCACACCTTCAAACCTTCTGAACAATTCTTGCAAATTTCAATTTCACTTCTTGATCGAAGCAACGAAGCTCTGAATTCGGTGTACTTATCTCCCCGCCAAATTTCCTCAAATGTATTTTTGGTTAGGTCACCTAAAACAAAATGCGCGTCTTTATCAAAGCAACAAGGCACAACTCGACCATCCCAGGTGACTACGCAACTATGCCACATTTTCCAACAATGATTTAATAATTCATTCTTGATTTCATATGTGCCATCTCCTTTCTCTTTATAGCGCGAATATTTTTCGATCGTAGGAATTAAATCCGAGCCACTTTGATAATCATAAATTTGAGCCGTCTTCAATTTTACTTCGTCAACTCCAAGTTTTTTTGCTAACGCATATACATCAGGTATTTGGTGTTCATTCGGCCTTACTACTAAAAACTGAAAAATGACATGAGGGGTTTTTGATCGTAATTGCTTTTTCCATTTCAAAATGGTTGCTGTCCCTTCAATCACTTTGTCCAGACTCCCGCCTACGCGATAAGATTGATACGTGTCTTGCGATGTGCCATCAATAGATATTATTAATCGGTCCAAACCAGATTCCACCGTGGCTTTGGCAATATCATCCCTCAAATAATGAGCGTTGGTGGAAGTAGCGGTATAAATATTTTTTGTGTGTGCATAGTTTACCATCTCAAGAAACTGTGAGTGAAGATATGGCTCCCCTTGAAAATAGAAGGTGAGATAGGTCAGGGTATCAGCAAGCTGATCAATTGTGGATTCAAATAGCTCCTTCTTTAGCATACCCGTTGGTCGGGTAAACGATCGCAAACCACTTGGGCATTCCGGGCATCGAAGGTTGCATGAAGTAGTTGGTTCAAATGAAATGGAAATGGGCATTCCCTTATGGCCAAGACTCTTTGTAAGGCTGGATCTTTGAAAACTAGCATATACTTGAAATGCATTCCACGCCCTTTTGGGGGTTAGGCGCGAAACATAATTCAAACTATCGAAGAATTGTGCATTCATAAACAAAATCAAAATTACAGTAAATAAAATCTGGTTTGGCAGAATGAAATGTGTTTGTTTACTTGCCAGTCATGCGAAAAATTCTATTTCTCACATTAGTCTTATTTTCAGTAGAAAGCGTTGCCCAAACCACCCAGCTATCTAGGAGGACAGAAATCTATGTAGTTACGTGTGGCCCTTTTCAACAAGAACTCTACTCCGCTTTTGGTCACAATGCCTTTCGGGTTCACGATCCTGAAACGAGTATTGACTGGATTTATAATTATGGAGTATTTGACTTCAATCAACCCAATTTCTACTTGAATTTTGCAAGAGGAAACCTGAACTATAAACTTGGAAAGCACGATTATCGACCATTCCGTGATTATTACATATATAATAATCGCTTCGTACATGAGCAACAGTTGAATTTAACGCTACCGCAAAAACAACAATTATTCGATTTCCTTGAATGGAATGCATTGCCAGAAAACCAATTTTACAGATATGACTATTTCTATGATAACTGTGCCACCAAAATACGTGATGTGATCCAACACGTTTTTGGCGATTCTGTAAAGTTTGATGACAGTTACATCCAGACCAACTATTCCATCAGAGAACTTTGTGAACTCTATTTGAAACAACAACCATGGGGAGATTTGGGAATTGATATTTGTCTTGGATTGCCCATGGATAAAAAAGCAACTCCTTTTGAGTATATGTTCTTACCGGACTATATCGAATCCTCTTTTGATCATGCTAAAATTGTGGACTCCGTATCACACCCGCTCATAGTTAAAAAAGTAATCACCTATGAAGCCCAACACCGAGAAGCTACATTTAGCATTTTCCACCCGTGGATAGTATTTGGGCTCATCCTCACAATAGGCATAGTTTTTACTTTGTCCGATTTCAGAAGAGGTAAGCTTTCTAAGTGGTTTGATACTTTGCTATTTGGATTAGTAGGCGTTATTGGGTTGCTTTTACTTTTGCTCTGGGTAGCAACCGATCATAGAGCTGCAGCAATAAATTTTAACTTGTTATGGGCATTACCCACTCATCTTATCATCTTATTCTGGTTATGGAAACGTAATAAACCCAATTGGGTCGTTTCCTACTTCAAAATAGTGGCTTTGTTACATGTAGCGACATTGTTACTATGGTTTATATTGCCACAGCAGCTTAACGTCTTTCTCATTCCCCTCGTAATACTTCTTATAATCCGATGCTGGGTTATTATCAGATTAAGTAATACGACACAGAAGAATAAGTAGTTATAGATGTATGGGTCTATTTGCAGTAGCTGCAAGGCATGCCTCCTTCACAGCTTCCATATAGGTTGGATGTGCATGAGACATCCGAGAGACATCTTCAGCAGAAGCTCTGAACTCCATCGCTGTAACTCCGGCAGCAATCATATCCGCAGCGCGTGCACCGATTATATGCATTCCTAATATCTCATCCGTGTTTTTATCAGCAAGCACTTTGACTAATCCATCTAAATCCATACTTGCCCTTGCGCGGCCCAATGCTTTATAAGGAAAACTTCCAACCTTATAACTTTTACCGTCTGCTTTAAGTTGCTCCTCAGTATAACCAACACTTGCTACTTCTGGCCAGGTGTACACTACGCCTGGTATTAATAAATAATTGATATGAGGTTTTTGTCCGGCCAACTGCTCAGCCACCATAGCACCTTCCTCTTCGGCTTTATGAGCTAGCATAGCCCCACGAACTACATCACCTATTGCATAAATGTTATCGACTTTTGTTTTAAGATGATCGTCAACAGGAATTTTTCCTTTATCCAGATCGATTCCAACCTTATCCAATCCTAATCCATCTGTATAGGGCCTTCTTCCAACACTTACTAAACAAAAATCGCCTTTCAATTCAATTGCCGGACCACCATTCTTTGGCTCAGCTTTCAGAATTACTTCCTTCCCTTTATTTTCCACTGCGGTCACCTTGTGACCCAAATAAAATTCCATCCCCAACTTCTTAGTTGACTTCTGAAGTTCTTTCCCCATTGTGCTATCCATCGTGGGGATAAGGCTATCAAGATATTCTACCACAGAAACTTTAGATCCAATCCGCGCAAAAACTGAACCCAACTCCATTCCAATTACTCCTCCACCAACTACGATGAAATGTTTTGGTACTTCTTTAATTTCTAAGGCCTCCGTGCTTGAAATAATTCTTTTCTTATCAAAGGGAGCAAATGGAAGTGGGGTCGGCTTTGAACCAGTTGCTATAATTACCTTTTCTGTGGTTAATGTTGTTACCTTCCCATCAATTGAAGTGACTGAAATAGTGTTCTTATCTACGAAAGATCCTACTCCTGTAAGAACATCAATTTTATTTTTCTTCATCAAGAATGCGATACCATCCACATTGGCTTTCACAACACCTGCTTTGCGGGTGATCATTTGGGCCATATTGACTTTAGGTTCTGAAATATCAATGCCATGTTCTTTGAAGCTATGAGCAGCATTATGAAAATGCTCTGACGAATCCAACAATGCTTTGGAAGGAATACAACCTACATTAAGACATGTACCCCCGAGGGTGGGATATTTTTCAATGATGGCTGTTTTAAAACCAAGTTGTGCGCAGCGGATAGCAGCAACATAACCACCAGGACCAGATCCAATCACGATAACATTGTATTGCATAATTCTTCTATTTATATCGTTCAGATATTCTATTGTTGAGCGCCTTCATTACTTCATAATTCAATTTCAAATGGCTTGCAATTTCACGAGCCAAATCTTGCTTATATGTATGAACTGAATTATTTCTCTCCAAAAGCATTCTAAACCAATCTTCTTCATCAGTCAAAATTCCAATAATAGCTCCTTTAGCGAGAATGGTTCTTGGACTACCTCCTGTTTCCTTGTCTTCATACTCAATTACCAGCTTAACTGTTTTCCAGGCAAGTTCAAAGCAATATTCAAATCTTTGAATTGCTCCGTCACGCATCAGGTCATTTTCCAATGGACTATTTAAGGCGTCTTCCAGAGTGACAAGAGCCTGCTCCAACGTGCTATTCTTTGCAAGAATACTATCCTTATCAATCATGCTGTTACGTATTCAATGTCTCGCAAAGCGATTTTCTTAAATGACTCTGCAGCGTTGTTGAAGTCCACCACATCAAAAATATATAGATTCGGGGTCGAGTTAAGTGCTTCCTTAAACTCCCAGAGTTGATTGAGCGGTAGCTTCTCGGATGCTAATATGCCAATATCAATATCAGAATTTCTCAGCCTATCCAAATTAGCTTGCGAGCCAAAAATAAAAACCTTCGTATTGGGTGGTAAATATACCTTCGATACCTTTCGTACTTGCTCCAATATTTGAGATCTGCGATCCATAGATTAAACTCCCAAAATCAAACGTCCTGGATCTTCTAACAATTCTTTGACCCTAACCAGGAAACTTACCGATTCGCGCCCATCTACAATGCGATGATCATAAGACAACGCGAGATACATAATTGGTCTAATCACTACTTCACCCTTTAATGCAATTGGACGTTCAACAATATTGTGCATTCCTAAAATGGCTGACTGCGGTGCATTGATGATGGGTGTTGATAACATCGAACCAAAAACACCTCCATTAGTAATGGTGAACGTGCCTCCTGTCATTTCTTCAATGGAAAGTTTGCCATCGCGTCCTCGTGCAGCTAATCGCCCAATTTCACTTTCAATTTGATTAAAGGATAACGCCTCGGCATTTCGAATAACAGGAACAACGAGACCCCGTGGAGTTGAAACAGCTATTGCGACATCGCAATAGTCATGAAAAATCATCTCGTCACCAGCTATCTGAGCATTTACAGCTGGAAAATCCTTAAGCGCTACGCAAACTGCCTTTGTAAAAAAAGACATGAAGCCAAGACCCACTCCGTATTTCTCTTTGAATTGTTCTTTGTACTTCGAGCGCAGATCCATAACCGGTTTCATATCCACTTCATTAAAAGTAGTGAGCATAGCGGTTTCATTCTTCACGGCAACTAGCCTTCGCGCTATCGTTTTTCGAAGCGAAGTCATCTTTTCACTTCGTTTGTTTCTTGATCCTCCAGAAGCAATTACTGGTGGTGCTGTAGCAACTGTTGGTTTTGTATCCTTCGGAGGAGCAGCTTGAGCTTTTGCAGCATCTGCTTGTGTAATTCTTCCCCCAATTCCAGAGCCTTGCACCTGGCTAGGTGCTATACCTTTCTCATCCAAAATTTTTGCAGCCGTTGGTGAAGGGTGGCCTGCAGCATACGAGTTATCAACTGAAGGAGAAGCTAAGCTTGGAGATGAAGAGGCCGAAGGAATTGCTGAGCCCGCTGGTGCTCCTTCTGTTATTTCAATTTTACAAATCAACCCTCCAATTGGAAGCGTTGTTTTCTCTTTCGCAATTATCCGAAGGATGCCATTCGCTTCAGCCGGCAATTCAAAAGTTGCTTTATCCGATTCCACTTCCGCAATCACTTCATCTAACTTAACAAAGTCACCTTCTTTTTTTAGCCATGTGGAGATCGTTACTTCAGTGATCGATTCGCCCACAGTAGGCACTTTCATTTCTTTTATACCGCCTGTTGATTTCATAGGTTGAGATTGCGTTGGGGGAGTTGCCGTTGTTGTTGTTTTCGATTCTGGTTTTATAGTTGTTACTGGTTGCACGCCTTCTGTCAGTTCACAGATTACTTCGCCAATAGCCGCTACTTCACCTTTCTGTTTCTTAATTTTTAATATTCCTGCTTGTGGTGCCGGAAGTTCAAACGTTGCCTTATCTGATTCAAGTTCAGCTATCACCTCATCAATGTTCACGTAGTCTCCATCTTTCTTAAGCCAATTGGCAATGGTCACCTCGGTGATTGATTCTCCAACTGTTGGAACCTTTACTTGTTGTGCCATACTATATAAAATTTGGTGTGGGGTAGGACTGTTAAACTTCTAATGCCTGGGCTACAATTTTTTCCTGCTCTGCTTTGTGCACTTTGTTGTACCCAGTAGCAGGAGAGGCACTTGGTTTACGTGAAACAAAATCAAGTTTCTGATCCGGCATCATTCTAATGATATATGACAAGCATCCCATATTGGATGGTTCTTCTTGCACCCATGCGAATTTAGCGGCTTTGTATTTTTTCAAAACCGCGGCCACTTGCTTTTCCGGGAAAGGATGAAGCTGCTCAATTCTAACAAGAGCAACGTCCTTTGCTTTCTTTTTCTGTTGACCATCCAGCAAATCATAGAATATTTTACCAGAGCAAAGCACTACCTTTTTCACATCCTTTGCAGAAACAGTAGCATCATCAATAACTTCCTGAAACGAGCCTTTAACAAAATCTTTCACAGGCGAGATCACACTTGGATTTCGCAATAAGGATTTTGGTGAGAAGATGATGCAAGGCTTACGAAACTCCCAAGTTACTTGCCTTCTCAATAAATGAAAAATATTAGCTGGGGTTGTTGGGTTAGCAACCACCATGTTGTACTCTGCTGAAAGCTGAAGGAAACGCTCGGGCCTGCAACTCGAATGCTCTGGGCCCTGCCCCTCATACCCGTGAGGCAGCAACATCACTATTCCATTCATTCGTTGCCACTTTGATTCTGCGCTGGATATAAATTGATCAATAATAACCTGTGCACCATTTACAAAGTCGCCAAACTGTGCTTCCCAAATCACTAAGGCAGCCGGTGTTGACATTGCATAGCCATATTCAAATCCCAAAACACCAAATTCAGAAAGCAATGAGTTATAGATATGAAATTTTTGCTGTCCTTTTTCAATATTATCTAATCCGCAATAAGGCGCATTGGTATTGGTGTCAAAGAAATAGGCATGTCGGTGTGAAAATGTACCGCGCTTCACATCTTGTCCTGACATGCGCACGGGGACACCCTCTGACAGCAGGGAACCATAAGCGAGAAGCTCAGCTTCAGCCCAGCCTAACACTTTATCATCAAAGAATGCCGTCTTCCTATCTTTTAATAGTTTCTCGATTTGTTTTAAAGGCTTGAAGCCCTCGGGTATGGTAGTCAATGCTTGACCCACTTTTTCTATTGTGGTCTGCTTAATACCCGTCTCAGGAGATGAATCAAAATCTTCTGGTTTAGCCCTACGCAATTTCTGCCATTCTTCTTCGATCTTTTGGACCTTATACGGAAGTGGCTTCTGCTTTACTTCATTTAATCGGTCTTGAAGTTGAGCGCGGAAATTTTTATCCATCTCATCAGCAAGGGCGGCATCTACATCTGCACGCTCAATCAGCCGCTTTACATATACCTCCCGAGGATTTGGGTGTTTGGCAATGAGATTATAAAGTTTTGGTTGCGTGAACTTAGGCTCATCGCTTTCGTTATGCCCATGCCTACGGTAACATAGCATATCGATAAAAATATCTTGGCCAAATTTTATCCGAAATTCCACTGCAAGTTTCGCACAAAAAGTAACAGCCTCGGCATCATCACCATTAACATGAAGGACAGGTGAATCAATAATTTTCGCTACGTCTGTGCAATAAATAGAAGTGCGGGCATCATCAAAATCGGTAGTAAAACCAACCTGATTGTTGATTACAAAATGAATGGTCCCACCCGTTGTATAGCCCTCTAGTCCCGACATTTGAGCAACTTCGTAGACAATCCCTTGCCCAGCAACTGCTGCATCTCCATGAATAAGTATGGCCAGGGCTTTTGTAAGATCCCCCTTATATTCATCGTCAATCTGACCACGCGTATACCCAACTACTAAGGGGTTCACAGCTTCCAGATGCGAAGGGTTTGGCGTAAGCTTTACATAAATCTTATTTCCTGAAGGTGTCGTATTATGGCTGGCATAACCAAGATGATACTTAACATCACCATCTCCCATTGTTAAGTCTGGGTTGACATTACCCTCAAACTCGGTGAAAATTTGTTCGTATGTTTTGCCAAGAATATTGGAAAGTACATTTAAACGCCCGCGATGAGCCATTCCAATCACAACCTCTTTAGTTCCTAATTCAGCCGACTTATTAATGATCGTCTGGAGGGCCGGAATTGTGTTCTCTCCTCCTTCTAATGAAAATCTCTTTTGCCCAAGGAATTTTGTATGAAGAAAATTTTCGAAAACAACTGCCTCGTTTAGTTTAGAAAGAATTTGCTTCTTTTCCTCTTGCGAAGGATTGTAGGTGAAATATTCCTTTTCACATTTTTCAAAGAACCATTGACGAACAGCATCGTTGCGAATGAAATTGTATTCAAACCCAACCGTACCTAAGTAAACCTGTTTCAGTTTTTCAATTATCTTTTTTAGAGTTGTGCGCCCCATCCCAATTTCGGTGCCCACATCAAACTCTACGTCTAAGTCAGCATCTGTTAAGCCAACGCTTTTGTGATCGAGATTTACATTGTGATCTCTTCGAGCGCGTACAGGATTGGTATTAGATTTTAAATGACCAAATGAGCGGTAAGCAAAAATCAGGTTTCTGACTTGAGTCTCCTTAATGGTGATGGCATCTTCAGCTACAGCGCCATTGCCATTTTCACCAAAACGTTGGGTTGAAAATTCATAACCTTCAAAAAACTTTTGCCAAGTGGCATCTACTGATGCAGGGTCCTTTTTGTAGGTTTGATAGAGTTGATCCAAATAACCGACATCGGCATTGGAGACGTACGAGTACTTATCCATAATTTATTTGTGAGTAAACAAAACTAGAAAAGTGTTTTTATATTAAAAAACCTAATAATCGCTTAAGCAATTATATTTGTCAATTTACCAGAAACGCTGTATTTGGCTATCCAATAAGTTCAAGGAGGGTAAATTCGTCTATATATTTATTCTTGATTGGCTAATCTTCAAATTAATTCTACCTTTGCGATCCTTTAAAAAACGGACGAGATCCAACATTTAAAAAACTAAGAAAATGGCAGTAAAAATCAGATTGGCCCGCAGAGGCCGCAAGAAATTGGCGATGTATGATGTGGTGATTGCGGATGCGAGGGCTCCTAGAGATGGAAAATTTATTGAAAAAATAGGAACCTATAATCCGCTAACCACCCCTGCAACTATTAACCTACAGGATGACCGTGCTTTTCATTGGCTTATGAATGGTGCGCTTCCTTCTGATACCGTAAAAGCAATGTTGTCTCACCGTGGTGTTATGTTGAAGAGACACCTTCAGATAGGCGTTGTGAAAGGCGCGATAACTCAGGAAACAGCCGACTCTAAATTAGGAGAATGGTTGAAGGCCAAAGAGGCGAAGACCCAGGGTAAACACGAAACTCTTACAAAGTCTAAGCAGGAAGCTGCTAAAGCTCGTAAGCAAGCTGAAACCAAAGTCAAAGAAGCTCGTGCAGAGGCCATCAGGAAAAAAGCTGAGGTTGCTGCTGCCGCCCCTGTTGTTGAGGCTGCCCCAGCAGAAGGTGAAGCCGCTGAAGCTTAATCTTAATTATAACTTATATTTAATGCCAGCGCGGTTTCGTGTTGGCATTTTTTGTTCTTACACCCATAGCAATCATATTCCTTAGACAATAAAATGGATATCAACGCCTGCTTTAAGATTGGGTACATTTCCAAAACGCATGGCTTAAAGGGCGGTGTCACCGCTGTGTTTAGCGAATCAGGTGAATTCGAATCTCTTGAATCTGTATTTGTCGAAATTAAACACAGCCTGGTTCCTTATTTTATCGAAAGCTTCTCAGATCGGGGAGAAAAGGGATTTATCAAATTTGAAGATATCAACACCTTTGAGCAGGCAGAGGCCTTGAAAGGTTGTAGTATTTATTTACCTAAAACTGTTCGACCCAAGCTGAAAAGAGGAGACTTTTATAATGACGAAGTGCTGGGCTTTGAAGTGGAAGATGTTCACAACGGTTTCTTAGGTGAGGTGAAGGAGATTATTGAGTCTGGTGCCAACCGACTTCTTTCCATTGATCGATCAGGAAAAGAAGTACTTATACCTGTGAACGGTCCGTTTATCAAAAGCGTAAACAAATCAAAAAAGAAAATACTAACAGATTTGCCTGATGGATTTTTAGAATTATAGATGTGTCCCAAAATTCTAATTCCTAAATTCAAACTTCATGCGCATCGATATCATCACCTGTTTGCCTCAACTCTTACAAAGTCCATTCTCTGACTCCATTCTTAAGCGTGCGCAGTCAAAGGGAATAGTAGAAATTGAAATACATGACTTAAGGCCTTACTCAACAAGCAAGCACAAAACCACTGACGATTATGCCTTTGGAGGTGGAGCTGGAATGGTGATGATGATTGAACCTATTGATCTTTGCATTTCAAAATTAAAATCCGAAAGGTCGTATGATGACGTCATCTACATGAGCCCAGATGGAGAATTACTTACTCAATCCATAGCTAATGAATTAAGTCTCCGGCAAAATTTAATTATTCTATGTGGCCACTATAAAGGCGTTGACGAACGAGTAAGAGAGCATTTCATCACTCGCGAAATAAGCATTGGAAATTACGTACTTTCTGGAGGGGAACTCGCTGCGGCCGTGGTTGCCGATTCAGTGATCCGCCTCATCCCTGGTGTTTTGTCAGACGAGACTTCCGCTCTGACAGACTCTTTTCAGGATGGATTACTGGCACCTCCTGTTTACACCAGGCCATTCGAGTACAAAGGTTGGAAAGTCCCTGATATACTACTTTCTGGCCATCAGGCTAAAATCGAGGAATGGCGGCATGAAAAAGCGATTAGTAGAACAAAAGAAAGAAGGCCAGAGTTAATAAAGCCTTCCGAAAATGACGATTTCAAGGCATAAATTCTCAATTCAGTATTCTCAATTCTCAATTCTTTCCCTACATTTGCAGTCCATTTTAAAAAGCGACCATGGCCGATTTAATTAAGTTTGTAGAGCAGGAATTAGCAGCAAAAAGGACTAATCTACCTGATTTCAAAGCTGGCGACACTGTAAACGTACATGTTAAGATCAGCGAGGGTAACAAGGAGAGAATTCAGCAATTTCAAGGTGTTGTATTAACCCGCAGAGGAAAAGGCACAAATGGTGAGAGCTTCTCAGTACGGAAAGTTTCCAATGGGGTGGGTGTAGAAAGGATTTTTCCTTTGTTAAGCCCTAGCATCGACAAAATAGAAGTAATGAAGTCAGGTAAAGTTCGTAGAGCTAAACTTTATTATATGGTTGGCCGTCAGGGCAAATCAGCAAGAATTAAGGAAAAATTAGCCAACATTTCGGCTAAATAATCGGATTATACCGATTGAAACCCATTTTGAAGAGACGCCACATCTGAGTCTTTTCAAAATGGGTTTTTAGTTACTGGCAAGCGTTCTTTCAGCAATTTTGGATCGGTTGACCCATCCACTTATATTTGCCACTCACCAAAACAGCTATGGCAAAACAAGCAAAACTCAATATCCCAAAAATCCTTGGTAAAGACGCCAAGTTCCTGCTCGATCATAAGAGCAAGACTATTTCTAAAGATCAGATTCACCTCCCTACATCAGACTTCATAGATAGAATTTTTATTCAGTCTAACCGAAGCACCCAAGTGATCAAAAGTCTTGGTGCTATGTTTGATCATGGCCGCTTAGGTGGAACCGGATTTTTATCCATTTTACCAATTGATCAAGGAATAGAGCACAGTGCCGGTGCATCATTTGCTAAGAACCCAATTTATTTCGATCCTGAAAATATTATCAAGCTCGCAATTGCCGGAGGTTGCAATGCAGTTGCTACAACATTTGGCAACCTTGCTATCATGTCAAGAAAGTATGCGCACAAAATTCCATTCATTGTAAAAATCAATCACAATGAACTGCTTACCTATCCGAACAAGGCTGATCAAATCATGTTTGGATCTGTTCGCGATGCCTGGAATCTTGGTGCAGTTGCCGTTGGTGCTACCATTTATTTCGGTTCCGATAATTCAACTCGTCAAATTGTAGAAGTAGCAAAAGCGTTTGAAGAAGCTCATCAACTTGGAATGGCTACTATTTTATGGTGCTACACGCGTAACAATGCCTTCAAAAAAGACGGAAAAGATTATCACGTTTCTGCCGACTTAACTGGCCAGGCAAACCATCTTGGTGTTACCATTCAGGCAGACATTATCAAACAAAAGCTTGCCGAGAACAATGGTGGGTATAAAGCACTCAACACGGGTGGATCCACATACGGAAAATTAGATGAACGCATATATACACAGTTGACATCAGACCATCCTATTGATCTGTGCCGCTATCAGGTTGCTAACTGCTACATGGGTCGTGCAGGCTTGATCAACTCCGGTGGTGAATCCAAAGGAGCAAGCGATCTTGCGGATGCCGTTCGCACAGCAGTCATTAATAAACGTGCTGGTGGAATGGGCTTGATTTCCGGAAGAAAAGCTTTCCAGAGACCGATGAAAGAAGGAGTTGAAATACTAAATGCTATTCAGGAAGTTTATCTCGATAGTTCGATTGATGTCGCTTAAGAAATAAAACAGACCGGTGAGGAAACTCATCGGTTTTTTTGGCTCTAAACAAAACTCATATGCCGTGGTTTAAACGCACCGATAAAGGAATAATGACACCAACAGAATCCAAGCGGGAAGTACCCGATGGATTATGGTTTAAGTCGCCAGCAGGAAAAATTATACATACGCGTGAGTTAAAGAGCAATGCGTACGTGGTGCCTGAAGAAGATCACCATGTAAAAATTGGATCAGAGGAATACTTTGAAATCTTATTTGACAACAACGAGTTTACCGAACTTGATCCGACTATGGAATCAGCCGATCCATTGAAGTTTGTTGATACTCGACCTTACCCCAAACGAATTAAAGAGTCGCAGGTAAAAACTGAATTGAAAGATGCCGTACGATCAGCCTACGGCAAAATGAACAATATTGACCTTGTGGTCGCCTGCATGGATTTTAATTTTATTGGTGGCTCCATGGGATCAGTGGTGGGTGAAAAAATTGCACGAGCGATTGATCATTCCCTAAAGACAAAAGCACCCTTTCTTATGATCTCAAGATCAGGCGGGGCTCGAATGATGGAGGCAGGCTTATCCCTTATGCAGATGGCCAAAACCTCCGCGAAGCTTGCCCTCTTATCAGAAGCAAAGGTACCTTATATCTCTTTACTTACCGATCCTACTACTGGAGGTGTAACTGCTTCTTACGCTATGCTTGGTGATTTTAATATTTCGGAGCCCGGTGCCCTAATTGGTTTCGCAGGACCACGGGTTATTAAAGAAACAATTGGCAAAGATTTGCCTAAGGGATTTCAAAGCGCTGAGTTCGTACTTGACCATGGATTTCTTGATTTCATAGTGGACAGGAGAAACCTCAAAAGCCGTCTTACAACCTTATTGAAAATGCTTCAATAAGGGTAAGGCTAGTGGATGCAATCCTATTTCTGCTTCTGTAGATAAAATCATTCACGGCTAACTAGAAATTTGTTGGCCTTTAATCTCTTTCTGGACTGAGATTTGTCAGTAGTCAGACAATGAAAAGTTTCTAACTTTAACTGATAATCAGATTTTTTGATTGACTTAATTAATTCCGTATAGAGTTCCAGAAACAGAATTAACACCTGATGAAATACTTCCTCTCTCTATATCTCACGTTCTTGTGTCTCCTTGCTTTTTCTCAAGATCATCATCCATCAATACCCTCCGAACAATCTTTCGAGGTAGCGGTTTTCCTTGGACTAGAATGCCCGATTTCTCAAAAATATATCTCCCGACTAAATGATATTTATAAGATGTATGAAACAAACACATTGCTAAAATGGAGTTTCATTATTCCTGGCAATGTTGAAGATAAAAAAATCAAGCAATTCAGTAGGGAATATAATGCTGTTTTTCCGATTACGTCAGATGATCAAAAGTTAAGTAAAACAAAATATTTTGGAGCAACAGTAACACCTCAAGCTATTGTCAAGCAAAATGGAAAAACGGTATACATTGGAGCCATTGATAACTGGTTCTATGAACTAGGGCGGTATCGCTCTCAAACAACTGAACATTATTTAATAGATGCCCTCGAAGCTGTCACCACTAATAAACAACCCCGACTAAAGGAAACACAAGCCTTTGGCTGCTTCATTGAAATGAATTCCTCAGTGCATACTCACCACAAGCATGATTAGTTATAAAAATAAAGTCATCCTTGCCGTTCTGTTTTATTTGCTAATGGCCTTGGTTAGCTATGGCCAAAAGTCAGTGAACTTTGATGTCATACAACCGATAATTCAAAATAATTGCGTTAGTTGTCACCAACCAGGTGGGCTGGGCCCCTTTAGTTTGTTGACCTATGAAGACGTGTCTTCGCGCGGAAAATTTATCGCACATGTAACGAGCACGAAATACATGCCCCCCTGGAAAGCAGATCCTTCCTTCCAATCTTATAAAAATGAACGCCTGTTAAAACCCGAAGAAATTCAGCTAATCCAAAATTGGGTTTCCACAGGCATGAAAAAGGGAAAGAAAAAAAGTAAGGTTATGTCGCTTAACCAGGAGGCAAAAAAACCAGGGCCCGATCTCACCTTAAGCATGAACAAGACCTTTTCAATTCCAGATAAAGGAGTTGAGGAATTTCGATTTTTCTCTATCCCCACCAATCTTGCTACAAACATGCATTTGTCAGGTGTGGATTTTGTACCCGGTAACAAAAGGCAAGTGCATCATAGCCGGATCATGGTAGACTCCACACAACTCATACGTGGTATTGATGGGCTATCCGAGTTGGATCCTAAGATTAAAGAGTTTCAAAGGATTCCATTGGCCGATGAGTTTCTATATGGATGGGTTCCTGGCAATGAAGGCATTTCATTTCCTGCAGGCACTGGAAAGAGAATTGCTAAAGGAGCAGACCTTATTTTAAACATACACTACTCGCCCACCTCAAAAAAAGAGGAAGATCGATCCAAGATCAACTTATACTTTACAAAGAGTCCCGTTGAAAGGGAAGTAAAAACACTAACGCTCCGGGAAAATGATATTTCCAACCAACCCTTTCTTATCCCAGCCAACACAACAAAAACATTCTACGTCAGCTATACCATCGAAGAAGACATTTCCCTTATTTCAATAATGCCGCATATGCACTTTCTGGGAAAATCATTCCAGGCATTAGCTGCCACACCAGATGGCAATGCAATACCTTTAATAAAAATAGACTCCTGGGATTTTAACTGGCAAAGCACCTATGTCTTCAACAACTTATTAAAAATACCTGCTGGCTCCATCATCATTATGCAGGCTACGTACGATAACACAGACACGAACCCCGCTAACCCTAACCATCCGGCAAAGGATGTTGGCTATGGCTGGAACTCCACGGATGAAATGTGTAACCTCGTTATCTACTATGTAGACTATAAGAATGGTGACGATGAAATTAAGAATTAGAATTCAGTGCGACACTGAATTCTAATTCCCCCATCTTTCTCGCTGGGTCACCCATTTGCCAGGAAAATTCGTCCCGGTAGGGACGGAATGTTTGTAGAAATTTGAAAATTGAGAAACCGTCCCGGCAGGGACGGAATGTTTTAACTAACCAACCACCATTTTATGGCCAACACCTATACCCAACTTCACATACAATTTGTGTTTGCGGTCCAAAACCGGATTAGCTTGATACAACCTTCATGGGAAGAAGAATTGTTCAAATACATAACAGGAATTGTAAAAAATAATAAACACAAAATGATAGCTATAAATGGAATGCCAGATCATACTCATCTCTTTGTGGGGTTACATCCAACGCAATCAATATCTAGCTTGATGCAAGTGGTTAAGGGTGAGTCTTCGGAGTGGATCAATTCTAAACGATTCGTTAAAGGCAAATTTCAATGGCAAGAGGGCTATGGTGCATTTTCTTACGGCCACAGCCAGGTTAGTCAGGTTTACAATTACGTGATGAACCAAAAGAAACATCATATGAAGAAAACATTTTTAGATGAGTACAGGGAATTGCTTGAAAAGTTTGAGGTGCCTTTTGATGAACGATATATTTTTAAGCCTATAGAATAATGGAACACATTCCGTCCCTGATGGGACGGCCTCAACTCTGCCGTATTCTCTACAAACATTCGCATCCCTGACGGGATGAGATTCAGGGGTCATTGCCATTCATATCATTTGTATCTGTGAACTTTTTCCCGGGTACTTCCAATTATCTGTACACTGATTACTCTACAATCGTTTATCTTCTTGCGTACAAACACACTTCAAAGTAAGACCCGGTGATCCAACTTAAAAGAAAAAACCCTTCAATCAGTATCGCTTTCGAAGTTTTTTGGAAACTCCAAAAAATCGAGGAACTCAGGAAAGCGTTAGTTTAGAGAAGATTTCTTGCAATATCATGAGCCGCTTGCCATAGAATTTATTTGCTTGAAAGGGCAGCGTATTTACCTTGGAAACTTACTCATATCTACTTCCTTGAGCACAGTCTTAAGTTTTTCCAACTCTACATGCTCACCTTCAATCGTTAAAAAAAATCGCTTGTGTATTCCCAGGAAAATTTGAGAACTATTCATAGCTTGATTATACGTTTCCCATCCTTCAAAGCCATCTATGAGTAAAGCTCGCTGAACCAGAGAGTCAGTATCAACAGGGGTGGCAAGGCTCCATTTTTTTATGGCCTGGCTGTACATGATAGGTGCCTCTTTGAAATCAAACAAAAGAAATTTTATATGTTGTTCTTCATTCAAAAACCTCTTGTCGCAAAGGCTATACTGAATTCCTCCAACCTTAATCACTTTGCTAACTGGCTTCCCATCTTTTTTAAAATCAACTACTGCATCGGGTAAAAGTTGCTTTATCTCATTTGCCGATAGCACTTTGGTGGAATCCTGTCCATGAACATTCGCGCTTATTACAAGAACAAGTGCCGCAAAAAATAAACGATTAGGTATCATCTGGTTCTTCAAACAAATCTAAATCCCTGCTATCCAATAAATGTACAAGGAAAGCTTGGTTCTATTTTCAAACTGCTGTCTCTAAAACTTAGTCAAAAAAAAAGAAGGCCGTCATTGACGGCCTTCTTTCTTAAACTTAAATGAATGATTAATTCATTGTGATCGTCATCGGTGCAGAGATTGCACTAACATTTCCTGTGCTACTTACAAAGTAAACGAACACATCAAACTTGCCATTGGCAGTAAATGGTGTGAATAACGTTCCTCTTGAAGTAGACGAACCAGAAGCTGCTACAGCAAAAGGCGAAATGGCCGCACTTCCTGTATAGAAACCGTTAAAGGTTCTGTTAGCTAATCCAGCTACATCTTTTGTGAACTGACCAGGAACTTTTGGTTGGTTCAAAATTCCATCTGGCACAGCGTCTGTATCTTTCCAGGCAAGAGCTGTCCAGAACCAAGTACCTGAAGTAGAACCAGGACCAGGCTGAGTGATAGTCCATTTCAATTGTGTACCCAAGTCTTCAACAAAAGCTATCGTTGGAGTAGAAGCTACACCAGATATATCCGCAGTAGTGGCACTAAACGCCAAGGTAGTTGGGTTTTGAATCCAAACTGACTGAGCCAAGTTTGTAGCGCCTACATCATTACGGAAAGAACCAGATACACCGCCAAAAGCATTGTCAGCTCTATCCTTACCTCCGGAGATAACATAGGTTACACTACCTGCGGTGTTATCAAAAGGAGTAGTACTATCCTTCCATAAATACAAGTAAGTAGCACTAAGGCCATCAGATGCCAACGTCATATTTGCTGCAGCTACATCATCCAAACCTTGTTGTCCTGTAATGGATATCTTCAAGGCATCGGCTGCTTTTGAGCTCATTGCTTCGTTGAACCTAACAGTAATCACATTAGACAAACCTCTTCCTACGTTATCTGCGGCATTAGCAACAGAACTAGATTGAGGAGCTGTGTTGTCCAATGTTAAGGTAATAGCAGCATTATTCTGAACTAAGCCAGCAGTTGGGCCGGTACCTCCAGAAACTGCACCTCTCACACGTAAAGAAACAGTTCCTGTATAACCGTTAGCTGTGTAGGTAGCGGTAAATTTAGTGGTGCTACCAGCAACTGGAGTCAGAACTACAGTACCTTGATTTGGAGATAAAGAAAGAACTGGAGCAGTAGCAATTGTATTACTAAACGTAATATCAACCGTTTCAGTAACGCCACTCTTCATCGCAACTTTGTTCTTCGCTGCCAAGGTAGCATTAGGATTGTAAACACCAGAGTTAACTTTCCACTGACCGGTGCAATTGGCACCCACCAACTCCTGACAAACTGAAGGAGACCAGCTTCCGTAACCAGTACCATCATCAGCTATCAATCTCCAATTAATTCTGAATTCGTCAGCAACTAAATCGATATCCCCTTTACCAGGAACAGTGTATGTTCTGTCTCCAAAGAAACGATAGGTTGGATCAGATCTGTCAAAATCAGCATTATAAGGATGCGCGCTAAAGATGTTTTTAGCACCACTACCATAATTGTACGTGTTGTTCTTGAACAACTCATAAACTTCAGCCGCGGTAATCTTAAGGTCAATAGCAGTTGCAATTGCAGGAGCCGTTACGGTTTTAAACAATTTTCCTGCTGGTACTCCTGGCTTTGGAGATGCCCCACCGTGTGCAGCTACCAATGGATTGCGATCGTCATCAGAATAATTCTCATTATACTCCAAATAAAACTCAATGGAGGAGATAGTTACCCTTTTGTCGATAGAAAACCAAGTGAACTTAGCATTGATTGCCTGAGCCGCAGTGGCTGCGTTTTCATCAAAGAAAGACGCAACATCTACTTTAGATTGATCATAGAAAGTGCTCAGTGTTGGCGTAATGGAGCCGTCAGCAGCAGAGACAAACTGAATAAGACCATGTGCATTTCCAATAGGCGCTACAAAGGGGCTTAAACTGTCGTCTTTACAACCAATCACCACGGAGAGTAAGCCGAGGGTGAGCAATGTTATATATTGTATTCTTTTCATATTCAATTCTGTTTTAAGATTTAGGATTAATCCACGTCCCAGAAAATTCTATCCTGGTCGAACACAACGGACTTCTGAGCTTCTGCACTTGAATTAAGGGTAAGATCATTCAAGGAGTAAGGTAGACGAAGTGCGAAACCTCTAGTGGTAGCTATTGGAGCCATCAACGTAGTTGGGTATCCCGTACGTCTGAACGCATTGTATTGCTCAAACCCGTTACCAAAATTGGTATACCAGGCTTGTTTCATTACACGGTTCAACTTTTGCTCATTAGAAGTTCCCTGGTCATAAATTGCTAATTGGCTTCCTACATAGGATTCAATGGCAGCCGCTGAAGGCGCAATGGAATTGGCGTCTAAAGAGGCACCAAATGCTGAAACCTTGGCAAGGCTAGTACGGATAGCCGATTCAAACAATGCTCTTGCATTTCCGGCAGTTCCCAACGTTAGTGCAGCCTCAATCTGATAGAAATTAACCATAGAAGCTGTGATCATCGGGAAAATACCATTTCCAAATGCTCCATTGTTCGCAACCTTTCGGGTTGTCGGCTCCGCATCGTCAAAGAAACCACCACCTGGATAAACTCCAGGAGCTGTGCGCAATGCACCGTCCAAAGGAGTACCAGCCTGATCACCACGATCACGTCCAAAAACACCAGCTAAAAAATCCTTATCAGCCTGAGAAAGAGGTGTACTCACAATACCTGCCTTCTGCAATTGATCAACTGGTTTACCCGATCCTGTATTCAACGGGAGATATCCGTACACACAACCTACAGTTTGCGTGCAAGGTGCAGTAGCTCTTTCGGTAGGATCGTTAAAATTTAAAATGTTCTTGGTCTGGCGTTTGAAGTAGAACGGCCAGCGAGGGTCTCTGTTCAACAGCATTTCGAACAAAATCTGATGCCCTATGTAGCTAAAACCATTTTCAGCACCGGTGTAACCTGCCTGATACCAAGGATGACGATCATCTGGTTGCAATAATTTACCAAACTGAAACTGGAAGTCATCTGCAGTGGAAGTAATCAACGGCTTGCTTAAAACTGTTGCAATATCCGCAGCAACTGTTCCGCTAAATGCTGGTGACTTGCGCACCTGAACAAGAAGTCTCAATTTTAAAGACCACGCCATTTTTGTCCACTTGGCAACGTCTCCACGATAGATAGGATCACCGGAAGCCAATGGCTCTGAACTAACAGCTGCCAGGTTTACTACACCCGCATCAATCAGTGCCAGACAGTCTTTGTAGATATCAACGGCATTGTCATATGCAGGATTCTTTTCAGGAGCTTCAGTGAAGTTTCCGTTCCAAGCAGTGAAATACGGAATGTCTCCCCATAGATCTACCATCATAGATGCATAGTAGGCCTTTAATACCTGAGCTACGCCCAAGGACTTAGGCAAATTACCAGCCTTGGTAGTGTACTTGATCACTTCATCCAAATCCTTCATAGGACCTGTATAAAGTGCTTGCCACAATCCATTATAGCTGGTACTACTTAGGTTGTAATCATCAGCCGAAGCAATACTATTTCCTACGAAACCATGTGTATTAGAGTTGACACCGCCCGCAAAAAGGGAAGATGCATCCAACATAATGGTAGGTAATAAAAGCTCAGGCGTTACAGTAGTTGGATTGTTTGGATCCTTGTTTATATCCAGATCAAACAGATCGCAACTGGTTATGATAAAGATAAGCGCAAGCGATGCCGCTATTTTGCTTATACGATTATTCAGTTGTCTCATTTTCAAAATCGTTTTAATGTTTTAGAAGGTCAACACTACGTTAAATCCATAACGCTTGGTGGTGGGGGTAGCACCAGCCTCGAAACCTTGGATGTTAGTAGAAGCAACGGTTGCCAATACCTCAGGATCAAGATTCAAGTTTTCCAAAACGTTAGGAGCTTTCCACCACAGGTTACGGCCAGAAACCGAAACACGTGCAGAACCAAACGGAGTTTTGCTCAACACGGTCTTAGGAATGCTATAACCAAGGGAAATCTCACGAAGACGGATAACGGTACCATCATAAATACTTACTTCGTCAGCACCATAAGCTCCAAAACCATTGCTGAAGTGATAGTCAAAAGCGGTAATACCAGTAGAGTTTTTAATCTTCTGTCCGTTTTCATCTAATATAGCAACACCGATGGTTTTGCCATTTGCGTCTGTTACGAATTCAGATGTGTTTCCATATACTCCTGGAACTACGCGGATTCCTTCGCGATCTGTCTGTTGAGCTAATTGCCCACGTAAGAAAAGAGAAGCTGCTGTTACCGAGTAGAAATCTCCACCCTGCTTCCAATCAATCAAGGCAGAAAGGGTAAAGCCTTTGAATGACAAGGTATTGGTTACACCTAAATTGAAGTTAGGAATTGGATTTCCAATAATATCTGCATCTGGCAACGTATAAGGTCTGCCATCAGTTTCATTGATCAACAAATTACCTTCTTCATCACGTGCGTTTTTGGTACCGTAGATCTGTCCGTAAGGGTTTCCTACACGGTGGATGTTACCCAACACACCGCTGTTACCACCACCAACACCACCTAACAAGATTTCACCGGAAGTTCCGGCAGAAATAACTTCAGAACGAATTCTGCTGAAGGCTGCATAAATATCCCAGCTAAAGCCATTGCTCATTTTTACAGGAGTTAAGCTTAAGCCAATTTCCCATCCACTATTCTTGATTTCACCGGAGTTAACAATAGCTTCTCTGAAACCACTTGAAGGAGAAACAAGAACAGGCACGATCTGATCGAATGAATTACGAGAGAAATAAGTAAGATCAACAGATGCACGGTCGCTCTTATGGCGGAATTCACCACCAAATTCAATTTCTCTTGTTCTTTCATTCTGTAACGTAAGGTTACCCAGACGATTGTTCAACCCAGCTCTGCGATATGCAGTGCCCGTTGCACCACTTGTATATGGAGTGGTTACGCTATAGGTAGTGTTGGTCTGATATGGATCAGCTTCGCGACCTACAAAGGTGTAGGCAGCTCTTATTTTAGCAAAGCTCAATACGTTATCCAACGCATCTGTTGCATCTGTTAAAATAAAGGATAAGCTGGCGCCAGGATAGTTAAAGCTTCTGTTCTCTTTAGGGAGAGTGGAAGCCCAGTCGTTACGAGCAACGATGTTCAGGTTCAACCATTTCTTATAAGAAAACTGAAGATCTGCATATACACCATACAATCTTCTGAGTCTGTAATAATCAGCATAGTTAACTTGAGTAGCTGTGTTATTCAGCGTGTATAATCCTGGAATAATAAAGTCAGTACCGGCAGTGAAGTTTTCAGTAAACTCACGCTGGTTGGCGTTACCACCCACAATAGCACGGAAATTCAAATCTTCATTGATGTCCTTTGTAAAGGTGAAGATCAAGTTATAATCCTGTTCAGTATTAACAAGGTTATCCATAAACATACCACCTGCAGGGAAAGATGTACCTCCTTTGCGGAAAACACTTCTGCGTGACTCCGAGTAGGTATTTACACCACCCTTGAACGTAACGTTAAGAAACTCGTTGATGTCATAACCAAACGTAAGGTTACCATATACACGGTTTACATTACTGTTATACAAGTTGTTTTTGGCAATCCATTTCGGGTTATCCAACGCTCTGTAAAACACGTTGTTACCGTTAATAGGATTTTCAAAAGGATAGTCAGTTAAGTTGTAGTTACGTGGTAAGTAGAAAATACGTGCAAAAATAGAACCACCGCCACCACCAGAGTAGTCGTTATAAATAGAAGGACCTACCTGAGGAGTTTGCTGTGTGGTGTTTACATAACTAACTGCACCAGAAATAAACAATCCGTTATCTAACTGGCCTGAACCACCAAAGTTCAAAGCAGTACGTGTTGCTTCCTGGTTAGGCACCATACCTTCGTTGGTCATACGAGAAATACCAGCATTGATGGTTGCCTTATCACTGCTATTGTTGATGTTGAAACCGTTTTCAATTACACGGCCGGTTTTGAAGAATCCACCTACAATATCATGTGACTCCAGTTTCACAGGAATAGGATCATCCAATCTGCCGTTTCCGTTGATATCCTGATCGGACATTAACTCTGGAAACGCAGCGGGATATCCCTGACCTCTACCATATCCATTTCCAGTGATAGGGTGTGGAACAAATCCTTCAGGATAACCTGGAGAATAAACCTTAGAATAACGAGGATTTCCACCATAGTTATTAGTGTTAATTTCATCCACATACTCAGGAAATGGTGCACCCCAGTTACCAATAAATCCACCGTTGTAGTTCTGGTTAGAACCTTGTGTGTATTTATTCTGATAATTAGGTATACCTGAAATTTCTTCAAAGTTCATAGAACCATTGTAGGTAACCTCAAGTCCTTTCTTAGAGCTTTTCTTGCCTGCTTTGGTAGTAATTACCACAACACCGTTTGTAGCACGTGAACCATACAACGCTGCTGCTGCTGCGCCTTTTAGCACAGTCAACGATTCGATGTTGTTTGGATCTAAGTCAAACGCACGGTTTGATAACTGAGTACCTTGTGCAGAGCCAATCTGGTCAGCGTTAGTACCGTTGTCAAACGGAATACCGTCAACAACAAACAATGGCTGGGTATTTCCAGTCAAAGAAGAGAATCCACGAATGTTGATCCTGGTAGATTGACCAGGAGCACCACCACCACCGGTGATGTTAACACCAGGCATCTTGCCTTGAAGGGCACGAAGAGGATCTGGCTCAGAACGCTGTTGCATGGAAGAACCTGTAACGCTCGCTACAGAATAGCCAAGGGCTTTCTTATCACGCTCGATACCAGCTGCTGTCACAACAATTTCAGTCAATTGTTGAACATCCAACCCAAGGTTTACATCGATAACTGAGCGGTCTCCAATGGCAACTTCATTTGTCTGAAGACCAATGAAAGAAAACACCAAGCTACCCCCTGCTGCAGGGACATTCAATTTAAAGTTACCGTCAGCATCGGTAACAGTTCCATTCGTAGTGCCTTTCAGTACCACGTTCACACCAGGCAAAGCAGAAGCATCTTCTTGTGCTGTCACTTTACCTGAAACTACCCGCTCTTGCGCCCATGCACTGAGTGCAAAAACGAAGGAGAAGCATACTAGTAAAAACTTCTTCATAGGTTTAGGTTTAGGTTAATAATTAATTTTAGAACGGGAAAAATAGACCATAAATTCATAAAAAGAAAATATGGGCAACTAAATTTATTCATACTGATTCTACTGCGAGAAGAACAAAAGACAATGAAAATCTGACTCAAACGTTCAAATACCACCTAAATGCCATTTTATAAGGTGATTTTATTGAAATAATAGGCCTTGTTTTAAATCCGTTGGCAGACTTATAAATACCCCCAAAACAGGTACAAAAAAAATACCCTGAACTTTTCGTTCAGGGTATTTTTCTGGAAGTGATAGTATACTAATTGAATAGGGTATTCTAAGCTTCGGCCAACACCGAAACAAAAGACTTATCAGCTTTACCTTTTTTGAAAACAACAACTCCCGGAGTAAGAGCAAATAAGGTATGATCTTTACCCATGCCTACATTTCTTCCTGGGTTATGCTTAGTGCCACGTTGACGCACTATAATATTGCCAGCAATTACTTTTTGACCACCAAACACTTTAATTCCAAGTCGTTTGCTTTCCGATTCGCGGCCGTTCTTTACTTTACCTTCACCTTTCTTGTGTGCCATAACCTTATTTCAGATTTAAGATTTTTTGATTTGAGATGTTAACCAATGCTCTCAATTTGAACTTTGGTGAATTGTTGACGATGACCGTTCTTAACGGCATAGCCTTTCCTTCTTTTCTTTTTAAAGATAATCACCTTGTTACCTTTTACGTGCTCTAATATCTTACCAGATACCTTCACACCTTTTACAGTTGGGGCGCCAACTTCTACGCTGCCGTTGTTATCAAGAAGAAGAACCTTATCAAATGATACTGAGGTTCCTGCCTCTCCTTCCATACGGGGAGCATAGATATATTGATCTTGAGCCACCTTGAACTGTTTTCCTGCGATGTCCACTACTGCGTACATGACTTTTATAGCTTTTTAAAATGGGATGCAAAGATAGGCCAATGGCTTGGAAAAACAAATAGGAACCTCAAAATCACAAGATATCTCGTTAAAATCAACTTCTGGGTGCCAAAAATCAACTTGTTATCTCTTGTTGCCTCCTTTAAAATCTACTTCTACTCAACCTTCTTATAAAAATTTTCAACCGTTTGAAAGGGAATTTTTCAAAAGAAATATTTTCAATTTTTTTTCAATTGATACTTCACTTCGCGCATGATCTTTAACTAGGTGATTATGAATCTATTTTCTTACTGATTGACTTGATCGATCTCTCGTCTATAAAATTTCACTACTTCTTTGCCCTTTGAATTTCACTCTTGATTTAGAATCTTTGTCGATGCTGTTTACTATTGGTAGTGTCGCTTACGAAAAGTTAGTAGCTCAACAAAAAATTAAAATAAAAAATAGAAGGCAAACAAAACCTCCACACGGTTGTATTTGTCTAGTCATAATAACCCCTAAATATTAAAACATGAGTCTACATCTATCAGATGAACCTATCTTAAAGGAGAACAAAGACCGCTTTGTGCTCTTCCCTATCCGCCAACATGATATTTGGAAGTTCTATAAACAGGCTGAGGCCAGTTTTTGGACGGCCGAAGAGATTGATTTGGGTCAGGATATGAAAGATTGGGTAAATCTGAATGATGGCGAACGTCACTTCATCACCCACGTGCTGGCCTTTTTTGCCGCCAGCGATGGTATTGTGAACGAAAACCTGGCCGAGCACTTCATCGGTGAAGTTCAATACACAGAAGCCAAGTTTTTTTATGGTTTTCAGATCACTATTGAGAACATTCACTCTGAGACCTACTCTTTATTAATAGATACTTATGTAAAGGATGCCAGGGAAAAGGATAAACTCTTCCACGCCATTGAAACGATGGATTGCGTGAAGAAAAAAGCAGACTGGGCGTTGCGATGGATTGATCAGGGAAGTTTTCAGGAACGACTAATTGCTTTTGCGGCCGTGGAGGGAATTTTCTTCTCGGGCTCGTTCTGTTCTATTTTCTGGTTGAAGAAAAGAGGTTTAATGCCGGGCCTCACCTTCTCTAACGAGCTCATATCTCGTGATGAAGGCTTGCATTGTGACTTTGCCTGCCACCTATATACCAAGCATGTCATTAATAAGTTGCCTGTTGATCAGGTGATTGCCATTATTAAGGATGCTGTTGAAATAGAAAAGGAGTTTGTAACAGACGCACTTCCCGTTAACCTGATTGGTATGAATGCAGCTCAAATGAGACAGTACATTGAGTTTGTAGCAGATCGTCTGTTGAGTGAATTGGTTGGCCAGAAAGTTTACGGTGCTACCAATCCTTTTGATTTTATGGAGATGATTTCGCTTCGCGGAAAAACTAATTTCTTTGAGAAAAGGGTAGCTGAATATCAGAAAGCTGGTGTAATGAACAGCACTGAAAAAGAAACTACACCGAAGTTTTCATTGAATGAAGATTTTTAATTAAGTTCGATCACATTTTTTAAACTTTTTCTTCTACACCCACAACCCTATTTGAAATGCTAGTATTAAAACGTGACGGACATCGGGAGTCCGTGAAGTTTGACAAAATCACCGCCCGTGTTGAAAAACTCTGCTATGGTTTAGATCCCAAATTTGTCAACCCGGTAGAGGTGGCGATGAAAGTTATTAACGGTCTATATGACGGTGTTTCCACCGTAGAACTGGACAATCTTGCAGCGGAAATTGCCGCTACTATGACCACCAGGCATCCTGATTTCGCCAAGCTGGCAGCCAGAATTGCAGTTTCTAATCTCCACAAAGTAACCAGCAAGTCGTTCTCCAACACTATGAAGCGACTCTATACTTATGTGGATCCGAAGACGGGGCAAAATGCACCTTTGATCTCCAAGGAGACTTGGAAAGTGATCAAAGACAACGCAGCCGAATTGGATGACGCTATCATTTACGATCGCGACTTCAGCTACGATTACTTTGGCTTCAAAACATTGGAGCGTTCCTACCTGATGAAGGTGGATAATAAAGTAGTAGAGCGTCCACAGCATTTGTTGATGCGTGTTGCAGTAGGAATTCACGGGGAAGACATTCCAGCCGCTATTGAAACCTATAATTTATTATCAGAGAAGTGGTTCACACATGCAACTCCTACTCTTTTCAATGCCGGTACTCCTAAGCCACAACTTTCATCCTGCTTCCTTCTTACCATGAAGGACGATAGCATTGATGGAATTTATGATACACTAAAACAAACAGCCAAGATTTCACAATCCGCTGGTGGTATTGGCCTTAGCATTCACAATGTGCGTGCTAAAGGCTCTTATATCAAAGGCACAGGTGGTACATCTAATGGAATTGTACCGATGTTGAGAAACTTTGACATGACTGCACGTTATGTGGATCAAGGCGGTGGCAAGCGCAAAGGAAGTTTCGCCATTTATCTGGAACCCTGGCATGCCGATGTATTTGATTTTCTGGAATTGAAGAAAAACCATGGTAAAGAAGAAATGCGTGCGCGCGATCTTTTCTATGCGATGTGGATTCCGGATTTGTTCATGAAGCGTATTGAAAATAACGAGTCATGGTCACTCTTCTGTCCTAATGAAGCACCAGGATTGGCGGATTGCTGGGGAGAAGATTTCGAACGCCTGTATGAAAAGTATGAAAAAGAAGGCAGGTATCGCAAGCAGATAAAAGCGCAAGACCTCTGGTTTGAAATTCTTGAAGCTCAGATTGAGACAGGAACGCCTTACATGCTTTATAAAGATGCGGCTAACCGCAAATCCAATCAAAAGCATCTGGGTACCATCAAGTCCAGTAATCTTTGCACAGAGATTATTGAATATACATCACCTGATGAAGTTGCGGTATGTAACCTGGCTTCCATTGCCTTGCCAAAGTTTGTAACTGAGGATGGTAAGTTTGATCATCAGAAATTGTATGAAATCACGAAAGTGATTACTCGTAACCTCAACAAAGTAATTGATGTCAATTACTATCCGGTAGAGGAGGCAAGGAACTCTAACATGCGTCACCGCCCCATCGGAATCGGTGTTCAGGGATTAGCAGATGTTTTTATTTTGCTGCGCATGCCATTTGATTCACCAGAAGCACGTGGATTAAATACCGATATTCATGAGACCATCTACTATGCTGCCATGGAATCCTCTATGGAATTGTCCAAACAGCATGGTCCGTATGAATCCTTCAAAGGTTCACCTGTATCAAAGGGAATATTCCAGTTTGATATGTGGGGAGTTACTCCATCTTCTGGAAGATGGAATTGGGAAAATCTCAAAAGAGAGGTTAAACAAAATGGTGTTCGTAACTCATTGTTACTCGCGCCTATGCCAACTGCTTCCACATCGCAGATTCTTGGTAACAACGAATGTTTTGAACCCTACACTTCTAACATTTATACAAGAAGAACTTTATCGGGAGAATTTATCATTGCCAACAAGCATTTGATGAAAGACTTGATCAGCCTTGGTTTATGGAATGAGGGTATGCGCCAGAAATTAGTTGGAGCCAATGGATCCGTTCAATCGATTCCTGAAATACCTCAAAACATAAAAGACATCTACAGAACGGTTTGGGAGATTTCTCAAAAGTCTATCATTGATATGTCTGCCGATCGTGGCGCTTATATCTGCCAATCTCAGAGTTTGAACATTCACTTAACTGATCCAAACTTTGGCAAGTTGACTTCTATGCACTTCTATGCCTGGAAGAAAGGTTTGAAGACAGGTATGTACTATTTACGCTCAACGGCTGCTGCAGATGCTATCAAGTTTACAGTTGATAAAGCGCAGATGCAACAACCAGCAACTGTAGAGGTGCTAGCGGGTATATCAACAGAAGTTATAGCGGTTCAAGAACCGGTAGCGGTAGCTTCAGAGGCACAACATACAATTCCATACGAACAATTACCATTAGCTGATTACGACCAGAAGCGCGCTGACATGGCTTGCTCTTTGGACAATCCTGATGCATGCGAAGCGTGTGGGAGTTAATTGATTAAACCCTTGTGGCTAAAAAAGTCTGTCAGTAATTGACAGACTTTTTTATTTAGTTATAATGATGAGAAGAAATGGAGACTATTTCTTTAGCGTACCTATAAAAGTGCCATCACCCATGTTTCCTAACTTCACATTGCCTTTCATCGTATCAGCTTCAACTGTGCCGTCATACTCTACTTTACCTCCACTGACCGTAAATTCTAAGTGTATAACATTACTCTTCAATGTGCCTACTACACTTGCTTCACCGAGTTGCCCTTTATAAGTACCCGAAAGGGTGTTCTCCGTACCATGCTTTAGTTCGAATATCGGACTGCCACTTCCTACAGATGTTTCAACTTTCATTGCCCAGGTACCTGTAACATCAACTTTCTTCTGTGGTAGCAGGCTCATTGTTGCTATCACCAATAGGGTTGAAAGATTATAGAATGATAGTATCATAGTCATTTAAATTTTTGAATAGATATCACTTATTTCTTGCTCTGCCTAACCTTAACATGAGTCTGTTGAGCCTTTTTACCTTTTGTATTGGAATTTTTAGAATTAACAGGTTTGGCTTTACCAACTTTAACTTGATTCTTAACCTCGCGGCCAAAAACTAAATTTAATCCAAGCCGTACATTGATTACCTGCGCTGTGTTAATGTAGTTATTTATGTTTTTATGAACGATGAGTGAACTGGGTATTCGCACTAAATTATCTCCAACAATATAAAGCTGAATGGGAGCAAAATTCAATGAAAGCCCTGCTCCAATGTTGTTGAAGGAATTATTAGACATGGTATAACTTATCGAGGTGCCTATCGCGCTGCCAAAATTTTTATTTAAGGAGGTCGTCCAACCTGAAGAAAAATGGTCTTTAAACTTCTGCGCAAAAAAGACAGTTCCTACTAAAAAGTTCCTTACTATTTCAAAGTTTGCCCCTAAAAACAATTTTCCAGGCAAAGCAGTCTTGAAAGACGAGGTTGCCCCTTCTTGAAGTTCAAAATTATTTTTTAAAGAATCCAGTTGCGCATCCATGTAATCATTGGCAGTTCCGTTCACCAGATCGGTAGCATTAATACCCGAGAAGGTGTAATTAGCTTTTGATTTGTCAAGCGTGTATTGATACAGATCATTTTTCCAGGTAATGCCCCCGATGTCAATAAGGCTAGCATTAAGTGTCAACTTATCCATGAGGCGATAGGTGGCCCCTAAGTCAATACCCAATCCTCGGTTTTTCAAATAGTTTTTCCATTCCTTCGAAACTTCATATCCTGAACCCGTGATGCTATTTACTCCCGAGGTTTTTAAATTTAAATCTGCACTTGCTGTCATATAATAATTTTCGTCCACGGCAATCGTGATGTCCGATGTTTGGGTTGTCGCGCTTGTTACTCCATTAAGTAACTTCACCCTTCCACCTACCGTAAGCTTTTTGTTTATTTCATAGGAAGCTCCCACGGCTGTTTCGATATAGGAAATGGTTTCCACCTTGGGTGAAACATTGATTGTACTATTGATGTAAGCGGCATTTCCCTCCACCAAAACGGAGGCCAACTCCTTGGGCAGAACAAAATGACCATATTCTTTTCCAGTTACATTTGCCGTGAGATATAACTTTGAATTTATCCCGACACCCAGCCTAAATAAATCAATACTCACTGCAGGCGCTATATATGTCTTATCGGGTAAGTTCTTAATCCATTTCGACAAGTCGGCATTCACCTGTCCATCTTTGTCGGTTATGAGATCGCTATATGAAAAGCCATTGTTGGTATATCCTTGATGGATGGAAGAAAAAGGCAATCCCAATGAAAATTTATAATTAGGCACAAACGCTGGATTATTAATAACCACTTGCGGCAAATCGTTTATATAATGAAGTGTACCTTCTACCTGCGCAGACACAGAAAAACCACCAACAAGCAGCACACAAATAATCCGAAGGAATTTGTGGTGACTCATAGTCCTACGTTTATTTTAAGGTTGGCAAGAAGTCCCACATCCACCTTCATTTTATACTTCGATTTGAACTTTACATCGGGAAAAGAACCATCCGATTTTTTTGAAGTATTCATGATTGCTTTAACAATAATGAATTTCGATGTAAAGATCTTGTCAATCTTTACTTTTTCTAATTCAATAAGTTGATCAGCCACTCCAGGTGACTCCAGATCACCAGAGGTAGTAACCGTGCTACCCTTAATAAGGGAAGTTTGTGCGGTTGTCAACAAGGAATCAAGTATTTTGTATTTGCTATCTGTTAAATAGAACTGAACTTTCGCATCCAACGGAAGTTCGTTTGATATTTTAGTCTTTAGAGAGGCTGTGTTGATCGTTGATTGATCAAAATCCTGTAAATCAATTTTTATAGTGTCTACTAAAAAAATATTAGTGGCACGACCATATAAAGGAACATCAACATTTATACTCACCTTAAGTTTACTTGTGTCAGCTAAAAAGTTGTTTCCGCTTATTAGGCCCTTATTTATCCGAGCGTCCAGTTTATAATAAAATTGGGTCGGAGCAAAATCCAATAACTCTGCTACATTAACAACTGACACAGTTGTTTTTGCAGAGGCTCCTAACACTGTTGGACTAGCAATTGAAATTGGATTGGCAGGATTTAATACAACGGCTAGTGAATTGGTACCATTCTGTGCTTCAAATTTTTTGAAATCTACCTCACATGGCACGCCATTTTCATTTGTTATCTCCAGTGTAATTTTTGGTTGAGCAAATGAAACATTAGCTTGATCAAGTGCGCTGCCAAAAGCACCAAAATCAAGAGCATCTTCAGGAAGGTTTGCGAATGTCTGGTCTCCAAAAAATCCCTTAATGTAAGTGAAATCCATACCCAAGAAAGAAAGTCTGAGACTCACAAAAGTATTGGGATTAACCACAACCGCAGTTGAACTCTTCTTGAGCACCAATACCATTTTGACGTCAAACTTGTTCTTATTAAGCTTTACGACATAATCTGAAAGATTAATGGATCCGGTCGAACTAATGTTAACATTAAGAGACTTTCCGGTTGTTTTAGAAACGAAACCAGTCATTGAAATATTAACCTCGTACTTGCTGTTAAAGGAAGGGCTGCTCGATGTGGCAGTGTAATTAATTTTACCAGCTTTAAACGAAGTCTCATTCAGTTGTTCAGGGCTCAATCCTAAATCAACTATTTCAACAATACTATCCGAACGAATATCTTTTACGTGGGGTGGTATGGTAACGGGAGGAACAATAAAACTTCTGGTAAGGCTTTTGTCTGGTATCGTAAATAATTCCCGAAGTCCTTGTGTGGACAAAGTCTGAGAATAGGAAAGATAAACGAGATCGTCCGGGTATACTTTTACATAAGCCGAATCGGTACTATTTATAAGTTCTTGGATAGAGAGAGAACCAGAAACCAAAGGAAGGGCGATGGTTGGACTAACCTCCACCGAGTCAATTGTATAGTCATTCTCATCAATACAGGCTACAAGGACCAGCAATACACCAAACCAAGCCCAAAACCGAAATCTCATAGGTGACAATTAAAGCCGGAATTTAATCTAGCTGACCTTAGTGAAGTAACCTCTTTTACAAGTCAATATCTATAAAGCGCCCGATTTTATTTCATCAACAACTGCCGGATCGAGAAGCGTTGTAGTATCACCCAAATTAGAAGTTTCACCTTCGGCCACTTTACGCAAAATCCTCCTCATAATCTTTCCGGAACGCGTTTTAGGTAAGCCACTTACGAACTGAATTTTGTCAGGCTTTGCAATAGGCCCAATGATTTTTGAAACCATTTCCCTGATCTCTTTTCTTAAATGTTCTTCTTCATGAGGCTTTTCATAACAAATCACGAAAGCATAGATTCCCTGCCCTTTGATATCGTGCGGATATCCCACCACGGCTGTTTCACATACGGCCGAGTGTTCATCAATTGCGCTTTCTATTTCTGCTGTCCCCATATTATGTCCGGAAACAATAATAATATCATCTACCCTTCCGGTTATTCTATAGTAACCTTCTTCATCACGCTTACATCCATCACCAGTAAAATACTTTCCCGGGAAGGTTGAAAAATACGTGTCTTTAAATCGCTGATGGTCGCCATAGATTGTTCTGGCCATGGCAGGCCAAGGGAATTTGAGAGTCAATCGCCCCTCCACGCCATTTGTCAACAGTTCATTACCCTGTTCATCCATTACTGCTGGTTGCACTCCAGGCAAAGGAAAAGTGGCATGAGCGGGTTTTAGTTTTGTAACATGAGCGATGGGCGAAATCATAATTCCACCTGTTTCAGTTTGCCACCATGTATCAACAATTGGGCATTCTCCTTTCCCGATATGCTTATCATACCAATGCCAGGCTTCTTCATTGATTGGCTCGCCCACTGAACCTAATACCTTCAATGTAGAAAGCTCATACGCATCAATAAAGGAGAGAGGAGCTTTTTCTAATGATCGTATGGCAGTTGGTGCAGTATAAAAGATATTGACTCTGTGCTTTTCAATGACGTGCCAAAACCTTCCCATGTCCGGCCAGGAAGGAACTCCTTCGAACATCAAAGTTGTTGCTCCTGCAGACAATGGACCATATAAGATATAGGAGTGACCTGTAATCCACCCCACATCTGCCGTGCACCAAAACACCTGGCCTTCTTTATACTGAAATGTTGTTTTAAAAGTATAGTTAACATACACCATATAGCCTCCACATGTGTGAACCATACCTTTCGGTTTTCCAGTTGAGCCTGATGTATATAAAATGAATAACAAATCTTCCGCATCCATTACTTCGGGTACACAAGTGCTGCCAACTTTTGCAAGTTGCTCATGCCACCAAAGGTCACGACCAGCTTTCATTGTTACGTTTGTATTCGTCCTTTTGAACACAATGGTTTTCTCAATGGTTGGACATTTAGCTAACGCCTCATCCACAATTCCTTTCAAGTCGATCTTTTTATCTCCCCGATATGCACCATCAGAGGTAAGCACGATTTTACATCCTGAATCATTAATACGATCAACCAATGAACCTGCGGAAAATCCAGCAAAAACGACTGAATGAACTGCTCCAATTCTTGCACAACCCAAAATTGCGTAGGCAACTTCAGGAATCATTGGCAAGTAGATGCACACCCGATCACCTTTTTGAACACCTTGTGCTTTTAACATATTAGCTACTCTACAAACATTGTCATGGAGTTCCTGATAGGTAATATGGCGAGACGTTTCTTTTGGGTCATTGGATTCCCAAATGATGGCAACCTGATTGGCGCGGTCTGGCAAGTGACGATCAATACAATTCTCAGTAATGTTAAGCTTTCCACCTAAAAACCACTTTACTTCAGGCTTGTGGAAGTCCCACTCAAGAACCTTATCCCATTTCTTTTTCCAAACAAAATCGTTCGCTACTGAAGTCCAAAAGGATTCTGGATTGCTCACGCTTTCCTGATAAGATTGCTGATACGATGCAAAGTCGGTGATTGGTTTCATAGGGGTTCAAATGCAAACATTTAAATTACATTCTCTTATCTAGAAAATCAAAACTTTGGTTCAAAACAATTGGCTACCCACCTCTTTTTATAGGAGGATTTGATTTTTCATAAATTCGTAACTTGAACTATTAAAGCTTCACTCATTTGACGAAACCTATTTTCTTACTAGATGAGATTCTTATCATCATCGTGCTTTACAAACAATCTCTTACAGAGTGTGAATCTTTCAAATCAATACAATTGGCAATTGGTCAATCCTCTGATGCAACTCTATACGTATATGACAACAGTCCAAAGCCAGATGTTATTCCTGATCTGAATTCAATGAAAATTAAGTATCATCATAACCCTTCCAATCCGGGAGTAAGTAAAGCCTATAATGAAGGTTTAAAAGTTGCTGTTGAGTTGAATAAAAAATGGCTGTTGCTTGCAGACCAGGATACCGAGTTCCCATCCTCCCTCTTTTTTGATTACTCACATGCCATTCAACATCATCCACAGGTTACTATTTTTGTTCCTTACGTGAATGATTCAGTCGGACTCCTTTCGCCTTTCCGGTTGATTTGGGGAAAAGGAAGCCGCCTGAAAGCGCTTGACATACCACTTCAAAGTTTTAGAAATTACAAAACAATTAATAGCGGCATGCTCATCTCTGTCGCCACTTTTGAAAGAGCCGGTGGATACGATGAGCGTTTTCCACTTGACTACAGTGATATTTCATTTTCGGATCGACTGGCTGTGTATGATTCCAGTTTTGTACTGATTCCATCCACATGCTATCATCATTTTTCTGCGACTAGTAACATCACGGATATATTATCTGAAATTGAACGGTTCAAATCCTTCTGCAAAGCTGTTACGCTCTATAAAAAAACAAGCAATCAGTTTGTAAGTCGTATCTGGGTAATCCTAGCACGCGCATTAAAGTTGTCCTTTCAATTCAAAACTTTTAGTTTCATAAAAATTGGATTGAAACATACTTTTCCGATTAGATGAACAGATTTATATCTCTGCTTTTTACAGTTATCCTATTTGAGCTCATGCTTGGGGGTGGTGGAAGGTTGGTTAATTGGGGGCCTGTAAGCCTCCGTATGATTTTGTTTGTCATCGCGTTCGTTGTCGTGTGCATTCAAATTTTGAGAAGGAAAAAGTTACCTCGAGATTATTGGCTTCTCTCTATATTTTTCGCATGTCTATTACTAATTGGAGTGAGCCGGGGTATAGTCATGGGGGCCAGCCGGGTGTTCTGGTGGGAAGACATAAAACCACTACTGTATTTTCTTATACTGCCTTTCTTCGGCTTTGCTGTTCAGGCAGGCACCAGAGCTGAGATAGCAGCAAGTATTATCAAACGTTCGGGGATAATTCTTTCAAGTTTTTTTATTATCGTTCTGGTTCTTATTCATACAGGTGCGATTCCATTTTTGGATTTCTATGATACCGTTATCGGAACTCAGGAATTTTTTTTTCGAGGGGAGTTAACGTTTTTTTATAAAGGATTTATTTTCATCTGCATCGCTTTTCTGTTTGTTTACTTTAGCGAACAACCATATAAGCATCTTATATTGATTTTGCTGGGAATAGGCATTCTCCTTTCCGTGACGCGGGGATTTTTGTTTGCTTTTTTGCTCACCTATGCCTTCTATTATTTTTTAAAATCGTCTTTCATCAGATTTGCCCTCTTTGCGATTCTTTCGCTTGCAATTGTTCTGGCTGGGCAAGTTGTCATCCGCGAAAGCAGTAAGGCTATTGATCAACTTAAAAATAGATCAACGGTTTCTCAAGAGGTCCCAATACATCCGGATTCAAATCTTTTAGGAGATAGAAACTATTCTGACGATGGAAGATTTCAGCAAATAAAAGAAGTAACTGAACAAATTAATCTATCGTCCATTATACTAGGTCATGGATTTGGAATGGGCATTCCTTCACGTCCTATCCATATGGAAATCTCCTATTTGGAAATCTTTCATAAGCAGGGTATAGTAGGGCTTGCTTTTTGGGCTTACTTACTCTGGCTACTCTATAAGAAATATAAGGTGGCTACCCCAGGAGGCCTCAGCGATGCATTTTTCTTCGGATCATCCTTTGTATATTTTCAATCACTTACCAATCAGTATATTAACAATCCCATTGGGCTTTCCATGGTTATACTTTCAATAGTATGCCTTGATCAGCTTAAGAAGGATTAAACGAATTCCTTGCCTTCTATTAGAATTCTGCAAATCACCCCCCATTATAAGGTATCCTGAATGTATTCTGCATTTCAACGCATTTATTTTAATAAGCTTTCTATTGGATGTTGTAACTTACAATACTAAAATTAACAAGTGAATTTATGATTTCTGTGTGCATGGCAGCAAAGAATGGAGCTCGTTTTATAGGCTACCAGCTAGATTCCATTCTGCCACAGCTGAATGACGAGGACGAAATTATTATTTCGGATGATCATTCAACAGACAACACATTTGAAATCGTAAAGCAATACTCTGATGCGCGCATTCGATTCATTGAAAATCCAAAAAATGGTATTGTCAGCAATTTTGAAAATTCATTGTTATCAAGTAAAGGGGAAATAATTTTTCTAGCAGATCAGGATGATGTTTGGATGCCTGATAAAATAAAACAGACACTTCCCTATTTTCATGAATATGATCTTGTGGTAAGCGACTGCAAAATCGTTGACGATAAACTGAATTGCCTTCATGATTCATTTTTTGAATTCAATACTTCTGGAAAGGGGGTGGTCAAAAATTTATTTCGCAATTCATATATGGGTTGTTGCATGACTTTTAAAAGATCTCTTTTGAAAAAAGCATTGCCATTCCCATCGCGGTTAATTATACATGACCAGTGGCTGGGATTGATTGGCGAGTTATACGGTAAGGCTATCTTTCATCCAGAAAAACTGGTATTGCACCGAAGACACAACAAAAATGCTTCTACTACTTTCTATAAAAGTAATTACGATTTTATGCGTAAGTTTTCATATCGATTAAAACTTGCATTAAGCCTGATAGAAACTCGATATGGAAATTAAGATCACCGCATCCATTGTGGTTTATAAGAACAAACCCGAAGTGGTGCTGGGGGCCATTAACAGTTTCCTGGAAAGCGAAATGAATAGCTTGTTATTCATAGTTGATAATTCACCTGTTGATCTGTTGAAGTTTCATATTCATGATCCGAGAATTCAATACATATTTAACAAGGGAAAAAATCTTGGTTTTGGAGCTGCTCACAATATTGCAATTAAGCGCGCACTTGAATACGGTTCAACCTATCATGTTGTTTTAAACCCCGATGTTTATTTTAATCGCGATGTAATTCCCGAGCTAACTGAATTATTGGACACTCATGCTGAAATAGGAATGGCTATGCCCAAAGTGCTTTACCCAGATGGTCGCTTACAACCGCTTTGCAAGTTGTTGCCATCACCTGCTACACTTTTCGTCAGGCGTTTCTTTAGAATTAATTCCAAACTGCTGGCAACCAAAAATAAAATCTACGAACTTCATATCTCAGGTTATAACAAGGTGATGGACGTTCCATTTCTTTCGGGCTGTTTTATGTTTTTAAGAATGGAGGCAGTTAGAAAAATTGGCGTCTTTGATGAACGCATTTTTTTATACACGGAGGACATGGATCTTACCAGAAGAATGCACAAATCCTACCGAACCATCTTTTACCCCCATGTTACTATTTTTCATATTCACGAAAGAAGTTCGTACAAAAGTCTTAGCGCTTTGCTAATTCATGTCAAAAGTGCTATCACCTATTTCAATAAATGGGGATGGTTTTATGATCCTGAGCGAAAGGAAATTAACCGTATTACATTACTAAAATTAACACAATGAATGCGGGCAGCATTCAACGCATAAAATTTACAGGGCCACTTGCTTTGGCAATTGTGTCTTTGCCTTTTTCAATAATAATTTGCCACCTGGCACTTATTATTTTCGGAATCATATGGATTGTAGAAGGGCAATGGAAAAGGAAATGGGAAACAATTCTCAAAAATCCAGTCGTAGTGATCTTTATTCTTTTCTTTCTGTTGAATTTATTGGGAGTAATTTACTCAGCTGATCAGCGAATCGGTTGGTTTAACCTGGAAAAAAAGATTTCGTTAATTGCATTGCCCGTTATGCTGGCCACTATCCAAATCAGAAAAGAGGATGTCCGAAAATTGCTTCACATTTTTATCATCACATGTGTTGCCGCTACGTTAATTTGTTTGTGGATGGCCTTTCGTAAAGCGTATGATGTATCCCCAACTTTAAATTTTGACTCGTATAGCAATGCTTCATTTTATTCATTCAATCCAAATGTTTCCACTATCTGGATGTTCATATCGTATATCGAACTAGCTTCGGGAATTGGGATTCACCCCTCTTACTTTTCTTTATACATTGTATTTTGTGTGTTTCTCCTAATTCATTTTTACGCTGAATTATTTATCACATTAACTGCAATCAAAAAAATAATTCTCTTGATTCTGTTAGGATACTTGAGTATTTTCATTCTATTGCTTTCCTCCAGAATAATGGTTTTTGCTTTCTTTAGTATTTCACTTTATGGTGTTAACAAATTTTTGAAGTCAGCTCCGCGTTCAATCTACTGGGCAAGTTCACTTGCTTGCATTCTCCTTTTTTCCGGAATCCTCTACCTCAACCCGGTTAGTCGATTCAGAGGGTATCATGAAATTGTGACTACCTACCCGTATTTGAAATCAGGCCTTCAAACCCAATCCACAACGATCAGGGCTTCTCTTTGGTCAGTATGTATTAAGTCATTGCCAGAAATTAATTGGCTTTTGGGTGTTGGTACAGGTGATGTGGAGCAACTCATTTCCGAAACCAGCAAGCGATCAAACATCACCAATGTATTGGGAACAAATGATCCTCATAATCAATACCTGCAAACACTGTTAGGACTTGGAGTATTAGGCCTTAGCACGCTAATCATTTGCTTTGTCTGGCCAGCTTATATTTCGTATCAAACAGGAAATTTTCTATACCTCGGATTTATTTTTCTTTTCGCTATCCTTTGCATCACTGAAACAGCAATGGAACTACAAAAAGGAATTGTCTTTTACAGTTTATTTGGCTCACTTATTCTATTTCAATATAATGCAGTTCAACAAGCTTCATTCAACAAGGCAAACGTGTGATTAACGTTTCTGACCATACCCCTTTATCTAAAAGCATACTCAAGACGTTGCTCTATTTCGATATATTCCAATATCCGCTCACAGCGTCTGAGATATTAACACACCTTCCCACTAATCATGTTACTCTTGATCATGTCAAAAGCGAATTAACCAGGATGCGGGATAAATCAATCATTTATTCTGTCTCAGACTTTTTTAGTGTACATGATGATCAGGTACTGGGGAAAAGAAGAATTAAAGGAAATCAAATGGCCCTCCAAAGTTTGTCTTTGGCCTACAAACAAGCGCTATTCATCTCAAAATTTCCTTTTGTAAGAGCGGTAATGGCTTCTGGTTCGTTATCCAAAAACTACATGGATGAACACTCCGATTTAGATTTTTTTATTATCACCAAACCAAATCGTCTTTGGATAGCTCGCATGCTATTAGCACTTTATCAAAAAATATTTCTTTTCAATTCTCACAAATATTTCTGTGTGAATTATTTTGTGGATGAACTTCATCTGGGAATAGAAGAGAAAAATCTTTATACGGCCACAGAATTATCCACATTAATTCCTCTTTATGGTAAAGAATATTATCCACAATTAATGATGGCAAATTATTGGGTACAATCTTATTTACCTAACCATACTGCACGCTCAATTGAAAATGTGTTTGCGTATCGTTCCAGCTGGTTTAAGCAGCAGTTGGAAGCCTTCATTAATTTTAGTGGAGCTGATAGATTTGAGCGTTTTTCATTGAAAGTTTTCTCTTCATGGTGGAAGATATTATACCAGAAAGATTATTCTAAAACAGATTTTGAAATTGCTTTCAAATCGAAAAAATACGTTTCGAAAGGGCACCCTAAAAATTATCAAAGAAAAGTACTGGATCTCTACGAGCAAAAGCTAAATGAGTTTGGAAATAAATTGAGCATCAACTGGAATGAATAAAGTCTTATTCACACATAGTTATTTTTATAAACTCGACCCAAAGCAATGGAAGTTTAAGCAACCCTATCCCCCTTTGGGGACCTTACTGGCGGCTTCCGTTGTTCGTAACACTGGTTTCGATATCACACTTTTTGACGTAGGACTAAAAGACAATCCGGAAGAAATAAAGCCCATCCTTGAAAAAGAAAAACCGAACTACCTAATAATTTATGATGATGGTTTCAATTACCTCACTAAAATGTGTCTTACGGTGATGCGAGAAGCTGCCTTTACGATGGCCAAATTGGCAAAGCTGCAAGGTTGTACGGTGATAATCAATAGTTCTGATGCATCTGATCATTATGAAAAATATTTTTCCTGTGGGGTAGATTATGTGATCCGTGGCGAAGGTGAAGAAACACTGAAAGAACTTTTACAAACTCTCGAACAAAAAAAAGATCCTTCCAGCATTCAAGGAATTGCTTTTATTAATGAGGGGGTAACTAAGGTTACGCCTTCGCGACCAGTCATCCGGAACTTAGACTCGTTACCTTTACCTGCCTGGGACTTGATTGACATGGAGGCCTATCGTCAACTTTGGCTCAAGCATCATGGCTACTTTTCATTAAACTTCGCGACAACACGGGGTTGCCCTTTTAAATGCAATTGGTGTGCTAAGCCAATCTATGGAAATCGATACAACTCTAGATCAACCATTCAGGTTGTAGATGAAATCGAAATGCTCCTAAAAAAATACAAACCGGATCACTTTTGGATGAGTGATGATATTTTCGGGCTCAAACCCGGATGGGTAAACAGTTTTAGAGATGAAGTAAAAAAAAGAGGCCTTGCCTTTCGCTACAAAATTCAATCGCGTGTTGATCTCTTGTTAGAAGAGGATACGATTATTGCCTTGGCAGAGTCAGGAGCAGAAACAGTTTGGGTTGGTGCGGAGAGTGGGTCTCAAAAAATTCTTGATGCCATGGATAAAGGCACCACGGTTGAGCAGATCTGCCAAGCCCGTTTACTTCTCAAACATAAAGAAATTAAGGCTGCGTTCTTTCTTCAATTTGGGTATCCAGGAGAAACAAAGGAAGATATCAATTCCACATTGCAAATGGTTCTTGATCTCATGCCCGATGAAATTGGAATATCTGTTTCCTATCCATTGCCTGGAACTAAGTTTTACGAAAACGTGAAAGCCGGATTGCATGAAAAACAAAACTGGAGTGACTCGGATGATTTGGCTATGATGTTTGCAGGAACCTACAGTTCCGCCTATTATAAAATCCTTCATCGCTACATACACAATCGCTATCGAATTCAACGAGGTATCAACCAAGTGAAAGATTGGATAAAGCAACCCCGAATTCCCATGGCATTGGATCTTAAACGAATTGCTTCCATGGTATTCCATTTCCCTTTTGCGCTAATCAATGCATTTCAACTCAATCAATTGAGCAAAGTCAATGGAAGCAACTGAATCGATAGTAAGTTCAGGTAATGCTGTAAATCGTGCTTTTAGTAAGCAGTCATTCGCTTACGATTCGGATGATAAAATAAATCAGGTGCTTCAAGACATGCGTCAACAGGTTTATCGTCATGTGTCTGTATTTATGAAGGAATCAAGTAAAGTTTTAGAACTCAATTCAGGAACAGGAATTGATGCCTTACACTTTGCTCGACAAGGTCATTCGGTATATGCCACCGATCTTTCGGACGGAATGATTGAACAGATCAATCTAAAAATTCAGCAACATCAACTTGAAAACCGACTTGCCAGTCAGCAACTCTCCTATACCGAATTGGATAAACTGAATAGAAAAAAATTTGATTACGTGTTTTCCAACTTTGGCGGACTTAATTGCATCGATGACCTGGCCCGTGTAACAAAGCATCTTCCGGCACTGTTAACTCCCGGTGGTTATATAACCTGGGTAATCATGCCACCTGTTTGTTTGTGGGAATTGGTTTCTTTTTTCACCGGCAACGGAAAGCAGGCTTTCAGAAGACTAAATAAAAACGGAGTTGTGGCTCACCTGGAAGGTGAGTATTTCAAGACATACTATTTTTCATTATCACAAATCAAAGCGGCCTTTGGAGCAAAATTTAAATTTGTAAAGTCAGAAGGGTTATGCGCGCTGTCTCCACCGCCTTCACGGGGCGATTTCCCAGCAAAGTATCCACGGCTGTATCCTTCTCTCCGAAAGTTAGATCAGTCAGTTCGTCACTACTACCCGTTTAATCGATGGGCCGATCATATTATTGTCACCTTTCAACTAAAGCCTTAAATGCCTGGCTCTTTGATCAAGGATATTATTACAAATGCCTCTTTAGAAATTTTTAATGGATTGTACTTTCAAAAAAATCTGGAAAAGGGTTTGCCATTTGAGAATGAGTACATTCAGCTTAGAAAAGCCGAAGGAAGGATATATGATGTCGCAACCGTGGCAAAACTTCCGGATGTTGAAGTCTCGCATCCATTATTAAAAGAGTGGCGTATCAGAAAACGATCTGCCAACCGGTTAATCCAATTTTTAAAATCCAGAAAACCAAAAACAATAATCGAAGTGGGTTGTGGAAACGGATGGCTTATCCGCTGCATTCATTCCGCTCTTGAAGCCGATTGTTTGGGAATTGACAGGAATGAGACTGAACTCCGGCAAGCGGTAAAGACCTCCGGCAATGCCAAGAGCCTTGCGTTTATTTACGCTGATATTTTCTCGGAGTTATTCGCAAAGCCTTGTGCCGATGCAATTATCCTCGCCAGCGTGATTCAATATTTTCCTGATGCCAAAAGTTTGTTGGAGCGGTCAGTTGCCATGCTTAATCCGGGCGGGCAAGTGCATATACTGGATAGTCCATTTTATTCTGAAAAGACAATCAGGGCTGCGAGGGAGCGTTCGCAAAAATATTTCAGCGCAATGGGCCAACCAGAGATGCAATTTCACTACTTTCATCATGCGTGGAATGTGCTGGATGGGTTTAATGTCACCATAAAATATAATCCCAATACTTTACTGAATCGACTTTCTCAAAAGGTAGATGGTAATTCACCATTCCCGTGGATTGTTATAGAAAATACGCTGTGAATCCCATTAGTCATTTCATCCAAAAAAAAGTAATTCACACCAAGGCGGAAGAGGTCTTTGTCTATCTCAGGCGTGCCTCTACTAGCATCAGAAAAATCATTCCGGTTAAATTCAGGAATAAATTTCCTTCCCTCGGAAGATTTATTCCCTCATCAGCCAGCTATCCAAAAGATGATAATTATTTTTTAACCAGGGGCAATACTCATTTCAAAATTAACCGGTCGGATTACGTGCAGTGGCGTGTATTCTATGGAGTCCGTGATAATGCTCTTGCAGCTGCAAAGAGATTCGTTACGAAAGAAAGTGTTGTGTTGGACATCGGGGCCAACTTTGGGGCATTCTCCCTAAAACTCGCCTCGTTTTGCAAAGAAAACAATCACCTGTCCGTTCGGGTACATGCCTTTGAACCTAATCCTGTTGTATTTGAAAACTATCAAAGCAATCTTGAATTAAATCCGGAACTTAAAAGCATCATTCGGTTACATCCGGTGGGATTGGGAAATGAAACAGGCTCGCGGTCTTTTCGATACGAGGACCTCAACACAGGAGCCGGAAGGGTTGTACAGGATAGCGCAGCGGCTCAACTAAAGATTAAAATTCAAAAGCTTGATGATTTTGTGGGCGAACTGACTCCAACAAACATCGCGTTCATTAAATTAATTGTAGAAGGCTTTGAGCCAGAAGTTTTTAAAGGCGGGTGGAACACGATACAGAAGTACAGGCCTCCGATTTTCTTTGAGGTGACGGAAGCCTGGTGGAAAGAAAATAATTCCACCATAGAAGAGGTGCTTGACAAACTTCGTAAGCTGGGCTATCGTTTTGAAATTGAACATTACAACGAAATGCTTCCGTATGAACCTCAAAAGTATTCGTTCCGAACCCAATTCAATTTGCTCGCCACCATTTCCTGATGAAGTTTTATAATACCATCATGCGGCCGTTGCTCCAGCTTCTTACCCAGGATGAGAAGAGGAAGGGAGTTGGAATTGTCGCTTTGATGATATTTAACGCTCTTCTTGATTTTTTTAGTCTTGCCTCCTTCCTGCCCCTGATCTTTCTTATGGTAAGTCATGATTACCTCACCTCCAACTACTTGATAAGCACTATCTACCGCCAGCTCGCCTTCTCATCTCCGGCATCCTTTATATTTGCAGTTTCAATAGGCATATTGATTTTTACATTGATAAAAAATGTGATTGGCCTGTGGATAACCCGTACAAAAGCCAATTTTTCATTTTCCATCGGCAGTCATCTGTCTTCTCGCATGTTATCTCAATATTTGGAAATGGATTATTTGAAATTCACTCAATCCGACTTTACCAAGGAACTAAACCGTATTGCCAATCTCCCCATTGCTTTCGCTAATAATATTATTATGCCGTTAGCCAGTCTCCTTTCAGAGGGGCTTGTGTTTCTGATTCTTTTATGTTGTGTTGTGATCTATGATCTAAAAATCTTCGCGTTGCTTATAACTATTCTCGCACCGGTTGGCCTGTTATATAGAATTCAGAGAAATCAACTAAAAAAAAATAGCGCTGACCTAAAAGAAAAATACCCGCTTACATTGAAGCATGCGCTGCAGTCAGTGGAAGGATTGATTGACATCAAGGCGTCCGGAAAAGAATCGTTCTTCAAAACCAGATTTGATCAAATCAGTCAGCGTCTCGCAAAAACTTTTGTGCGCGATCATACCACCCAATCAGGCGCTACGCGACTCACCGAGGTGATCGCAGCCTTTATCATTTGTTCGATTATTATTTATTCTGTTGTTACAGATCAGAATTATCAAGAAAAACTTTTACTGCTGGGAATCTATGCCGGGGCCAGCTTCCGGATGATCCCTGCCATCAACCGCATTCTTAATTCTATTTTACAAATCAAGTCGCATGAGTACCTTTTTGATGAGCTGAAAGTAATATCACCTCAACCCGCACATGACTATGAACCTGTTGCGCCACTACCGTTTGTAAAAACTATCGAGTTGATCAAGGCCACCTTTCAGTATCCGAATGGAACGCTGGTCTTGAATAATGCATCATTGATCATTCATAAGGGAGAAAAGATCGCATTAGTTGGAAAATCGGGAACAGGAAAAACAACATTGCTCCTGCTCTTACTTCAATTCCTCAAAAGCCAATCCGGAGAAATTCTTTTAGATGGGATGGAGATCAGCAGGAAAAACCCGAAAGCATGGAGGAAAATTTTTGGGTACGTTTCGCAAAACCCGTATTTGTTAGACGGAACCATTGCCGAGAATATTGCCTTTGGTTTTCCGACAGAAGAAATTGATTCAAAAAAAATAGAACAACTGGTAAAGGAACTTGATCTTGAAGAACTGATCCTACGGCTTCCGGAAGGCCTTTCAACCTTAGTTGGAGAAAAAGGAATAAAGCTTTCTGGTGGCCAGCGGCAGCGAATTGCTGTTGCCCGGGTGCTGTATGCAAACGCAGAAGTCTTGTTATTTGATGAAGTTACAAACCAGTTAGACGCAAAAAGTGAACAGGAAATCCTTCGAACACTCGAGAAGGTTGCTTCGCAAAACAAAACAATTATTATGATCACTCATCACGATCATTTACTCAAGCATTTCGACAGGGTGCTCACACTTGAAAACGGAACTTTGGTCGAGAAAATACCATCCATCCCACTGTCCTGACTATGCCTGACGAATTGGTAAGTATTGTTCTCCCTACCTATAACCGAGCTGATCTGATTGTGGAAACGATTCAGAGTGTAATTGATCAAAGCTACTCTCAGTGGGAACTGATTATTATTGACGATGGATCAAGTGACGATTCAAAAGATCGCATCGCTCATTTTAATGATGAGCGAATTCAATATCATGTCATTGAACACACCGGAATTCTGGGTAAGGTAAGAAATGAAGGTATGCACCTGGCCAAGGGAAATTACATTGCCTTCCTCGACTCGGATGATCTATGGTTGCCTCATAAACTGGAGTTTCAATTATCCTTACTAAAAAAATATCCACAAACTGCCTTTATCTTTGGTCATGGTGAACAATTTGGAACCGGGGCCATTCCGCCACCCGAATTGGAGCCACTATTTATTGGCAATGTATTTTTATTTCAATTACTTGAAGAGAGATTCATTATATATCCAAGTACATTTCTGTTTAAGCGAGAAGTACTTAATGCAATAGGGTATATAAACGAACACATGTCCGGAGGAGATAATGATTTCTTTTTTAAAATGGCATGGAGACAAGAAGGAGTATTTATTGGTGAGCAGCTGGTTAAGATCAGGAAGCATAATCAAAACATTTCGGCAGAACGGGAGTTTACTTTCAGTCGTGAGAATGTCGAGTTAATACGGAGGTTTTACAAAGAGAAGTTGTTGACACGAGAACAATTTAAGAGAATTGCTTCAAAGCAGTATTACAAATTAGGGCTTTTGTATTTGAGTAATGATAATCACAAAGAGGCCAGAAGATGCCTTGTAAACTACATAAAAATTAAGCCGTTCGATTTTAAAGGATGGATACGATGGATTCAATGTGTCTTACCTTCAGGATTAGCCAGAAATTTATAAAGGTTACTTATTTCTTCAGTTGTCCAGTGGATAGAGTGTGCTGAAGCCCATGCACAAGCGTTTCGTTTGATCGTATGCATTCGCTCTGCGTCATTTAGAACTTTCAAAACTTCATGTCCAAGCATTTCGGCATTTTGCACTGGGACAGAAATGCAACATCCAGCTTGATCATACATTAAACCCACTTTCGTTCCACAAACCAAAACCCCACAACTCATGGCTTCGGTAACGACCTCGCTTTGTCCTTCGGATAAAGAAGTGTGTAAGAGCACATCAGCTTGATGATAGTGTGAAGCGAGATCCTCATAAGGCATTAAACCCTTAAAAGTTATTTCATCTTCTATGCTGAGATTGTTGGCCAATTTCTTTATGACTTGTTCGGCACTACCTTCTCCTATTATGGTAAGATGTGAAGTTACTCCATGCGCTATTATTTTAAATGCCTTTAACAATGTGGTTTGGTCTTTAACAGGACTTAAATTGGCAATGTGGAGAAACTTAACAGGATGACTCAGCGACTTTTCATTAAAAGTAAATAGCGAAGTGTCAATCCCCCAAGGAATTATCTTTACATCGTTTCTGGTGAGTCCTGCATTCTTTAGATTGTCAAGCAAATATTGAGTTAAGCAAATGACTTCATCAGCTTGCTTCAGGCACCACAACACTAACCTTCGTGGTAACCAAGTGCGCAACTGGCCATAATTTATTTCAGGAAGCGAGATAGCATCACCACCCAATACGCTGACTACACTTTTAATGTTGAAAACCTTTCCCGTTATAACGGCAAGAAGTCCGGAAGGTAGTGCCCAAAATCCGTGCACAATATGAAATTTTTTTCTCTGATGTTGCGCCTTAAAGGATGAGTAGAATGTAGTTGCTTTTAGTATAGAATTAGAGTTGCCACAATCAATCAATGTAAAACCTATCGGAGTATAGTCCTTATTAATTTTAAAAAGTGAAAAGACAGTAACATCGAAGTCACCGGAAAGTAGTCTGACTAATCGCTCCATGACGGGCACCCCAATATTGTTCTTGCCTGTGCCAATTCCACCAGGGATAATGACTGCAATTCGGAGTCTTTGTTCATCCATGCTCAATTCACGACACCCGTGACCTGTCTTGAAACGTCAATCATCTTTGTTGCTATCGCCTCAGCTGATAGAGTAGTATTATATTGTAAAAATGTTTTAGCTCGTTCCAGTTCAACATCCAATTCCAAGCTCTTCCTGAGCGCCATTACTAATTCATCAACATCTCCGGCCTCAAAAAGCAACCCGCAGCTTCCTTTTCCTGTCATCATTCTGAAGGAAGGGATGTTGGTGAGAATAGGAATATCCCCACATGACATTCCCTCACAGACTGCAATTCCGCTTCCCTCATAATGTGAAGTAGAGATAATAAAGTCAACACTGTTATACCAATAAAGCAAATCATTGTGTTCTACTTTTCCGACAAGAGTAATTGGTGATTCAGCGCTAGAACCCGCGACTAGCATTTTAATCTCTTCAATTAACTCTTCGCTTTGAAATACTACATACAAGTGAACTTTCGGATTTGCAACTGAGAATTCTAAAAAAACTTTTATAAGTGTCAATGGGTCTTTATTCGCATCTAACCGGCCCACCCATAGATAGTTTCTTTTCGCATTGCTCACCCCGGTTCTTAGACAAGCGACCGATTTATCGATTGAATGGAATACAGATGGAACCTCCATAACTTCATAAATTTTATTTGAATCCTTTATTTGTCCTTCTGCTAACCATGGACTTGCCTGATCGTGAGAGGTATAAAAATAAGCCGATACAAACCTATCCATCATTTTCTGCAAAATTCTTTTGTAGTGACGCAGCGGCTTTTCTGCATGATGTTGCATGATAATCTTAATACGAGAGCCTAGCCTCCACCTAAGCAAGAGGACCTTTAATGGAAAATGAAAGCCATGGACAATCACAACGTCTGGCTGCAATTGCCGAACATAATTATTTAGTCTAAAAGGAAGTAAAACCTGAAGCTTAGAGAGATTCAAAAAGTGATACTCCACATTATTTCTGTTCATTACTCCTGAGTAACTAATGCAGTGTATGCTTCTCACTTCCTCTTGTTTGGATATTTGCTCTAATAGCTTCACAAAAAAATTAATCTTCTTCAACCATGCTTCCGGATCATGCTGTTGGGTCATGTGCGCATACGAAAGATGAATGATTCTCATAATCGTTAACGAAGGAATATTTGAGTTTGTATGCTCTGATCAAGTCGCCATTGGGCATAATATTGATGAATATGAGCAAGGGTAGACTTACCCTTTGTTAAAGTTTGCTCATGAATTACTTCATACAAATGAATCCTATGTATACCATGATCCAGGAAATCAATTTGCGTCAATTCACGATAACGGATAACATCTTTGGGCAAAGGAAAATTAAACGCTTTAGACTTATTGGTGTCAATAAGGAATCGGCTTTCCTCCTTTAGTTCGCGCATATGATTTTTTCCAAATGAATATGCTTGTTTATAAAAAGAAACGTCCACTTCTGAAATTACAACCTTATGATATTTTTCAACTTGCTCGTTTGCTAATCCGCCTTTACGCAGAGAGCTGGCATAGAATTTTTCTCCAACAGGACCATGCAAATCCGTTGGAAACATATTCATTAAAGGTCCATCACTCATAGTAACAATCGAAATAACGCGGGGAACACTATAGGCAATGAGAACCTGCTCGAAAAGATTGCCCGGAAGATCAATATTATTTGGTAACGGTTTCCTCCACCGTTCGCGTTGACGGTTAATCCACTGATGCATTGGATTCAAGAATGAATGAAGGCCACGTTTGCCCTCAAAAAATAACATTACCTCCTTGCCCAGATCTCTATCACCAATTTTTACAAGATATAATTTAGCTAATGAATTTTCCCGATTTAGAAATCGCAGCGTTACTTTACTCTGCGTCTTTACTATTTCAAAATTCGGATCATCAACATTAAAAGTCAATCCAATGATCAGGGGTTTATAGCCAAGAAATAAATGAGAAGTTGTTACATCAAGTGAGAATTGCTGATCGTTAACCTCCAGAAGGACTGATAGCTTTGGCTGTAGAGTTTCCAAATCCACACAAACATACTCCTGCGGGATCGTTAATCCGGTGATTAGTTTTTTCAGGGTATTTCTTAGAATCAAGCATTTGAAGTTTCCCTAAAGTAAACATAGAAACGCAGAACATTATACTATTAGAATAGTTATTTTGCCTTGCTATGAGAACGAGGGTATTGTAACTTTAGAATATTAATGAACAAAGTCATTCTTTTCAATCCTCGCAGTGCACGAGCCAAGCATCGGATCCCTAATTCTATTTTGCAGGTTGGCGCATCCATTCACGGAAAATATGAATATGTGCTGGTGGATGGGAACTTAGAAAAAGATCCATGGACAAAAATTGAATCATATCTAAAAACTGGGTTCAATGTGTTTGGTTGTACTGTGATGCCGGGGCCTCAATTAAAGCAAGCGATTCCATTTTCAAAAAAAGTAAAGGAACTATATCCACATGTGATTAACATCTGGGGTGGATATTTTGCGTCCAATCAATTTAAATCGGTTATCAATTCGGGATTTGTTGATTTCATAGTGAACGGACCGGGTGATTACACCTTTCCTCAGTTGCTCGATGCACTGGAATCAAAAACATCCTATCACGATATTCAAAATCTAATCTTCAAAGAGGGCAACCAAATCATTAAAACCAATCAGGCTCAATTGGGAGATCAGGACAAACTACCACAACTGCCATACGAATATTTAAATCAGCTTTATCCTCTCTCACGCTATCTTGGCAAAACGTTCTTAGGACAGCGTACTGCCTCTTATCATTCCAGCATGGGCTGTCCATTTACGTGTTCCTTCTGTGCCGTGGTTCCAATCTACAACGCGCGTTGGAAAGGAAAATCAGCACAACTAGTTTACAAGGACATTAAATACCTGATTGATACATATGGCGCGGATGCCGTAGAATTTCATGATAACAATTTTTTTGTGAGCGAAAAGCGAACCGTAGAATTTTCAAAATTGATTAAAGACGAAAACATTATCTGGTGGGGAGAAGGCCGCATCGATACTATTGACAAATATTCCGATGAATCATTAGCGATCATGCGCGAAGCAGGATGCAAAATGATTTTTTTTGGAGCAGAGACCAGCAACGAAGAGTTGCTAAAAAAAATGGACAAGGGCGGAACGCAAACCACGGCTCAGGTCAAAACCTTTGCAGCCCGCATGAAAAAGTTTGACATTATTCCTGAATACTCATTCGTTCTGGGATTTCCTGCTGAGACTCCTGAAAAAGTCATGCAGCAAATTGATCAGGACATCGCCTACATCAAGGAAATCAAATCCATAAATCCCAACACAGAAATCATTATCTATGTCTACAGCCCGGTAGCCACAGAAGGATCAGAAATGTATGAGGCGGTAAAAAAATCCGGTTTCCATTTTCCGGAAAAGCTACAAGACTGGCTGGCACCTGCCTGGCAAAATTTTGATCTACGAAAAAATCCATTGACGCCTTGGCTGACGTCAGAAATGGTTGACAAAATACTTGGCTTCGAAACTGTACTAAACGCACAATATCCAACAGTCTCCGATTTTAGATTAACTCCATTCAAACGAAAAATACTTCATGGCCTATCTAACTTCCGATATAAAACTAATTTTTTTGCATTGCCTTATGAATTAAAAATATTACAACGTCTCTGGAAATACCGTCAGCCCGAAATTGAAGGTTTTGTCATGGAGTGATGAGAAAAATATTTAAGCGAGTTATTTCCTTTTTTTTAATCCCCCTCACGCGATGGTATTTGCGCAAAGAGAGA
>JANNAQ010000021.1:0-4337 GCA_031384515.1 Bacteroidia bacterium
AAAAATAATATTTTATCGAGTGCCTTGGGCACGATTCAATTTATTTCCTGGCTTGTTTCTTCACCGACCTGAAATTAAGTTAATTAGTCATGGCACGGAAAATCACAAGAAATTCAAAAGCCAAAAACTTGAAACCTGAAATAAAGGACTTGAGACCGGAACTTATAGCCGTTCAATCACAATAGCAGAAGCACCACCACTTCTTCCGTGGTCTGTGTCTTCACAGACCATTTGTTAATCTTAATTTTGGTCTGTGAAGACACCATAGTCGTTAACTTAAGCTTTTGTAGAGCCAGAGGCTCGCTTTTATAGGATAGCAATGGATTTTAATCCGTTGCCCAAAAATAATATTTTATCGAGTGCCTTAGGCACGATTCATTTTATTTCCTGTCTTGTTTCTTCACCGACCTAAAATTAAGTTAATTCGTCATGGCATGGAAAATCACAAAAAATTCAAAAGCCAAAAACTTGAGACCTGAAACAAAGGACTTGAGTCCGGAACTTATAGCCTTTCAATCACAATAGCAGAAGCACCACCACCACCATTACATATTCCGGCTACCCCAATGGTAGCATGATGCTGTTTTAAAATAGAGGCAAGGGATATTGTAATTCGTGCACCTGATGCTCCGAGGGGATGGCCCAAGGCAACTGCTCCACCATTTACATTTACCTTCTCAGGATCAAGACCCAGCTTCATGTTATTGGCGATTGCTACTGCTGAAAAGGCTTCATTTATTTCATAATAACCAACATCTTTCGCATCAACTCCTGCCATCTTCATTGCTTTTGGAATAGCAATAGAAGGCGTGGTGGTAAACCACATAGGATCTTGTGAGGCATCTGCGAAGCCAAGTATCTTAGCGATAGGAGTGAGGCCAAGTTCCTTTGCTTTTTCTTTACTCATTAAAATCACAGCGGCTGCACCATCATTTATGGTGGATGAATTTGCTGCCGTAGCGGTACCCTCTTTTGTGAAAACGGGTTTTAGTCCAGGAATCTTATCGAAGTTCACATTTTTGTATTCCTCATCTTCTGAAAACAAAGTGATGTCTCCTTTTCGGCCTGCAATTTCTACTGGTATTATTTCATCGTTAAACTTTCCAGCTGCCCACGCGGCAGCGGAACGTTTGTATGATTGGATGGCATAGTTATCCTGATCTTGCCTGCTGATATTCATTTCTTTTGCGGTGTTATCGGAACAAACACCCATGGCACAGTGGTTGTAAACATCTGTGAGACCATCATGGGTTAGCCCATCGATCAAATCACCATTCCCATATTTGTAACCATATCGGGCCTTCATTAAATAATAAGGAATGTTGGACATGCTTTCTGCGCCACTCGCCACGACTACATCAGTATGTCCAAGCATGATAGATTGAGCACCAAGCATAATGGCTTTCATCCCGGATGCACAAACTTTGTTGACCAGCGTGGTAGGAATAGTATATCCCAATCCTGCGCCAACAGCAACTTGAGTAGCAGGAGCCTGACCAAGTCCTGAAGAAATCACATTGCCAAAGAATAGCTCTTGGATATGTTTGGGGTCAAGTCCAATTTTATCAATAGCGCCCTTCACAGCAATAGAGCCAAGTTTGGTAGCACTTAAACTAGCCAGACTTCCACCAAAACTTCCAATAGGAGTCCGTGCAACGGATACGATATATACTTCATTCATAAGTTCATAAGTTTGGTGATAACAATTATTATTTATTTGGTCGACCTTCCACTGTGGACAGCCGACTGTCGACTATTGACAGCCCTACCAATCAGGTTTCCCCTTATCCTTCGGCTTTGTGGCTTTGCGTTTGTTTTGTTGAAGATATTGAACTTCCTGGTTCTTCATTGCCTCTAATATCATCTTCGCTTTCTCCTCACTCATCTGCATTTCTTTTAACTTTTCAGAAACGGAAGGAGGGAGGTCTTTCTTCTCTTTGTTTTGCTCTTCTTTCTGCTCTTGTTCTTCTTGCTCTTTGCTTTGCTTTTCTTTTTGTTCTTGATCCTTTTTCTCTTTTTCCTGTTGCTCCTTGTCTTGTTTGTCTTTTTGATCTTGCTTTTGATCTTTATTTTCTTTGTCTTTCTGATCCTTTTTTTCGTCTTTGTTCTCGTCTTTCTTTTGATCTTCCTTCTTTTGTTCCTGTTCTTGCTTTTTCTGTTCCTCTAATTTCTTTTTAACTAATTCATAATTGAAGCGTGCATCTTCATTGGTAGGATCCGCCTTCAGTGCTTGTTTAAAGTAATTCAAGGCCTCCTCAAATTTCTCCTGACGATTAGCGGATACGCCCAATTGTTGGTTGGCGACCGACTTTATTTTGAGATTGCTGCTTTGGGTAAGCGGCAAATAGGCATTCGCTAAATGAGAAGTGTCTTGCAATTCGAAATAGGAGTTAGCAAGGTTAAGTAAGACTTCATCCTCATTTACGCCAATAGAATCAATAAGGTATTTATACTTTTCAACAGCTGTTTTATAATCCCCACCGAGGTATGCTTTTTTGGCTTCAGATTTCAGGGAATTGATTTTCCCAATTTTATCCAAATCGGTAAAAAGAAATGCAACCACAAAGAAACCAAGTGCCAGCTTCATATACGTACCGTCTTCACATTGATTAAAACATCCAAAAATAAGAGGATCAAAGCAGCCAACAAGAAGTAGAAATAGCGATTAGCGGTAACATCAACGAAGCGGGCGTCACGTAACTCTCCTTCGATATGGCTAATGGTATTGATCATTCTTGAAACATCATTTCGTGATTCATTAATTTCGAAATATTGGCCACCGGTCTTACTGGCAAGAGAACGCAAGGAGTTCGAATTTAGTTTAGTAACTACAGCATTTCCTTGCCGATCTGTCTTGTAAGATCGGCCTGCATAAATCTGACTTCCTTTTTCTGTTCCTACCCCCAATGTAAACAACTTGATATCCTTGTTTTCAATCTCTTTAGCCATTTCGCTGGTTTCTTCACCAAAGTCTTCGCCATCGCTAATGAGGATTATTACCTTCGACTTCTGTTGGGTGCTTGGGCCTTCCTGATCGGAAATTTTCGAAAGGGCCATCCGTAAAGGTGGACCAAAATCTGTACCTGATGCTGGGACTAAACCACTATTCATGGTTTCTATGAAAAGGTTAAGAGCATTTTGATCGTAGGTAAGCGGACATTGCATAAACGCTTCTGACGAGAAGATAATGATTCCAATTCTATCGGAGTTGAAGGCCTCTGCAACTTTCTTCAATTCAAATTTAACTTTTTCTAATCGAGTAGGCTGAACATCAAAAGCATCCATCGATTTGGATAAATCCACACAGATCATGATGTCTTTACCCACTGATTTTATTTCTCGTTTTGAGTCTCCAAAGGAAGGACCCAGGAAGGCGATGATCAGTAAGGCAAAAATGATAGTGCGAAAAAATAGCTTAATGTAGATCGACTGAAATGGAGTTTTTAGTAAACGGCCAATCCGAACGATCTTGAGGATATAGATCGAATAAAAAATACAGAAAATCAGGACTAGAATTATTTCTGTCCAACCAAAGTCACGAAACCACACCACCTCAGGTCTATTTTAATCTGCAATTTAGCAATTTGTGAGAGCCCTGCACAATTTATCGGGCTTGGGTATTAGGCATTAGGGCTTCAGTTGAAGTCTAGATAACACCTAAGTCCTAATGCCTAAGTCCCAATGCCCAAGTCCCAAGTCCCAAGTCCCAATGCCTATTGCCCAATGCCCTATGCCTATTGCCCACTGCCTAAGACCTCGTCCCTGATGCCGCCTCTTTATCCAACATAACATAACCTTGCGAAATCAAATGAATAATGGTAAGTGGAATTTGTTCGATTGGCTGTTGACTAAACGCCTTTCCCATTATAGCTGCTTTCTTTTCTCCGCTTGCCATAACGATCGGGAGTTTAGCTTCTTGTAAATGCCTAAGCCCAAGCGTCATTCCTTTTGTGAGCATAGTTTTCTTGGAAAAGTATTTCTGCCCGACAGTTTTTGTTTCCTCTGCTAAATCCCCTACATGCGCATAACTGGTAAAGGATGTCCCCGGTTCGTTCATGCCGATGTGCCCGTTGGTTCCAACACCTACCAACATGACGTCCAGACCTCCCCTTCTCTCAATCAGGTTATTTATTCGTTCGCATTCCTTTTCAAGATCTGTTGTGAGCACATTAAAATATTCTAGTTGAGAATCAGGAACAGACAGTGGCTCAAAGAAATCTCTCTTAAGCATAGATAGACAAGAACCACTATCAGTTGGATCAATACCGACCCACTCGTCTAAACTCAAGAAAACGCACTTACTAATATCGAGCTTTCCAGATTGGACATCTCTGATA
>JANNAQ010000072.1:0-14551 GCA_031384515.1 Bacteroidia bacterium
GATACCTACCATCATACTATGTTTGAGATGCTCGGCAATTGGAGCTTTGGCGATTACTTTAAGAAGGAAGCCATAGCCTGGGCATGGGAACTACTTACCGAGGTTTATAAACTACCGAAAGACAGACTATACGTCAGCGTCTTTGGTGGCGATAAGGATGATAACCTTTCACTTGATCAAGAAGCATTTGATTTATGGAAGTCATTTGTGGAGGTTGATCGGATCATCCTTGGCAACAAGAAAGATAATTTTTGGGAAATGGCCGATGTCGGTCCATGTGGTCCATGTTCAGAAATTCATATTGACCTGCGCCCTGAATCGGAAGTAAAAAAGAAACCAGGGAAAGAGTTAGTGAACAACGACCATCCACAAGTAGTGGAGATATGGAACCTCGTGTTTATGGAGTTTGAGCGTTCCTGGAATCCTCAGAAAGGCGGGTCGAATGCGTTGATGCAATTTGATTTAAGTAAGAACAACACTGATAAGAAAGCACGCGAGAAGTTGCGCTCAGAGTTAACTGTGCTTAAACCACTTCCTGCTAAGAATGTTGATACGGGTATGGGCTTCGAGCGTTTGAGCATGGCCATTCAACAGAAGACGTCAAACTACGACACCGATGTGTTTGCCCCAATGATCAACTTTATTGCCAATGAGGCAGGCGTGGTCTATGGGCAGGATGGGAAAAAGGATATCGCTATTCGAGTGATGGCCGACCACATTCGGGCTGTTTCATTTGCGATAGCCGATGGTCAACTTCCTTCTAATACAGGTGCCGGTTATGTAATCAGAAGAATATTGAGAAGAGCAGTGCGCTATGGATTTTCTTATTTGAATTTCAAAGAAGCATTTATTCATAGGCTTGTCCCCATTTTAGCTGAACAGCTTAAGGAGGCATTTCCAGAGTTGTTTCAACAGATGGATTATGTTGGTAGAGTAGTACATGAAGAAGAGAATTCGTTTTTAAGAACGCTTGAGAAGGGGTTGAAGAGGATGGAAACAATTCAGTCTGAGATCAAAGAAAGCACGATAACAGGTGAGATTGCATTTGAGTTGTACGATACATTTGGATTTCCCTTGGACCTAACTTCTCTGATTGCACGCGAGCGTGGACTGTCCGTGGATGAGTTGGGCTTTAAAGAAGAAATGCAAAAGCAAAAATCCCGTTCGAAATCGGCTGCAGCCAAAGAAACTGGTGATTGGGTTATTGTTAATGAAATTGATAAAGTAGAGTTTGTTGGCTATGAATTTGTAGAATCTACTTCAAAGCTTGCTCGCTACCGCAAGATAAAACTGAAAGACAAGGAGCTTTATCAACTGGTTTTGGATAAAACACCTTTCTATGCAGAAAGTGGAGGACAGGTGGGTGACACTGGCTTCATAATAACTTCTCGAGGTGAAAAATTTATCGTTCTCGATACTAAGAAAGAGAATGATACTATTGTTCATACTCTACTTCAAAGTCCCGAAGACGGTGTTTTCCATGAAGATCAAGTCAAGGCTGTTGTAAATACCAGTCGGAGAAGATTGATAATGTGTAATCACTCAGCCACACACTTATTGCACGCTGCTTTACGCCAGGTATTAGGTAAACATGTAGAACAAAAAGGTTCTTTGGTAAACGAAAAGGTTTTACGCTTCGATTTCTCGCACTTTGCGGCCATGACCGATGAAGAAATTAAAAAGGTAGAGATAATAGTTAATCAAAAGGTTCGCGAGAACATCCAATTGAACGAACAACGCAATGTGCCTATTGAAAAAGCAAAGACCTTAGGAGCAATGGCTTTGTTTGGTGAAAAGTATGGTGACTTTGTTAGGGTAATTACCTTCGATCCTAAATTCTCTGTTGAACTATGTGGAGGTACACACGTGTCTGCCACTGGCCAGATTGGTTTGTTCAAAATATTGGCAGAAAGCTCTGTCGCTGCCGGAGTTAGAAGAATTGAAGCGGTAACTGCCGAGGGTGCAGAACAATTTGTAAACGAAGAGATTGGCTTGCTCAACGAAGTAAAGGCAATCCTTAAGAACTCGAAAGACGTTGCTTCGGCTGCCAAGACTCTGGTGGAGGAAAAACATTTGTTAGAGAAGAAGCTGGAAGTTTTGCATCAGCAACAAGCTAACCTTTTGAAAGCTGAACTTGCCACGAAGGCGATTAATACTAATGGGCATACGCTGATATTGGCAAGAGTATCAGTGCCAAATGCCGATGTCCTGAAGAATATAGCGTACGCTTTGCGCAATCAGTTTGGAGATTTATTAATGGTATTGGCTGCTGAAGTAGATGGCAAACCACAGGTAGCAGTCATGGTTGGCGAGGTACTTGAGAAGACCAAAAAATTCCACGCAGGAAATATGGTGAAAGAATTGGCAAGAGAAATTGATGGAGGTGGGGGAGGTCAGCCGTTCTTTGCTACGGCAGGAGGGAAGAACTTAGCTGGGTTAGATAAAGTTTTAGAAAAAGCAAAAATGCTTATTAATTAGCTCAGCGCTCGCTGCGGTTGAAATTCTAATGCGGAGTATGCAAAGAATTCGCAGAGCACTCAAGAAAAAGAAATGGACAAATCGATACGAGATAAATACACAGTTATCATTGGTCTTGAAGTCCATGCCCAGCTTTTAACGAAAAGCAAAATCTATAATTCAGATTCAGCGGCATATGGAAGTGCACCGAATACCAACATCAGCGTAATTACACTGGCGCACCCGGGCACGTTACCAAAATTGAACAAGCGTGCAGCAGAGTTTGCCATCAAGATGGGGCTTGCCTGTCATTGCAACATTTCGCGCTACCAGATTTTTGATCGCAAAAATTATTTCTATCCCGATCTTCCAAAAGGGTATCAGCTTACGCAAGACCGCACTCCTATTTGTATAGGTGGTTATGTCACGATCAACACCAAAGAAGGGGAGGAGCGAAACATAAGTCTGCATCGCATTCACATCGAAGAGGATGCCGGTAAGTCGATACATATCGAGAATGAAGTTGATACGCTTTTAGATTTCAATCGATCAGGTGTTGCCCTTGTTGAGATTGTTACTAATCCGGTAATAAAAAGCTCAGAGGATGCAGGAGCTTTACTTACAGAAATCCGAAAACTTGTTCGCTATTTAGATATCTGCGATGGAAACATGGAAGAAGGTTCTCTACGGTGTGACGCCAATGTTTCTGTGATGTTGAAGGATTCAAAAGAATTTGGTAAAAAGGTTGAAGTAAAAAATATGAACTCTATCCGCAACGTTCAACATGCTATTGATCATGAGGTAGAGCGGCAGATACACGAAATTGAGAATGGGAATCTCATTACTTCCGAGACTAGAACATTTGATGCGAATACTGGATTGACCCATAGCATGAGAACTAAGGAAGAGTTGAACGACTATCGATACTTCCCCGATCCGGATTTAAGCCCGTTGATTGTGTCAGAAGATTGGCTCAATGAAATTAAAGCATCAATGCCAGTGCTTCCAAGGGATTTGTATTTCAAGTATATCAATAACATGCAGCTATCTGAGTACGATGCTCACGTATTGACGGATTCAAAAGAAGTGGCGATGTATTTTGAAGCAGTTTGCAAGCACACAAGTAATTTCAAAGCTGCAGCTAACTGGGTAATGGGTCCGGTAAAGTCAATGTTAAATGAATTAGGCCTTTATGCTGATGAGTTTCCTATACCTGCAAAAGACCTTGCCGATATGATCGCCTTGATTGATAGTGGTAAAATAAATTTTTCTGTCGCTTCACAGCGTTTGTTTCCTGAGCTTTTGAAGAATCCCAAGTCATCGCCATTGGAAGTAGCAACCACGTTAAACCTTATCCAAGACAGTCGCGCAGATTCAATTCAACCAATTGTTGAGGAGATCATTAAAGAGTTTCCAGATAAAGTTCAAGAGTACAAAAAGGGTAAAAAGGGAATCCTTAGCATGTTTATGGGTGAAGTGATGAAACGAAGTAAAGGCAAGGCTGATCCAAAAGTGGCAACAGAATTATTTATCCAAAAACTGAAATAACATAATGATGAGAAGTTTATACGTAGTAATGTTCCTAGCGGTTTTTATCCTAGGATGTAAAAAAGAAGAAGGCTGGGAAGTAACTGTTTCCGGAAAAATTCGAATTCCAATGAATAAGGGTGGAATTTTGATTCGCGAGATAAAGGCAGATGGAAAAGGTAAAGTAGACTCAGTAGTATTAAAAGCAGATAGCACCTATTCAAAGATATTGCGCATTACCGAGCCAGGGTATTATCAGATTGTATTTTTTAATCGTCAGATAATTAGTTTTATCCTAGACAAAAGCAACTTAGAAATTAATGCGATGGGCAATGACCCGATGGGAAGCTACCAGATAAAAGGATCACCCGATCAAGATCTGATCAACAAGGTTCAGCAACTAATGAATGGCATCCAAAGCTCAGATGAGTATCGAATTTTGGAAAATGATTTTAATGTAGCTGTTCAGGAAAAGAACGAGGTGGCTATACAGGAACTTCAGTTGAAATACATGAATATGGAGTCAATTGGTCATGATAAGGTTGCCGAATTAATTGCAGCGCAACCTGTTTCTCTTGCTGTTATTAATATACTTCAAAATAATAATCTATTGGACGCTGATAAGCACTTGAGTTTATACGTGGCCACTGCTGAAAAAGTGAAAAAAGAGTTGCCAAACTCAACACATGGAAAGGAGTTTGTGTCTTATGTAGAGAAGTTGAGGATTACTGCAATAGGTCAGTCGGCACCAGAAATTGCGTTGCCTAATCCCAATGGAGAGCTTACCAAGTTATCTTCCTTGAAAGGCAAATATGTGCTAGTCGATTTTTGGGCGAAGTGGTGCGGGCCATGCCGAAGGGAGAACCCCAATGTGGTGAAGGCTTATCATACTTTCAAGGACAAAGGATTTGAGGTTTTTGGCGTTTCGCTTGATCGTTCAAAAGAGGATTGGGTTCAAGCGATCCAGGAAGATGGTCTGGTTTGGACTCAGGTTTCTGACTTAAAGTATTTTGACTCTCAGGCAGCTCAAGATTATAACATCAGTGGCATACCCTTTTCTATTCTCCTTGATCCTAGCGGTGTTATCATTGCCAAGAATCTGAGAGGGCCTCAACTTGAAAAGAAGCTTAGAGAGGTATTTGCTGGAAAATAAGCTCTAGGGAACCTCTATTAGTCTCGTTCGATAGAACAAAAGAACTATTTTAATTTGTTACGAAGGATTAGAAGGGAAGTTTTTTCCTTTAGCCAGCCACTATATATAGAGTCGGGTACCATCGGGCGGAAGTCAAGAGCTCCGAGTAGTATATCTTCATCACCATCTTTATCAAAGTCCGCTGCCTCAATCTTTAACCACCTTCCTGATTTGGCTAGTTCCGTGGTATGCGGTGTGAAGTTGTCACCGGTATTTTCAAAATAGATGAAGCCATCTTCATAATGATGTTTAAAGTCCGGAAAAAATGAAATCGCTGCAATATCAATATCACCATCTGAATCGAAATCTCGGGCTACTGCTTCAGAAGCTCCATACATCGGATGAAACCAAGTCTCATTAAATTTATCATGGCCACTATTTGTAAAAATCCGTACACCATGATATGGTTTTAATATTATAGATAGGTCTGCGTTATCTCCGTTCGTGTATAGTATATCGTAAAGTCCATCCCTGTTGAAATCGGCAATTTCAAAATAACTAGAACCGTAAACGGGAGGAAATCGAAGCAGTATTTTTAGTTTAAATTCGAAATTCCCTTGGTTGATAAATAATACTATTTTCTCATCAGCTTGAGCCGTTAAGGCAAGGATATCAGGCTTTCCATCATTATTAAAATCCTTGATCACCACTTTACGAGTACCTGGCTGCGCGTTGATAACTTTTTTGACAAGGCCACTTTGGGTGCTTTCATAAGCGAGCAGGGCTCCAGTAAAATTCCCAAACGCGCACACCACATAATCTTCTCTCCCATCCTCGTTCAGATCAACTTTTTCAAAATATACCGGTCGCTTCAGAGAGTCGATTAATGTGGTGAAAGTATTGGCTTCTTTCGTTAATGCAATAATTTCTCCCCCCGGTTGATCATTCGGATCCATGTTTCCCATTAGCGAAAAATAAAGCTCTGCGCTATTCTGGAAATTCATGTAAGAGGGAGGGCTGCCTAGTATGATGGAGTCTTTAGTTACAAGATTTTTATCAAGTTTGAAAAGGCGAGATTGACGTGTCCCCACGTAGATATGTTCGTTTGTTGTATCCACCTTAAGAAGAGTGACCAACGGATTGCCATATCTGCCTGGTAATTTATATGCTGAAACTTCAAACTGATTAAGATCTTTGGGTAAATCACGTTGCACAGATGGCAGTGAATCAGGAGCATTGGAAATAAAATAATGCCTGATTCCTTCCCATTCTTTTTCAGTGACTATTGGGTTAGCAGGCAGTGTGCTCAAAAAAGTCAGAAGATCTTCTGGCTGCACATCATTGCTATAATCATAGGTTGACAATCCCAGGTAGATACCCATTTTTGGCAATACATTTTTTTCCCAGGTCTTCTTATCAAGCAAGCCCGGCTCGGGAAACAAATGACAACTACTGCAATACTGCCTTGCCAACTTATTCTCAAGTTGATGCTGAGTTTGACAAGACCAGCAAATTGAAATAAACCCTAGGAGCACGAGGGAGCGGAGAAATAGGACAGGCATTGATTTAATAATTGGTTGTGAAACAATAGCTGAGAAGGTTGGCACCCATCCTTAGAGCTTGTTGCCTCTTTTCTTCTGGATCATTATGTATACGAGTATCTTCCCAACCATTACCTAGGTCACACTCGAATGAATAAAAGGCAACAAGGCGGCCTTCGTATAATAACCCAAATCCTTGTGATGGTTTTCCATCATGCTCATGAATCTTTGGCAGCCCTTTCGGGAAATCAAATTTCTGGTGATAAATAGGATAATCAAAAGGCAGTTCTACTAATTCAAGTTCTGGAAAGACCTTTTTAAGTTCGATTCGTATGAATTTATCCAAGCCATAATTATCGTCAATATGTAAAAAACCTCCGCCAATTAGGTAGGTGCGTAAATTGGCCGCCTCCTCCGTTGAAAAAATTACGTTGCCATGTCCAGTCATGTATACATATGGATACACAAACAAATCTGCGCTTCCCACCTCAACGACATCTTCTTCAGACTTAAGATTAGTACCTAATTCCTTGTTCGCGAATCGAATCAGGTTTGGCAAAGCAGTTTTATTGGCATACCAGTCGCCACCTCCATTATATTTAAGCTTGGCAATTTTAATTTGATTTTGTCCGAAAAGGGCCAATGGGGTGATAAAAAGTGGAATTAGGAGCAAAAATTTTAAAAAATGGGTTACTAGATGATACATTTTGGCCATTGAAACTTGAAATTATTTAAATACTCGATTAAACCTTTGGTCGTTTAATTAATCAAAGCAACAAAAAATGAATTTAAAACTAACGCTAATATGAGAAACTTGCACAATTGCTCTAAAAAATTGGCCTTCGGCCTTGTCGCCTTTACATTGGCTTTTACATGGTCCTGTTCTGAAGAAGAAACAGCAGTGGTAACAACTTCCGATACTCAAAACGTTCAAGGAGAATCTGTTACTGAGTCTTTTCTTGATGAATCGAATGATTTTGCGACTATAGCAGTCGTGGGCACTGCAGAAACCCTGACCGGAAGAACAGAAAGTGGCAGAATCAATGGCGAAGTTAAAGGATTGGGAGATGTAGATAAGCGCCTTTCATGCGCTTTAGTAACTGTAGTTAAAAGTACCAACAGTACTTTGGATAGACCAAAAGGAGTGATTACCATTGACTTTAAAGACGGGTGTACCGATCCTAAGGGAAACATTAGAAAAGGTCAGATAATTGTTACCTATGATGGTAGACGGTTTATGCTGAATTCAAAAATTATTACAACATTCAGTAATTACTCTATCAACGGAATCAAGATAGAAGGAACCAATACACTTACTAATCTTACCGCTTCGTTAGAATCTTCTCCTAAATTCAAGAATGAAGTTACAGGTGGTAAGGTAACTTTCACAGATGGTAAGACCGCAACTCGTGACCATGTGTTGACACGTGAATGGATAAGAGGAGCAAATCCAATCCAGGATTCTTGGAAAGTGGAGGGGAGTGGATCTGGAACGACCCGCGAAGGAGTAAGCTACCAAATGGAAATTACAAAAGCACTTCTGTATAAGAGATCATGTTTTGAAAGTAAAGTGTTTGTTGCAGTTGAGGGAATCAAGAAATTCACAAGTGCAGACAGAACGATGTCTATTGACTTTGGAGCAGGCGATTGTGATAATACTGTGAAAGTGACTGTTAACGGTGTGTCGAAAGATGTAGAGATAAAAGCAGATGGTTCGAATTAAGTTGTGATCAAACGAAAGTAGTGAAGCCCTGTCTTATGACGGGGCTTTTTTATTGCCTATCAAATACTGGACAAGATGATATGAAATCATTGTTTGATTAATCGACCAGTAAATGGACAAAATGATTTTTATAAAAAAATCAGGTAATCAATTAAACCTTTAGCAGTGGAACCGCTCTAATGACAAACAAAATGATTAAGCCATGAAAACAAGAATTAAAATTTCTTATCTGTTTGCCATCCTGATTTCAGCCATCCTGATTTCTTGCAACGATGGCAAATTTAACTTCACTTCAACTGAAAGTGAGAATGTACAGAATGAGGCGGTGTCGGATTCGTATGAAGATGATGCCGATGATCTGTCTGGGTTAGCATTGTCTTCAGATGAGGCAACGCTCAATGGAAAAGTAACAGCTACGGGTCGAAGTGAATTTAAAGTGAAGGACGTAGCGAAGCGAATGGACTGTGCGGTTGTTTCAATTGTTAGAGACAGCACATCGGATGTACCAAAAGGAACCATCACCATCGATTTTGGAACGGGCTGCACCGATATGAGAGGAAACGTTCGCAAAGGAGTAATCCGTATCAGATATAACGGGCGCAGGTTTATATATAATTCCACAGTTGAAACATCATTTGATGGATATTCTATCAACGATGTTGCTATGGAAGGCATACGCACCGTCACCTATGTAAGTGGAAGTTCTGAGGCGACTCCTAAGTTTACCATGGTATTAACTGGAGGCAAGACAACCTGGCCAGATGGAACTTTTGCCACTCGCACTTTTAATCGCACGCGCGAATGGATTCGCGGAACTAATCCATTGAGTGATTTATGGATTGTTACGGGAACGGCTTCAGGAATCAATAGGACAGGGGAGAATTATTCAATGGAGATTACCAAGCCGCTTGTTTTTAAAAGAGAATGTTCATCAGGCAATAAGCGCAAAGAGTTTATTGCTGTTGAAGGAGCGAAGCAATTAACAGTAGGGGAGAAAGTAATGACTATCGACTATGGTGATGGTACATGTGATAATAAAGTTACAATTACGATAAATGGAACCTCCAAAGAAGTTGAAGTACGAGGAGATAACTAATTGAATGCCTGAGTGCGATGAAAAAACTCTATTCAGTTAAACTTCTGAATAGAGTTTTTTATTTTATTGCTAACCAGATGAAAGCCAAGTTTTTGAAGTCATCATTTTAAAAAATACTTCATCAATATGTTTGAGATTAATAACATATACTATTTACTTGCATAAAATTTAGGTAATGCAACAGTATCTCCATCTTATGAAAGACATCCTGGACAACGGGACAAGTAAGACGGATCGAACAGGCACTGGTACATTATCTGTCTTTGGCAGACAGTTGCGTTTTGATTTATCAGAGGGATTCCCTTTAGTAACTACTAAGAAACTTCATCTTCGATCTATCATTCATGAATTGCTTTGGTTTTTGAATGGAGACACAAACATCAAGTATCTTACCGACAATGGCGTTTCCATATGGAATGAGTGGGCCGATGAAAACGGAGAACTAGGTCCTGTGTACGGACATCAATGGAGAAGTTGGCCTGCAGCTGATGGAAGGCACATTGATCAGATCACCCAAGTTTTGAATCAGATCAAGGCAAAGCCAGATTCTCGAAGGCATATCGTTACAGCATGGAATCCTTCTGAAGTTGATAAGATGGCATTGCCACCCTGTCATGCTTTGTTTCAGTTTTATGTTGCTGATGCCTGCCTGCCGGACAGGCGGGGTAAGTTATCCTGCCAGTTGTATCAGCGATCCTGCGATACTTTCCTTGGTTTGCCTTTTAATATTGCCAGCTATGCACTGCTCACGCATATGTTTGCACAGCAATGTGACCTTGAGCCTGGGGACTTTGTATGGACAGGTGGAGATACCCATTTGTATTCTAATCATATAGAACAGGCAAGACTTCAGTTGACCCGAGTGCCTTATCCTCTTCCCCAGTTATTGATCAAACGGAAACCTTCATCGATCTTCGAATACAAGTTCGAAGATTTTGAGATAGTGAATTATCAGGCTCATCCATCCATAAAAGCTCCCATTGCGGTTTAAGGCTACATCCACCTCCGCAGAGAGAACACTTAGTACCGCCAGGTACCGCTTCCCAGTCCACTTTAATCAAACAACCACTAACCACTATACCTATGAGTTTAATTGAAACAATCGTTGAGTCCGATCAAACTGAAGTTGCTGAAATACGGATCGACCCGATCACCAGCAACCGATCACTTTTTTCTAAGAAAGACTTCAAACCAAATGAAGTGATCATTGGCTTCATGGCAAAAAACGTTCATTCAACACCCAACTACCTCACTGTTCAGGTGAGTGATCACGAACATATCGAACTATTTCCTGAATGCCTGGAGTGCGCCAATCATAGTTGCAATCCAAATTGCTTCTTTGACACCACCACAATGAATTTTGTTACTCTTAAGCGCATTAAGGCAGGGGAGGAGTTTACGTTCTTCTATCCATCTGCCGAATGGGATATGGATCAATCGTTTCAATGTAATTGTGGCAATTCCAATTGTATTGGTATGATTAAGGGCGCAAAGTATCTATCCAATATCGCTCTTAAGTCGTATCGTTTTACTGATTTCATTCAGCAAAAGTTAAGATCGAATCATTATTAGCGTCAGTTGAATTTTAAGTAACACTTCCGGGTATAACAACTTGGAAGTGTTAGTACTTATCTTCAACATTTATTCAATTAAATTTTGAGTAGAGGAAGTTTTTATGTTCGTTTGCACTTTAATATGAATTCTAGCATTGACATTTATACATTTCATAGCGTAAGTCTCCTCGTTTAAGTCAATTGCAAAATGAAATCAGCTCGTACTCGCACAAGTTCCTTCCTTAATTGATCTTAACACGTTATGGGTTTTAAGGAAAAAGCTGGTGATTATTTTATTTGGGTGATAGCTCCTTATTTGGAAACAGAGGACCCTAATCTTCAATATTATTACGATTATACCCAAAGCATCCTAGAATATACCAAAGTGTTTTCAGAGGTCGGTTGTGAATGGCAATGGGTGAATGTCACTATGCAAGCCATTGAGACAGAAATTCAAAAGATAAGGGATCACTCTACCTCTAAAACAAAAGTAGTGATCAACCTGTGTGATGGCGATGAACTTAATGCTGTGCCAGGTCTATCGGTTATTGCCGAACTGGAAAAGCATGACCTTATATATACAGGTTCTGACGATTTTTTCTATCAGATCACCACTTCAAAGATCCCCATGAAGGAGGCGTTTGATAAGTATCGAGTACCTACTCCGGCATGGAAAGTAGTTCAGCCAACAGAAATAAATCCGAAAGCAGTATTTTCAGAAATTGGTGAAGTATTGATTGTGAAACCGGCTATTTCAGCGGGAAGCATGGGTTTGAGCGTGAAGAACGTTGTTAGTAATGAAGCAGAATTCACCTCTATCATTACAGACATGCAAGCTGGTTATCGAGGTTGGAAATTAGATACAGGTGGCCTTTTCGTGGAAGAATTCATCAATGGGCGTGAGTTCACAACCTTAGTGGTCGGATCTTCAACCCATCCCGAAGGAATTAAATTTTATCCTCCGGTAGAAAGAGTTTTTCATTCATCCTTACCCGAGAAGGAGCAATTTTTATCCTTCGATAGGCTGTGGGAGACCTATGATAAAGAGAGTCCCATGCCGAACAGTGGTGTTTTATATAATTATTGTGAGCCCGAAGTTGAATTAGTACCCTTGCTAAAGCAAATAAGCTTGCAAGCTTATCAATCGGTAGGAGGTATGGGCTATGGACGACTAGACATACGAATGGATAAGGAAACAGGTAAGCTGTATGTCCTAGAAATCAATGCTCAGTGTGGTTTAAGTGAAGATGAAAACTATACTTCTATTGGAGCAATTTTGCGGTTTGCAAAAAAATCGTTTACTTATTTAATAATTGAGATTATTGAAGATGGATTGACGCGTTATGGGGCAAAACATAATGCTAAATTATAGATGAAAGTTTGTGTATTACAACCCGATTATTCAACAACAAATGTGGACTACAAACAGTACGATCCACCAAGAGAATTAAAAAGTTTACTTCCTGATGATTACGTTGTTGATCATGTATTCTTAAACAAATTAACCACCTACCGTCAGCTCAAAGACCTTAGCAAAAAGGGATATGACATCTTTGTCAATCTATGCGAAGGTTATCTGGAGTGGGAGGTACCCTCCATCGATGTAATCCATACGTTGGATTTACTCAACCTACCCTACACAGGGCCAAATGCTGTTCTTTATGATCCACCAAAGCCATTAATGAAATATGTGGCTTACTGTGCCGGTGTAAAGACGCCAGCTTCAGTAGATGTTACCTCTATCGACCAGATAGAGGAGGTACTCGAGACGATTTCCTTTCCAATGTTTATCAAACCTGCGAAAGCTGGTGATAGCCTTGGTGTGGATGAACACTCGTTAGTCAATAATGAGGAGGAGCTTAGGGCAAAGATCACTTCTATTTTAAGCGAATACGAAGAAATATTAGTTGAGGAATACATTGAAGGTAGAGAATTTACTGTTTTAGTGGCTGCTGACAAAGACGGTAAGACTTGTACTGTATATAAGCCTGTTGAATATATTTTCCCTGAGGGAAGGCAATTCAAAACCTATGCACTAAAGACATCTGAACTTCATCCCGAGAGTAATGTTCCTTGTGGAGATATTAAACTGGAAAGAATTCTCAGGTCTGCAACACAACAAATATTCACCGCCTTTGGAGGAGTAGGGTATGCCCGCCTTGACTTCCGAATGGATGAAAATAATGTGATTTACTTTCTGGAGACAAACTTTACCTGTTCGGCCTTTTATAAGGACAGCTATCAGGGTTCAGCAGATCATATTTTGAATTTTGACCCTGCTGGGAAATCCGGATTCTTAAAGCATATCATTGAAGAGGGTATTGCCCGTCATAAAGCAAAACAGAAAAAATACACGCTAAAAGGAAGCGCATTATCTGGATACGGTATTTTTGCCAGTCACCGAATCCGGAAGAATGAGGTAATTTTCATGGGCGAAGCATTGTCTCAACGAATTGTGTCCAAGCGTTTCGTAGAAGTAAATTGGAATGAGAAGCAGAAGACTGACTTTACCCATTATGCCTATCCCATCAGCAAAGAAGTTTATATTTTGTGGGATGAGAACCCGGTGAACTGGGCTCCACAAAACCATAGTTGTAATGCCAATACCAGGTATGAAGGTCTAAATGTAATAGCTACCCGCACTATTCCTGAAGGGGAAGAACTTACGTTAGACTATGCTTTGTTCATTGACGAAAGTATGGAGCCGTTTGCCTGCCAATGCGGAAGCGAAAACTGCCGGCAGATCGTTTCGGGAATAAAAGAAAATACAGTCACCAGAATGCAGGTGCAGAGGTAATATGGATGGCTTATCTCAGCGAGCCATCCTTATTTTATTAATATTCTTTTCAGGTAGCAAGCCTTCTTCTAGCTTGGCAATTCAAAGCGAACTTGTTTATACGAAGACAGATTTCATTGGAACTTGGACATATTCAGATCCGGAATTCGTGGGTTATTCTATTAAGCAAACAACTACCACGACAATTAATTAGCCGTCTCTCGCTGTTTGGTGGTTTGATGTTAACTGTTCGATCAAACGTAGCTAACCCCTATTGCAGTTTTGGTCTTTCCCGTCAGGTCTTCCGACCTGACGCATTTAAAAATTCCGCTTCTTGAAATCCTAAAGAAGTCATCTGTCGAGACGAGAGATAGAGTCAGGTTGTAAGAGCTGACTTCACTTTAAGTTTATAGCGGATTAAACTAACCGAAGCCCGTTTGTCAACCTAACCAGTCATAAAAACAAGTTTACTACAGGTATAAACATCCTACCCCTTCATTCGGATTGCGACATAAAACCTTATTTTTGCCGTTTATTCAACAATTAGGTAATACCCACATCCTTTTATCGACAAATTCCGTTTTGAGCAGTATGCCAGAAAAAAGCAGCGTTTTTGATATGATTGGGCCGGTGATGATCGGTCCATCGAGCTCGCATACTGCTGGCGTAGTAAGAATTGGTCGGGCGGCTCGTAAAATCCTGGGAGACACACCTGATACTGCCGAAATTATCTTCTACAATTCCTT
>JANNAQ010000005.1:0-21468 GCA_031384515.1 Bacteroidia bacterium
CCGGGAGCCTGTCCGCTATCATTTATTTGAATGTTTTTGCAGCCGGCTTTTTCAAGCATTTCTTGACCAGTCTTGAAAAAGTCTTTTACCATCATTCCGCAACTTATCACTTCTGTTGGCTATGATGAGAATGACGAAATGATGGTAAAAGACTTTTTCAAGACTGGTCAAGAAATGCTTGAAAAAGCCGGCTGCAAAAACATTCAAATAAATGATATCGGACAGGCTCCCGGACTAGATATTCATGAAGTAGGTGGCGTCAGAATGGGTAAAGATCCTAAGACTTCGATTCTAAATAAATGGAACCAAGTACATTCTTGTAAGAACGTGTTCGTAACAGATGGAGCGTGTATGACTTCTACAGGAACGCAAAACCCTTCGCTTACTTTTATGGCTCTTACTGCAAGAGCAGTTAATCACGCTGTTGAGGAGTTTAAAAAAGGCGAACTATAGCACACAATTCCACCAAAGGTATAATTCATTTATACGAATAGGGTTACATTAACACCTCCAAATCAATATCCGCTATGAGACAAGTTTTCGTTATTCTAATTTCTTTTTCTATTACGTGCAGTTTATTCGCGCAACAAAAATCAATTACTGGCTTTACGAAAGAGTCAGCTGAAGCCGAGATAAAACTGGAAGAAAAATTCGACAGCCATTTGAAAGCCGAAAACCTTGATCAGTGGATGAAAAAGCTCACCGCGCGCCCCCATCATGTTGGTTCTGCCTACGGAAAAATAAATGCTGAGTACATACGCGATTTATTTCGTAGTTGGGGATATGAAGCAGAGATAGAATCATATAAGGTACTCTTCCCAACCCCTAAACTGCGCCTATTAGAAATGACGGCACCCACTAAGTTTACCGCCAAGCTATTGGAGCCACAGTTGAAGGAAGATGGAACAACCGGACCAAATGAGCAGTTACCTGTATACAACGCCTGGTCTCCCGATGGAGATGTTACGGCAGAACTTGTTTTTGTAAACTATGGCATACCTGATGACTACGAACAACTTGAACGAATGGGAATTGATGTCAAAGGTAAAATCGTAATTGCAAAATATGGAGGCTCATGGCGTGGCATAAAACCTAAAGTAGCGCAAGAACATGGTGCAATAGGTTGCCTGATTTATTCCGATCCCGAAGAGGATGGTTATTATCAGGGCGATGTTTATCCCAAAGGGTCCTACCGTCCAAAAGATGGAGCACAGCGCGGTTCTGTTTTAGATATGCCCATTTATCCTGGCGATCCCTTAACTCCGGGAATTGGTGCTACCGGTGACGCTAAACGTATTGATCGAAGTGAAGCAACTAATTTGATTAAGATACCTGTACTACCTATTTCCTATGGAGATGCACTTCCACTATTAACCGCCTTGGCTGGACCAGTAGCGCCAGACAAATGGCGAGGAGCTTTACCTATCACCTACCATGTTGGGCCAGGCCCGGTTAAAGTTCATCTAAAGCTTCAATTCAACTGGGATATGGTTGATTGTCTTAATGTGATTGCAAAAATCAAGGGAAGTGAATTGCCCGATGAATGGGTTATTCGTGGCAATCATCACGATGGTTGGAACAATGGGGCTGCAGATCCTATCAGTGGGCTAGTGGCCGAGATGGAAGAAGCACGCGCTATAAGCGAGCTTGTGAAAGCAGGTTGGAAGCCGAAGCGTACAATTGTTTACTGTGCATGGGATGGTGAAGAGCCCTCCTTAATGGGATCAACCGAATGGGTAGAACATCATGCAAAAGAACTTCAACAAAAAGTAGTAGCCTATATCAACTCTGATGGCAATGAAAGGGGCTTTTTAGGAGTGGGAGGCTCACACACACTGGAGAAAATGGTTGGTGAAGTGGGGCGAGATGTCATTGATCCGCAAACTGGAGTAAGTGTGCTTGAGCGCGCCAAATCCAATCAAGCGTCCAACGCAACTTCAGCAAAGGCAAAAAAAGAAGAATTAAACAAAAACGCAATGACGATTGAGGCGTTGGGTTCTGGTTCGGATTTCACTCCGTTCATGCAACACCTGGGTATACCCTCTTTAAATATTGGGTATGGTGGTGAAGGCGGTAGCGGAGTTTATCATTCCATCTATGATTCGTATGAACATTACAAACGCTTTGGAGACCCCAAATTTGAATATGGCGTAACGCTTGCTAAAACGGCAGGAAGAACTACCCTGCGTTTAGTGGGTTCGGATGTGTTGCCCTTCGATTTCAATGGCTTTCAACGAACACTAAATAAATATTTAACAGAAGTTACGTCATTAATTGACAACCTAAGAGAATCAACAGAAGTGGAAAATCAAATGATCAAAGAGAAAAGGTATGTATTGGCTTCCGATCCTACCACAAGGTATATTCCGCCTTCGGTAAAAGACCCTGTCCCATTTATTAACTTCTCAAGTTTGCAAAATGCAATTAGCACATTAGAAAAAAGTACTGCAAACTTTGACGGCCACTATCTTTCAAATCCCATTCCCAATACAAATTTGACTCAATTGAATAAACTGCTTTACCAGGCAGAGCAAAAGTTGCTGTTGCCTAATGGTTTGCCAAGAAGGGAATGGTATAAACATTCAATCTATGCCCCTGGCTTTTATACAGGTTATGGAGTGAAGACGTTGCCTGGCGTTCGTGAGGCAATAGAACAACGGAACTGGAAAGAAGCTCAGGAGCAAATTGAAATTGCGGCAACAGCAATCACAGAGTATTCAAAGCAAGTTGATGCAGCGAATAAAATATTGATGATGCGATAAATTTTTCAAGCAAATTCGCTAAGACCGCAGCCTTGATAACACTATTAATATCGCTTTGCGAGCTTGGCGTCTTTGCGAGATTCAAAAAAAATCCAGGAAAACTTAGTCAAGCATGAAACTTAAATCGCAATAATACGATTATAAGCATATGGGACTTTCCAAGACCGAAGAATTCACAAAACCGCAAAACGAGATAGCAGCGTTGGCCAAGGCATTAGGCCATCCTGCACGCATTGCTATTCTTCAGTTTTTGGCCGAACAGAAGTCCTGCGTCTGTGGGGAAATCGTCAACGAACTTCCACTTTCGCAGTCCACCGTATCCCAACATCTCAAAGAATTGAAAAAAGTTGGACTTATAAAAGGAGACATTGAAGGCCCTAGCGTTTGCTATTGCATTGATACAAAGGCTGTCGCAAGGGCTAAAAAGATGATTGACGAACTCTTTACTGTTGTTCAGGTGAACTGCTGCTAAAAAAATTTGACTTCATTAATCGCAATATTACGATAAACAATTTAACTTTATACCACCATGACAACCAATGAACAACTCAAGCAAATCGTGAAAGACAAATACACGGAGATTGCTATCCAAAGTAAAGAACAGAATGAAACCAGTTGCTGTGGCAGTGGGTGTGGATGCTCTACCATTGATGCCGCCATCATGGCCGAGGATTATTCTAAACTATCGGGCTATGCTGTTGATGCTGACTTAGGTTTAGGGTGCGGATTGCCCACTGAGTTTGCTCAAATTCAGGAAGGTGATGTAGTAATTGACCTTGGTTCTGGAGCAGGTAATGACGCTTTTGTGGCAAGGTCGGTTACCGGATCAAGCGGAAAAGTAATTGGTATTGACTTTACAGAAAAAATGGTTGAAAAGGCAAGAGCAAATGCCGAGAAATTGAACTACAACAATGTTGAATTCAGGATTGGTGATATTGAAAGTTTGCCGGTTACGGCAAATGTTGCTGATGTTGTCGTTAGTAATTGTGTTTTGAATCTTGTGCCAAATAAAACTCAGGCATTTAAAGAAACGTTTCGTGTCCTAAAACCAGGCGGTCATTTTAGCGTATCGGATATCGTGCTCATTGGTGAGTTACCAGAAGGACTGCGCAAAAATGCAGAGATGTATGCCGGCTGCATTTCCGGAGCCATCCAAAAAGAAGAGTATCTTCAAATCATTGAAGATGCGGGCTTTACCAATATTAAATTACAGAAGGAAAAAAAGATTGTCATCCCTGATGAAATATTGTCCGTCTATTTGAATGATGAAGAAATGAACAAAGTAAAGAATGGAGATCTGGGAATTGTGAGCATAACTGTTTTCGCAGAGAAGCCTGGTATTACGTCTGAGAAAGTAAAAGAAGAAAAGAAGAGCTGTTGCGGGCCAGAGTGTTGTAATTAAAAGACCTCATCCCCAACCCTTCTCCAAAAGGAGAAGGGGCTTTAGTCAAATGATAACTGCGAACTACACCTCAACCATTATTAAGGATCAAGAGTCACTTGAAAGACTTCAGAAATTTTTAAAGGCCAATAAACTTCCAGCAACTGATCTTAAGTTGGATAGAAGTTTTTTAATAGGCTATCACGAGTCTGACGGAAAGCTGGTAGGCTCCGGTGGACTTGAACAGTATGGAGATACAGGTCTTTTAAGATCGATAGCCGTTGAAGAAAGATTGAGAGGCAAATCGCTAGGCAAAAAAATCGTTGACGAGATTATTGATAAAGCAAAACAGTTGAAAATAAAGGATCTCTACCTACTTACTGAAACTGCCCATGCTTACTTTTTGAAAAAAGGATTTCAGGATGTACAGAGAGAAAAAGTGCCAGACATAATCAAGCAGACAACAGAGTTCGGACAGGTTTGTCCGGCATCAGCAATTGTAATGAAGTTAACCATAAAGCAATGAAGAAAAAGATATTGGTACTTTGTACGGGCAATTCATGTCGCAGTCAGATTGCGCATGGCTATCTGGAGTTTTTTGGTAAGGAAAAAGTAGAGGTGTTTAGCGCAGGGATAGAAACCCATGGTGTTAATCCAAGAGCCATTGCCACCATGAAGGAAGATGGTATTGATATTTCCCATCACACTTCCAATAATGTAAATGAATATTCAGACAAGGAGTTTGACTATGTTATTACCGTGTGTGATAATGCAAAAGAGAATTGTCCTTACTTTCCAGCCAAAGTGAAGATGCTTCATCAAAACTTTCCTGATCCAGCAAAAGCGAAAGGAACTGAAGCAGAAATCAATGCCGAGTTCAGGAGAGTGAGAGAAATGATTAAGTCTTACTGCCAAAGTTTTATAAGTCAGTATGTGTAATGGTAATCAAGTAATCGGTGTGACTGATTACCGATTACTTCTCACCGATTACCATTTTTAATCCTAACATTCGTTAGAAAAAAATTAGCACGCGGCTTTGTTGTGCTTTCTGTGGACTCTGCGGTTTTAGTTCTATTTTTGAACTTCAAGAGGTACCCATGAAACTGAATAAGTATATCGTAATCGATTTCGATAGCACATTTACCAAAGTTGAGGCATTTGATGTATTGGCTGAGATATCCTTAAAGGATCATCCTGACCAGAAAAGCATGGTCAAACAGATCATAGACATCACCAATCAGGGAATGGATGGCTCTCTTTCGTTTCGTGAATCCCTTGAGAAGCGGGTGGCTCTCCTATCACCCAACAGAAGACATCTTGAGCAACTCGTAAAGGTGTTGAAGGATAAAGTGTCTGAATCATTCAAGCGTAACAGGGAGTTCTTTCAACAATATGCAGATAATATTTACATTATCTCGAATGGCTTTCATGCATTCATTGATCCCATTGTTATGGAATACGGGATCAAGCAGGAAAACATTTTTGCTAATCGCTTTCAATTTGATGAACAAGGAAACGTAATCGGCTTTGACAAAGAGAATCCACTCTCTGCAAACAATGGAAAAGTGGAACAGCTGAAAAGGCTTAACCTGCCGGGAGATGTTTATGTAATTGGGGACGGCTACACCGATTATGAAATCAAACATGCGGGATTGGCAAATAAGTTTTTTGCCTTTACAGAAAATGTAGAACGAGAACGTGTTTTGAAGAATGCCGACCACATCGCACCAAGTTTTGACGAATTTTTATACTTGAATAAATTGAATACTGCCATCTCCTATCCTAAAAATAGAATCAATGTTTTATTATTAGAGAACGTACATCCCGTTGCCATTGAACTGATGAAAGCGGAGGGCTTCAATGTAGAAACCTACTCAGCCGGGTTAGATGAAGATGAATTATGTGAAAAAATAAAAAATATTTCTGTACTTGGCATTCGTTCAAAAACTCAGGTATCAGCTAAAGTACTTGATAATGCAAGTCGATTAATGGTGATCGGAGCCTTTTGCATTGGCACCAACCAGATTGATTTAAAAGCAGCTACTAAAAAAGGAGTTGCTGTTTTTAATGCCCCTTTTAGCAACACAAGATCGGTTGTAGAGCTAGCCATTGCACAGATGATTATGCTCATGCGAAACATTCCAGATAAGTCAGCAAAAATGCACGCTGGCAAATGGGACAAATCTGCCACAGGGAGTTTTGAAATTAGAGGTAAGAAGTTAGGAATAATTGGCTATGGAAATATTGGGGCCCAACTCTCAGTTATAGCAGAAAATTTGGGAATGAAAGTATTCTATTTTGACAAAGAAGAGCGACTTGCACTTAGCAACGCCACTAAATGCAAAACTCTAAAAGAATTATTGTTACTCTCCGATGTGATTTCCCTTCATGTTGATGGAAGAGAATCCAACGCAAACATGATTGGCGAAGAAGAATTCAAATTGATGAAGAAAGGCGTCATCTTCCTCAACTTGAGTCGGGGACATATAGTGGATATCAAAGCACTGAAAGAAAATCTAGTAAATGGAAAAGTAGCGGGATGCTCTGTTGATGTTTTCCCTTATGAACCCATCAGCAACAACGAAGAGTTTGTTTCTGAACTTCGAGGATTGCGAAATACCATCCTAACTCCACATATTGGGGGAAGTACTTCTGAGGCTCAGGAAAACATTGGGAACTTTGTGCCCGGCAAAATGATGGACTATATCAACACTGGCAGTACGAGCAATAGCGTAAATTTTCCCAACCTCACATTGCCTATTTTAGAAAACGCTCATCGATTGATTCATATTCACAACAACGTGCCAGGTATCCTGGCTAAGATCAATCAAATATTGGCCAATAATGAAATCAATATTGTTGGACAGTATTTAAAAACGAATGAAACCATCGGGTATGTAATTACAGACATTAACAAGGAGTACAATAAGGATGTAATCAAAGAACTTAGGGCAATCGAGAATACTATTAAGTTCAGGGTGCTTTATTAAGCCCACGTTTTACTCTTCGTGCAAACCTTAGAGTACTTCGTGTTTCTGTTTTTTTACCACAAAGGGCACAAAGAGATTCACTGAGTTCACTAAGAGAGATGGTTCTCTTAAAAAACAAAAATCCACTGGGTTTTGAGAGGAATTTCTGAACCCCAGAAAGACAAGTTTTGAGCTGCTCTTTAGTCGCAACCTTCCACTGTTATCCTGCTTTTAGGGCGAGGTACTGACGTTTCCGTCAGCATGAGGCCTGGTTTTGTCCGAGAGCTTCACTCGGTATTGTATAATTGTTAGGTTCAGCAAACGTGTCCCAAATCCCAAGTGGATTCTATGGTTCAAATGTAAGCAAATCTGACAATGCCTAAGCTCTTGATTAAATTCTAATTTTTTAGTAAAGACTCCTATCCAGTTTTGCCACGCAATAAGTTCACACTACTTTTGTTTGGTCATTCCAATAGTATGAAAGTAAATTTTACTCCAGGACCTAGCCAACTTTTTTATACCGTAGAAGATCATATACGTCAAGCTTTTAGAAATGGAATTCCTTCCATCTCCCATCGCAGTAAAGAGTTTGAAAGTATTTACGCAGACGTGAAGATTGGATTGTCTGAGCTGCTTGGATTGCCAAAAGATTTTCATGTGTTCTTTACTGGATCTGCTACGGAAATCTGGGAAAGGTCTGTCCAAAATTTGGTAGTGGAGAATTCAGCGCATTTTGTTAATGGCGCCTTCTCCAAACGATACTACGAAATTGCCGCCCAGCTAGGTAAAGAAGCATTTAAAGTTGAAGTGCCATTGGGCTCAGGATTCACCGACCCTTTTGAATTACCAAATAATGTTGAACTCATTGCGCTCACGCATAATGAAACAAGTTCTGGAGTTTCATTGCCGTTGAGTTTTATAAATAGTTTTAGAAACAAATTTCCAGATGCACTTATCGTAGTCGATGCCGTCTCCTCCCTACCCTATCCTAATTTTGATTTTACCAAGATTGATTCAGTTTTCTTCTCGGTACAAAAAGGATTTGGGCTACCTGCAGGCCTTGGCGTGTGGATAGTCAATGAAAGATGTTTAGCCAAAGCTGAAAAAATATATAAAACTGGTGGATCAGTTGGTACGTATCACAGTTTACCAAGTTTATTGGCAAATGCAAAGAAGAACCAAACACCTGAAACGCCAAACGTTCTTGGTATTTATCTATTAAGTAAAATAGTGCAAGATTTTAATAGAAGAGGTATTGACATAATTCGTAAAGAAACAGAATACAAAGCCGCTATTCTTTATCATGCTTTGGAAACGCAAGGACTTGTAACACCTTTCGTAAAAGAAAAGGCAGATCGCTCGCAAACAGTAATTGTAACAGAATGTGGAGACAATACAGAAAGAATTGCTAATCACCTTGCAAAAGTCGGCCTTCATGCAGGCGATGGTTATGGAGAGAAGAAAAAAAGCCACCTTCGCTTTGCTAATTTCCCAACCCACTCGAAAGAGCAATTTGAATTACTAGTAGATACATTTAGCACAATCTCCTAAAAAGTCAATTAAACCTTGTCTTACTTTATTTGTCTAATCTTCGGTTTTGAGAACTAACTATTGGAAGACAAAGAACTTTTGATAAAACTCCGGGCTGCGGATACCAGGAACTACGGTTTTAATATGCTCGTCAGGGCATATCAGCAAAAAGTCTATTGGCTAGTTCGAAAAATGGTAATTGACCATGATGATGCAGATGATCTTACACAAGAAGTATTCATCAAGATCCATAAAGCGATTGATAATTTTCGTGAAGACTCACAACTTTATACTTGGATTTACAGGATAGCAACCAATGAGTGCCTGACATTCTTAAACAAAAAGAAAAGAAGATTTTTTTTGCCGCTAGAAGATGTAGGCAAAGAACTAAGTGCCAAGATTGATTCCGCGCCATATCTGTCTGGAGATGATATTCAGAAAAAACTACAAAAAGCATTACTAACATTGCCTGACAAGCAGCGCCTTGTTTTTAACATGAAGTACTATGATGATCTTCCATACGAAGACATTGCGCAAATCACCAATACGAGTGTGGGTGCCCTGAAAGCCAGTTACCACCATGCCGTAAAGAAAATTGAAAATTATTTGACAGTTGATTAAACTTTTAAGGACTTTATGAGTCAAATTGAAAAATGAAAAAGCTAGAAGACATACCAAAAAAAGCCATTTTTGAGGTTCCTGAAGGATACTTCGACAAATTGCCTGGTGTAATTCAATCTAGAATTGCAGAAAAGAATCCAGTTCGAGACCGTGCATCTTATTTTACCTTAAGCTTACGTTATGCGCTGCCTGCACTAGTATTGATAGCGGCTTCCATTTTTGTGTATCAGAACTATTACAATAGACATGGGGCAGATGCGGAATCAATTCTGGCTTCTATTGAGAGCCAGGATCTTGTTGATTACCTTGATGAAGACGAGATTGCCCTGGAAGATATTTTAGAAGATGTGAATGCCTCAGAGATTAATCCAGACGAATTGAATACCATGGAGTTGGATTTTAGTGAAGTAGATCTATTGGAATTATCAGATGAATTTGAAAACGATCAATTGTAATGCTATGAAACGTATAAAAGAGTTATACCTGATGTTTGTACTTCTGCTGCCAATAGTAGGGTTTGCACAAGATGAACAGAAAATTATTGCGCCAGATCCTAACGCTCGCAAAAAAATTGAAGCAGCTCGCATTGCGTTGATTTCAGAAAGAATGGGATTAACACCGAAGCAGGCGGAGAAATTCTGGCCTGTCTATCATGAATTTGCGGGCAAGCAAATTGAACTTCGGCAGCAACTTAAGGAAGCACGCAGGCAAATTGATGCGAACAATCCGGATCCAAAAAAAGACCAGGAATTAGTAAACCTTGGACTTAATTTGAAGCAGCGAGGTCTTGATCTTGAAAAGGATTATTCGGGACGAATGCTAAACGTCATTTCTGCTCAGCAGATGTTAAACTTAAGAAATGCCGAAAAGGAATTTAACAGAATGGTACTAAACCAACTTCAGCAAAGAAGAGTTAATCAACAGCGGAAGGAGAATTTTCGAGATCAAAACCAACAGCTAAGACAAAAGCGTAATTAAACCTTTATCGGTTGAAATCAGTAGTTATCTGTTTGGTGCTTACCGCCTGCTTTGGCAATAGCTATAGTCAGCAGAATACGGCTATGCCAAGCCAAACCGAATCAGATAGAAAGGCGGCAACTAAACAGTCTGCATCAGAAATTTTCAATGAAGTTGATTCGCTGCTTACCCTTCAAGATTCTCTCTATATTTTCAATTTACTGGATAGCATGCTTTCAAGCGAGGCAGAAGTTACAGAATCTTCACAAATGGCATTTCGGCTTGCCTACAATAGCAACATTGTTTCAACAGGAAGAACAATAGGCATTGACAAGTTCGGCTTGGCAGCAGGAGCCTCTTATTTTCATAAGTCCGGCTTGTATGCTGATGTCTCCGGATATTGGAGCACCGAATATGATCCTGATTATTACCTTACAATTGCATCTGCAGGCTATATGATCACACCCATTAAGCGATGGTCGATATTAGCTGAGTACAATCGTTTCATTTACACAGAAACCGGTCCAGACGTGGTGGTTCCTTACACGAACAATATTGGCCTAACAAATTTTTTCAATTTTAAACCGCTCGTTCTTCGGTTTGACTACTATTTCTATTTTGGTGAAAAGAATGCTCATCGCATTATGCCTGGCTTAGGCTTAAATCTAGAAAAAAGGAAATGGCACAAAATTGACCGTGTATTGTTCTTCCCTACGTTTAATGTCCTATTCGGCACAGAAGTAATTACTGAATATATTCCCTATACAACTACAAGGATTGGTGTACTATACCGAATCAGAAATAATTTGCCACTTTACTACACAACAGAAAAAACTGTATTTGGGGATATGAACTATTCACTCTCTGCCCCTATCAGTATAACGATGAAAAATTGGAATTTTTTGATCAGTTATACATACAATATTCCAAAAGCGCTGCCTGGTGAAGAACTTGGACTCACGAACAGTGGATTTTTATCAGCCACCTTGACGCGGTATATTGGCTTAAGGTGATTCAGCTTTTAGCATTCCAAATAGGCACTCTCAATTCACCTTCTTGAATTTCCACCCTGAATTATATCGAATACTTTTGTTTCGATACAACTTTTGATACTTTTCAGGGATAATCATTTCCAACCATGAAAGCAATCTTCACTCTATTCGTCTCCTTTTCGATTATGACTTCTTACGGACAAGACTTCCGTTGGCAGCAACGTGTTGAATATGCCATGAATGTTAGGCTTGATGTAAGTACGCATAAAATGACTGGCGATCAAAAGTTGGTTTATTATAATAATTCGCCAGATACTCTTTCAAAAGTTTATTACCACCTTTATTTCAATGCGTTTCAGCCGGGTAGCATGATGGACGTGCGTTCGCAGAACCTACCTGATCCTGATCGAAGAGTGATGGATCGGATTTCTAAGTTGAAAGAGAATGAAATTGGATATCAACATATTCTTAGTTTAAAACAGGATGGCAAAGAACTCTCCTATCATATCGAAGGCACCGTTATGGAAGTTTTTTTAGCAAAACCAATGCTACCCAAAACAAAAGCAATTTTTGAAATGAAGTTTGAATCTCAGGTGCCCGTGCAGATACGTAGGTCCGGTAGAAACAATCGTGAAGGTATAGCCTACTCAATGACTCAGTGGTATCCTAAAATTGCTGAGTATGATTTTCAGGGATGGCACGCTTATCAATATGTTGCCCGCGAATTTCATAGTCCCTGGGGAGATTTTGATGTGAACATTACAATTGATCCGACATTCGTAATTGGGGGAACAGGTAAGCTTCAGAATCCTGACAAGATTGGCTATGGCTATCAGAAGGAAGGCGCAACTTTTAAGAGGCCCGATGGTGAACTCACCTGGCATTTTTTGGCAAAAGACGTTATTGATTTTGCATGGGCGGCTGATCCCGATTATACTCATGATAGACTGCAAGTGCCGAATGGACCTGAGCTTCATTTCTTTTATCAAAAAAACGACAAGACGACTGATGTCTGGAAACGCATGGAAGATGCGGCTGTTAAAACGTTTCAACATTTGAATGAAAATTTTGGAAAGTATCCATTCGATACCTATAGCATTATACAAGGTGGTGATGGTGGGATGGAATACCCGATGTGTACACTCATTATGGGAGAGGGCGGGTTTAATGCTGTCGCTGGAACAATGGCACACGAGGCAGCGCACAGCTGGTATCAAATGGTGCTAGCCTCAAATGAATCTCTTTACGCCTGGTTGGATGAAGGCTTTGCCGATTTTGCAAGTAGCGAAGCCGGAGAATCAATTTTCAATGACCTGAATCCTCATGCAGGAAGTTATGCAGGCTATTTTAGTCTTGTTGCAAGTGGACTTCAGGAGCCCATCAGTCAACATGCTGATCATTACACCAGCAACCGAGCGTATAGTACCGGGGCCTACTCAATGGGTACCGTTTTTCTTAATCAATTAAAATACTTAATCGGTACTGAGAATTTTTACAAAGGCATGAAACGATATTACAATACGTGGAAGATGAAACACCCCGAACCGAATGATTTCATTCGAATTATGGAAAAGACATCAGGACTGCAACTTCATTGGTATCTTCGGTATTGGATTAACACCACAAAAAGAATTGACTATGGCTTAAGTGCCTTGGCCGAGCAAGACAATTCAACCTTTGTTACAATTGACCGAATTGGAGAGTTCCCTATGCCAATTGACCTTCTGGTAACTTATGTCGATGGAACTAAAGAATTGTATTATATACCCATGAATGAATTGCTGGGCAATAAGCCTGATGAAGATTTAACCATTCCACGCGTTGATTTACCAACCTGGCCATGGGTACTTCCAAATTACACCTTGAAGATCAGTAGAAAGGCAAGTAATATCTTAACTATTGAAATTGATCCAAGTCAGCGAATGGCGGATATAAACAGGAAAAACAACAAGGTGGTTGTGGCTGATCGATTGAACGCATTTAAGGATACTACTAAATAAAAATGTTAGATTGGCGATCGGTAATTGGTAATCGGTATCGATCACTGATTACCTTTTACTTATTATCGAATACCGACTATGATTCTCAACTACATCTGGGTAGGTTTTTTTCTAATTGCTTTTGCGGTTTCCCTTGTTAAGTTAATTTTCTTTCAGGATGTAAATGTTTTTCCCGCCATGCTGACCTCAACGTTTGACATGGCCAAAACCGGCTTTGAGCTTTCGCTATACCTTACCGGAATAATGTCATTATGGCTTGGTATCATGAAGATTGGCGAGAAGGGGGGTATTGTCCCAATCCTTTCTAAGTTAGTTGGGCCTTTTTTCTCGCGACTGTTTCCTGAGATACCTCGAAACCACCCAGCAACAGGTTCGATCATAATGAATTTCAGTGCAAATATCCTTGGCTTGGATAATGCTGCCACGCCACTTGGTTTGAAGGCTATGAAGGAAATGCAGGAACTTAATCCGGATAAGGAAACTGCCTCTAATGCCCAGATCATGTTTCTTGGTTTGAATACTTCAGGTCTAACTGTGATTCCGCTAGCCATTATTGTGGATCGATCCATATTAGGTGCTGTTAACCCCACCGACATTTTTATCCCAACCTTAATTGCTACCTCCATTTCTACCATGGTAGCGCTTATCACGGTTTCATTGTATCAGAAGATTAATCTATTCGACAAAGTTTTACTCGGCTACCTGGCCATCTTTGGAACAGTCATTGGGGGCTCTGTTTATTACTTCACTACTCTTAGCCAAGCCGCCCTGCAATCACAATCCAGTTTGATCAGCAGTTTGATCATCCTATCGGTAATAGTTTCTTTTCTGGTGCTGGGGATGACTAAAAAATTGCCACTCTTTGAAACATTTATTGAAGGCGCAAAGGAAGGCTTTGAAACATCCATTAAAGTAATTCCCTACTTGATCGCTATTCTTGTGGCAATAGGAGTCTTCCGTGCCTCGGGTGCGCTAGATTATATTATAGGCGGCATCGGCTGGGCGGTGGCATCATTAGGATGGAATACTGATTTTGTTCCTGCTCTTCCAGTGGCGTTTCTAAAGCCACTTAGTGGTGGTGCCGCAAAAGGTATGATGGTAGAAACTATTAAAACTTTTGGCCCCGATTCCTTTGCCGGAAGACTTGGAAGCATTTTTCGTGGATGTACGGAGACAACTTTTTATATGTTGGCTGTGTATTTTGGATCCGTAAGCATCCGTAAAACAAGATATGCACTTACGGTCGGTTTGATTGCAGACTTAGCTGGAATTCTTGCCGCTATTTTTGTAGCCTATCTATTTTTTCACTAATAGTAAATTATTATTCTCCTTCAAGGTTGAACCTTGCCGTTTTTATCTATAACAATCACGTTACTATCACCTGCCGGATTTGAAATCTTTATAAGCAGCTCTCCTGTATCAGACTTGTACAATAGCTCTGACGGAAGCATATCAAATGAATAGTTGTTACTCCAGGCTAAGCCATCTGATCTATAAATCTTTGACAGCGTAACCGGAAACTTATTGTCCCTTTTACTTTCACTACTTAGAAGAACAAAATAGACCTGCCCCTTGCCATCATGAGAAGAAAGTCCTTTTGTAACGGGTAAGTTTTTCATTGTAAAAGATTTCTTATCAACAGGAAATCTAACCTTGACATCGGGTAAATGAGAGCTTACAATAGTATAAAAATATCCGCTTGCAACAGAATCGGCAAAAACAAGCCCTGCGGTATGATCATCATCTACAATTACAACTGGTTTGTATTTATGATGAATTGCTAGATCCTCGGAAAAAAGAGGAATGGAATCAGAGCCATCCACAATCCACTTCAAGGCTTGAATGGTGGCTTCCCACTCCTTTTCTTTGTGCAGTTTCTCCCTAATAGCATATTCTCTGGTCGTTCTTACATAACTTTTAAGGACTGCCAAAGAGCCATAAGCATTCAAGACAAAATGCTTATAATTCTGCTCATCAGCCTCCATGTGGCGTTCGGTAAGCCTATTAGCAAGGCTATCCATTTTATGAAGAGCTTCAAATTCTAACTCCAAACACCTCAAGAGCAAATTTACATTGGCCGAATCCTTCAAGGTCTTATTTAAAATCAAAGTAGAACTATACTCTAATTCAGAAATTTTCAGTCCAAACACAGCCATGGGTAATGGATCATCATCAAATTTTTTAAGGTTACTATTGAGTAGCTTATCCATCAATTCAGTTACATCTTTTGCTACCGAAATGGAGTCCTTTATAAGCTTTTCTCTCAATTTATTTATCGAGTTATCATAAGATATCAAGGTTTCCAATAAAGGGGCAACCTCCTTTTCAATGATGTCAAGATTGAACAAAGCCCAACGTTTGTAGTCCCAAATCTTTAAATCATCTTTCGTAAAGTCGGAAAGAGTTGTGCCATCCTTTTTAAAATCCTGAATATCACTTTGATCCAAAACCTGATTATACCCGGTTCTGCCCAGAAGCTTACTTGTCGCCTTGTATTCACTAAATAAAAGCAAAAAAGCATCATAGTCTGAAGCAATATTTTTAAGTTTTGCAACTAGTCCCGCATTAGACCTGAGATAGAATTCTTTTATTCCCGGAAAACTATCTTGAACTGCTATAAAATCTTTCCGCACTTTTTCATAGGCCGCTTGGGATCCGCGGTACTGCGAAATCAATGTCTTTATTCTCTCTTTTCGGTCATTCGAATTCTGAATTTTCTTTTCTATGTCAAACTTTACATCTGATAATTTAATCTCAAATTTCCCTGTTCGAAGATCCCTCCTGCTATAAGCTTCATAGTACTCTTCGTTTTTACTAACTTCCTTTTCAGTTAACCCACCAGTTGCTTTGCGGTAAAAAAATACGGCCGAGTCCATGTCTTGGAGCATTAGCTCAGTCTGCAGAAGAATGTCTTTTTTTGCAGCTTTATCATTGTAGATGTTTCCCATGAACAGATAGGCATTGAGATTGTCATCGTTATCTCGCAGATACTTTTTTAAGAACGGCTCAGCCTGATCATACTGCTTGGCGTTCAAAAGAATAAATAGATCTTTGTATTTGACCTTTTGCGAAAAGGCATTTATTGTAAAAAGGCTGGATACCACGAAAATGTAAAATACCTTCTTTATCATTTTTAAAATAATTGCACCAAATTACGGAAATAATGAGATTTGATAAAGCCTTGGCAATAACTGAACCAAAAGCCTAACATGAAACTAATTTCTTTCTTAAAGCCTATAATCTTGGTCATATTGCTTGTCTCGCTACTACAGCTGACTGGCTTCAAAGAAGTTGCAGGCTTCTATGCACAATCTGCTGCCCTTCATTCAGGATTTCGTGATGCAACAGTAGAGACGGTTAAGAACCCTGCAAAATTCGACTACAATTTTACCATCAAGGATTTGACAGGTAATAAAGTAAATTTTGAAACCTATCAAGGCAAAGTTATCTTTCTAAACATGTGGGCGACCTGGTGTGGGCCATGCCGCGCAGAAATGGCTGATATTCAAAAACTTTATGAAAAAATTGACAAGGAGAAAGTGGCTTTTGTGATGCTATCAATCGATGAGGATCGTAATAGCCAAAAAGTTGTTGACTACATTTCCAATAAAGCCTTTTCTTTCCCGGTGTTTTTACCGTCAGGATATTTACCTGAACAATTGCAAGTACCCTCAATTCCAACCACCTTCGTGATTTCCAAAGATGGCGTTGTTGTGACCAAGGAAGTTGGAAGTAAAAATTACAACACTGATAAATTCAAACAATTTCTTGAAGACCTTAGCAATTAACAGAGATGATTTTTAGCCTCAAAAATAAAACAGCTGTAATTACTGGCGGAGGAAGTGGTATAGGAAAAGCGATTTCACAAGTATTTGCCGAGCAGGGTGCATCTGTTTATGTACTAGATAAAAATCAAGGAGCAGCAACTGAAACTGCAAACGAAATTACAATGAAAGGAGGTTTAGCAACGTCCTATCCAGTAGACGTGTCGGCTCAAGAGGAAGTCATCGCTGTTATGAATTCGATTCAGGGAAAATCTGGCAAGATTGATATTTTGGTAAACAGCGCAGGCATTGCCCATATTGGAAAATTAGGAACCACCAGTGAATCCGATTTCGATAGAATATATAGTGTGAATATCAAAGGCATATATAATTCCATGTATGCAGCAATTCCACATATGGTAGCACAGAGATCTGGTATTATTTTGAACATTGCCTCAGTGGCCTCAACAGTTGGTATTTCAGATCGATTTGCTTATTCAATGAGCAAAGGCGCGGTTGCCTCAATGACTTTGTCGGTAGCCAAAGATTATATAAAGGACGGAATACGCTGTAATTGCGTTTCTCCCGGTCGAGTTCATACTCCTTTCGTTGATGGATTTATCAAAGCCAATTATCCAGGCAAAGAAGAAGAGATGTTTGAAAAGCTATCTAAAACCCAGCCGATCGGTAGAATGGCAAAACCTGTAGAGATTGCACATCTAGCGCTTTATTTGTGCTCCGATGAAGCTGCTTTTATTACCGGATCAGATTATCCCATTGATGGAGGATTTATTAAACTAAACAATTAACCAATTCAATCACCATGAAACTATTTCGATTCGGAGAACTTGGCCAAGAGAAACCAGGCTTATTCTATAACAAGGAACTATTTGACCTTTCTTCTTTTGGTGAAGATATTGATGAGCAATTTTTGACATCTGATGGTATCAATAGATTGAACAAGTGGCTTTTGCAAAATCAATCAAAACTTCCTAAAGTAAATGCGGGCATTCGCTTTGGGGCACCTTTCAAACGACCATCCAAAATAATTTGTGTAGGGCTTAACTATACAAAGCACGCATTGGAATCAAAAATGCCATTACCTCCTGAACCAATTATCTTCTTTAAATCAACCACTGCTTTGGTTGGCCCGCATGACAAACTGATTATTCCTAAAAAAAGTGTAAAAACAGATTGGGAGGTTGAACTCGCAGTAGTAATCGGAAAAAAAGCATCTTATGTTGATGAGAAAGATTCGATGGATTATGTGGCTGGTTTCTGTTTGCACAACGACTATAGCGAACGAGAGTTTCAATTAGAAAGAAACGGCCAATGGGTCAAGGGAAAAAGCTGCGACACATTTGCACCGATGGGGCCGTACCTTGTTACAAAGGATGAGCTACCCAATTACAATAGTTTGCATATGTGGCTAAAAGTAAATGGCAAAATGATGCAGGATAACAATACCGATGACATGATTTTTGAGGTTCCATTTCTTGTTAGTTACATCAGCCAGTTTATGACGTTACTGCCCGGGGACGTAATATCTACAGGTACTCCAGCAGGTGTTGGTTTGGGGTTCAATCCTCCCATTTATTTAAAATCTGGGGACGTGGTTGAGTTAGGCATTGAAGGATTAGGCGAACAGAAACAGGTTGCCACTAGCTATTGAAATAAGGAATGAATTTAAACCTCACAGATAAAGTCATCATTGTAACGGGCGGAGCAAAAGGCATTGGTGAGGCTATTGTTAGATTACTTTCTGAAGAAGGCGCCACACCTATAATTCTTGATAAAGACGAAGAATCGGCAAAAAAAATCCTTAGAGATTTCTCTACTGGCCATTTTATCAAAACCGATCTCACTTCTTCAATGGCTTGCAAAAAGGCTGTGGATGAAATCACATCCAAGTATCATAAAATTAACGGCTTGGTAAATAATGCAGGGTACAATGATGGAATTGGTCTTGAAAAAGGAACTCCTGAAAAATTTATTGAGTCTTTGAATAATAATGCTGGCCATTTCTACTTCATGGCTCACTATACACTTCCATATCTTAAACTAAAAAAAGGCAGCATTGTCAACATTGGGTCTAAGACATCCGTAACCGGTCAAGGAAATACGTCTGGATATGTAGCAGCTAAAGGCGCAATACTTTCCTTGACTCGAGAGTGGGCACTTGAACTCCTTCCCTACTCCATTCGAGTTAACGCGGTTATTCCTGCAGAAGTCCACACGCCATTGTATGATTCATGGATTAATTCTTTTGAAAAACCTGAAGAAAAGTTAAAATCTGTTACTTCCAAAATACCATTGGAGAATCGATTAACAACTCCATTGGAAATAGCCAATACAGTTGCCTTCCTTCTCTCTGATCGATCAAGTCATACTACTGGTCAGTGGATCCATGTGGATGGAGGTTACACCCATCTAGATCGAGCTATTAGTTAATAAATAAATTATGTCAACTCCATCCCAAGCCAACCTTAGTCAATCAAATTCAGCAAAGTCCTATCTTATTCCTTTCATTTTAGTAACCAGCCTCTTTTTTTTATGGGCCTTCGTCCACAATCTTGAACCCATACTTATACCTCATTTAAAGAAGGCTTGTCAATTGAGTGATTTACAATCTGCGTTAATCGACTCGGCCGTATACATCGGCTATTTAATCATGGCCATACCTGCCGGCCTTTTTATGAAAAAGTATGGATATAAAAAGGGTATTCTAATTGGTCTTTTATTGTATGCACTTGGCGCATTATTATTTTTACCAGCAGCTAGTACTCGCATCTATATCTTTTTCCTTGGAGCCTTATTCATTATTGCATCAGGTTGCGCCTTTCTTGAAACAGCAGCAAATCCCTATGTCACAATTCTGGGTAAATCAGAAACTGCTACGACACGTCTAAACTTTGCACAATCATTCAACGGGTTAGGGGCCTTCATCGCACCCTTGATCGGTGGACACATGATACTGAGTGGCATAGAACATAGTGAAGCTGATCTTACCGCCATGAGCTCACTACAACTTGATCAATATTTGCAGATGGAAGCGGATGCCGTAAAGATACCCTACTTAATTATTGCAATTGTGGTATTGGGAGTAGCTGCACTGATTTACTTTACGGCTATGCCAGAAGTACCTGTTGACGAAAAAAATCAGAAGTCAGGTGTATTCAAAGCACTTAAGCACAGTCAGCTAAAATGGGGTGTAGTGGCACAATTTTTCTATGTAGGTGCCCAGGTATGTGTGACTAGCTTTTTTATACGATTTGCCAAATACACGAGTAATACCCCTGAGAAGGATGCTGCAGTGTGGTTAGGTATCGCCATGTTTGGTTTTATGATGGGCCGATTCGCTGGAACTTACCTTACACGATTTATTGCAGCTCATCGGCTGCTATTCATCTATGCATTTATCTGCATTGGCTTGCTAGCGGTAGCCACCTTTGTAAAATCAGAGCTAGCTGTCTGGGCTCTGTTTGCCGTGCCGTTCTTTGAATCAATTATGTTTCCCACTATTTTTTCTTTAGCCATTAATGATATTAAAGAAGACACAGAGATTGGTTCCTCCCTGGTGGTGATGGCCGTGGCCGGTGGAGCGTTCTTTCCTGTTTTGATGGGGCTAATTTCTGATCAATATAATATTCAACTATCTTATGTAGTTCCCCTTCTTTGCTTTTTTGTGATAGCCTGGTTTGGTCTGCGCGGATATAAGTCTCAACCTGCATAGTCATGAAACGTTATTGTCTCGCTCTTGATCTCAAGGATGATCCTGCTCTGATTGCAGAGTATGAAGAATACCACAAGAACAGTTGGCCGGAAAATATTCAGGCAATTAAGGATGCGGGCATTGTAGTGATGGATATTTACCGAACTGGAAATAGGCTGTTTATGATGATGGAAACCAAAGATGATTTCTCGTTCGAGGAAAAATCAAAAAATGATGTAGTCAATCTGAAAGTGCAAGAGTGGGAAAAATTAATGTGGAAGTATCAACAAGCATTACCTCATGCTAAGCCTAGTGAAAAGTGGATGGTTATGAATAAGATTTTTGAACTTTGAAATGAGACGGAAGACTTAAGTATCAAGAAACAAGACAAATACACTTGTCTTTCTGATTACTTCATGCAAGCAAAATCGCCTTTAGCTTTTTCATTCCAGTACTCGCATTCTCAGCGATAAATTCCAGGTTAGGCACATGAAGTAAGTCGGGTCTGTGAGGATCTACTACATATTTCTTTACACGTTGAGGAACAAAATCTATCAAACCTGCTGCCGGATAAACGACCATTGAAGTTCCAACTACTAAAAAGATATCAGCTGACGAGGCCAGCTCAGCAGCAACTTCAATCATGGGCACTGCCTCTCCAAACCAAACAATATTAGGTCGCAGTTGAGAGCCTAACTCGCATGTATCGCCAAGATTTAATTCCCATTCTTTAATGGGATAAATCAAAGCAGGATTTTTAGTGCTTCGTGATTCAAACAA